>NZ_JBNYXY010000002.1:0-584684 GCF_051380895.1 Janthinobacterium breve | reverse complement strand
GACCATAGCAAGTTGGTCCCACCCCTTCCCATCCCGAACAGGACCGTGAAACAACTTTGCGCCGATGATAGTGCTGCAACCAGTGTGAAAGTAGGTTATCGTCAGGCTTGTTATTCGTAGTAGAGAAAAACCTCGCCAGCAATGGTGGGGTTTTTTTTCGTCTGGCGCCTTCTCTGGCCAGACGGACAGGCGTAAAAAAAGCAGCGCCATGCGCTGCCATTGTTGTCTAACGTCGCTTAACTTCCCCGATAAGTCGAATACGACCACGGCGATACCACCAGCGGTACGTGGTAGTTCTCATCCGTATGCGCAATACCGAAGGCCAGGGTGACCAGGTCGATGAAGCGTGGTGTAGGCAAGTCGAGGCCTTGGGCGGCGAAGTAATCGCCTGCATTGAACACCAGCTCATACTGGCCCGCCTTCATGTTATCGCCTTCTAGCAAGGGCGTGCTGCAACGGCCGTCGCTATTGGTCATATCCATCTTCAATAACACTTTGCCTTCCGGCGCGACTGAAAACAGGGCCACCTTGACGCCGGCTCCCGGCCTGCCGTGGGCGATATCGAGTACATGCGTGCTGAGTTTTCCCATTTGCTATCCTGTATATAGGGTGAGTGAATGTGCTTATCGTGCAAATCATATACCGGTGACTGCGCCGGGCTATATGATTGGGCATATAGCCAACATTGTCCTCCTATAGGCGCGCCTCCGCATGAACAATTACGAACATTATCCACGCGACTTGATCGGCTATGGCCGCACGCCACCCCATCCGCAATGGCCGGGCAAGGCCCGCATCGCCCTGCAATTCGTCCTCAATTACGAGGAAGGGGCGGAAAACAACGTGTTGCATGGTGATCTCGCTTCGGAAACATTTTTATCGGAAATGATCGGAGCTGCCGCTTTCCCTGCGCGCCACCTAAGCATGGAGTCGATTTATGAGTACGGTTCGCGCGCCGGGCTGTGGCGCTTGCTGCGCATGTTCGAGGAGCGGCACCTGCCGCTGACCGTGTTTGGCGTATCGATGGCCTTGAAACGCAATCCGGAAGCGGTAGCCGCCTTCCAGCAACTGGGGCATGAAATCGCCTGTCATGGCTTGCGCTGGATTTCCTATCAAAACATGGATGAAGCGACGGAACGTGAACATATGCGCGAAGCTGTGCAGATCATCCGCGAATTGACGGGTTCCGCCCCGCAAGGCTGGTATACGGGGCGCGATTCGCCCAATACGCGCAAACTGGTGGTCGAACATGGCGGTTTTCGCTACGACGCCGATTATTACGGCGATGACTTGCCATTCTGGGACAAGGTGGCGTACACGGATGCCGCCGGCATGCCGGCCGTGCAGCCGCAGCTGATCGTGCCCTACACCCTGGACACGAACGACATGCGCTTTGCCGCCATGCAAGGCTTTAATTCGGGCACGCAGTTTTTTGATTATCTGAAGGATGCCTTCGATGTGCTGTACGCAGAAGGCGATCCGAACGGCTTGAATCAGCCAAAGATGCTGTCTGTGGGCTTGCATTGCCGCCTGGTGGGGCGTCCGGGGCGGGCTGCGGCATTGGCGCGCTTCCTCGACTATGTGCAGGGCCATGAGCAGGTGTGGATCACGCGCCGCATCGATATCGCCGAACATTGGCATGCGACGCATCCCTGCACTACCTGATGGTATTGATATTGAATGATAAGTAAAATCAGTCTTTGCATATAGTTGTCCCATATGCCGGTGTTAATCTCCTATACTGGGACTATACCGAGGCCAGCATGTCAGAACCGATCCGCTTTTATTACCGTGGTGCCGTACAGGAAGTACGCAACGCCGCCCCTACGCAGACTGTGTTGCAGCACCTGCGCGAGGATTTGCATTGCACGGGCACCAAGGAGGGCTGCGCCGAGGGCGACTGCGGCGCCTGCACGGTGGTCATCGGCAGCCTGGTTGACGGCCAGGTCGAGATGAAAGCCGTCAACGCCTGCATCCAGCTCACACCCACGCTCGATGGCAAGGCCCTGTTTTCCGTGGAAGACTTGCAACAGCCCAACGGCGCCCTGCACCCGGTGCAGCAGGCGATGGTCGAATGCCACGGTTCCCAGTGCGGTTTTTGCACACCAGGTTTCGTGATGTCGCTGTGGGGCATGTATCTGCAGAAAAACGGAGCTACGCCCACGCGCTGCGAAATCGATGACACCCTGTCTGGCAATCTGTGCCGCTGCACGGGCTACCGGCCCATTATCGATGCTGCCAGGCGCATGGGCGAGTTGCCACATGTCGATTTTGACCGCGATGCCCTGACACAACAATTGCAAACGCTGCAGCGCGGCAGCGTTAGTACCTATGAACACGGTGGCCAGTACTTCCACGCGCCACGCAGCATCGATGAACTGGTGGCGCTGCGCGCGGAAAAGCCACTGGCCTGCTTGCTGGCCGGCTCCACCGACGTGGGCTTGTGGGTGACCAAGCAACTGCGCGACTTGGGCGACATCATTTATCTGGGCAACGTGGCAGCGCTGAAAACCATCGCCGTGGACGAAGGCAAGTTGCACATCGGCGCCGGTGCCAGCCTCAATGATGCTTATGCGGCGCTGTGCGGGTACTATCCGCAAGAGTTGTCGGAATTGTGGCAGCGCTTTGCTTCCTTGCCGATCCGCAACGCGGGTACCCTGGGCGGCAATGTGGCGAATGGTTCGCCCATCGGCGACTCGATGCCGTGGCTGATTGCGCTGGGCAGTGAGGTCGTGCTGCGCGGCTCCGCCGGCCAGCGCAGCATGCCGCTGGAAAACTTCTATCAAGGTTACCAAAAGAAAGATCTGCAACCCGGCGAATTTGTCGAAGCCGTGCGAGTCCCCTTGCCGCGTGCCGACGTGCAATTCCGCACATATAAACTGGCGAAGCGCTTCGACCAGGATATCTCGGCCGTGTGCGCCGCATTTGCCTTCCAGTTCGACGGCGAGCGCATCATCGATGCACGCATCGCCTTTGGCGGCATGGCGGCCACGCCGCAACGGGCCGCGCAAACGGAAGCATTTTTGCTGGGGCAGGCGTGGACGGAAGACAATCTCGTCATCGCCATGCGCCTGCTGGCCGACGATTACGCACCGCTGTCTGACATGCGCGCCTCGCATACCTATCGCATGACGACGGCGCAAAACCTGTTGCGCCGCTTCTGGCTGGAAACACGCCCCGGTGCGCCGCTGCTGCGCACTGCCGTCAACGCCTACGCTTGCCGCGCCTGAAAGGACCCGTATGAACCATCCTGCCACGCCCGAACTGCAAGCGGCTGCCTGGAGCGCCGTGGGCAAGCCCAGTCCCCATGAATCGGCGCAATTGCATGTGCTGGGGCAAGCCACCTACACGGACGATATCGCCGAATTGCAGGGTACCTTGCACGCGGCGCTGGGCCTGTCGCAAAAGCCGCACGCGCGCATCACGGCCATGGATTTGTCCGCCGTGCGTGGTGCGCAAGGGGTTGTCGCCGTCTACACGGCGCACGACATTCCCGGCACCAATGATTGCGGTCCCATTATCCACGATGATCCCATCCTGGCCTGTGATCTGGTGCAATACGTGGGCCAGCCCATCTTCATCGTGGTGGCCGATACGCACGACCATGCGCGCCGCGCCGCCCGCCTGGCGCAAGTCACCTATGACGAGCTGCCGGCGATCATGACGCCGCAGGCGGCCAAGGCCGCGCAATCGTATGTGCTGCCGCCGATGCAATTGACGCGTGGTAATTACCAGGCTGCCTTCGAGAAGGCACCGCATGTGCTCAAGGGCCAGCTGTATGTGGGCGGCCAGGAACAGTTCTACCTGGAAGGGCAGATTTCCTACGCCATCCCGAAGGAAGCGCAAGGCATGCTGGTGCTGTGTTCGACGCAGCATCCGAGCGAGATGCAACACGTGGTGGCGCATGCGCTGGGCGTGCATTCGCATAACATCACCGTCGAATGCCGGCGCATGGGCGGCGGCTTCGGTGGCAAGGAATCGCAGTCGGCCCTGTGGGCGGCAGCGGCATCGATTGCGGCAGCCAAACTGAAGCGTCCCGTGAAACTGCGCGCCGACCGCGACGACGACATGCTGGTGACGGGCAAGCGCCACTGTTTTTACTATGAATATGAAGTGGGCTACGACGACGAGGGCAAGATTCTTGCCGCCAAGGTCGACATGACCACGCGCGCGGGCTATTCGGCCGATCTGTCCGGTCCCGTCGCCACGCGCGCCGTCTGCCACTTCGACAACACCTATTATTTGTCCGACGTGGATATCCGCGCCGCCTGCGGCAAGACGAATACGCAGTCGAACACGGCTTTCCGGGGCTTCGGCGGACCGCAGGGCGCCATTGCCATCGAGTACGTGATCGATGAAATCGCCCGCCACTTGCAACGCGATGCGCTCGATATCCGCCTGCTCAATTTCTATGGCCGCAATGATGGGGAAGGGCGCAATGTCACGCCGTACGGGCAAAAAATCGTCGACAACGTGATCCATGAACTCGTTGCCGAACTGGAAGACAGCAGCGATTACCGCGCCCGCCGCCGCGCCATCGATGCCTTTAACGAGGCCAGCCCGATCCTGAAGAAGGGCCTGGCATTCACGCCGCTGAAATTCGGCATCGCCTTCAACGTCACGCATCTGAACCAGGCCGGTGCGCTGGTCCATGTGTACGTGGATGGCTCCGTGCTGGTCAACCATGGCGGCACGGAAATGGGGCAGGGCATCAATACCAAGGTCATGCAGGTGGTGGCGCACGAACTGGGCCTGGACCTCGAATGTGTGCGGGCCACGGCCACCGACACCAGCAAGGTGGCGAACACGTCGGCTACGGCAGCGTCCACCGGCGCCGACCTGAACGGCAAGGCGGCGCAGGATGCGGCGCGCCAGATCCGTGAACGCCTGGCTGATTACGCGGTCAAACTGTACGGTGGCGAGGCTGCTTGCGTGCGCTTCTTCGATAACCATATCCACGTCAACGGCCATGTCGTGGCGTTTGCCGAACTGGTGCAGAAGGCTTATCTGGCCCGCGTACAGCTGTGGTCGGACGGTTTTTATGCCACACCCGGCCTGTCGTGGGATGCGAAGACGATGACGGGCCATCCGTTTTCCTACTATGCGTATGGCGCGGCCGTGGCCGAAGTGGTGGTCGATACTCTGACGGGCGAATGGAAACTGTTGCGTGCCGACGCCTTGTACGACGCGGGCCAGTCGCTCAATCCCGCGATTGATTTGGGTCAAGTGGAAGGCGCATTTATTCAGGGCATGGGCTGGCTGACGACGGAGCAGCTGTGGTGGAATGCGGCGGGCAAGTTGATGACGCACGCGCCATCGACGTACAAAATTCCCGGTATTTCCGATTGCCCGGAAGATTTTCGCGTCAAGCTGTTCCAGAACAGCAATGTGGAAGACAGCATTCACCGTTCCAAAGCCGTGGGCGAGCCACCGCTGCTGTTGCCGTTTTCCGTGTTCTTTGCCATCCGTGATGCCATTTCCAGCGTGGGAAATCACGCCGTGCAGCCGCCGCTGAATGCACCCGCCACCAGCGAGGAAATCCTCAAGGCGGTCATGGCCGTGCAAGCGCTTTGCGCTAACCCATAGGAGCTAAGGATGAGCGACTGGCTGACAGCAATGGAGAACGACACGCAGGCATCCGTGCTGGTGACGGTCGCCCTGGTGGAAGGGTCGGGGCCGCGAGAGGCGGGGGCGAAGATGCGCGTCACCCTCAATGGCCAGGTCGACACCATCGGTGGCGGCCACCTGGAATTGCGCGCTGTGGAAATTGCCAAGACCATGCTGGCCACTGCAGACACGCATGCGCGGCTCGAGCGTTTCGCGCTGGGGCCCAGCCTGGGACAATGTTGCGGTGGCGTCGTTCACCTGGCGTTCGAGTATGTCGATGCCAGCCTGAAAGAATTACTGACCGCCTTGCGCGAGCGCCGCCAGCAGGATAGTTGGCGCTTGACGGCGCTCGATGGTGACGTCGCCTCGGCCCTGTTCGATGCGGCGGGCATGTTGATCGCCGGCATGCCCGCCCAGGCGCCCGATACGTTTTCACGCGAGCGCGCAACCCATGTGGCGCAGGACGGCCAGGGGCGGCGCTGGCTGGTCGACCCCTGCCTGGCGCCGCGCGCGCACCTGACCTTGTTTGGCGCCGGTCACGTGGGCGCCGCCATCGTGCGCGCGCTGGCCCACTTGCCCTGCAATATCACTTGGGTCGATGAACGCGAAGACATGTTTCCAGCGCAACTGCCAGATAACGTGCGCATCGCTGCCACCGATACACCCGAAGAATTTGTCGCCATCGCGCCGCCGGGCGGCAGTTTTCTCGTCATGACGCACAGTCATGCGCTGGATCAACGCTTGACGGAAGCCATCATGGCACGCGACGATGCAGGCTGGTTCGGCTTGATCGGTTCGCACACGAAACGCAAGCAATTCGAGCACCGCCTGCAGGCGCGCGGCGTGTCCGAGGCGCGGATCGCCGCCATGGTCTGTCCGATCGGCATGCCCGGCATCCGCAACAAGGCGCCGGCCGTGATCGCCGCCTCCGTTGCCTGTCAATTACTCATGGTGTGGGAGGAAGCCGCTGGCGCTGCCCTGGCCGCACCGCTGCGGCTGGTACCTGCCAGCGCGCCATCGCGCCGCAATAAACGCGCCGCCATACACCCGTTATAGAAAGAAGTCATGTTGATTGTACCTGCCACATTGCAAGCTTACCGTGCCAGCTTGCTGCACTTTTACGCCGACCCCGCCTTCAGCAAGGAGGCGCACGCCTGGCATGCGGACGGCTTGCTGATCGTGGCCGATGGCAAGGTTGTGGCAGCCGGCGATTATGCGCAACTACAAACGACTTTGCCGCCTGGCACGCATATTGTCGATTACCGGGGCAAGCTGATCGTGCCGGGTTTCATCGATACCCATCTGCATTTTCCGCAGACGGAAATGATCGCCTCGCCAGCGCCTGGTTTGCTGCCGTGGCTGGAAACGTACACGTTTCCCACCGAGCGCGCGTTTGAAGACCCTGTCCACGCGCGCAATGTCGCCGAGTTTTTCCTCGATGAACTGCTGCGCTGCGGCACCACCACGGCCATGGTGTATGGCAGCGTGCATCCGCAATCGGTCGATGCCTTCTTTGGCGCCAGCGAGGCGCGCGGCTTGCGCATGGTGGCGGGCAAGGTCATGATGGACCGCAATTGTCCCGAGTTCCTGCGCGACACGGCCGAGTCCGGTGCCCGCGAAAGCGAGGAGTTGATCCGGCGCTGGCACAAGCACGGCCGTTCGCTGTATGCGATCACGCCACGCTTCGTGCCCACCTCGACGAATGAACAGATGCATCTGGCGGGCGAACTGGCGCGCGCCTATCCGGATACGTATCTGCAAACCCACGTGTCGGAAAACGAAGACGAGTGCCGCTGGGTGCGCGAACTGCATCCGCAGGCGCGCAGCTACCTCGATGTGTATGACCAGTACGGCATGCTGCGCCCGCGCGCCATGTTCGGCCATTGCATCTGGCTCGATGAGCGCGACCGCGCGCGCATGGCGGAAACGTCCTCGGCGGCCGCCATTTGTCCTACATCAAACCTGTTCCTCGGTAGCGGCCTGTTCGATTTCGAGCGGGCCGATGCGGCGCGCGTGCTGCTGTCGCTGGCCACCGACGTGGGCGGCGGCACCTCGTTCTCAATGTTGCAAACCATGAACGAAGCCTATAAAGTAGCACGCTTGAAAGGCAGCTATCTGCCCGCTTTGCGCATGTTTTACCTGGCGACCCTGGGCGCCGCGCGCGCCATGCAACTGGAAGGCACGCTGGGCAATTTCACGGCTGGCACGGAAGCGGATTTCATCGTGCTCGACAAGCAATCGACGCCGCTGCTGGAGCGTCGCACGGCCGGTTGTCAAAGCCTGGAGGAATTGCTGTTTGCCTTTGCGCTGCTGGGCGACGACCGCGCCGTGGCTGCCACCTATTCAGGCGGGCAATGCGTGCATGTGCGGGGGCAGGGCTGACCTACCCGTTGTTCAATAGAATTACCCTGAGCGAGAACGCGAATGCACAAGAAACTCACTGGCCTGGCGCTTGGCGCCGCGCTGGCATTGACCGGAACGGCGCAAGCCGCCGCGTCTTCCAATGAAGCGGCCACCGCGCGCCATTTTGCCGCCCTGCTTGCCGGTGCGCAGCCGAAGACAGCCGAGTTGAGCCTGTTCTTTTCCATGATGCCCAAGGGCGGCGATTTGCATCACCATTACTCGGGCGCCATTTACGCCGAGCAATTCCTCGGCTGGGTCGACAAGGAAAACTATTGCGTTAACAAGACGACCTACCGTATCGAAAGCAACAAGGACGTCGTGGCGGCCGAGCGCGCCAAGCCGGCCGCGCAGCGTGGATGCCTGTCGTCCACGGAAGTATTTGCCGATGCTGGCCTGTATGCGGAATTGCTGCAGCGCTGGTCGACCAAGGATTTCTATAACCACGGCGCCATCCAGACACCACCGGACCGTACCTTCTTTGATACATTTGGCTACTTCGGCCCCGTGGCGTCGAGCAACACGGCGGACGGCCTGAAAACCCTGAAGCAGCGCGCCATCGCGGAAAACCTCAGCTACATCGAGACGATTTTCGAGCTGTCGCCATTCGTGCAGAACGTGCAGTTCGACCAGCAGGTGCTGGCGCCAGGCTTGCAGCCGGCGGCGTTGCAAGCCGTGCTGGCCAACTGGACGCAGAGCCTGGAGCAGGACGCCAGCTTCCAGAAAAGCATCACTGCCTATAACGACAACGTGAACGCCAGCAGCACCGGTATCGATGACGCCAATTTCACCATGCGCTACCAGGCGTATGTGCTGCGTTTCCTGTCCCCATCGCAAGTGTTCTCGTCCATGGTGGCCGCGTTCAATGCAGCCAGCCTGAATCCGCTGCTGGTGGGCGTGAACATCGTGGGCCAGGAAAGCGTGAATGTGTCCATGCGCGATTACAGCCTGCACATGGAAATGTTCAAGTTCCTCAAGGCAAAATATCCGAACGTTAAGATCGCCCTGCACGCCGGCGAGCTGGCGCTGGGCATGGTACCGCCGGAAGGCATGGCTTTCCATATTGCAGAAGCCGTCGACGTGGCCGCTGCCGACCGAATCGGCCATGGCATGGATATCGCGTACGAACACAATGCGCTGGCGATCATGCAAAAGATGCGCGAACGCAGTATTCCCGTGGAAGTGAACTTGACCAGCAACGATTACATTCTCGGTATCAAGGGGCAGGCCCATCCTATCACCCTGTACCGCAAGTACGGCGTGCCCTTCGTCATCTCTACCGATGACGCGGGCGTCTCGCGCAATACCCTGTCGAATGAATACGTGCTGTTTGCCAGCCAGTACAAGACCGATTATGCGGAAATCAAAAAGCTGTCGTATAACAGCCTGCGCTATTCCTTCCTGGCGCAAGCGGACAAGCAACGTTTGCTGAAAGCGCTCGATGCCCGCTTTACCCGTTTTGAAGCGCAAATTGCCGCCGCCGACAAGGCAGGCAAGAGCAAAAAACCGTAAGTTGCGCGACGTTCACAACTGATACTATCAAGGCGGCCGGATCTTCCGGCCGTTTTTCATTTCCTCTCCCAGATCCATGAGCTGTTATTTTGTTAACTTTGTGGCGGCCATGCGACACAATTAACGACAGATACACGACTTTATCCAATTTCATGGATGAATCAATTTCAAGTACATATTGCTCATTTATAATCTCGCGCCATAAGCCCGGACGCTGTCAGCACCATATCAATCCAGCTAGTTACTCCATGCTATTTATACTTAAAATATATAAATATGTAAAAAAAAACGTATTTGTCATCCATTTTTTGATGATGCATAGTGAGATGGATGTGATATTAAAAAGTCACAATTCATATGGGCGATATCGTATGAAGATGGGTATTTGCAGTAAATAAAGGTGAGATGCAGTGTGAAACAAACAGTCGCGCAGCTAAATGACGACATTCCACTGCATTTTATCGCCGTGTCACAGTCTTGAAATATTTAACAATTACACTCGCGGCTTGCCATGTTAGCCGGGTAGGCATGTCGGGTGAATGACACAGGTGCTAGCGCCCTGGGTCGTACGGATCGGTCGCTATTTTTTCCGCCGTTATTGTTTGAATAGGAATAGCGGTGATGTGTGGAGCGGCGTTTTGTGATGGTCTTGTCAAGACCGCAGCCAGTCCAGCCGGCGTAACAGTTGCAGCATCGTAAAGAGGAAATGTTGTGTTTGTGTTGCTGTGCGGCGCAGCCGGACGGTGGGGCAATCCAGGATTTTCAAAAAATAATAGTCTTTTCTGGGGTTAAAGATGATCAATCACAAGCGACTTCGGCTAACGCAAATCGCGTTCAGCCTGTCTATTGCACTGGCGGCGGCACCATCGTTCGCACAGAACACTACGTCTTCCATTAGCGGCCGTATCTCGGCCACTGACGGCAAGCCGGCAGCTGGCGCCACTGTTACCATCGTGCACACCGAATCGGGTTCCGTCAGCAATGTGACGACCGACGTGGAAGGCCGCTACGTTGCCCGCGGCCTGCGCGCTGGCGGTCCATACACCATCACTATCACCAAGAATGGTGAAGTTGAAAAACGCGACGGCGTGTACGTCCTACTGGCTGAAACTGCCAACGTGGACGCCACACTGGGTGCGCCAATGCAAACCGTGAACGTAACGGGTTCCGGCGCCCGTGCACAGATATTTAACCGTACTAACATGGGTGCTGGTACCAATCTCGGTCCGACGGAACTGGCTACTCTGGCGTCAGTTTCGCGCAGCTTGCAAGATTACGCGCGTATCGACCCACGTATTTCGCAAACAGACAAAGGTCGTAGCGAAATCTCTATGGGTGGTCAGAACTCCCGCTACAACTCGATGACGATTGACGGCGTGGCAGTGAACGACACCTTCGGTCTGGAAGCTTCCGGTACCGCCACTGGCAAGCAGCCTATCTCGATCGAAGCGATCCAGTCAGTGCAAGTGAACGTTGCTAACTATGACGTAACGCAAAAAGGCTATACGGGCGCCAACATCAATGCCGTCACCAAATCGGGCACGAATACGGTCAAGGGCAGTGCGTATTACGCGTTCCGCAATGACAAGATGTCCGGCGACCGCTACAACGATACCGCCAATACCTACTACGCCCCGTCACCTTCGAAAGATACTACCAAGGGTGTCACGCTGGGCGGACCACTGATCAAGGACACACTGTTCTTGTTCGCAAACTATGAGGAAACGTCGAGCTCGCGCAGTACCCCGACGTTTGGTCCAATTGGCAGTGCATTGACGAACGTTGCCATTTCGCAGGCTGCGATCGACGGTATTGCCGCTATTGCCAAAGATAAATATAACCTGGATATTGGTACATCGGCTATCCCTGCTGGCACCAAGTTCACGTCCAAGGACAAGCTGCTCAAGCTTGACTGGAACGTGACGGACAGCCAGCGCCTGATGTTGCGCTATGCGAAGACTGAACAGGCTGAGCCATTCTTCACCGGCTTTTCTTCTACAGGTCTTTCCCTGAGCTCTTACTGGTATAACCAGAAGAAAAATCTGGAAACTGTTGTTGCACAATGGACTGCAGAGTGGACGCCAACGTTTTCGACGGAGCTGAAGTTATCGACGCGTAAGTATGACAGTGTCCCGGAGACCAGCTCCAAAATGCCATCGATTGGCTTCCGCTTCTTCGGCGCCTTGCCGGATGGCGCATCGTCGACCCTCGCAACTGGCAGTCGCTACCTCAATTTCGGTACCGAAGCCAGCCGTCAAATGAACGTGTTGCGCACGGACACGAAAGATCTCTACGCAGGCGCCAACTGGAGCCTGGGCGATCACGATATCAAATTCGGTACGGATTACAGCGAAAACAAGATTTACAATGCATTCCTGCAAAACGTCAACGGCACTTACACCTTCGCTTGCCTGGACAAGATTTCCTATACGTTTGATACAACGGGCAATTTTACCTGCAGTGGTAAAACCGCTGCCGTGATCCAGGCCGCGACACTGGAAAACTTCAGCCGTGGACGTCCAGATGTCTATAATTTGCAAGCGCCAATCGATGGCAAATCTTTGGATGATGCCGTTGCTCGCTTTACGCTGAAAAACATCGGCTTGTTTGTCCAGGATACCTGGAACGTGAACAAGCAATTGACCGTTAGCGCCGGTTTGCGTATCGATGGTACCCGCGTCGGTGACTCGCCACTGAAAAACGAGGCGGCAGCATTGCCGGTCGGTCCACTGGTCAAAGGTCGCCAAACGGGTGGTTTTGGTGTTGATAATACGCATACTGTTGACGGTCAAAACTTGTATCAGCCACGCGTGGGCTTCAACTACAAGATGGATACTGCCCGTCCGACGCAGATCCGCGGTGGCGCAGGCTTGTTCCAGGGTGCGGCACTGGCCGTATGGCTGGGTAATCCATACCAAAACACCGGCGTGGTCATGCGTAACATCAGCTGCACGTTCACGGCACGTACTTGCCCAACCAATGGTGCCTTCTTCAGCCCGGATCCGACAAATCAACCAACGGGTGTGATCAGCAACATTCCTGCAGCCAAAGTCGACGTGTTGAGCACCGACCTGGCACAGCCTTCGGTCTGGAAGAGCAATCTTGCGATTGAGCATGAATTGCCATGGTTTGGTCTGGTGATCGGCGCGGAATACCTGCGTACGAAGACCAAGGACGCGATTTACTACAAAGAGCTGAATCTGGGACCTGCGACGGCAACCGGTACCGATGGTCGTCCTCTGTACTACTCGGCTAATGGTTACCTGCAAAAATGCTGGAACGAAAATGGTTCGACGGGGGGCGCACCTTGTGCATTCACGGCTAAGGGCGCAAATAATCTAGCCTTTGCACAGGTATTGCAGGCAACCAAGACTAAGGAAGGTCAAGGCAATATGCTGACCTTGAGCTTGCGCAGTCCGATGCGTAATGGCCTGTCGTGGGGCAGTTCGTACACCTACACTGACGCCACCGAAGTGTCGCCACTGACCTCATCGACTTCCAGTTCGAACTTCGCCAGTCGCGCTTCGTTCGATCCGAACGAGAACGTTGCTTCGAATTCGAACTACCTGGTCAAGGACCGTTTCACGGCTCACGTTAGCTGGCAAAAGCGTTTCTTCAGCGAATACAAGACCAGCTTCGGTGTGTTCTATGAAGGCCGTAGCGGTAAGCCATACAGCTGGACCATCAAGAATGACTTGAACGGTGACGGCTTGGCTGGCAACGATTTGATGTACATTCCAAAAGCACCTGGTTCGGGTGAAGTGGCTTTCTACGGCGCCACCGCAGAAGCCCGTGCAGCCAACGAAGCAGCGTTCTGGAAGATCGTGAACGCCAATGGCGACCTGCGTAAAGCAGCCGGTGGTGTCGTTGGCCGTAATCAGAGCTTTGCTCCGTGGACCAATAACATCGATATGCGTATCAGCCAGGAATTGCCAGGCTTGTTCAAAGGTAATCGTGGTTTGCTGACCTTGGACTTCATGAACGTTGGTAATATGATCAACCGTAAATGGGGCCATATCACCGAAGTACCGTTCCAGACCAACGGCGGCCTCGTGCGCAACTTCGTTGACTATGCTGGGTTGGATGAGAAGGGTCGTTACATCTATAACACCCGCGATGTGTCGAGCCTTGAAACTCGTCAAACCAAAGGCGAATCGCAATGGGCAATTCAAGCCACGGTTAAGTACGAGTTCTAATCTCGTAGTTGCCTCGTAGCTTGGCAAGTTAAAAACGGTTGGTGGCGACACCAGCCGTTTTTTTTATCGACCGGATGGTTTACTCTTCCCTTTTTAAATATCGATTCCATGGCTCACTTCTTACGCACTCCGGTCGCTGCCGCGGCCCTGATCCTAGCCCTGTCCGCCTGCAGCAACCTGGCGCCTGCGCCGAGCGGTGCGATTGAGGTGAACCTGGTCGCCCTGAACGACTTCCACGGCAACCTTGACCGCAGCAAATTTACCTACGCGAGCGTCGCCGATGCCGAGCGCAAGACGGTGCAGGCTGGCGGCATCGATACCTTGTCCGGCGCCCTGACGGCGTGGCGCCGCGAAGACGCGCAGCTGATTTTTGTCGGCAATGGCGATTTGGTCGGTGCCAGCCCCGCCATGTCGGCGCTGTGGGCGGACGAACCGAGCATCGTCGCCATGAATATGCTGGGCATGAAGGCCAGTTCCGTTGGCAACCATGAATTTGACCAGGGCAAGGTGGAATTGCTGCGCCAGCAGCGCGGCGGTTGCGAGTCCGCGCGCGCCGACAAGGCATGCAAGTTCACGCCCGACTTCAAGGGCGCCAGCTATACCTATCTGGCCGCCAACGTGATCGACACGCAAACGGGCAAGTCTCTGCTGCCGGCCTACCGTATCGAAGAGGCGCATGGCGTCAAGGTGGGCCTGATCGGCGCCGTGCTGAAAGATACCCCATCCGTGGTGACGGCCGCCGGCATTACCGGCCTGCAGTTCGGCGATGAAGCCGACGCCATCAACGCCACCTTGCCGCAGCTGCGCGCGCAGGGTGTGGGCGTATTCGTGGTGCTGCTGCACCAGGGCGGCGAGACGAAGGACGCCGTCGACCAGCCCGATTGCAGCCACTTGAAGGGCGAAGTGGTCGACGTGGTGAAACGCCTCGACCCGGCCATCCAGCTGGTCATCAGCGGCCATTCGCACCAGGGTTATCTGTGCCGCGTCGATGGCCGGCTTGTGACGCAGGCACAGATGGGCGGACACATGTTGACGCGCATCAAGCTCAAGGTCGATCCCGTCAAGAATGCGCTGATCGATGCCAGCGCGCAAAACGTCGTCATGCTGCCGGGCATATATGAGCCGGACCCGGCCGTGGCAGCCTATCTGGAATCCGTGAAGCAGCGCAGTGCGGCGGAATTGTCGCGTCCCGTGGCCGCCATCGCCGTGCCCACCGTGGGCCGCAGCACCAAGGGCAGCGGCGCTTCCCCGCTGGGTGACTTGGTGGCCGACAGCACCCTGTTCGGCGCGCGCGCTGCCGGTGCACAAATCGGCCTGATGAACAATGGCGGCATCCGCAAGGACCTGGAAGCGGGCGCCGACCTGATGACGAATGTGGGTCAGAATCAGGCAGTTGTCCCGTTCGGCAATACCCTGATCGTCGTCAGTCTTTCTGGTGCGCAAATCCGTACCTTGCTCGAACAGCAATGGCCGGGTGCCGAAGCGGAGGAGAACAATTTGCTGCAGGTATCGGAAGGCTTCAGCTACCGCTGGGACAGCACGCAGCCTCATGGCCAGCGTGTGCTGCCGGGCAGCATCATGCTGAATGGCATTCCTCTTGAAGACAATCAACAATACAGAGTCGCTGCCAATAGTTTCCTGGCCGGCGGCGGCGACCGCTTCACCGTGCTGGCGGCCGGCACGCGCAGGCTCGACACGGGCGTGCGCGACATCGACGCTTTCAGCGATTACCTGATCGCCCGTGCACGCGCCGGCAAGCCCGCTGGCAGCGCCACGGCGGCCGGGCGCATCGTGCGCGTCAAATAATTTACAAGGAATAACCATGCGTCGCTTATTTTTTTCCGTTTTACTCTCCAGCCTGTTCGCAGGCACCGCCCACGCCGATTTCACCATTCCCGGCTTTGAGCTCGTGCACACTTCGCCCGTGGAAACGAGCTTGACCAATCCCGACCTGCGCGAGCCCGTCGCCGTGTGGAGCGAGTTGTTTGATTCGGCCAAGAAAGAAATCGTCATCGCCCAGTTCTATGCCGTCAGCAAGCCGGGCACGGCTTTTGACAAGGTGCTGGCCAGTTTGACGGCGGCCGGCCAGCGTGGCGTGAAAATCCGCTTCCTGCTGGACCAGAAGGGCGTGGGCCTGTCGGAAGCGGCGACCATCGCCCAGATCAAGGCGATTCCGAACCTGGACTTGCGCCTCATCGATTTCAATAAAATCACGGGCAACGGCATCGTGCACGCGAAATACCTGGCCGTCGATGGCCAGGTGGCGTACATCGGCAGCCAGAATTTCGACTGGCGCTCGTTCGAGCACATCCATGAGACGGGCTTGAAGATCACGGAACCAGCCATGGTGGGCCAGGTACAAGCCATTTTCGAGCAGGATTGGCAAGCCCAGGCATTGACGTCGCAAGGCGGCCGCGCCACGGTGCTCAACAGCAAGGTGGTGCCGGCCAACTACGCGCAAAACGCCTTTTTGCTGGCCAGCCCGAATGCGTACAACCCGACCGGCGTGGGCGACTCGGAAACGGGCTTGCCCGCCTTGCTGGCGGAAGCGAAAAGCGAAGTGCGCATTCAGCTGCTCGATTACGCGCCCCTGTCGTATGGTCCGAACCGCACGCGTCCGTATTACGCCGTGATCGACAACGCCGTGCGGGCAGCCGCCCAGCGTGGCGTGAAGATCAAGCTGATGGTGTCAGCCTGGAACACGGAAGCGCCCGCCATTGCCTATCTGAAAAGCCTGGCCCTGGTGCCGAACGTGGAAATCCGCATCGTGACGATTCCTGCCGCCTCGACCGGTTTCATTCCGTTCGCGCGCGTGATTCACAGCAAGACCATGAGCATCGACGGCAAGCTGGCCTGGGTCGGCACGAGCAACTGGGCGGGCGGCTATTTCGACTTGTCGCGCAACTTGGAAGTGGTGCTGCGCAACGACGCCATGGCTCAGCGTATTGCCGTGCTGCATGAGCAGACGTGGAGCTCGGTCTATGCGCAGCCCATCGACATCAACAAGCAGTATCCAAAACCGGCGAAGGCTACGCCGCAAGGCAAGGAGTAATGGTGAACATGAAAAAATTACTGAGCGTGCTGGCGCTGGGGGCCGCTTTCGCTTCCGGCAATGTGCTGGCGTGGGGCAATGATGGCCACCGCGCCGTGGGCGCCATCGCCGATCAATTGCTCAAGGGTAGCGCGGCACAAGCGCATATTGCCAAGTTGCTGTTGCCGGGCGAAAGCCTGGAAAAGATCGCCAACTGGCCCGATTGCGTGAAGGGCACCTATTGCGGGCCGCAATCGCCGGAAATGTTGACGTATGTGGCGGCAAACCCCAAGCATGGCGAATACCATTACACGAACGTGCCATTCCAGAATGCGCACTACCATGATCATGGCGTGGGCACGGCCGATGACGATATCGTGCAAACCTTGAAACAGGCGATCCTGGTGTTGCAGGGCAAGGCTGATGCTGCCAGCAATCCGCATGGCTTCAGCCAGCGCGAAGCACTGATCTTGATCACCCACCTGGTGGGCGATATCCACCAGCCATTACATGTCGGCAATGCGTTTCTCGGTAAGGATGGCCAGTTTTTCGTGCCCGCCACGCAGGTGCAGATTGACGACATCGCCATTTTCAACGCGCGTGGCGGCAACGACTTGCTGCTCGACGATGCGAAGATGACGGCGCTGTCGGACGCCGTGATTCCCGCGTCGCTGCCGGCCGAAGAGGGCGCGGCCAAGCCCTCCAGCGCGTATCCGAAGTCGCCCACCAAGCCCCTGCATTCGTACTGGGACACGACCGTGGTCGATTACGCCATGCGCCGCCTGAGCACGCGTACGCCGCAGCAGTTCGCCAGGACGGTGATCGCCAGCGCACCTGTGGTGAGCGCCAATAGCGGCGACCCCGCCACTTGGCCGTATCAGTGGGCCGATGCCTCGCTGGCGGCGTCAAAGATTGCTTTTACGGACGTGCTGGCCGGCCCGGCCATGCAGCAGACCAGCCGCAAGGGCGATGTCTATAAGGTGTGGACCTTGACGGTGCCGGACAACTATCCCGTGCCCAGCTCGGCGCTGGCGAAACAGCAGCTGATCGAGTCGGGCTATCACTTGGCGGCCGTGCTGCAGGCGATTTGGCCACAATAAGTTGGCCGCAATAAGATGAGGAATGGAAAGCGGCCTGCGGGCCGCTTTTTTCATGCCAAGGTGACGTTAATTCCCATTTCGCGGTAGGGTGCCAGTAGCGCATCGTCGACGTCGCGGTGCACGATGATATCGTTGACCTGGCTCAAGGGCGCGATTTGGAACGGCGAAGACGTGTTGAACTTTTCCGGCGAGGCCAGCACGATGGTGCGGCTTGACGCCTCGCTCAGGGCGCGTTTCACACACGCTTCTTCATAGTCTCCGGTGGTGATGCCCGCTTGCGGATGCAGGCTGGCCACGCCCATGAAATACAGGTCGGCGCGGATGCGGGCTATCGCTTCCACGGTGGCCGCACCGACACCCACGATCGAGTGCTTGTACAGGCGTCCGCCCAGCATCAGCACTTCGATCGATGGGTGATTCACCAGTTCGACGGCAATCGACGGACTGTGCGTGACGATGGTGGCGTGCAATTCGCGCGGCAGCTGGCGCGCCAGTTGCACGGCGGTCGTGCCACCATCGAGGAACACCACTTGTCCCGTTTGTATCATGGCGCCCGCTGCGCGGCCGATGGCGGGCTTGGCTTGCGGCGAAATCTGTTCGCGGGCCGAAAACGGCGCCAGCGCGGGAGAGCGGGACAGCAAGGGCAGGGCGCCACCGTGCACGCGTTCCAGCAATCCCTCTTTGGCCAACTCGCGCAGGTCGCGCCGTATCGTGTCTTCCGACAAGCCCAAGGCATCACTGACGGCCCTGGCGACGAGCTGCCCTTCACGCTGGAGCAAGTCCAGCAGGTATTGCTTGCGTTGCTGTGTGAGCATGATTTATCTTGTTAATTCTTGATATTGCACGAGTTTGCATGATAAAGTCGGCCAACGCAAGCACAAGGAGACACTATGCGCGAAGAAAATGTTGAGCAACAACGGGTGCGCATACAGGGCGTGGTAACCCTGTCGCACGACTGGTATTTATTGCAGAAAACCACGTTTGACTATCTGCGCCACGATGGCGAATGGCAGACGCAGACGCGGGAAACCTATGACCGGGGTGATGGCGCCACCATCCTGCTCTACAACAAAGCCAAACGCACGGTGATCCTGATCCGCCAGTTCCGCTTTCCCACGTATCGTGAGGGCCACGATGGCTTCCTGATTGAGTCAGCGGCCGGCTTGCTGGAAGAGGCCAGTGCCGAGCAGCGCATCCGCGCGGAAGTGGAAGAGGAAACCGGCTACCGGGTGGGGCAGCTGCAAAAGATCTTCCAGGCTTTCATGAGTCCCGGCTCCGTGACGGAGCGCTTGCATTTCTTCGTCGCCGAGTACGACCCCGCCAGCCGTATCGGCGACGGCGGCGGCTTGGCGCACGAGGGAGAAGACATCGAAGTGCTGGAACTGCCATTGGCGCAAGCGCTGCAGATGGTGGCCGATGGTCGCATCTGCGACGGCAAGACCATCATGCTGCTGCAGCATGCGCAGTTGCACTTGATGCCGCCAGCGCAAGAGATGCGGCGGGGCATGCAGATTCTGATTGCCGGTCCCTACCGCTCGGGCACGGGCGACGATCCGGTCTTGATTGCGCGCAATGTGGCGGCCATGGAAGCCGTCTGCCTGCCCTTGTACGCCGCCGGTCACATGCCCGTGCTCGGTGAATGGCTGGCTTTGCCCATGCTGGCGCTGGCTGGCTCAACCCAGGTGGGCGATGTCGTGTATGAGGAACTGTTCCACGCGCATGCGACGCGCCTGCTCAGCCATTGCGATGCCGTGCTGCGCATCGGCGGCGCTTCCCAGGGCGCGGACCAGATGGTCAATGTGGCGCGCAGCTTGGGTTTACGCGTATTTTTCTCGCTGGACGAGATTTCGCAGGCGTAAAAAAAGCGAAGCCTGCGGGCTTCGCTTTTTGTCAGTGCAGGCTAAAACTAGCGCGACTTTACAAAGGGGATACCGATAGCCTTTGGCGCGATAGATTTCGCCATCAAGCCTGCCAGCACGATCACGGTGACCACATACGGCACCATCTGGATCAGCGAGCCGGGGATGCGGCCCACGACCGGCAAGTCCACGCCTTCAATTTGAATCTGGATGGCGGCGAAGAAGCCGAACATCAGACAGCCGAGGAAAGTGTAGACGGGACGCCAGTTGCCGAACACCATGGCCGTCAGGGCCAGGTAGCCGGCGCCGGCCGACATGTCACGCAGGAAGAAACCGCTTTGCACGATGGCCAGGTAGGCGCCCGAGAACGAGCACAGGATGCCGGCCACCAGCATGGCCAGGTAGCGCGTCGCTTCCACGCTCACGCCTGCCGAGTCGGCCGCATGCGGGTTTTCGCCGCAGGCGCGCAGGCGCAGGCCGAAGCGCGTGTGGTACAGCAGCCAGTGCACGAGCGGAATCAGGAGGAACGCCACATACACAAGGATGGAATGGCCGCCGATCAGATGGGCATACACCCAGCCGATGAAGGGAATATGTTCCACATACTGCGTGCCCGGCAAGACCACGTCGAACAGCCGCGCCGAACCGAGGTCGGGCGTGCGACCGCCTTGCTGGAAGAAAAATTGCGCCAGCACGAACGTCAGTCCGCTCATGGCGATATTGATGGCCATGCCGGCCACCAGTTGATTGCCCTTTTGCGTGATGCTGACATACGCCTGCAGCAGGGCCAGGGCGACGCAGACCAGCATGCCGGCAGCCATGCCGTAATACGGGTTTTGCGTCGTGTAGGCCACGGCGGCGGAAGCGAAGGCGCTGGCCAGGATCTTGCCTTCCAGGCCGATGTCGATCATGCCGCTGCGTTCGGCAAACAGGCCGGCCATGGCGGCAAAGATCAGGACGGGCGCATTGCGCACGGTCGATACCAGGATGCTGGCGAAATGAAAGTCGTCGAGTGTCATGGTGTTAGCCTTTGGTGCGCTTGAGCAGGGCGGAAATGGCCGGTGCGTAGAAGTTTTCCATGGCGCCGCAGAACAGGATGATCAAGCCCTGGATGAAAATGAACGTTTCCGTCGGGATATTCGGTTTTTCCAGTGACAAGTCAAAACCACCCTGTATCAGCGCGCCAAACAGTACGGCGGACAAAAAGATGCCGACCGGATGCTGGCGGCCCATCAAGGCGATGGCGATACCGATGAAGCCGGCGCCACCGACGAAGTTGAGCGACAGGTAATGGGTCGAACCCATGATGGAATTGACGGAACCCAAGCCCGCCAGCGCGCCGGAGATCAGCATGACGATGATGATCATCTTGCTGATCGATACGCCCGCATAGTGGGCCGCATGCTTGTTGAGGCCCGTGGCGCGCAGCTTGAAACCCCACGACGAGCGCCAGACCATCACGCCGTAGATCACCAGTGCGGCGATCGCCAGGATAAAGCTGATGTTCAGCGGTGTATCGCCCAAGGATGGGAACCAGGTGGAGAGGCGCGGCATTTCGCCGCTTTCCGCAAACACGCGGCTGGCCGTGTTTTGTTCGCCTGGCGGTATCAGGTATTTCACGATCACAAAGTTCATCAGGCTGGCGGCGATGAAGTTGAACATGATGGTGGTGACGACGATATGGCTGCCGCGCTTGGCTTGCAAGTAGCCGGGCAGCAAGCCCCACAGCGCGCCGAACAGGGCCGCGCCGAGCATGGCCGCAGGAATCAAGAGCCAGGCGGGCAGGGTCTGGTCGAAGGCCAGCATGGCCACCGTCAATCCCAGGCCGCCGATATACATCTGGCCTTCGGAACCGATATTGAACAGGCCGGCCTGCATCGCCACGGAAACCGACAGGCCCGTGAAAATGAAGGTGCTGGCGTAGAACAGGGTGTAGCTCAAGCCTTCCGGATTGAGGATGGCGCTGTTGACGAGGATGCCCAGCGATTCGGCCGGATCTTCGCCCAGCATATAAATGACCAGGGCGGCGACCAGCAAGGCCGACAGCAGGTTTAACATGGGCATGACAAAGGCTGTCGCCCAGCGTGGCAAGTCGTTATTCATGATTTATGCATTCCCCCCATCAACAGGCCGATGCGGGTGGTATCGAATTCTTCAATTTTCAGTTCGCCGGTGATGCGTCCGCCGCACATGACCAGAATGCGGTCGGCCAGCGCCCGCACTTCTTCCAGTTCGACGGACACCAGCAGGATCGCCACGCCCGCGTCGCGCAGGGCCAGCAATTGCGTATGGATGCTTTCGATGGTGCCGATGTCGACGCCGCGCGTGGGCTGGCCCACCAGCATCAGTTTCGGCTTGGCCAGTACTTCGCGCGCGATCACCACCTTTTGCTGGTTGCCGCCCGACAACAAGCCGATGCGCAGGTCCGGATTGGCCGGCCGCACGTCGAAGGTTTTCAGCAATTCCGCGCAGCGGGCGCCGATGGCCTTGAAGTTGAACAGGCCCCAGCGGTTTTTCAGGTGATCCTGGTAGCCGAGGATGGTGTTTTGCATGACGGAGAAATTCTTCACCACGCCATCGCGCAAACGGTCTTCCGGAATGTGGGCGATGCCCAGCTCGCGGAAGGCCAGCGGCAAGCCGTCGGCATCGTGGCGCTTGGCAAATGGCAAGTCCTTGTCCAGGAAGCGCAGCTTGCCCGAGGTGGGCAAGCGCATGCCGGACAGGATTTCCAGCAGCTCGCTCTGGCCATTGCCGGAAACCCCTGCGATGGCGACGATTTCGCCGGCGCGCAAGTTGAAGCCGATGTCGGCCAGCAGTTTGACCTGTTGCGCGTCGGCCAGTTGCAAGCCATCGACTTCCAGCACCGTGGCGCCCGGATTGTAGGGTGCACGGGGCAGATGGCTCTGGATGGGGCGGCCCACCATCATATTGGCGAGTTCCTCTTTCGATGTGGTCGCAGTGGCAACGGCGCCCACCACCGTGCCGCCGCGCATGACGGTGACGTTGTCGGTGATTTCCAGGATCTCTTGCAGCTTGTGCGTAATCAGGATGATGGTTTTGCCTTGCTCCTTGAACAGGCGCAAGATTTCAAACAGCGAGGCCGTTTCCTGCGCCGTCAGCACGGCCGTCGGCTCGTCGAGGATCAGGATATTGGCGCTGCGGTAAATCTGCTTGAGGATTTCCACGCGCTGCTGCGCCCCGACGGAGAGGTCTTCGATCTTCGCCAGCGGGTCAACGTCGAGGCGGTAGCGCGCGCAAATCTCGCGCAATTTGGCTTCCGCTTCCGTGCGGTGGCTGGCCAGGCGAAAACCGCCTTCCGTGCCCAGCATGATATTGTCGAGGACGGTGAAGTTCTCGACCAGCATGAAATGCTGGTGCACCATGCCGATGCCGAGATTGATCGCTTCCTGGCTGTTGCGGATAGGCTGTACTTTTCCGTCGAGCAAGATTTCTCCGCCGTCGGCACGGTAATACCCGTACAGGATGCTCATCAAGGTCGATTTGCCGGCGCCGTTTTCCCCCACCAGGCCGTGGATACTGCCCTTGGCGATGGAGAAGCTGATGTCGGCGTTCGCCTTCACATGTCCAAACTGCTTGGAAATGCTGCGAAATTCTACTGCTGGCTGCATAGGTTCATAACTGGATAGTTTCATGGAAACGCGCCGCGCGGAGACAGGCCCCGGCGGCGCGCTAGAAGATACGGAGAAAAATTAAACCGGGCAGCTGCTGCCGACGCGGTAATCGATCACTTTGATCTTGCCATCGATAATGTCCTTACGCGCACCCAACACGCGCTTTTCGATTTCTGGCGTAATCAGCTTGCGGTTGTTCGCATCGAGCGCCCAATCCACGCCGCCTTCTTTCAAGCCTTTATAGCTGACGCCGCCCTTCCAGGTGCCGTTCTTGACTTCCATGAAGCTGTCATACACGGTGTTGTCGACGCGCTTGACCATCGAAGTCAGGATACTGCCCGGGTACAAACCATTCTGGTTTGAATCGACGCCGATCGCCAGCTTGCCTTTTTCCTTGGCCATTTGCAGCGTGCCCATGCCGCTGCCGCCGGCCACGGCGAAGACGACGTCGACGCCGCGTTCGAATTGCGAGCGGGCCAGTTCGCCGCCCTTGGCCGGGTCATTCCAGGCGCCGGACGTGGTGCCGACCATGTTTTGCGTGATTTCCGCTTTCGGATTGACGGCTTTGACGCCTTGCGCGTAGCCGCAGGCGAAGTTGCGGATCAGGGGAATATCGATGCCGCCGATGAAGCCGACTTTCTTGCTCTTGCTGGCCATGGCCGCAGCCACGCCCACCAGGTAGGAGCCTTCTTCTTCCTTGAAGACGACGGAATTGACGTTGCTGCCAGCGGCCTGACCGTCGATCAGCACGAATTTCACATTCGGGAATTCCTTGGCGACCTTTTGCACGGCTTGCGTTTGCGCAAAGCCGATGGCGGCGATCATGTCGAGTTTCTTGCGGGCCAGGCCGCGCATGACTTGTTCGGCTTGCGTATCGCTCGATGCCTGGACTTCGATGAAGGAAATGCCTGTGTCTTTTTTGAAGCGCGATGCGCCTTCGAAAGCGGATTGGTTGAACGACTTGTCGAACTTGCCGCCCGCGTCATACACGACACCCAGTTTTGGGGTAGCCGCGGACGCTTGAGCAGTCAGAAATACGGCTGCGATCGTCAAACTAAATTGTGTAAGTTTCATGAGTGGCTCCTGGAAGATCGATATTGTATATTTTTTATAGGTGAAACATATAATTTGGGGCCGATTTAGCCTGTTTTTGATGCACGAGGCGATGATTCCTTATCAACATTGCACTGTATTACACAAGATCATTGCTGGCCTTGTCTGCTTTTATGTCGTCAGTGTGATGCTCATGCAACAGTCGCGCCCCGTCTCTTTTATCGTTACAACATCGAATGGGCTGCCGGAATGGGCTGGGATGCGCCGTCAATGGACGGGCAGGGCAGGCACGGAACCGGCGCCGCGATGGGCGTCCGAATCACTATGCATCATGCCAGATATGTATGACAAATACGTTTTTGTTTAACTATTTATATGAAAGTCATATAAATTGGCCGCAGTCAGACCGGGCCGCGTCAGGCTGACGGGGGATTGATGATATTCAGGAAGGCCCGCACGACGGGCGCGTCGTCGAGCGTGGTGTAGCTGATATACAGGTTGGCCGATGGCGGATTGGTCTTGATCGGCAGGAAGACGACGCCGGGCCAGCCGATGCGGCTCGTCGTTTCCGGCACCAGGGTCACGCCCAGGCCCGCACCCACCATGGCTAGCAGGGTTTGCGGTTCGCTCGCTTCCTGGAAAATCACGGGTTCGAAACCGGCATTGATGCAGCATTGCACCAGGTAACGGGGAAAGGCAGATTTGTCGAGGTTCAGCGTGAGCATGGGCTCGTGGGCGATGTCGATCAGTTCGATGGCCGTGTTTTTTGCCAGCGGATGGTGTTCGTTGACAGCCACGCAGACGTTTTCGCGGAAGCATAGTTCCTGGCGTAAATTATCGTGACGCAAGTCGTCGTCGTTGAGCTTGGGTTCGCGCCAGAAACCCACGTCGATCTGCTTGGCGCGCAAGGCTTCGTATTGCACCGTGGGACCGAATTCATGGATGGTCCAACTGACGCGGGGGAATTTGGTCTGGAATTCTTCCAGCAGGCTGGGGATGGGACCCCACATGGCCGAGCCGACGATGCCCACGCGCAAGCGGCCCACTTCGCCGCGGTCGATCTGGCGGATGGTGTCGATGGTCATGCGCATCTTGGCCAACAGGTCGGCTGCCTCGTTCATCAGCGCCTTGCCCGCCACGGTCAGCTCGAAGGTGCGCGTGGTGCGCGCAAACAGGCGCACGCCCAGTTCGCTTTCCAGTTTCATGATCTGCTGGCTCAGGGGCGGCTGCGAGATATGCAGGCGCTCGGCGGCGCGGCTGAAGCTTTTCTCCTCGGCAACGGCAAGAAAATACTTTAACTGTTTCAGATCGATGGACATGCTTTCCTTGGCGTTGCGTCTTGCTAGGCGATGGAACGGCGCGCGAACCCGTGAAGGCGCACGCGCTTTCTTTACAGCGGTCCTATTATCGTGCCACGACTGCCTGCATGGCAATGGCCAGCGCGGTGCCGACTTGGGCATTGTGCTTGACGAGGGCGATATTCGTTGCCAGGCTGCGCCCGTCCGTCAACTGCTTGATGCGCGACAACAGGAATGGCGTGACTTGCTTGCCCTTCACGCCGCCCGCGTCCGCTTCCTGCAGCGCCTGCGTGGTGATCGCGTCGATTTCTTCCTTGGGCATGGCTTGCGCGGCCGGCACGGGGTTGCTGACGATCACGCCGCCTTTCAAGCCAAGCTGCCACTTGGTGCCGATGAAGGCCGCCTGCTCGGCAGCGGTATCGAGGCGGAAATCCGCGTTGAAGCCGCTTTCGCGCGTGAAGAAGGCGGGGAAGCCTTCCTGGCCCACGCTGATGACGGGCACGCCATGCGTCTCCAGGTATTCCAGGGTCAGGCCGATGTCGAGGATGGATTTGACGCCCGCGCAGACGACGGCGACGGAGGTTTGTGCCAGTTCCTGCAAGTCGGCGGAAATGTCGAAGCTGGTTTCCGCGCCGCGGTGCACGCCGCCGATGCCGCCCGTAACGAACACGGAAATACCCGCCAGTTCCGCGCAAATCATGGTGGCGGCCACGGTGGTGGCGCCCAGTTTGCGTTGCGACAAGACGAACGGCAGGTCGCGGCGGCTGACTTTCATGGCGTCGGGCGAGGTGCCCAGCAATTCCAGTTGCTCGGGCGACAGGCCCACGCAGATCTTGCCGTCGATGATGGCGATGGTGGCCGGCACGGCGCCGCCGTCACGGATGATCTGTTCCACTTCGCGCGCCATTTCCACGTTTTGCGGATACGGCATGCCGTGCGAAATGATGGTCGATTCCAGCGCCACGATAGCCTTGCCGGCGGCGCGTGCGGCTAGCACTTCTTGCGAGAATGAGAGGAAATTATTCAATTGCGTCATGTGTCAATCCTGTTGAAAGAGGGTAGGGGGAGGTGGCGCCAGGTCGGCGTCGTCGATGTCGTCGAGCGCACCGGCCGAAATCAGGGGCGAGACGGTGGCGTCGGATTCCAGGGTCATGGCGGCCAGTTTCAGGCCGCGCCGGCACGCCAGTTTCAAGTCGCTGCTGTCGTGATACAGCGACCAGCAGACGGCGGCGGAAAACGCGTCACCGGCGCCCGTCACGTCGACGGCGTCCACTTCGCGCGCGGCCAGGTGCACGACCGGCGCGTCCGGGCTGTCGCCATGCGTGAAGTACACGCCTTCGCCGCCGCAGGTGACGATCACCTGGCGCGCACCCTGGCGCTGCACTTCGCGGCAGGCGGCGCGCACATCAAACGCCGTCGGCAAGGCCCGCGCCACGCGCGTTTCCAGTTCGCCCCGGTTGAGGATCAGCAAATGCAAGCCCGTCAGGTCTTGCGGCAAGTGCGCCATCTTTGGCTGCGAGACGGCGACGATGACCAGCGGCGTCGCGTGGGCAGCGTCCTGGCGCGCATCGGCCAGCAGCGCCTGCACGCTGTCGTGGCCCAGGTTCAGGTCGCAGACGGTGAGGGCGGCGGCGGCGCGCTGCGGCTGGCGGCTGTGCAAAAAGGCCGGGGTCAGCTGTTCGTAGAGTTGCATGTTGGCCATCGCCAGCAGCATTTCGCCATGTTCGTCGAGCACGGCCGTGTAGGTGCCGCTGCTGGTGTTGCTCAGATGCAAGCTGCCGCGCATGTCGATGCCCGCGTCTTCCGCATGCGTCTGCAGGGCGTGGCCGGCCGCATCGTCGCCCAGCGCCGTCAGCAGGGCCACGGGGATGGCCAGGCGGGCCAGGTTTTCCGCGATGTTGCGGCCTACGCCGCCAAACACCTCTTCCGAGCGCACGGGATTCGAGGTGCCCATCTGCAGGGTCGCCAGGGTGCGCATCTTGCGGTCGAGGTTGGCGGCACCGATGCACAGCACGGGGCGGCTGTCGGGCAGCACATAGGCGCGTCCCAGCAGCCGGCGCTCGCGGATCAATCCGGCGATATGGCCGGCGACGGCCGAGCGCGACAAGCCCAGCTCGCTCGCCAGGTCTTGCTGCGAGATGAAGGGGTTGTTGCGGATCAGCGTGTACAGCTGGTCTTTTTTATTGGTATCGGTCACAAGGTGTTCGCTGAAGGTTTAAACATTTGTCTTCGACTGTAAACATTTGTCTTAATAGTGTCAAGTTCGTGTCAAGCGGGCGCGAAAAGTGTTCGTATGGAGCTTGTATGCATGCATTTCCGGGGCATCGCAAGGGCGTGGCCGCCGCTGGCGGGCGAGCTCCTGCCTGGACTATAATACCGGCCATTTATATTTGAATTGTATAAATGGACAAGAAAAATGGTATTTGCCATACATATTCCGTTTGATGCATAGTGGCGGAAAATAGAAGCAATACGCATTTCGATATACCTGTAACAGCATACATACCCGATACCTGTGTCGCAGTCCCTCACCGGGCACGGCCACGCAGGCAGCAACCATCATCATTAGTCAATCAGAGGATAACCATGTCGAACAACGCCCCTTTCCACGCCGCCGAAATCATCCGTGCCCGCGCCCCAGAAAATTTCAAGCCGCGCGTGGCGATGATCCTCGGCTCCGGCCTGGGTGTGTTGGCCGAGCAGATGACGGACGCCGTCAGCATCAGCTTTGACGAATTGCCAGGTTTCCCGATCAGCACCGTGCACGGACATGCCGGCGAACTGGTGGTCGGCACCCTGTCGGGCGTCGCCGTCGTCTGCATGAAGGGGCGTGGCCACTTCTATGAAGGCTACGGCATGGGCGTGATGACGAGCGCCATCCGCACCCTGAAGCTGCTGGGCTGCGAAATGCTGTTCGTTACCAACGCCGCCGGTTCCCTGCGCCCTGAAGTGGACGCCGGCAGCCTGGTGGCCATCAGCGACCATATCAACCTGCTGCCAGGCACGCCGATGGTTGGCCCGAACGACGACCGCTTTGGCCCGCGCTTCTTCAGCATGGCCAACGCCTACGATGCCGAACTGCGCCAGCAAGTCAAGGACACTGCGGCCGCCAGCGGCATCACCCTGCACGAGGGCGTGTTCGTCGCCTACCCTGGCCCGAACTTCGAGACGGCCGCCGAAATCCGCATGATGGCCCGCCTGGGCGCCGACACGGTCGGCATGTCGGTGGTGCCGGAAGTGGTCTCGGCCCGCCATTGCGACCTGAAAGTGGTGGGCGTGTCCGTCATCACCAACCTGGCCGAAGGCATGTCGCCATTCGCCCTGTCGCACGAACAAACCCTGAAATACGCGGCCATCGGCGCGAAAGACCTGGTCAAGCTGATCCTGGCTTTCCTCTCCAAAGTTGCTGAAAAGCCGCAAGCCTAAGCACTTTTTTACGCAGTAGCGGCGCGCCGGCCACCGGCGCTGCCGCGCGGCAGGCCGGGAAAAACCGGCCTACACTGTCCGCATCATCCACAAAGCGAGCCTTATCATGTCACGCGCATTTATTCTCCTGCTTGATTCCTTCGGCCTTGGCGCGACGCCAGACGCTGCCAAGTATGGCGACGCAGGTGCCAATACCTTTGGCCACATTGCCAGCACTGTCGCCAAAAGCGGCAAGACCTTGAAACTCCCGAATATGGAACGCCTGGGACTGGGCGCTGCCGCGCACCTGGCCAGCGGTGAATGGGCCACTGGCTT
The DNA here is from genome assembly GCF_051380895.1 of Janthinobacterium breve. Taxonomy (NCBI): domain Bacteria; kingdom Pseudomonadati; phylum Pseudomonadota; class Betaproteobacteria; order Burkholderiales; family Oxalobacteraceae; genus Janthinobacterium; species Janthinobacterium breve. Next base: position 555,255 of record NZ_JBNYXY010000002.1, on the reverse strand, counting down.
CGACCAGCGCGACGGTTTCACCGGCGCCTACGGCGCGGCGCGCGAGCGCTCCACCGGCAAGGACACGCAGAGCGGCCACTGGGAAATCGCCGGCGTGCCCGTCGAATTCGACTGGGGCTACTTCCCTCGCACCACGCCATCGTTCCCCGCCGACCTGACCGACAAGCTGAAAGCCATGTCGGGAGTGCCCGGCTTCCTGGGCGACTGCCATGCCTCGGGCACGGACATCATCAACAAGCATGGCGATGAACACGTCGCCACCGGCAAGCTGATTATTTATACGTCGGGCGACTCGGTGATGCAGATCGCCGCGCACGAAGAATCGTTCGGCCTCGAGCGCCTGTACCAAGTGTGCGAAATGGCCTTCAAGCTGGTCGAGCCCTACAACATCGGCCGCGTCATTGCCCGCCCGTTCACCGGCAGCAATGGCAACTACACGCGCACCAGCAACCGCCACGACTACGCCGTCGCGCCGCCAAGCAAGACCTTGCTCGATCACGTCAAGGATGCGGGCGGCGAAGTCGTCGGCCTGGGCAAGATCAGCGATATTTTCGCGACCCAGGGCATCTCGCGCGTCGTCAAGGGCGTCGACAACATGGCGCTGTTTGAAGCGCTGCTGAAGACGGCCGATGAAGTGCAGGACAAGTCGCTCACCTTCGTCAACTTCGTCGATTTCGACCAGGCTTTCGGCCACCGCCGCAACGTCGAGGGCTATGCCGATGCGTTGCGCGAAATGGATGCGCGCTTGCCGGAATTCATGGCCAAGCTCAAAGATGGCGACCTGGTCGTGATCACCGCAGACCATGGCTGCGACCCCACCTGGCACGGCTCCGACCACACCCGCGAACATATACCGATGATCTTCTTCGGCCCCGGCGTCGCCCCGCGCGCATTGGGTATTTCCGAGACGTTCTCCGATATTGGCCAAACCCTCGCCAAGCACCTTGGCGTACCACCACTTGCTAATGGAACCAGCTTGTTATGACACTCATGCACCCCGAATTCAAGCGTAACGAGGCCGTTGGCCTCGACCTGGGCTGGATCAACCAGATCCGCGTCAACCGCGCCGCGACGGACCGCCGCGCAGCCAGCCTGGCGAACCGCCGTACGGTGAAAAAGGAGTACCAGGCCGCCTGGCTGGTCAAAGCCATCCAGATGATCGACCTGACCACCCTGGGCGGCGACGATACGCCGGGCCGCGTGGAGCGCCTGTGCATGAAGGCCATGCGCCCGCTGCGCGCCGACCTGATGGATGCCCTGGGCTTGACGCAATTGAGCACCGGCGCCGTGTGCGTGTACCACGAGATGATCCAGCCGGCCGTGAAAGTCATCCAGGGCCGCCTGCCCATCGCCGCCGTGTCGACGGGTTTCCCGGCCGGCCTGACGAGCATGGAAACGAAGCTGCGCGAGATCGAACTGTCGGTCGCCGCCGGCGCTTCCGAGATCGATATCGTCATCACGCGCCAGCATGTCCTGAACGGCAACTGGCAGGTGCTGTACGACGAAATGCTGGCCTACCGCAAGGCATGCGGCGAAGCGCACGTGAAGGCGATTCTCGCCACGGGCGACTTGCTGACCATGGAAAACGTGGCCAAGGCGTCGTGGGTCTGCATGATGGCAGGCGCCGATTTCATCAAGACCTCCACCGGCAAGGAAGGCGTGAACGCCACCATTCCCGTGGCCCTGACGATGGTGCGCACGATCCGCGAGTACCACGAGCAGACGGGCTTCCAGGTGGGCTTCAAGCCTGCCGGCGGCGTCAGCTCGGCCAAGAGCGCACTGCAATACCTGACCCTGATGAAGGAAGAACTGGGCAACGAATGGCTGCAGCCGCATTTGTTCCGCATCGGCGCTTCCAGCCTGCTGACGGACATCGAGCGCCAGCTCGAGCACTACGTCACCGGCAGCTACTCGGCCAATCATCGTCACGCACAACCTTAAAGAACATTCGTCATGCCTACAATTAACGAGATTCTCACTACTATGGACTACGGCCCTGCTCCCGAAAGTCAAAAAGAAGCACAGGCGTGGCTCGACGGCCACCAGCGCAAATTCGGCCTGTTCATCGACAATGCCTGGAGCGAGCCGGCCGAGCTGTTCGCCTCGACCAATCCGGCCGACGGCACGCCACTGGCGGAACTGACGCAAGCCACTGACGCTGACGTGGAACGGGCCGTGGAAGCGGCGCGCCGCGCGCTGCCCGTATGGCAGGGCATGGGTGGCCACGGCCGCGCGAAAGTCATGTACGCGCTGGCACGCTTGCTGCAAAAGCACTCGCGCCTGTTCGCCGTGCTGGAAACCCTGGACAATGGCAAAACCATCCGCGAAACGCGCGATATCGACCTGCCGCTGGCCGCGCGCCATTTCTATCATCACGCCGGCTGGGCGCAGCTGCAGTCGGAAGAATTTGCCGACTACCGCGCCGTGGGCGTGGTGGGCCAGATCGTGCCCTGGAATTTCCCCCTGCTGATGCTGTCGTGGAAAATCGCCCCGGCGCTGGCCGCCGGTAATACGGTGGTCTTCAAGCCGGCCGAATTCACCTCGCTCACCGCCATGCTGTTCGCTGAGTTGTGCCTGCAGGCGGGCGTGCCGGCCGGCGTGGTCAATATCGTCACCGGCGATGGCCGGGTGGGTTCGGCCATCGTCAACCATCCTGGCGTCGACAAGATCGCGTTTACAGGTTCCACGGAAGTGGGCCGTTTGATTCGTGTAGCGACGGCCGGCAGCGGCAAGAAGCTGTCGCTGGAACTGGGCGGCAAGTCGCCGTTCATCGTCTTTGAAGACGCGGACCTGGACGGCGCCGTGGAAGGCCTGGTCGACTCGATCTGGTTCAACCAGGGACAAGTCTGCTGCGCCGGTTCGCGCCTGCTGGTGCAGGAATCGATCCAGGAACGCTTCCTGAACAAGGTGCGCGCGCGCATGGAAAACCTGCGCCTTGGCTCTCCCCTGGACAAATCGATGGATGTGGGCGCGTTGGTCGACCCCGTGCAGCGCCAGCGCATCGCCGCGCTGGTCGATACCGCCCGCGCCGAAGGCTGCGACGTGTGGCAGCCCGCGTGCGAACTGCCGGCAGACGGCTCGTGGTTCCCGCCCACCCTGATCACGGGCGCATCGACCTCGGCCGCCGTGGCACAGGCTGAAATCTTCGGCCCCGTGCTGGTGGCGATGAGCTTCCGCACGCCGCCAGAAGCGGTGCAACTGGCGAACAACACGGTGTACGGCCTGGCCGCCAGCGTGTGGACCGAGTCGATCAGCCTGGCCCTCGATATCGCTCCTGCCATCAAGGCTGGCGTGGTGTGGATCAACAGCGCCAACCAGTTCGACGCCGCGTGCGGCTTCGGCGGCTACCGCGAATCGGGCTTCGGCCGCGAAGGTGGCCGCGAAGGCATGCTGGAATACATGACGGCCCTGGCCGAAGATGCGCGCCCGGCCTTGCCGGTGGTGGAAGCCAAGGCCAAGGCCAATGTGAAGCCGGCCGCTGCCGATCCGTTCGCCATCGACCGCACGGCCAAGATGTACATCGGCGGCAAGCAGGCACGCCCTGACAGCGCCTACAGCGCGCCCGTATTTGGCGCGAACGGCGCCTTGCTGGCCGAAGTGGGCGTGGGTAGCCGCAAGGATATCCGCAATGCCGTCGAAGCGGCGCATAAAGCGTCCGGCTGGAGCAGCGCCACGGCGCACAACCGCGCGCAAGTGCTGTACTACATCGCCGAAAACCTGGCGGCGCGCGCCGACGAATTCGCCGCCCGCATCGCCGCCATGACGGGCAGTAAAAATCCCGAGAAGGAAGTGCAGGCATCGATCGAACGCCTGTTCTACTACGCTGCCTGGGCCGACAAATACGACGGCCTGGCACACCAGCCGCCAACCAAGGGCATCACCGTGGCGCTGAACGAAGCGGTCGGCGTGATCGGCATCGTTTGCCCGAATGAAGCGCCTTTGCTGGGTTTCATCTCGCTGGTGGCGCCAGCCATCGCGCTCGGTAACCGCGTGGTAGTGGTACCGTCGGAAGCGCATCCCTTGTCCGCGCTGGACCTGTACCAGGTCTTCGATACGTCCGACTTGCCGGGCGGCGTCGTCAACATCATCAGCGGCAATGCCGATGAACTGGCGCGCACTCTGGCCACGCACGCCGATATCGACGCCGTCTGGCGCCATGACGGCTCCGCCGAAGGTTGCGCGGAAGTCGAGCGCCTGTCGGCCGGCACACTGAAGCGCACCTGGGTCGGTGGCGCCAAAGGCCGCGATTGGTATAGTGCCGCCCAAAGCGGTGGCCGTGCCGTGCTGGCGCATGCGTCGCAAGTGAAAAACGTGTGGATTCCTTACGGCGTCTAATCGATAAGTAGTGCTGGCAAAGCTGGGGTCAGAGCCGTCGGTTCTGACCCCAAATCTCATGATCGGAGTGAATCCATGTTTTTAACCCAAGAAATCATCCGCAAGAAGCGCGACAAGGGTGTCTTGAGCGCCGAGGAAATCCAGTTTTTTGTGCGCGGGATCACTGACGGCAGCGTCAGCGAAGGTCAGATCGCGGCGCTGGGCATGGCCGTCTTTTTCAACGACATGAACATGGACGAGCGCGTCGCGTTTACCCTGGCCATGCGCGATTCCGGCCACGTGCTGGACTGGCGTTCGCTGAAGCTGCCTGGTCCTGTCGTCGACAAGCATTCGACGGGCGGCGTGGGCGACGTGGTCTCCCTGCTGCTGGGCCCCATGGTCGCCGCGTGCGGCGGCTACGTGCCGATGATCTCGGGCCGCGGCCTGGGCCACACGGGTGGCACCCTGGACAAGTTCGACGCCATTCCCGGCTATTGCACGGTGCCGGACAATGAATTGTTCCGCAAGGTGGTGCAGGATATCGGCGTGGCCATCATCGGCCAGACGGCGCAGCTGGCACCGGCCGACAAGCGTTTTTACAGTATCCGCGACGTCACCGCCACGGTGGAATCGGTGGCCATGATCACCGGCTCCATCCTGTCGAAGAAACTGTCGGCCGGCCTGGACGCGCTGGTGATGGACGTCAAAGTGGGCACGGGCGCCTTCATGCCGACCTACGACAAGTCGGTGGAGCTGGCCGAAAGCATCGTCGCCGTCGGCAATGGCGCGGGCATGCAGACCTCGGCCATCCTGACGGACATGAACGAATCGCTGGCGCCCTACGCGGGCAATGCGCTGGAAGTGCGCGGCGCCATGGATTACCTGACGGGCCGTTCGCGTCCCGCGCGTCTGCATGAAGTCACGCTGGCGCTGTGCGCCGAGATGCTGGTGCTGGGCGGCCTTGCCGCCACGGAGGAGGAAGCGCGCGCCAAATTGATGGCGGCGCTCGATTCGGGCGAAGCGGCAGAGCGCTTCTCGCGCATGGTGTCCGCCCTGGGCGGCCCGGCCGATCTGGTCGAGAATCCGGACAAGCACCTGGAGCAGGCGCCGTTCGTCGTGCCGGCGCCAGCGCTGTCCGCCGGCTTTGCCAATGTACGCGATTGCCGGGCCATCGGCCTGGCCGTCGTCGCTCTCGGTGGCGGGCGCCGCCGTCCGACGGACAGCATCGATTTCGCTGTTGGCCTGACGGACCTGGTGGGCCTGGGCGAGCAAGTGTCCGTTGGCCAGCCGCTGGCCATGGTGCACGCGCGTACGGAAGCGGCGGCGCAGCAAGCCGTCAAGGAAATCCAGGAAGCGTATGCCATCAGCGCAGTGGCGCTGACGGTCAATCCTGTCATTTACCGTACCATTCGACCGTAGAGTAACACTGGGGTCAGACCCCCGCTTGCGATAGCGCTGAGCTATGTGTCAGCGGTATTGAGGGTCTGACCCCGGCCTTAATGATTTCAAAGGTATTGCAGAAAAAATGAACAACCAAGAACTGATCGCCGAAGCCAACGCCGGCCGTGAACTGGCCTACGCGCCGTATTCGCGTTTCAAGGTGGGCGCAGCCCTGCTGTGCAAGGATGGCCGCGTCTTCCGTGGCTGTAACGTGGAAAACGCCGCGTATGGCCTGTGCAACTGCGCTGAACGCACGGCGTTTTTCAGCGCCATCGCGCATGGCTGCAAGCCGGGCGATTTCGCCAAACTGGCCGTCACGGGCGACACGGCTGAACCGATCTCTCCGTGCGGCGCCTGCCGCCAGGTGATGTTCGAGATGGGTGGCGCCGATTTGCCGGTGATCCTGACGAACCTGAAAAACGATGTCATGGAAGTGACGGCGGGCTGGCTGCTGCCGCACGGCTTCGGCAATTCCGACCTGGACATGAAGTAACAGGCTACGCTTGAACAAGACGATCGACATCCAGGCCGCCGTGGCCATCGCCGTGGCCGAAGCCATGGCCGCCAAGACGCAGGGCACGTTCGGCGTGGGCGGCGTGCTGCTCGACGGCGCCGGCAATGTGCTGCAATCGATGCATAACAACGTCGTTCGCCAGGGCCTGGTGTTCGACCCCACCGCGCACGGCGAGCGACAGCTGGTGGACTGGTATTTCGCGGAGCGGGCCAAGGGCACACCCTTGCCGCCGCCCGGCGAACTGACCATCGTCACCTCGCTCGACCCGTGCTGCATGTGCACCGGCGCCATCCTGACGGCCGGTTTCAACGTGGTGGTGGCCGCGCCCGACGTCAAGGCGGGCATCAATTACGATGGCGCTGCCACGTTTACGGCCTTGCCGGCGCCGCTGCAGGCCCAGGCCGGCCGCAGCTTTTGCTATCCGGCCGTGCGCGGTGCTACCGAGTATGCGCGCCTGCCTTCCGGCGCCGCGCCCAAATCTTTTTTCATCGGCAAGAGCATCCACGAGGCGACGCAGGCACTGTGCTCGCTGGTGTTCGAAGCGACATCGGCCCAGGTGATGCAGTTGCTGAACGCTGGCGACGATGTGCACCGGCGCGATCCCGCCACCTTGCCGTCCGAGCATGCCGTGGTGCGCGCTCTGCGCCGCCGCTATCCCGATGCCCTGACCTACCGCTGCGACCCGCATGCCCCCGACGCGGGCCTGGCGCCATTCCTGCAGGCGGCCATGGAGCAGGACGCGCGCGAGGGCGGCCAGGGCGACGCAGCCGCCTTGCTTGATTCCTTTGGCAACCTGCTGCTATGCATGCCCGGCCAGCTGGCGCGCTCCGTCATTCGCACACCGTTCATGGAATGCACGCGCCAGTACGCGCAATTGCGCTATGAATTGATGGCCGGCGCCGAGCCGGCGCTGCAGGAAGAAATCAAAAGCTATCTGAGCCACCCCAAGCATGGCACCTTTGTGCTGGCCATCGGCCCGGACGACAGCGCCGCCAGTTTCATGACCCTGGGTGCCTACGGTTCCACCATGGAAGGGGCCCTGCCGGAGAATAATCCGGCGCAATTCCAGTACGTGCGCCCTGCCATGGCGCAGGACGCGCTGCTGGCGCTGTGCAACGCCATGCCACCGCTGTACCGCAAGCTGATACGCATCCGGCCACGCCAGGTGGCGGACCAGGCGCTGATCAAGGCCCTGGCCCTGGCCTAGGCGTCGTCGTCGGGCAGGTTCTTGAGTAAAAAGTCTCGCACGTTTTCGCCGGCCACGCGGCGGATCTGCGCTTCCGACAAGCCAGCGTCGAGCAGCGCCTGCGTCAGGCGCGGCAAGCCGGCCGCGTCGATGGCGGTGGTAACGGCGCCGTCGAAGTCCGAGCCATAGGCCACGTGTTCCGCGCCGATCAGTTTTACCGTGTACTTGATGGCGCGCGCGATGGACGCCACGTCCTTGCCGCAGACGGCCGTATTCCAGAAACCGATGCCCACCAGGCCACCCTGGGCGGCGATGCGTTTCAATTGTGCGTCGCTCAGGTTGCGCCCATTGGCGCAGGTGCCGCGCACGCCCGTGTGCGACACCATCACGGGGCGCTTCGCCAAAGTTAACACGTCGTCGATGGTGGCCGGCGAGGCGTGTGCCAGGTCGACGATCATCTTGCGCTGTTCCATGGCGCGCAGCCATTGCTTGCCCAGCGGCGTCAGGCCGCCTTTTTTCAGGCCGTGCTGGGAGCCGGACAGTTCCGTGTCGAAGAAATGCGTGGGCGCGGCCATGCGGAAGCCCGCCCGGTACAAGGTATCGAGGTTGTCCAGCTTGCCTTCGAGCGCATGTGCGCCTTCCAGTGTCAGCCAGCCGGCCAGCAGGTCTGGCTCCTGTTCGCGCGCGGCGATGAAGCTGCGCAGCTGGGCGCGGCTGCCGATCACCCGGACCTTGCCTTGGCTCCCGGCCACTTGCTGGCGCAGCTCGTCGGCCTGGTAGGTGGCGCGCGCCAGCAGGCTGTTCCAGGTGGCGGGGGGCAAGCCTTGTGCCACCACCAGTGCCGTGATGTTATCCGTATCGCTGCCATTGCGCTCGATATTCATCTTGCGCGGCGTCTTGGTGACGACGGAAAAGGCTTGCAGCGCCACGTTGGCCCGCTGCAGGCGAGGAAAGTCGACATGTCCGCGCTGCTTGTCGCGGTTCAGATTGCGTTGCCACAGCAGGCTGTCGGCGTGCAGGTCGGCGATCCACAGGCTCTGGTGCAGGGCCACAGTGGCCGTCGATGGCGCCTTGCCGGAGGGCGCGTGGACACGGTTGAGGTGCTCGTCCACGAGGACGGGAGCGGACAGGAAACCGCCGACCAGCGCAAGGCTGGCGGCGGCGAAGGTACTGATAATCATTGTTCTCCGTCTTACCATGGATCGTAGGTGCCCAGGCTCCAGATATGGCCTTCCGGGTCGCGGCAGGTAAAGCCCCGTCCGCCGTAATCTTCATCCTTGATGTCGAGCACGATCTCGGCACCGGCTTCGCGCGCGCTGCGGTAGACGGCGTCGGCATCGCTGACGACCAGGTAGCAGCTTTGCGTGTTGGCGCCGCCGATGTCGCCAGGCAGTTTCATCAGGCGGCCATAGTCGCTGTCGAGGGCCGGTGCCACCATGACCATGCCATTGCCAAAGCTTAGCTGCGCATGGGCAACGCCACCGTTGCCGTCAGGCACGATCAATTGTTTTTCAAAACCGAGTGCTGTGCACAGCCATTCGATGGCGGCGGGGGCATCGCGGTAGCGCAGGCAGGGAATGGTCGTAGCTGCTGTAGCTTTTGCTGTCGTGGTCATCAGAAAACTCCTATGGCTGAGGGGGAGTAGCTTTGATCGTCTATCCTGCATAGCGTTCCGTCTCAAACCCATCCATCGGGATGGGTTTGATGCCCGTCAATGCTGCGCGCACCCATAGTGCCATAGAACAATCATTGCACTCTTGCCACGACGCAAATTTTTATTGCGTTGACTGCGGAGAATTTTCTGCCTTCGTGTCCGTGCCTGTGTCGTCGCTGTTGCTTGCCCATCTCAGCAGCATGACGAGGCCAAACAGCATGATAGCCAGCGGCAAGATGGTGATCAGGAACGCCAGGCCCAGGCAGCACCCCAGCAGCATGGGCCAGGACATGGCGCGCAGGGCGGCCATGCCCTGGCGCGCGTAAGCGCACAGCTCGTTCCAGAAAGCGCTGAAGGAAGTGCTGCCCGGTGCCGAATTGATGTCTTTCATGCCGTTCTCCTGTGGTTGCCGCTGCCGTATGCATGCTGGCGATGAATCCACTATAGGCAAAACCTTGCTGCCGAACATCGCGTATGCGACGAATGGCAGGAATGGCGGACCGAACGGTGACAGGCCAGGACAAACGGTTATTCAAAGACCTTGAGTTTCAGCTGGAAACTGAGGGCGCCATACAGGCGGTCTTTGTAGGACGGCACGATGGCGATATTCACGCCCACGCGCTGGTATTCATAGCTGATGGTGGGGACCAGGGCCGGGAACCAGCCACCGTCGCGCATCTTCGGATAGCCGCTGAAGCCGCCAACGACGGCGCCGATGCGCAGCGGGCCCACCTTGATGGGCTGGTAGTACACGCCCACATAGTTCGAGTAGGCGCGGTCGCTATTGTAGAAGCGCCCGGCCGTGGCCGATGCGACCGTGGAAAAGCGGTATTCGGCGCCCAGGCCCGGATTGCTGTCGTTCAGATTCTTGTCGCGTTGAAAGTGATACGAATAAAAGCCCGCGTTGAGCCAGGTTTCGCTGAGCGGCTGGTTGTCTATCATGCCAACTGTCTGCGCCTGTGCCGTGGATGCCACTGCCAGCAGCGCCGCGCAGGCAGCTTTGCCCAGCAATGACGCGGTGCGCGCCGATGACCATTGTTTCATGCCTGTTCCTTATCCTGTCGATATGGCGTCGCTATTGCAAACGCTCCAGCGCGCCATGCTATCACTGCTCGTTTGTTCATTGGAAATTTCATCACGCGCCGGGCGCAGCCGCAGGCAGGGCGATGGCCGCCTGCACCATGTGCGTGAGCAGGATTTCAGCATCCTCGTAATCCTTGCGCGTGAGCTGCTTGCGTTCCAGCACCAGGGCCATCTGCGCTGAAAAATCCGCATACGATTGCGTCATGGCCCAGATGGCGAACATCAGGTGCGTGGCGTTGACGGGCGCGATCCTGCCTGCGGCGATCCAGGCTTCGAAGACGGCGATATCCTTGCGCAGCAGGGGCACGACCCTGTCGCGTATCTGCGCGCCGTACAGGGGAGCGCCATTGATCACTTCCAGCGCATACACGCGCGAGGCCCATGGCTGTTCGCGCGAAAAGCGCAGCTTGGCGCCAATATACGCGCGCAGCACGTCGCGCGGCTCGTCGTGTTCATTGGCCAGCGACTCCATGCGCGCCAGCCAGTCGTCGAGCACATCGTCGAGCACGCGCTGGTACAGCAGCTGTTTGGACGGGAAGTAATACATCAGGTTTTGCTTCGACAGGCCGGCCCGCTCGGCGATGGTGGCGATCGAGGCACCCTCGTAGCCGCTTTCCGCGAACGCGCGCACGGCCTGCTCCAGGATGTCCGCTTCCAGGCGGTCGCGGTTTTGCAGGCGCCGGCCGCCGGCATTTTTCACGGGAAGGGCAGGGGATTTTTCGCTGGCCATGGCGGATTCTTTAGCGTGGGCGTATCGATTGCAGGAAGGCTTGCAGCACGGGGGTATCGGTGTAGGCCACGTTGAAGCGGAACCACACCGTCTCGGGCGCGCGCAGCATGAAAAATTCGTTCGGCGACAGCAGGATGCCGGCCTTCAAGGCCATGTCGGCGATGATCTTGCCATTCCATTCCGGCGTCTGCAGGTCGGGCCAGCCGGCGCTGACGAACATGCCGCCACGGGGCCGCGCCACGGGCGCCATGCCCGCCTGCGCCAGGCAGTCGATGCTGCGTTCGCGGGCCGCACCGAGCTGCGCCACGAGGCGCTCGACCATGCGCTTGTAGGGCCGCGCGGAGATGGCGTGGTAGACGGCGCGCTCGTTGATTTCCGACGTCGTCAGTCCGGCCAGCATTTTCACGCGCACCAGTTCGGCCACCAGCGACGGCGAGGCGCAAATCGACCCCACGCGCAGCACGGGCGACAGGGTCTTGGAAAAACTGCCCACTCGGATCACGCGGCGCAAGCCATCCATGGCCGCCAGCGAGGCTTCGCCGCGCGCCGCCAGTTCGCGGTAGATATCGTCTTCCACCAGCCAGAAATCGAATTGTTCGGCCAGTGCCAGCAGGCGGTGCGTTTGCGCCTGGCTGAGCGAGGTACCCAGTGGATTTTGCAGCACCGTGTTGACGAACATCAGCTTGGGCTGGGTGCGCGCGGCCTCGCTGGCCAGCGCATCGAGGTCCAGGCCCGCCTCGCTGCGGTTGACGCCGACGGGGATGCAGCCGTGGTGGCGTATCAGCGACTGCAGATTGCTGTAGCCGGGGTCTTCCACCAGGACCGTGTCGCCCGGCTTGGTCAGGCTGCGCAGGATCAAATCGAAGGCATGCGTGGCGCCATGCGTCAGCAAAACCTGGTCCGGCTCCACCTGGAACAGCTCTTCCGACAGGCTTGTTGCCAGGTGCTGGCGCAGCGAGGGAAAGCCCAGCGGGTGGCCATAGCCGCGCAGGCGGCTGGCGGGTATGCGCATGGCCTGGCGCACGGCATCGAGCACGGTCGCTTCGCCATACATCTCGGGCGGTAGCCAGCCCGCCCCCACGGGCAGGGCATCGGACACGCCCGAATACAGGTCAGGCGTGAGGGCGTCGATGGCGGTGGGACTGGCAAGGGTGTTGGCAATGAGGGCGGCCTGCGGCGAGGCGGCGATATCGTGGCGCGCGACGAAATAGCCGGAGCCGCGCCGTGACGATAGCAGGCCCAGGTTGACCAGGCGGTCATACGATTCGACGACGGTAAAGGTCGACACGCCATTGCACCGGGCGAACTGGCGCACGGACGGCATTCGCGTGCCGATGCGCAGCACGCGGCTGCCTACCATGACGCTGATGGCGATGACGATCTGTTCGACCAGCCCGCCTTTCTTCTGGCGGTCGATGTCCAGCACGGGCCAGCCACTGCCTTGCTCGGGGGCCTCGTCTGTGCTGTCGCTGTGCTTCACGGTGGCTCCTTATGCTGCCTTGCACAAAACTGTAGTGGTTTTTCGACCTGTACGGTTGGGATACTTTGCCGTTTGTGTATCTGTGCCATTGGGGATGGCCTGTCTATTATTACATCAGCTTTTTGCCAACTGGTAAATTATTTTACGCTTCGTCAAAAACGATCTTGGCGCCGCGGCAGCCCATCCCAAGGAGAAGGTCATGAACGAAACTAGGCCAGAATCGATGTCGGCATTCTGGATGCCGTTTACCAACAACCGCGATTTCAAGGCCAACCCGCGCCTGCTGGTCTCGGCCGAAGGCATGTACTACAAGGATGTCGATGGCAACGCCATCCTCGATGGCACGGCCGGCCTGTGGTGCGTGCCATGCGGCCATGCGCAGCCGAAAATCGTCGGCGCCATCCGCGAAATGGTGGGCCAGCTCGACTTCGCACCCACCTTCCAGATGGGCCATCCGGCCGCCTTCGACTTGGCGGAAAAACTGATGGAGTACACGGGGCATAAATTTGGCCACGTGTTTTATACGAACTCCGGTTCCGAAGCCGTCGACACTGCTCTCAAGATCGCGCTGGCTTATCACCGGGCGCGCGGCGAGGGCGCTCGCACCCGCTTGATCGGCCGCGAACGCGGTTATCACGGCGTGGGCTTTGGCGGCATTTCCGTGGGCGGCATCGGCGGCAACCGCAAGACCTTCGGCCCTTTGCTGCCCGGTGTGGACCACCTGCCGCACACGCACAACCTGGACAAGAACGCCTACACGGTGGGCGAACCCGAATACGGCACCCACCTGGCCGATGAACTGGAACGCATCGTCGCCCTGCACGACGCCTCGACGATTGCCGCCGTCATCGTCGAACCGGTGGCCGGTTCCACGGGCGTGCTGATCCCGCCGAAAGGCTATTTGAAACGCTTGCGCGAGCTGTGCACCAAACACGGCATCCTGCTCATCTTCGATGAAGTGATCACGGGTTTTGGCCGTATGACGACGCCATTCGCAGCCGACTATTTCGACGTCGAGCCGGACTTGATGACGACGGCCAAGGGCCTGACCAACGGCATGGTGCCGATGGGCGCCGTGTTCAGCAAACAGTACATCCACGACGCCTTCATGGACGCGCCACCGGGTATCGAACTGCTCCACGGCTACACGTATTCCGGCCACCCGCTCGCCTGCGCAGCCTCGCTGGCCACCCTGCAAGTGTTCGAGGAACAAGACATCCTCGGTCATGCGAAAGGGATGCAGGGGTATTGGCAGGATGCCGTGCATTCGCTGAAAGGCTTGCCGCACGTGATCGACTTGCGCAGCATCGGCCTGATCGCCGGCATCGAACTCGATCCCATCGCCGGCAAGCCCGGCACGCGCGCCTTCAACGCCTTCAAGCAGGCATTCGCTGACGGCGTGCTGATACGCACGACAGGCGACATCATCGCCCTGTCGCCGCCGCTGGTGCTGGAAAAACAGCATATCGACGAGCTGTTCGGCAAGCTGGCGACCGTGCTGAAAAACCTCGATTAAGGAAGCCCCATGACTGATCTCGATACGATTACCCACTACATCAACGGCGCCAAGGTCGACACCAAAAGTGGCCGCTACGGCGACGTGTATAACCCGGCCCTGGGCAAACCTGTCGCCAGGGTTGCGCTGGGCACCGTGGAAGACGTCGACGCGGCCGTGCAGGCCGCCGCCGCCGCCTTTCCCGCATGGTCGGCCACGCCGCCGTTGACGCGCGCGCGTGTCCTGTTCCGCTACCTGCAGCTGTGCCAGCAGCACACGGACGAATTCGCCGCCATGCTCACGCGCGAGCATGGCAAGACCTTTGCCGATGCGCAGGGCGAAGTGGCGCGCGGCATCGAGATGGTGGAATTTGCCGTCGGTATTCCGCAATTGCTGAAAGGTGAATTCACGGACCAGATTTCGCGCGGCATCGACGCCTGGTCCATGCGCCAGGCGCTGGGCGTGGTGGCTGGCATCACACCATTCAATTTCCCCGTGATGGTGCCGATGTGGATGTTCCCCGTCGCCATCGCCTGCGGCAATACCTTCGTCTTGAAGCCATCCGAGCGCGATCCGTCGGCCTCCCTGCTGCACGCGAAATTGCTGAAAGAAGCCGGCTTGCCCGACGGCGTCTTCAACGTGGTGCAGGGTGACAAGGTGACGGTCGACGCCTTGCTCGACCACCCCGTGGTGCAGGCGATCAGCTTTGTCGGCTCCACGCCGATTGCCGAATACATCTATGCGCGCGGCAGCGCCAGCGGCAAGCGCGTGCAAGCGCTGGGCGGCGCGAAAAACCATATGGTGGTGATGCCCGATGCGGACATGGACATGACAGTCGATGCGCTGATCGGTGCTGCCTACGGTTCGGCGGGTGAGCGCTGCATGGCTATCTCGGTGGTGGTGGCCGTGGGCGACGCGGGCGACAAGTTGATCGATGCACTGGCAACGCGCACGGCTGCACTGAAAGTGCGCGACGGCATGGCTGATGGTGCGGAAATGGGACCCGTCGTCTCGCTGGCAGCCAAGTACCGGATCGAAAAACTCATCGCCTCGGGCGTGGAGCAGGGCGCGACTTTAGTGGTCGATGGCCGCAACCATGTGGTGGCGGGCCGCGAGAACGGCTTCTTTGTCGGCGGTACTTTGTTCGACCATGTGACGCGCGACATGAGCATCTACAAGGAAGAAATTTTTGGCCCCGTGCTGTGCGTGCTGCGGTGTCCTGACGTGGTGCATGCGGTGGCGCTGATCAACGCCAACGAGTATGGCAACGGCGTGGCCATCTACACGCGCGACGGCGGCGTGGCGCGCGAATTCGTGCGCCAGATCCAGGTCGGCATGGTGGGCGTCAACATTCCCTTGCCAGTGCCGATGGCCTTCAACAGCTTTGGCGGCTGGAAGCGCAGCATGTTCGGCGACCACCACGCGTACGGACCCGAAGGCGTGCGTTTCTACACGCGCCATAAGGCCGTGATGCAGCGCTGGCCGAACACGGCAAGCGCTGGTGTGGAATTTGCTTTTCCCCAAATGAAGTGACGGTTTTACACTAAATCCACCGCAGGCTCAAAGAAGGAAAACGCGATGATCGAGTCCCTGAACTATTTGCCGCATCCCGCCCTGCCCAACGAGGAATTGGCGGGCCATTTCACGGATCTGGCGCCGCCCCTGACGGCGCGCCAGGCGGCTATCGAAAGCGCCCGCTGCCTGTATTGCTACGACGCGCCGTGCAGCCGCATCTGTCCGTCGGAAATCGACGTGGCCAGCTTCGTCCGCAATATCCACGACAAGAACATCAACGGCGCCGCCGCCGGCATCCTGAAACAGAATATCCTGGGCGGCAGCTGTGCCCGCGTCTGCCCCACGGAAATCCTGTGCGAACACGTCTGCGTGCGCAACCACGACGCGGAAGGCCAGCCCGTCAAGATTGGCCTCTTGCAGCGCTACGCCGTCGACCACATGCATTTCGCACAGCATCCGTTCAAACGGGCGGCAAGCACGGGCAAGACGATTGCCATCGTCGGCGCGGGACCGGCGGGCCTGTCGTGTGCGCACCGCCTGGCCATGCTGGGCCACGACGTGGTGATCTTTGAAAAGGAAGACAAGGCCGGCGGCTTGAATGAGTACGGCATCGCCAAGTACAAGCTGACGGACGATTTTGCGCAAAAGGAAATCGACTTCCTGCTGCAGATAGGCGGCATCGAGATCCGATGTCGCCAGGCGCTGGGTGAAAACGTGCAGCTGCGCGACTTGCACGCGCAGTACGATGCCGTCTTCCTGGGCCTGGGCCTGGGCGCCAGCCGCAAGCTGGGCCTGACGGGCGAGGAGGCGCCTGGCTTGCTGGCCGCCGTCGACTATATCAGCGCGCTGCGCCAGGCGGACGACCTGGCCGCGCTGCCCGTGCCGAAGCGGGCGATTGTGATTGGCGCCGGCAATACGGCCATCGACATGGCCGTGCAGATTGGCCGTTTGGGCGCCGAGGAAGTCACCCTCGTATACCGGCGCGGTTTCGACGCCATGACGGCCACCCACCACGAACAGGATATCGCCAAGGCTAACCAGGTGCGCATGCTGACGTGGGCCCAGCCGCAGCAGGTACTGCTCGACGCGACTGGCCATGTGGCCGGCATGCGTTTCGAGAAAACGCGGATGCAGGGCACGCGCCTGGCGGGCACCGGCGAAACGTTCGACGTGGCGGCCGACGCCATCTTCAAGGCCATCGGCCAGAGCCTGGACACCGAAGTGCTGCATGACCCGATGGCGTCGCTGTTGAAACGGGAGGGTGACAAGATCGCCGTCGATGCGGGCTTTCGCACGGTGCTGCCGGGTATCTACGCGGGCGGCGACTGCGTGGCGCCGGGGCAGGACTTGACGGTGCAAGCCGTTCAGCATGGCAAGCTGGCCGCACTGGCCATCCATTCCGATTTCTTGAATAAAGTGGAGGCTGCATAATGGCTGATCTCAGCATCGAATTTTGCGGCATCAAGGCGCCGAATCCTTTCTGGCTGGCCTCCGCGCCACCCACCGACAAGGCCTATAACGTGGTGCGCGCCTTCGAAGCGGGGTGGGGCGGCGTGGTGTGGAAAACCCTGGGTGAAGACCCGGCCGCCGTCAACGTCTCGTCGCGCTATTCCGCCCTGTATGGCAAGAACCGAGAAGTGGTGGGCTTCAATAACATCGAACTCATTACCGACCGTTCGCTGGAGATCAACCTGCGCGAAATCACGCAGGTGAAAAAGGACTGGCCGGACCGCGCCATGATCGTCTCCCTGATGCTGCCCTGCGAAGAGCACTATTGGGCCGACATCCTGCCCAAGGTCGAGGCGACGGGTGCCGATGGTATCGAACTCAATTTCGGCTGCCCCCATGGCATGCCGGAGCGGGGTATGGGCGCGGCCGTGGGCCAGGTTCCCGAGTATGTGCAGATGGTCACTGCCTGGTGCAAAAAGCACAGCCGCCTGCCCGTCATCGTCAAGCTCACGCCCAACATCACGGACGTGCGCATGCCGGCGCGCGCGGCCAAGGCGGGCGGCGCCGATGCCGTCTCGCTGATCAACACCATCAACTCGATCACCTCGTTGGACCTGGACCGCATGGTGGCCTTGCCCATCGTGGGCGGCGCCAGCACGCATGGCGGCTATTGCGGTGCGGCCGTCAAGCCGATTGCCCTGAACATGGTGGCGGAAATCGCCCGCGATCCGCAGACGCGGGGCCTGCCCATTTCCGGCATCGGCGGCATCGGTAACTGGCGCGACGCGGCCGAATTCATCGCCCTGGGCGCCGGCTGCGTGCAGGTGTGCACGGCCGCCATGCTGCATGGTTTCCGCATCGTCGAAGAGATGAAGGATGGCCTGTCGCGCTGGATGGATGAGAAGGGCTACGAACGCATCAGCGACTTTTCCGGCAAGGCCGTGGCCAACACGACGGACTGGAAATACCTGGACATGAATTACCAGGTCATCGCGCACATCAACCAGGATGACTGCATCAAGTGCGGCAAGTGCTATGTGGCCTGTGAAGACACCTCGCACCAGTCGATTGCGCAACTGATCGACGCTGCCGGCACGCGCACGTATGAGGTGATCAAGGAGGAATGCGTGGGTTGCAATCTGTGTGAAATCACCTGTCCGGTGCAGGGCTGCATCACGATGGTGCCGCAGGTCACGGACAAGCCGTACATGAACTGGACGCAGGACCCACGCAACCCGCATGCGTTGGTGGAGACGGCATAGGGCACGCATCAAGGCATGTATCTTGCGTGTGTTTATTTTATAAACAACGGCTGGCCTTTGCGGTAAGCTAGATTGACTTAAACGTCGAGCCGTTTCTATAAAACCGATCCCCTCCCAACCGATGGAGCATACCTGTGAACCACGACTATTCAGGCAACACGCAACTCTGGAATGAAGACCTTGCGCCCACCACGGCGGCACAGCGCACCTGGCGCTGGTATCACTTCGCCGCGCTATGGGTCGGCATGGTGATGTGCATTCCCGCCTACACCCTGTCGGCCAGCCTGATCGACAGTGGCATGTCCGGTTACCAGGCCGTGCTCACGGTATTTCTCGCCAACGCCATCGTGCTCTTGCCCATGCTGCTGATCGGCCATGCCGGCACCAAGTACGGCATTCCGTATGCCGTGCTGGCGCGCGCCTCGTTCGGCACGATGGGTGCGCGCTTGCCGGCGCTGATGCGCGCCATCGTCGCCTGCGGCTGGTACGGCATCCAGACCTGGTTCGGCGGGCAGATGATCTATACCCTGATGGGCGTGTTGATGGGGCATGAACTGGGCGGCGAGAAGATCGCGGGCCTGGGCATCAATGGCAGCCAGCTGCTGTGTTTCCTGGCTTTCTGGGCCATTCAGTTCTATTACATCCTGCACGGCATGGAATCGATCCGCAAGCTCGAGACCTATACGGCGCCGCTGAAAATCCTTATCTGCTTCGTGCTGCTGTACTGGGTGCACAGCAAGGCCGGCGGCGTGGCCAGCCTGCTGGACCAGCCATCGCAATTCATCCCCGGAGGTAAAAAAGCGGGCCAGTTCTGGAGCGTCTTCTGGCCGTCGTTGACGGCCATGGTGGGTTTCTGGGCCACCCTGGCATTGAACATCCCCGACTTCACGCGCTTCGCCAAGACACAGCGCGACCAGGTGATCGGCCAGTCCATCGGCTTGCCCGTGCCCATGGGATTGCTGGCCATGCTGGCCGTGATCGTCACTGCCGGTTCGGTCGTCATGTACGGCAAGGCCATCTGGGACCCGGTCGACCTGGCCAGCCGCATGACGGGCGCCGCCGTGCTGATCGCCCTGATCATCCTGCTGATCGATACGGTCAGTGTCAACCTGGCGGCCAACTTGGTGGGTCCGGCATACGATTTTTCCTCGCTGGCGCCGAAGCAGATTTCATACAAGATGGGTGGCTATATCACGGCCTTCATTGCTATCGTCATGATGCCGTGGAAGGTGCTCGAGTCGACGCAGGGCTACATCTTCACGTGGCTGATCGGCTACTCGGCCTTGCTGGGCCCCATCGCCGGCATCCTCATCGTCGACTACTACTTTGTGCGCAAGACGCAGCTCGACGTCAAACAGCTGTACCGCGACGATGGCATCTACTCGTATGGCAATGGCTGGAACATGGCGGCGCTGATCGCCTTTGTCATCGCCGTGCTGCCGAATATCCCGGGTTTCTTGAACGCGGCCTTTCCCACGGCGTTTCCCGGCGTGGCCGAAGGTTTTAAAACCATCTACACCTACGCCTGGTTCGTGGGCGTGGCCATCGCCGCAGTCGTCTACGGCGTCATGATGAAGGGTAAAACCGTGGCGCACGTGCAGCAGGCGCCGCAGTCCTGATCTTTTCGAGAAGGAGACAAGATGACTACACTGATACGTGGCGGTACCGTCGTCAACGCCGACCGCGCGTTTCGCGCCGATGTGCTGATCGAGGGCGACACGATAGCCGCCGTCGGCGAGAACCTGCCGGTGCCGGTCGGCGCCACCGTGATCGACGCGGGTGGTCTGTACGTGATGCCTGGCGGGATAGATACCCACACGCACATGAATTTACCCTTCATGGGCACCGTGACGGCGGACGATTTTTTCACGGGCACGGCGGCGGGATTGGCGGGCGGTACCACCACCATCATGGACTTCGTCATTCCCGCCCCGAAGCAGTCGCTGATCGAGGCGTATCACCAGTGGCGTGTATGGTCGGCCAAGGCGGCCGGCGACTACACATTCCACGTGGCGATCACCTGGTGGAGCGAGCAGGTACATGAAGAGATGGGCACCCTCGTGCGCGAGCATGGCGTGAACAGCTTCAAGCACTTCATGGCCTATAAAAACGCCATCATGGCCGACGATGAAACCCTGGTGAAAAGCTTTACCCGCTCGCTGGAACTGGGCGCGCTGCCCACGGTGCATGCGGAAAACGGCGAGCTGGTTTTTCAATTGCAGCAAGCCTTGCTCAAGAAGGGGATTACCGGGCCGCAGGCGCATCCCCTGTCCCGCCCCCCTGCCGTGGAGGCAGAGGCGGCCAACCGCGCCATCGCCATCGCCAACGTTCTCAATACCCCCGTGTACATCGTGCACGTCTCGTGCGCGGAGTCGCTGGACGCCATCACGCGCGCGCGCGCCAACGGCCAGCGCGTGTACGGCGAAGCGCTGGCGGGTCACCTGGTGATCGACGACAGCGTCTACCAGAGCGATGATTTCGACTACGTGGCGGGTCACGTCATGAGTCCCCCGTTTCGCGGCAAGCACCATCAGGCGGCGCTGTGGCATGGTCTGCAAAGCGGCAACCTGCACACGACGGCTACCGACCACTGTACTTTTTGTGCCGAGCAGAAGGCAGCCGGCAAGCAGGACTTCACGCGCATCCCGAACGGCTGCGGCGGCGTCGAGGAACGCATGGCCGTGGTGTGGGATGCTGGCGTCAATTCCGGCATGCTCACGCCCTCCGAATTCGTCAAGGTATCGTCGACCAATGCGGCGCAGATCTTCAATATGTATCCGCGCAAGGGCCTCATCGCCGCGGGCAGCGATGCCGACATCGTGCTGTGGGACCCGCAGGCCACGCGCACCATTTCCGCTGCCACGCAGTTCGCCAAAGGGGGCTTCAACGTCTTCGAAGGGCGTACCGTGCGCGGCATCCCCCGCACCACGATTGCCGCCGGCAAGGTGGTGTTCCACCAGGGCGAGCTGATGGCCGTCGAAGGGGCCGGGCGCTATATCGGACGGCCCGCCTTTTCCCCCACCAGCGCATGAAGTCAGGAGACAATAATGGATGATCTACGCATCAATGGCGAACGATTGTGGGCGGCCCTGATGGAACTGGCGCAGATCGGCGCGACAGTGAAGGGCGGCGTCAAGCGCCTGGCCCTGACGGACCTGGATAAACAGGGCCGCGACCTGGTGGTGCGCTGGGGCCGTGAGGCGGGCATGAGCATCACCATCGACCAGATCGGCAATGTCTTCATGCGCCGCGACGGCGCAGACAATAGCTTGCCGCCCGTGATGACAGGCAGCCATATCGACACGCAGCCCACGGGCGGCAAGTTCGATGGCAATTACGGCGTGCTGGCGGGCCTGGAAGTGGTGCGCACCCTGAACGACCTCAATATCAAGACGCGATCGCCCATCGAAGTGGCCTTCTGGACCAACGAGGAAGGCTCGCGCTTCGTGCCCGTGATGATGGGTTCCGGCGTATTTTGCGGCGCCTTCTCGCTCGAAACCGCGTATGCGGCAAAGGATACGGAAGGAAAAACGGTGGGCGAGGAGCTGGCGCGCATCGGATACAAGGGCGAGCAGGTGCCAGGCGAGCATCCCATCGGTGCCTACTTTGAAACGCATATCGAACAAGGCCCCGTGCTGGAGGATGCCGACAAGGTCATCGGCGTGGTGCCGGCTGTCATGGGGCTGTCGTGGTACGACTGCGTCGTGACGGGCATGGAAGCGCATGCGGGTCCCACGCCCATGGGGCTGCGCAAGGATGCACTGCAGGTGGCTACCAGCATCATGCAGGAAGTCGTCGCCATCGCCAACCGCTATCCGCCGTATGGGCGTGGCACGGTGGGCATGGTGCAGGTCTTCCCGAACAGCCGCAACGTAATCCCTGGTGAAGTCAAGTTCAGCATCGACCTGCGCAATGTGAACGATGAACTGCTCAACACCATGCATGGCGAGATCACGGCCTTCATCGACGCCACGCGCACCGGCACGGGAATGGATATATCTCTTGAACGGGTTTCCTATTACCCGCCATGCCCGTTCCACCCTGACTGCGTGGGCGCCGTACGCAATGCCACGGCCAAACTCGGCTACTCCGTGATGGATGTGGTCTCCGGCGCCGGTCACGACGCCATCTACGCGGCCCGGTTGGCGCCGGCCGGCATGATCTTCGTGCCGTGCAAGGACGGCATCAGCCACAATGAAATCGAGGATGCCAAGCCCGAGCACCTGGAAGCGGGCTGCAATGTGCTGTTGCACGCGATGCTGGAGCGGGCCGTGGCCGTATAGGTCACCGGCCCACTTCCCCCACTCAGGGCTTGGGCTGGAAGTTGCGTAAAAACGCCAGCAGCGCGCGCGCCGCGATGTCGGCGTCGTCAGCCGTCATGGTTTCCAGCGGGTTGTGGCTGATGCCTCCATTGCCGCAGCGGGTAAACAGCATGGCCACGTCGGTGATGGCGGCCATGGCCATGGCATCGTGGCCGGCGCCCGACAGCAGCGCGTATGGTTCGACGCCGACCGATGCCACGGCTTTGGCCAACTGCGCCATCAGCCATGGCGCGCACGGCGCAGCACGCGCCGACAGCAGCAGTTCCAGCTGATAGTCGATCTGGCGCCGCGCGCAGATGGCGGCGATGCCATCGAGGATGTCGTCGACGGCCGCCTGGCGCACGGCGTCGCTGGCCGCGCGGATGTCGAGCGACAGGGTGCAGGCGCCGGCGATCACGTTGACGGAACCGTTAGGCACCTGCAACTGGCCCACGGTACCCACGAGCGCCTCGCCATGGTTGCAGCGCTGCTCCACCAGCAGGATGATTTCGGCGGCCGCACTGGCGGCATCCTTGCGCATGTTCATGGGTGTGGTGCCTGCGTGGCTGGCCACGCCGCCAAGATTCACCAGGTAGCGCGAGCTGCCGGCAATCGCCGTGACGATCCCCAGCGGCAAGTCGCGCTCAAGCAGCACGGGGCCCTGCTCGATATGCACTTCCACATAGCCGAGCAAGGTGGCGGGATCGCGCGCGATGGCGCCGATGGCGCTCGCCTCGTGACCTGCGGCGGCCAGAGCGTCGCGCATGCTCATGCCGTCCGCATCAACCTGTTCCAGCAGCGACAAATCGAACCTGCCCGTCACGGCCGTGCTGCCCAAAAACGTACTCTTGAAGCGCACGCCTTCCTCCTCGGCGAAGCCGACGACCTCGACGTGGAAGGGCAGCTTTTCGCCCCGTTCGTGCAGGTGGCGCACGACGGCGATCGGCAGCACGATGCCCAGCCGGCCGTCGTACTTGCCGCCGTTGCGCACCGTGTCGTAATGCGATCCCGTCATCAGGGTCTTGGCGCCTGGCGCGTCGGACAGATAACGGCCGACCACATTGCCGACGGCGTCGATGTGCACCTGCATGCCCGCCTCCCGCATCCAGTCGGCTAGCTGCGCGGCCGTTTTCCGGTGCGCTGGCGTTAGGTAGGCGCAGGTGAGGTTGTAATCGCTGTCGCTCCAGCCGGCCAGCGTTTCCGCATGCTGCATGATGGCCGGGCCGAAGTCCAGGCGCACGTCGAACAGGTCGTTCAGGCGCAGCTCGGCGATGCGCTTGATCTGCCGCAGCGATTCGCCCAGTTCATCGGTGTGGCGGTTTTTCAGGCGTCGCGCAAACGTGGCGATGATGTCCTGGCGCGTCAAGCCTTCGCCCGTCGGGCCCTTGACGGCCAGGATGAAGGGAAAGCCGAACTTGACGTTGTACTCGCTGTTGAGGCGCTGCAGGGTAGCGAATTCGTCAGGACTGCACAGGTTCAGGCCGGACTTGGCCTGCTCGCGCGTCGATTCCGCCGTCAGCTGTCCCGCGATGGCGGCCTTGCCGGCCAGCTCCGGGTGGGCGCGTATCAGCCCCAGCTGCTCTTCGGGCGAGGCTTGCGCCAGCACGCGCTGCAGTTCCGTCTTGAGTGCCGTCAGGCTGGCAAACGGCCGGGCGGGGGCCGCGCGCTGGGCGATCCAGGGCGAATGTTCGTAAATTCCATGCAGTTGCGCGATAAAATCGGCGTGGCTGCCGGCGTTCAGGTCTGAAAGGGTGGTCATGGTTTTCCGATCATGCAAGCGGTGATGATAGCGCCCCGTGCCTGCCTCCATTATATGCGCGTGCTGATAGCGGCTATCGCTGCACCAGCGCCTTGGCAGCCGCGCTGACTTGGTCGCGCAGCCATTTGTGCTCGGGCGCCTGGTGCACGCGCTGGTGCCACAACTGGTAAAAGCGCATCGGCGGGAATTTCAATGGCACGGTATACGTTTTCAGCGGCAGGGTTTTTTCATAGAAGCGCATGAACTGCCGGCCCGTGGTGAGCACCAGGTCCGTCTGCGTCAGCATGTAGGGGATTAGGCCGAAATACGCCGATTCGACCACCACGTTGCGCTGCAGGTTTTGCCGTTCGAGGAAGGAGTCGATCACGCCATGGTAGCCAGGCATCATCTGCGACGGCGCCACGTGGGGCAGGCTCAGATAATCGTCGAGCGTCATGGCGTCGCTGGCCGTGCGCCGCGCATAGGCGTTTTCCGCATGCATGGCGCAGATAATGGGGTCTTCGAACAGCTTCGAGATATGCAGGTGGGCGGGCGGCTCGTCCCAGTTGGCGATGACCAGGTCCAGCCCTCCATCGGAGAGTTGGCGGATATGGTCGATGCCCGGTCCCAGGCTATGCAGCACCACGCGGCTTTTCGGCGAACCGCGGCGCAACAGGGCCACGACATTGGGCAGGAACTGGCTGTCCAGGTAGTCGGGTGCGGCGATATGGAAGGTGCGCGCCTCTTCCTGCGCCACGAACGGCGTTTTCTTGACGAACAGGCTCTCCGTCTGGTCGAGGATGCGCTTGGCCGGATTGAGCAGGCTTTCGCCATGCTGGGTGGGCACCATGCCGCGCGCGCCGCGCACCAGCAGCGGGTCGCCCGTCAATTCGCGCAGCTTGCGCAAGGAGGCGGAAATCGAGGGTTGCGGCTGATTGAGTTTGAGCGCCACGCGTGAGACATTCTTTTCCACCAGCAGCAGGTAGAGGATGCGGATCAGGTGCAGGTCGAGGTGTTGCGGCAGGCTGGACATGTGGCGGCGGCTTTGTTGTATATCGATTTGAATATGTCAAATATACGATATTTTTCATGTGATGGGCGGTAAATCCGTTTATCTTGTGTAGATTGGCACGAATATGGGTTCGGTCTGACTAGAGGAAATTTATGGAAGTATTTGCCTACCTGATTCCGTACGGCCTGGAGTGGCTGAACCTGATCGTCCGCTGGCTGCACGTCATCACGGGCATCGCCTGGATCGGTGCTTCCTTTTATTTCGTCTGGCTCGACAACTCGATCCGCCCGCCCGCGCCTGGCTCCGAGCTGGCGAAGAAGGGCGTCTCGGGAGAGCTGTGGGCCGTGCATGGCGGCGGCTTCTATAATCCGCAAAAATACCTGGTGGCCCCCGCCGAACTGCCGAAGGAACTGCACTGGTTCAAGTGGGAAGCATATTCGACCTGGCTGTCCGGCTTCGCGCTGCTGACGATTGCCTACTACTTCAATGCCCAGGCCATGATGATCGACAAATCCGTGGCGGATATTTCCAGCGGCCAGGCCATCGGCATCGGCATCGCCACCCTCGTCATCGGCTGGACCGTGTACGACCTGCTGTGCCGGTCCAAGCTGGCGCAATATGAACTGTGGTTCGGCGTGACGGTGTTCGCGCTGATTGTCGGCGCCGCGTATGTGCTCACGCATTTGCTCAGCGGGCGCGCCGCCTACATCCATGTGGGTGCCATGATCGGCACCATCATGGTGGCCAATGTGCTGATGCTGATCATCCCCGGCCAGCGCAAGATGGTCGAAGCCATGGCGGCCGGCAAGCTGCCCGACCCCAAGCATGGCCTGAAGGCCAAGCAGCGCAGCGTGCATAACAATTACTTTACCTTGCCCGTGCTGTTCATCATGATCAGCAACCACTACGCGATGACCTACCGGAACGATCATGCGTGGCTGGTGCTGGCGCTGATCATGGCGGCCGGCGTCTTCATTCGCCACTTCTTCAACCTGCGCCACAAGGGCCGGGTCGAGTGGCGCTATCCGGCCATCGGCGTGGCCCTGCTGTTGGGCGTGGCCGTGACCATCGCGCCGAAAGCGCCCGTGGCCGTGGCGGCCGCGCCGGCGGTGGACCTGGCTGCGCAGTTCAAGAGTGTGCATGCCATCATCGCCCAGCGCTGCGCCACCTGCCATTCGATCCGGCCCACGCAACCCGGCTTCGCCACGGCGCCGGCCGGCATGATGCTGGATAATGAAACGGAGATTCGCCAGCACGCGGCGCAAATCTACAAGCAGGCCATCGAGCTCAAAGCCATGCCGATCGGGAACCTGACCAACATGACCGACGCCGAGCGCAGTGAACTGGGCGCCTGGCTACAACAGACCATGCAAGGAGCAAAATGACAACGCACGCAGAACGGATCACGGCCTGGATCGACGATCACTTCGACGAAGAAGTCGCATTTTTACAGAGGTTGGTGCAGCAGCCGACGGATACGCCGCCCGGCAATAACGCGCCCCATGCGGAACTGGTGGCGCAGCTGCTGCAGGCATATGGCTGGAACGCCGAAAAGCATGCGGTGCCTGCGGACCAGGTGGTGGCGTACGGCATGCAGAGCATCACCAACCTGATCGTGCGCCGGCCGTATGCGGCGGGCGGGCCGACGGTGGCGCTGAATGCGCATGGCGACGTGGTGCCGCCCGGCGACAACTGGACGTATCCGCCGTATGGCGGCCAGATCGACGGCGGCTATATGTATGGCCGCGCGACGGCCGTCTCAAAAGGCGATTTCGCCACCTATGTGTTTGCCGCGCGTGCGCTCGAAGCGCTGGGTGTTCCCTTGAAAGGCCAGCTGGAACTGCACTTTACGTATGACGAGGAATTCGGCGGCTTGCTGGGGCCGGGCTGGCTGCTGGGGCAAAATCTGACGAAGCCCGATTTCGTCATCGCAGCAGGCTTCAGCTACGGCATCGTCACCGCGCACAACGCCTGCCTGCAGCTGGAAATCACCGTGCACGGAAAGTCGGGCCACGGTTCCATGCCGGAGACGGGGCATGACGCCTTGCAGGCGGCCAACAAGATCCTCAACGCCATCTACGGGCAGTTGCCGGAGCTGAAAAAGATCAAGTCCAAGGTGGCGGGTATCGACTCGCCCACCATGCTGGTGGGCCGCATCGACGGCGGCACGAATACCAATGTGGTGCCGGGCAAGGTGGTCATGAAGATGGACCGCCGCATGATTCCGGAAGAAGACCCGGTGGTGGTGGAGGCACAGGTGTGCGCGCTGATCGAAGACGCCGTGCGCGGCGAGCCTGGCATCCGCATCGAGATCCGCCGCCTGCTGCTGTCGCACGCGCTGCGGCCCTTGCCCGGCTCCGAGCAGCTGGTCGGCAGCCTGCAAAAGAATGCGCAGGCGATTCTGGGCGAGACGATTCCCGCCGTCGGCACGCCCCTGTATGCGGATGCGCGCCTGTATGGCGAACGGGGCATTCCCGCCGTGCTGTATGGCGCCGGTCCGCGCACGGTGCCCGAGTCGAACGCGAAGAAGGCCGATGAGCGCCTGGCGCTGGACGATTTGCGCAAGGCCAGCAAGATCGTCGCACTGACCCTGCTCGACTTCCTGGGCGAAAAATAGGGCAGGGCGCTTTGGCTTACAATGGGGCGAACACTCAAACTGTGAAGAAGAGTCCCCATTGATTGAAGAGCCAAATTGAATACCCGTTTTCTCGAAGCGTTTGTCTGGGCTGCGCGGCTGGGCAGCTTCCGCACGGCGGCCGACAAGCTGCACATCACGCAGGCGGCCATTTCCAACCGCATCGCCTCGCTGGAGCAGGACTTCGGCACGCGCTTGTTCGACCGCGACGCGCGTGAAATCCGCCTGACTTTCGCCGGGCGCAATCTGCTCGTGTACGCCGAGCGCATGTTGGAACTGTGCCGTGACATGTATGCGGCCAATTCTTCGCCCGCGCAGATCACGGGCGAAGTGCGCATCGGCGTCATTGAAACCATCGTGCATACCTGGCTGATCCCGTTCCTGCAGCGCGTGCAGGAGCGCTATCCGGGCATCGAGATTCAATTGACGTCGGAATCGACGCGCCGCCTGCACGAACAGCTGCAGCAGGGCGAGCTCGATATCGCCCTGCAGACAGACATGCTGACGGGCGACCATATTCGCAGCACCGGCAGCGGCGCCATCGCAATGGGCTGGGCGGGCAGAAAGGCTGACTGGCCCGACACGGGCAAGCCGTTCACGGTGGCGCAACTGGCGCAGCACCCCATCATTACCATGAACCGTGGCTCGCAGCCGCATTCCGCATTGAAGGCGCTGTGCCAGGACGAGGGCGTGCAATTGGGCCGCGTGCACTGCGTCAGCTCGATCTCCGCCATCGTGCGCCTGGTAAAAGCGGGCTTCGGCATCGCCGTGCTGCCGCTGGCGCCCCTGCGCGAGGAAATCGAGCAAGGCAACATCGCCCTGATTCCCTGCGCCAGCGCCCTTGCGCCGCAGCGCATCGTCATCAGCTACAGCGAAGACATCACCACGGAGGCGATCCAGCTGGTGGCCATGCTGGCGTGCGAGGAAGCGGCCAGGTTCACGCTGGGCCTGGGCGAGGAGTATGGCGCCGGCGCGCGAACATGACAATTAAGTTGCCATTGTCAGCGCGACCCACAAGAAAAACTTATCAGTCGCGTTCAGAATAACCCGTTTGCCAAGTGATGGCGTGCCACCTATTCTGGGTTTGCACCCACTTACAATGCAAACGGAACCATCATGACGACGTCCATCACCACCTTGCCCGGCATCCTGTTTGTCTGGACCAGCGCCGAACCGGAACACGAACTCGATTTCAACCGCTGGTACGACCGCGAGCACGTGGAAGAGCGCGTGCGCATTCCCGGTTTTGTCAGCGGCACGCGCTATCAGAGCGTGCGCGGTCCCCGTAAATACCTGGGCCTGTACCGCACCGACTCGCTCGGCGCCTTTCAGACACCAGATTACTTCAAGGCCTTCGGCCAGCAGACGCCATGGTCGGTGACGAATCTGCAGCGCATGCTCGATCCGATGCGCCGCGTCTGTGCCATCGAGGCGGAAACGGGCATGGGCACGGGCGCCTGGCTGGCAGTGCTGCGCCTGGGGGAGCAAGCCATCGGCCAGGATGCACAGGCGGTGGCCGGCCTGGCGGTGCTGGGGACGAAGCTGCGGCAGATCGATGGCGTGATTTCCACGCGCTTGCTGACGCCCGACGCGAAACTGTCCGGCCCCCTGCCAGCGGAGCAGAAGGAAGGCCGCGTGCTCGATCCGATTTTCCTGATCGATGCGTCGTCCGAAAGCGCCGCCGTGGCGGCGGCCAATGCCGCCAGCGCGGCGCTGGGGTTCGACGGCGAACAGGCGGCCATCTTGCAGCTGTCCTGGCAGCTGCGCGAGGCGGACCTGCACGCCGCCTGAGGCGCACGCGCGCATCTTGCCGGCACTGATAACACGAGACACGGGCCACGGCGCAGGGCATAGCATCCTGCGCCGGGCCTGCAAAAAAAACTGACTAGAGAGGTAGGCAATGACGACACACACCACCGCGCAAGGTCGTACGCACATCAGCGCGCACGCGGACGCACCGGGCGAGAAACCCAAGACGGGCCGCCTGGCCACGGCCAGCATGGTCGGCACGACCCTGGAATGGTATGACTTCACCGTCTACAACACCATGGCCGCGCTGATCTTCAACCATCTGTTCTTTCCCTCATTCGATCCGCTGACGGGTACCATCCTGGCCTTTTCCACGTATGCCGTCGGCTATATCTCGCGCCCCATCGGGGGCGTGATCTTCGGCCACCTGGGCGACAAGCTGGGACGCCGCTGGGTGCTGGTGGTCACCCTGATGCTGATGGGCGTGACGACGGGCCTGATGGGCCTTTTGCCCACGTATGCCACGGCCGGCATCTGGAGCCCGGTCCTGCTGGTGGCGCTGCGCTTCGTGCAGGGCATCGCACTGGGTGGCGAATGGGCCGGCGCCGTGCTGATCTCCGTCGAACACGGCGCGCCGGACAAGCGTGGCCGTAACGCTTCGTGGACGCAGGTGGGACCATCGTTCGGCACCTTGCTGGCGACGGGCTGCATCGGCCTGATCACCTATCTGCTGCCGCATGAAGCGTTCATGGACTGGGGCTGGCGCATGCCATTCATCGCCAGCCTGCTGCTGGTGGCCTTCGGCATGTGGATACGCAGCGGCATCGAGGAAACCCCGTTGTTCAAGGAACTCGACCAGCAGGACGCCAAGGCCGAAGCGCCGATCGGCGACGTGCTGCGCATCTACTGGCGCCGTCTGTTGATCGCCGGCGGCGTGCGCATCGGCTCGGACGTGCTGTATGCGCTGGTGGTGGTGTTCACGCTCACGTATGTGACGACGGTGCTGCACCTGTCCTCGACCCTGGCTTTGAGCGCCATCATGATCGGCACGGCCTGCAATGCGCTGTCGGTGCCCCTGTTTGGCGCCCTGTCGGACAAGATTGGCCGTCGCCCCGTGTATGCGCTGGGCGCCATCCTGGGCCTGGTGTGGGCGTTTGCCTTCTTCACCTTGTTGGATACGGCCAGCCCAGCCGCCATCGTCACGGCCGTCGTCGGGGGCCTGGTCATCCACGCCATCATGTACGGCCCGCAGGCGGCTTTCGTCATCGAGCAATTTCCCACCAAGGTGCGCTATGCGGGTTCCTCGCTGGCCTACACCCTGGCCGGTGTGATCGGCGGCGGCTTCGCGCCCCTCGTCATCGCCAGCCTGTACCGCTCGTACAACAGCACCATGGCCGTCTCGCTGTATGTGGCGGCGGCTTTGCTGATCACCGGCGCGGCAGTCTTTGCTGCCCGCGAAACGGGTCGCAGCCCACTTGAGGAATAACATCATGACGACATTGAATTTTCAACTTGCAGGCCACGGCCCCGTCACCTTCGACATCGACAATCTCATCATCGCCGGTTGGACGGGCCGCGACATGGCGATGGTCGAACACCATATCGCCGAACTGGAAGCCATCGGCGTGGCGCGCCCGAAAAGCGTGCCCACGTTTTATAGGGTCTCGGCGGCGCTGCTGTCCAGCGATGCCGGCATCGAAGTGCCGGGCCGCGATTCCTCGGGCGAGGCCGAGTTCGTGCTGTTTTCCACCGAATATGGCTTGCTGGTGGGGATAGGTTCGGATCATACAGACCGCAAGGTGGAAAGCTATGGCGTGACGGTGTCGAAGCAGATGTGCGGCAAGCCCGTGGGCGATACCCTGTGGCGCCATGCCGACGTGGCCGGCCACTGGGACCAGCTGCAGATGCGTTCCTGGCGCGAGCGCGATGGCGTGCCTGCCCTGTACCAGGACGGCCCCGTGACCCGCATGCTGTCACCGGAAGAGCTGATCCTGCGCTACACGGGGCAGGCGACCCTGCCCGTGGGCAGCGCCATGTTCTGCGGCACGCAGCCGATCATCGGCGAGATGGGCCATGGCGACGCGTTCGAGTTGGAGCTGTATGATCCTGCCTTGCAGCGCCGCCTGCAGCACCGCTATGCCGTGCAAACCCTGCCCGTGGAAGGATAAGACAATGAGCAAGCTAAGCAAGACTATCCGCGAACTGGCGGCCGACCTGGCAGCCGGCCGCATCACCAGCGTGGAACTGACGCAGCGCATGCTGGAACGCGCCGAGGCGCACCAGGCGCAGGGCGGCCATGCCTATGTCAGTCTCGATGGCGAACAGGCGCTGATGGAAGCGCGCGCCAGCGATGCTGCGCGCGCGGCCGGCTGGGTGCCTTCGCCACTGGCCGGCGTACCCATCTCGATCAAGGACTTGTTCGACGTCAGGGGGCAGGTCAGCAGCGCCGCCTCGCTGGCGCTGGCCGACGCGCCGCCCGCCGATGCCGATGCGGGTGCCGTGGCGCGCCTGCGCGCGGCCGGCGCCATCCTGCTGGGCCGCACCAACATGAGCGAATTTGCATTCTCCGGCCTGGGCTTGAATCCCCATTACGGTACGCCGCGCAACCCGCACGACCGCGCACGCGTGGCGGGTGGCTCTACTTCTGGCGGCGCCGTGACGGTGGCTTTGGCGATGGCGGCCGGCGCGCTGGGCACGGACACGGGCGGCTCGATCCGCATCCCGTCCGCCTTTTGCGGCCTGACCGGTTTCAAGCCGACGGCGGCCTCCGTGTCGCTGGCCGGCACGGTGCCCTTGTCGCGCTCCCTCGACTCGGCTGGCCCCATCGCACACAGTGTCGATTGCTGCGCCATCCTGTATGCGGCCTTGTCCGGCCACGCTATCCCCGATGGCGCGCCAGCCCTGAAAGGCTTGCGCTTCGGTTTTACCCTTGACTATGTCGGTACGCACGTGGCGCCGCAGGTGCAGCAGGCTTTCGACGCCGCGCTGGACAAGTTGCGGCAAGCCGGCGCCCTGGTAGAACAGTTCGATTTCCCCGAATTGCTGGAGCTGCCGATGATCAATGGCGGCGGTGGTCTGGTGGCGGCCGAAGCGTGGCACTGGCACAGGGTGTTGCTTGAAGAGAAGGGCGCGCAGTACGACCAGCGCGTGGCGGCGCGCATCCGCCGCGGCCAGCAGCAGGGCGCGTTTGACTACCTCGATTTGCTCGACGCGCGCGCACGCCTGATCGCCGTGGCAGAGCAGCGTCTGGCGCCATTCGACGCCTGGTTGATGCCCAGCGTGGCTATTCTCGCACCGGAAGTCGCCCCGCTGGAAGCGGACGACGCCACCTTCTTCGCCACGAATGGCCTGGCGCTGCGCAACGCCAGTGCGATCAACTTCCTCGATGGCTGCGCCTTGTCCCTGCCTTGCCATGCCGAGGGCGAACTGCCCGTGGGGCTGGGCATTTGTGGCCTGGCCGGCGCGGATGAAAGAGTGCTGCAAATTGGCCGTGCGGTCGAGATAGTATTAGGTGCACAACAATAAATAGTGCTGAGGTGCAGGAAAATGCCAACTCTGTCATGATGGCTGGCATTAACATGAGATAGTCGCGCTCGCGCGCCGGCAAACTTCACACTGTGCACCGATACGACCTGATTAGCTGTCATGACTGCGGCGTGCTGTACCGCAAACGTCCGCTGCGTCCCCGCGAGAAGGCGCGCTGCATCCGTTGCCGCTCGGTGCTGTACCGGGCCGCCTCGGGCCGGGGCGCGTCCGCTGCCTTGGACAAGGTGGTGGCACTGACCCTGGGCGCCGCCCTGGTCTTCCTGATCGCGCAGTTTTTTCCCATCGTCGAACTCGACGTCAATGGACTGACCTCCAGCGCCACCTTGCTCGGCTCCATTCGCGTGCTGTGGTCCGAGCAGATGCAGGTGGTGGCGACCATGGTCTTCCTGTTTACCATTCTCTTCCCTGCCATCGAACTGGGCTCCCTGCTGTATGTGGCGCTGGGCCTGCGTGGCGGCGTCAAGGTCCCCGGCTTTAACCGCGTGCTGCGCGCCGTGCAGACGGCACGCGAGTGGGGCATGACGGAGGTGCTGATGATCGGCATCCTGATCACCGTCGTCAAGATGACCAGCCTGGCCACGGTGCTGCCGCAACCGGGGCTGTTCGCGTTTGGTGCGCTGACCTTGATGCTGGCCATCGTCGTTTCGTTCGATCCCAAGGCCCTGTGGAACCTGGGTGACGACCTGACACGGCAAGCGCTGCCCGGCATCCGCTACAAGGCCTTCGCGCCCGGCGAGAAGGTGCTGCCTTGCCATGCCTGCGGCCTGGTGGCGCCGCCTCTGGGCAAGGGCAAGCACCTGGCGTGCGTGCGCTGCGGCACGGCCCTGCACATACGCAAACCGGACAGCATCAACCGCACCTGGGCCTTGCTGATCGCCGCCATGATCCTCTACATTCCCGCCAACCTGCTGCCCGTGATGGTCACGTACACGCTGTTTGGTGTGCAAAATGACACCATCATGAGCGGCGTGGTGCTGTTCTGGACCAGCGGCTCGAAGGGCCTGGCCATCATCATTTTCATCGCCAGCGTGGTCGTGCCCATGCTCAAGCTGGGCGTGCTGGCGCTGCTGGCATTCACGGCGCAGCGGCGTTCGCGCTGGCGGCCGCGCCAGCGCACCATTTTGTACCGCATGGTCGAATTCATCGGCCGCTGGTCCATGCTCGACATTTTTGTCGTGACCCTGACGGTGGCGCTGGTGCGTTTCAAGTCGCTGGCCGTGATCACGGCAGGTCCCGGCGCGCTGGCCTTTGGCGCCGTGGTGGTGCTGACCATGCTGGCGGCGATGCAGTTTGATCCGCGCCTGATCTGGGACCCTGTCGACGGGCAGGTGCCTGGAGAGGAAGAACCCGTGGTGGTGACAAATACCGGAAACAATACAGTGATTGGAGAACAGCATGTCTGACAAAGAAGCAGGCGACCTTGCCGAAACGGTTGGCCGTCCATTGCCGGAACCCGATGTGGAGCAGGGCAGCCGCTGGCTGCCATCGCTGGTATGGCTCATTCCGCTGCTGGCCGCGCTGATCGGCGCCGGCCTGGCCGCCAAGTCCATCCTCGACCAGGGCCCCACGGTAACGGTCAGCTTCAAGAGCGCCGAAGGCCTGGAGCCGGGCAAGACCAAGGTCAAGTACAAGGATGTCGACATCGGCCAGGTGCGTGCCATCACCCTCGGCGACGACTTGACCAAGGTGCTGGTGACGATCGACATGAGCAAGGAAGCGCGGCGCTTCGCCACCGCCGATTCGCGCTTCTGGGTAGTGCGCCCGCAAATCGGCGCCAGCGGCGTGACGGGCCTGGGCACCTTGCTGTCGGGCGCCTACATCGGCGTAGATACGGGCAAGTCGGAGCAGAAGAAGGACAACTTCGTCGGCATGGAAAATCCGCCCGCTGTGGCGGGCGACCAGAAAGGCAAGCTGTACACCCTGCATGCGGACAGCCTCGGCTCCGTCGATGTGGGTTCGCCCCTGTTCTTCCACCGCCTGCGGGTGGGCAAGGTGGTCAGCTTCGCGCTGGACAAGGATGGCAACGGCATCACCATGTCGGTGTTCGTGAACGCGCCGTATGACCAGTTTGTCGGCAAGAATGCGCGCTGGTGGCATGCCAGCGGCGTCGATGTGCGCCTCGATTCCAACGGCTTCAAACTGAACACGCAGTCGCTGGCCGCCATGCTGGTGGGCGGTATCGCTTTCGAGGCGGAAAATGGCCGCAAGCCGGAAGACCCGGCGCCGGCTGGCACCACTTACCGGCTGGCGGCCGACGAGGCCAGCGCCATGCGCGAGCCCGATGGTGAGGCCATTACCACCGTATTCTATTTCGACCAGTCCCTGCGTGGCTTGCAGCCCGGCGCCACGGTGGACTTCCGCGGCATCGTGCTGGGCGAAGTGCGCTCGGTGGGTATCGAATTCGACCCCGTGAAAAAGAACTTCCGCATGCCCGTCACCGTTAATCTGTATCCTGCCCGCCTGGGTATGCGCTTCAAGGCGGCCGTCGACGATGCGGAAGGATCGGCCGGCCACCAGGTGCTCGAACGCATGGTCAGCCGCGGTTTGCGCGCCCAGTTGCGCACGGGCAACCTGCTCACCAGCCAGCTGTATATCGCGCTGGACTTCTTCCCGAAAGCGCCGAAGGTGGCGCTGGACTTGAACAGGTATCCGCTGGAAGTGCCCACCGTGCCCAATACCCTGGATGAATTGCAGACGCAGATCGCCAGCATTGCCCGCAAGCTCGATCAGGTGCCATACGCGGAGATCGGCAACAACCTGAACGCCACCATCAAGCAGGCCAATACCCTGTTCAAGCAGCTCGATGGCCAGGTGGTGCCGGAAATGCGCGATACCCTGACGGCGGCAAAACAGACCTTCGGCACGGCCGAACAGGTGCTGCAAAAGGATTCGCCGCTGCAGTCTGACGTGCGCCAGGCCTTGCAGCAGCTGACGCAAACCCTGCAATCGCTCAATGCCCTGTCGGATTACCTGGAACGCCACCCAGAGTCCCTGATCCGCGGTAAAAAAGGAGATGAAAAAAAATGAGGAAGCCAATTTTTGCGCTACTGATGGCAGCCAGCCTGCTGGGCGCCTGCTCCACGCCACAGCCCGAGCATTTCTATACGCTCAGTGGCGGCGCCGACGCGCAGCCGGCCAAACCCGTCAAATACTATGTCGAGGTGCTGGCCGTCAGTGTGCCGCAGCAGGTGAGCCGCAACCAGTTCGTCGTGACGGCGCCATCGGGACGCATCGAATTGCTGGAGCAGCAGCGCTGGGCGGGACCGCTGGCCGGCGAGATCGGCCAGGCCCTGTCGACGGCCGTGACGAGCGACCTGGGCGCCATCGATGTGTTCCGCACGCCGCACCCCGACAACCTGCCCGTGTACCGCATCAGCACCAATGTGCAGCGCTTCGAGTCCGTGATGGGCCAGTATGCGCTGATCGATGCCGTGTGGAGCGTGCGCCAGCTGGCCAGCAACAAGGTGGTCACTTGCCGCACGATAGCCAATGAAAAGGTGGGCGCAGGCTACGATGAACTGGTGCTGGGCCACCGCCGCGCCGTCGGCCGCATCGCTGCAGATGCGGCGGGCGTGGTGCGTGCTTTTGACAACGGCAACGCTGCCTGCCCGGCCGCCTGAGCCGCTTTCCGCTACCCAGTCCCGGCGGCCGCTGGTAAAATGCGGCCATGGGAATGACCTCTTTCACGCGCCGCTTTGCCGCCTGTATCGCCTGTTTCGCGATCCTGCTGGCGGCGCTCGCGCCGTCGATTTCCCAGGCCGTCGCCAACGCCAAGCAGGAGTCCGGTTCCGGCTGGGCCGAAATCTGCTCGGTGGCCGGCATCCGTTTCGTCCAGGTCGATGATGATGGTGCCGCCGATGGCAAGTCCGGCGGCAAGGCCATGCAGATGGAGCATTGCGCCTTCTGTTCCACGCATGCGGGTTCCGTGGGCTTGCCGCCCAGTCCCATGCTGCCGCTGCCCGTCGCCAGCGGCACGGCCATTTTCCCGGCCCTGTACTACCAGTCGCCATCACCGCTCTTCATCTGGTCCACCGCGCAATCGCGCGCGCCGCCCACCCTCATTTAAGTCTTTGCATTTTTAGTGCTTGCCCTGCGCGCCTTCCAGTGCGACGGGCAGCATCCGCACACTTAAACGAGAATCACATGAACAAGAAATTATTGGTATTGGCCGTGGCCATCACCCTGGCCTACCCCTGCGCGCAGGCGCAATCCGATCACGCCATCGACACCGTCGTCGTTTCCGGCTCACGCGCGCAATCGTGGCTGTCCGAGACGCCGCAGGCCATCGGCGTCGTCAATGCCAACATGCTGGAACGCGACAAGCCCAAGACCATGGGCGATATCCTCAACCGCATCGCCGGCGTGTACTGGAATGACCTGGGCAACGAGCAGCACAGCATGAGCATCCGCCAGCCCATCGGCACGAATGCCGTCTACCAGTACCTGGAAGACGGCATCCCCATCCGTCCGTTGGGCGTTTTCAACCATAATTCGCTCAATGAAATGAACATGGCGGGGGCCAGCGGCGTGGAAGTGGTGAAGGGCGCTGCTTCCTCGCTGTACGGCAGCAATGCCGTGGGCGGCGCCGTCAATTTCCTGACGGCCGGCGCCAGCGCCACGCCGACGGCCAAGGTGGGCGTGCGGCGCGACAACGTGGGTGGCTTCACCCGCTACGACACCTCCGCCAGCGATACCTGGGGGCCGCTGGGACTGCGCTTTTCCCATTACAGTTCGCGCCGGTCGCGCGACAACTGGCAAGAGTACAGCTATGGCGACAAGGATTCGTTCTCGCTGCGCGCCGACTATGCGCTCAGTCCCACCTCGCAGCTGCGCGCCACCATCGTCCACACGGACCTCGATGCGGCCATGACGGGCAGCCTGTTTGAAGACGATTACCGCAATGCCCCGGGCAAGAGCCTAAACACTTTCACTTACCGCAAGGACAAGACCACGCGCATGAATCTGGCGTGGGAGGGCGCGACGACGGCCAATGGCACGAGCACCGTCACCGTGTTTACGCGCAAGAATGACCATGGGCAGATTCCCGCGTATTCCATCGGCAGTTGCGCGGGCATGCTGTGCAAGGGCGTCATCAATAACAACCACGTCGATTCGCTGGGGCTGGACCTCAAACACCAGCAGGAATTCACCTGGCTGCGTTCGCGCCTGGTCGCCGGCGTGTACGTGGACAAGAGCGACAATCCCTTTGTCAGCGACAACCTGTCCATCGTGCGCGATGCCGCCACGGGCCGTTATTTGCGCTATACGCTGGCCAATGCCAGCAATCCCCAGGGCGTGCGCGACTACCAGACGGACATTCTGAACACGGCCGTTTTCGCGCAATGGGAATTTTCTCCGCTGGCTGGCACGCGCCTGGTGCTGGGCGGACGCTCGGATGCCATACGCTACGATTACCACAACAAGCTGGCGCCGGGCGGCAGCGTGAATTACGGCGCACCCGACGAGTCACGCAGCTTTTCGCACGTCAGCCCGAAGCTGGGCGCCACCTACGCCCTCGGTCATGCAGGCAGCGCGTATGCGAACGTCAGCCAGGGCTTTACCCCGCCCGAGGTCAGCCAGCTGTATGGCAAGACGGGCATCGCCGACCTGCAGCCGTCCGTCTACAACAACTATGAACTGGGCTTGCGCTGGGCCTTCCTGCAGGGCCGCTTGAAACTCGACACGGCCCTGTACCGTCTTGACGGGCGCGATACCATCGTCAGCTATACGCTCTCGCCGGGGAACAGCGAAAATCGCAATGCGGGGCGCACGCGCAGCGAAGGCCTGGAGCTTGGGCTGAACTACGACAGCGGCCCGTTCGACGCGCGCTTCGCCACGGCCATCGCGCGCCACCGCTACCTGCGCTACCAGGTGTCCGCCAGCCTCGATTACAGCGGACGCACCATGCCGCAGGCGCCGCGCGACATCACCTCGTTCGAGATCGGCTACAAGCCCGTGGCCGGCGCCAGGGTGGCGCTCGAAGCCGTGCACCAGGGCCGCTACTGGATGAACAATGCCAACACGGTGGAGTACAAGGGCCACGCGCTGCTGAACCTGCGCGCCAGCTACCAACTTGCGCGGGGCCTGGAAGCGTGGGCGCAGGTGCGTAACCTGGCCGATAAACGCTATGCCGATTCGGCCAGCAGCAGTTATTCGGGTGTGGGCAGCTATGCGCCGAACAGCCAGAATCAGTACACGCCCGGTGCGCCGCGCAGCGTGATGCTGGGCCTGGGCTATACCTTCAACGCACTGTGAGGATGGTCATGGACGACGCAACTTTTCTCATCGCACGACGTAAAAGCCTGTACTGGCGCATCCACTTCTGGGCCGCGCTGATCGCCTCGCCGTTTGCGCTGGTGGCCACCCTGACGGGCATCCTGTATGTGTTCACGCCGCAGATCGAGGCACGTCTGTACCAGCACCTGGATCACGTGACGCCGCAAGCGTCCATGCTGCCGCTGGACGCCGCCGTGGCGGCAGCGGAACGGGCGGCACCGCGTGGCTGGACAGTGCAGCACGTGGTGCCGCCGTTTCAACAGGACGACGCGGTGCAGGTGGCGTTCGCGCCGCCCGGCGGCGGCGTGGACGAGCATGCGGGACATGGCGGACATGCCGCGCCGGCCACGCCCCCCAGGCCGAGGTTCGGCCTGCCCGCGCAAGCCATCATCGTCTACGTGAATCCGTATGATGCGCGCGTGCTCGGCAGCCTGGCGGGTGCGGAGCGCTTCGGCAACTGGGCGAAAAAGCTGCATTCGCGCCTGCTGCAAAACGATGGCTGGCGCTGGATGATCGAGCTGGCGGCCAGCTGGCTGATGGTGATGCTGGTGACGGGTGTGGTGCTGTGGTGGCCGCGCGGCGCCCAATCGGGCTTGCCGAAGCGGGGTGCGCGGGGCCGGAATGGCTGGCGCCAGTGGCATGCCTTCCTGGGCGTGGCGCTCGGCGTGATCAGTTTGGTCATCCTGGCGACAGGGCTGACGTGGAGCCAGCAGGCGGGCGGGCGCATACGCGCGCTGCGCGATGTCAGCGGCCAGGCGCCGCCGCCCGTGCCGCGCGGCCTGCATTCGACCGAGAAGGGCGCTCCGCTCGACTGGCAGGATGCGTGGCAGGTGGCGCGCAGTCATGCGCCCGCGATTGCCGTGCAGCTGACGGCGCCGGCCAGCCAGGACGATGTGTGGCGCGCCACCATGGCCGACCGCAGCCAGCCCACCTTGCGCTTCGACCTGCAATTCGATGCCTACAGCGGCAAACCCCTGTATTACGCGGGCTGGGAGGCGCAGACGGCGTTCGGCAAGGCCACCGCCATCGGCATCCCCTTCCATCGGGGCGAATTCGGCTGGTGGAACCAGGCGCTGTTACTGCTGTTCGGCGCCAGCGTGCTGTTCTCGCTGGTATCGGGCTGGGTGATGTTTTTCAAGCGGCGCTTGCCAGGTTCGCTGGGCTTGCCCCGGCTGCTGCCAGGCGCCTGGACCTCGCCTTCCGCGCTGGCCTGGCTGCTTGCCGCCGCCATGTGCGCGCTGATGCCATTGCTGCTCATTTCCGCCTGCATGTTGATGCTGCTGGAGCTGGTCCTGGCAAAATGGGGTGCGCGTATAGGCAGGATGCGTCTGCGCTAGAATAAGGGGCGCGGCCAGGCTCGTTGCCATGGGCCGCCCCTTTGCAATGGCTAAACCATGGTATTCGTCGACTTTCCCGCCTTGTCCGCACTGGCCGCCACATCGGCGCTGGTGACAAAAAAATGCAGCTGCTGCACGGTGCCGTTGGACGCCTGGCAGCGTCTGCCCACTTCGCTGGAGCTGGACCGCTTCGAAGAAATCGGCACCCTGCGCGAAGATCCGTACGAGGAACCGACGTTTGCCGAATTCCACCCGCATGGCACGCGCTATGAAAGCGTCGATGCGCCCATCGCGCCGCGCTACTATCCCGCCAACCTGAGCCAGGTGGCGCGCTGCCTGAACTGCGGCCGCCACTATCTGCGCTACAACGAAGCGGGCGGCTATTTTACGGAGCTGCGCATCCGCGCGCTGCGTCCCGCATTGCTGGCCGACGCCTCCCTCTAGCTATTGCAGGCTTTCCTTGACATGCGCAATGCCGTGTTCATCGTAGATCGAATACACGGCGGCGAGGAGGTTGTCCAGTTCCGGCGAGCGGTCCATATGCCGCATGCTGAATAAAATGGGCGAGAACGCATGCTTGTCGTCCAGCTTGCGGTACACCACGTTCCTGTGATGCATGGCCTGCACGCTTTCGGGCACGATGGAAATGCCCTGGCCGGCCGCCACCAGTCCCATGGAAATCTGCAGTTCGCGCACTTCCGTGACGGGGCCGGGCGTGACATTGCCATCGCTGAACATGGCCAGCACCTGGTCGGCAAAGCTGGGGCGGGGCGCTTTCGGATACACGAGCAGGGTTTCGTGGATCAGGTCAGTCAGGCGCAATCCCCCTTCGCCCTTGGCCAGCCGGTGGCCGGGCGGCAGGGCCACCACCAGCCGCTCTTCGCGTAGCAGAATGCGGCGGATGCTGGGATCTTCACTTTTCAGGCGCCCGAAACCCACGTCGATGCGGCCTTCCTTCAGGGCCTTGAGCTGCTGCACCGTCGTCATTTCATGCAGCGTCACGTCGACCTCGGGATGGCGTTCGCAGTAGCGGTGCACGATGTCGGGCAATTCCCCATACAGGGTCGAGGCGACGAAGCCGATCGACAGGGTGCGTTCCAGCTTGCCCACGCGCTGCGTCATCGCCTTCAGGTCGCGCACCTGGTCGAGCAGCGGGCGCGCATGGGCGAGGAAAAACTCGCCCGCTTCCGTCAGCCGCAGGGGACGCGAGCCTTTTTCGATCAGCGCCACGCCCAGCGTTTCTTCCAGTTGCTGCATCTGCCGGCTGAGCGGTGGCTGCGCGATATGCAGGCGCGCGGCGGCCCGAGTGAAGTTCCTTTCCTCTGCGACCGCAACGAAGTAGCGCAAGTGGCGTAATTCCATCTTCATACCTTTCAGGTATAGGTTTGATACCAACTCGGTGTTGGACGTGGGCACATTCGGGGCATATGGTGTCACCACTCCACGGAATTATACGGAATAAATATGATTCAAAATATCGAGACCTACCTGGTCGATGTACCAACCATCCGCCCGCACCGGATGTCCGTCGCCACCATGAATACGCAAACCCTGGTGCTGGTACGGCTGCGCTGCACCGACGGCATCACTGGCTGGGGCGAAGCGACTACCATCGGCGGCTTGAGCTATGGCGGCGAAAGCCCGGAAAGCATCAAGACCAATATCGATACTTATATCGCACCCCTGCTGGTCGGCATGGAAGCGAGCCAGGTCGCCAAGGCGATGGCCATGGTACGCAAGGTCATCCAGGGTAACCGTTTCGCCAAGTGCGCGATTGAAACGGCGCTGCTCGATGCACAGGCGCGCCGCCTGAACGTGCCGTTGTCGGAACTGCTGGGTGGCCGCGTGCGCGATGCGTTGCCCGTGGCCTGGGTGCTGGCCAGCGGCGATACCGTGCGCGATATCGCCGAAGCGGAAAAAATGCTGGACTTGCGTCGCCACCGCATCTTCAAGCTGAAGATTGGCCTGCGCGACGTGATGGACGACGTGGCCCACGTGCTGGAGATCAAGCGGGCGCTGGGCGAACGTGCCAGCGTGCGCGTCGATGTCAACCAGGCCTGGAGCGAGATGGACGCCGTGCGCGGCATCGGAGCGCTGGAAGCGGGCGGCATCGACCTGATCGAGCAGCCCGTCAAAGCGGGCAACCGCGCCGCGCTGGCGCGCCTGAAGCAACGCTTCGACGTGGCCATCATGGCCGACGAAGCATTGCATGGCCCCGCCGACGCGCTGGCGCTGGCCCAGGCCGATGCGGCCGACGTGTATGCGGTGAAAATCACCCAGTCGGGCGGCTTGCTGCCCGCGCTGGAAGTGGCCACCGTGGCGCGCCTGGCTGGCGTGGGCCTGTACGGCGGCACCATGCTCGAAGGCGGCATCGGCACGGCCGCCACGGCCCACGTCTGCTCCACCTTTGCCGAACTGGCCTGGGGTACGGAACTGTTCGGCCCTCTGCTGCTGACGCAGGAAGTCTTGCGCGAGCCGCTCGTGTACCGCGACTTCATGCTGCAAGTGCCGACGGGGCCGGGCCTGGGCGTGGAGATCGATACGGACAAGCTGCGCGCCATGCAGCGTCAATAAGAAAGCCAAAGGAGAAACCATGTTATTCCATGTACGCATGAACGTGAACCTGCCGTCGACGATGCCCGCCGAGCAGGCGGCGCAGCTGAAACAGACGGAAAAGGAACTGGCCCAGCGCCTGCAGCACGAGGGCAAATGGCGCCACCTGTGGCGCATCGCCGGGCAGTACGCCAACGTCAGCGTCTTTGACGTGGACAGCGTGGACGAGCTGCATAATTTACTGA
This sequence comes from Janthinobacterium breve, assembly GCF_051380895.1. NCBI lineage: Bacteria > Pseudomonadati > Pseudomonadota > Betaproteobacteria > Burkholderiales > Oxalobacteraceae > Janthinobacterium > Janthinobacterium breve. The sequence goes on along the minus strand of NZ_JBNYXY010000002.1, from coordinate 511,741 downwards.
CCTCGCTTCCTTTGTTCCCCTACATGCAGGTCGACGTGATGCCGCTGTGCCGCCATCCCTCGTCGGTGCGCGACGACGACTCCTGAGGAGAGATGCAATGACGCATACAGGCAACGACACTGTCGGGAAAACGTGCCAGGTGGACGGTATCCGCGTGCATTACCGCACGGATGGCGACCGTGCCAAGCCCTGCCTGGTCCTGTCGAATTCCCTCGGCACGGACTTGTCCATGTGGGATGCGCAAGCGGCCGCGCTGGCCGGCGATTTTTTTGTCGTGCGCTACGATACGCGCGGCCATGGCCAGTCGGCCAGCGGCCTCGCGCCGTTCGGCATCGAGCGGCTGGGGCAGGACGTGGTGGCGCTGCTCGACCACCTCGATATCGCCCGTGCCGCCTTCTGCGGCATTTCCATGGGTGGCTTGACGGGCCAGTGGCTGGGCATACACCAACCGCAGCGCCTGACGAAGCTTGTGCTGGCGAATACGGCGGCGCGCATCGGTGGCGCCGCGCCGTGGCAGCTACGGGCGGAGCAAGTGCGTCGTGACGGCATGGCCGCAGTGGCCGAGGGCGCCGCCGCGCGCTGGTTCACGCCGCAGTTTATCGCGCGCGAAGCGGATGCGGTGGCGCGCCTGGTCGACGCCTTGCGCGATCAGGATGCCGGCGGCTACGCGGCCTGCTGTGAAGTGCTGGCGCAGGCGGACTTGCACACCTGCGTCGGTGCGATAGCCGTGCCGACCCTGATCATCGCGGGCGAGCACGATCCCGTGACCACCATCGACGACGGGCGCTGGCTGCAGCAGCAGATTGCTGGCGCCCGTCTGACAAGCCTGCCCGCCTCGCATATCTCGAATATCGAGGCGGCGGACTTGTTTACAGAGCAGTTGCGGACTTTCTTAGTGTGAGGCCTGCTGTACCGTATCGGTACAGCAGGAATTTGACTTTCCTCTGAGCACTGCCACCGATAGATCCGGCATGCGGCAGGGGAAGCTTTCTTGAAAAATAATAATAAGAAAAGCAGACTTGGAGTAGACGAATGGAAAACAGATTAATCATCATCGCTGCGGTCACGGTGGGCTATTTTGCCCTCATGTCGTACATTACTTATAGCGTGCGCAAGCACGCCAACAGCGCCGAGGGCATGACGGCGGGTGGGCGCAACTATCCCGCCTACCTGATCGGCGCACTGCTGCTGTCCGAATTCATCGGCAGCTCCGTGAGTATCGGCACGGCGCAAAAAGGCTATGAGCTGGGCATTTCCGCCGCCTGGAACCTGGTGGCGCTGTCGCTGGGCTTCTTGCTGCTGGCCATCGTGCTGGTCAAAAAATACAAGGAAAGCGGGCAGTCGACGATTTCCGGCATCCTGGCGCAGACGTATGGCGAGCCCGTGCGCTATGCGGCGTCCATCCTCACCATCGTCGCGCTGGGTATCGTTGCCGTGGCCCTGTACGCGAGCGGCGGCGCCGTGCTGGCGGCCGTGCTGCACATCAATAAAACCGTGGCCATCCTGCTGGTGGGCGCCATTACCGTGATCTATGTCAGCCTGGGCGGCATGCGCTCGGTCGTGTACACCAATTTCGCCCACTCCATCGTCAAATACCTGGGCGTGATCCTGGCGCTGGCGTATGCGCTGGAAGCGTCCGGCGGCATCGGCGCGCTGCAGGCGCAACTGCCGGCCAAGATGTTCAACTGGGTCGAGATCGGCTGGGGCCAGATCATCGCCTGGATGATCGGCGGCATCGGTTCCATCTTCGCCACGCAATACGTGATCCAGGCCCTGGTCAGCACGGACAACCCGGCCGTGGCCAAGCGCGCCTGTTATTACGTGTCCTCGCTGATGATCCCGTTCGGCCTGATGGCGGCCCTGATCGGCATGTGCAGCGCCGTGCTGTATCCGGGCATGAAGTCGATCGACGCCTTCCCGACCCTGATTGCCCACATGCCGGCGTTTTCCGCCAGCATCATGATCGTGGGCCTGGCCGGCGCCCTGTTCGGCGGTATTTCCGCCACTACGCTGGCATCGGCCACCCTTGCCATGAAGGATTTTTATGATCCCTGGTATAACAAGGCGAAGAACGACGCGAAATCGCTGATGTTCCTGCGCATCGCCATCGTCGTCGCCGGCTTGCTGCCGCTGGTGCTGGCGCTGTATGCGGAAAAACTGCTGATGATCGCCTTCCTGGGCAAGGCCCTGCGCGCCACCCTGGCCGTGCTGGTGCTGATGGCCTTCTATGCGCCGAAATTCGGCACGCCGCGTGGCGCCTTTGTCGGCGTGATCGTCTCGGTGATCGCCACCATCGGCTGGTTCCTGGCGGGCAATCCGTATGGCGTGGACAGCTCCTATCTGGCGCTGGCCGGTCCGCTATTGACGATGGGCATCAGCCATTTGTTCAAGCCGGCGCAAGCTTTGGCGAAACCGGCATCGTCATCGCAGCTTTAGGTCATACCAGACCCGTCATGTAATAGATGGCAATGACGAGGAACACGGCCACCGTCTTGATGACGGTGATGCCGAAAATGTCGCGGTAGGACTGGCGGTGCGTGAGGCCCGTGACCGCCAGCAGGGTGATCACGGCGCCATTGTGCGGCAGGGTGTCCATGCCGCCGCTGGCCATGGCCACCACGCGGTGCATGACTTCCAGCGGAATGTGCGCTTGCTGCGCAGCTTGAATGAAACTGTCCGACATGGCCGCCAGCGCGATGCTCATGCCGCCTGACGCCGAGCCGGTAATGCCGGCCAGCGTCGTCACGGACACGGCTGCGTTGACGAGGGGATCGGGCACGCTGCGCAAGGTGTTGCTGACGGCAAGAAAACCGGGCAGGGCGGCGATGACGCCGCCAAAGCCATACTCGGACGCCGTATTCATGGCCGCCAGCAGCGCACCGCCCACGGCTGCCTTGGTGCCTTCGGCAAAGGAGGCGCGGATGCGCCCGAAGGCCGTCACGCAGACGAGCAAAATTCCCAGCAACAAGGCGCCTTCCACGGCCCAGATGCCGGTGACGGAGGCTATCGATGTCGACACGGGCGCGTGCAAGCCGGGCAGGGCGTCGGCGGTGAGTACGTAACTGGCGCCATACCAGTGGGGAATCAGCTTGGTCAGCGCAAAGTTGGCCACGCCCACCAGCACCAAAGGTGCCACCGACAGCAGCGGATGGGGCAGGTCGCCACCGCCGGTCTTGGCCTGTTCCGCTTCCACTCCATAACCTTCACCCGTCGCCATGACGGAACGGCGGCGCCATTCCAGGAAGGCCAGTCCCATGATCACCGTCAGTACTGCGCCTATCGTGCCCAGCCACGGCGCGGCCCAGCCGGTCGTGTTGAAAAAGGTGGTGGGAATGATGTTCTGGATTTGCGGCGTGCCGGGCAGGGTATCCATGGTGAAGGAAAACGCGCCCAGGGCGATGGCGCCCGGCATCAGCCGCTTGGGGATATTGCTCTGGCGGTAGAGTTCGGCCGCGAACGGATACACGGCGAACACCACCACGAACAGCGACACGCCGCCGTAAGTCAGGGCCGCGCACACGGCAACGATGACGGCATTCGCGCGCGAACTGCCGATGTAGCGGATGGCCGCCACGACGATGGACTGGGAAAAGCCGGACAACTCGATCAGCTTGCCGAACACGGCACCGAGCAAAAAGACGGGGAAATACAGCTTGATGAAGCCCACCATTTTTTCCATGAAGATGCCGCTGAAGACGGCAGGCACGGCGGACGGATCGGTAAGCAGCACGGCACCCAGTGCGGCGACAGGGGCAAACAGGATCACGCTGTAGCCGCGGTAGGCGGCCAGCATGAGGAAGGCCAGTGCGGCCAGAACTATCAGGAAAGACATAAGACCGGGCCCTTGCGCGAGAAGTGTACAGGATACCAATTGCTCAATTAATATCATACTTCCCAGCAATGCACCAACGCACAGGTCAAGGTGTCAGCAGTCGATGCCGACCGGGCCAAGCGGAAGGGGCTGGTCGGGGTGAGAGGATTCGAACCTCCGGCCTCTGCGTCCCGAACGACATTTTCGAAGCTTTTTCGCCTTTAAGACGGGTATGGCTACTGTACATCATCCTTTTAAAATCAACAAGTTATATTCAGATTCGGTCAGCTTCTGTTAGCTTCGCGAAGATGCGAATCTGTGCCAAATGACACAGATTTGACACAGATTTTGATGGTGGTATGGTCGAATACAAGTTTATTTTTGATTATCCGTAAGCGCAACAACAAGTCGAGTGCAGCGCGTTTTCTGCATATTTTTCAGGTTTTTCGGCGGCGTATAAACCTCGATAGCTATCCATGTAATTCATTACATGGACGCCATCAAATGACCACACCTTTCGTACCAATGACCAAAGAAGCAGTTGCAGCTGTGCTTGACTGCACAACCCGTACTATCGAGAACCTTGTTAAATCCGGCGGGATTCCTACTCCTACATTATTAGCGGGGCGCGTCTTTTGGCATCCTGATGTCTTCTATTCATGGCTTGATAGCGCGCTGCGCGGCGGCGGAACTGATGGTCATCGCAGCGACCAGTCCGTTGGCAGCACCGACGACGAAGCCCTGGAAGTAAAAGTAACGGGACGTCTGAACTCAAGTGGAAAAAGCAATGACCCGGTTTCGCGGATGAAGGCAAAGCAAGCTGCTCGTATGGTGCTCTCTGAATCGAGTGATTAAAGTGCTGCTGGACCGTGCGTCGAACCGACGCTCAATTTTTCTGGGCAGAAGCTCAAAAATGGGAAGACCGCCAGCAATGAAGCCGGCGGTCTTTAACATCAGTCGGTAAGCCAGAGGGAATCCTCTTGGCCACCAGGTTCGAACTTCTCTATCCTTGCCGCTGGTTGAGCCGCTGACTTGCGCCAGCACTTTCCAGCCAATTTGCATTCCGGCATCGCTCATTCAGGCGCCAACCTGAATTCGCGTGTACAGCCGACACAAAAGTCGGTGGATGCCCGCCAAGGCATCCGTCCCCCAAGGCCCGTTCCACGGGGCGCTGGTTTCACAACGTTCGTCAATTTTTTATCCGACACGGCTTTCGCCGGCCACTCGATTGCATACTCAGGGATACTTCTTGTCCGGGGAATGACCCCCGCCCTTAGGCGCCGAAATTTAGGCGCTACGACAGCAATCGGCTTATAGCCCTTGGTTTGCGAGGAGCCAAAAATCCCCCGCACCGCGGACCATTTTGTGTTGGTTAGATACGCAAAGCTTTTCAGACAGACCACCAGTCTCTCTCGAACTGTATTGCTTTCCGGCGCACCTCCGGATTTCACCGCCCCGACCCCATTAAGCAGGCGGCTACTCATCGCAATCCTCTCAGTTCAATTCCAAGAATTCCAGGCACTGCAGGCCCTAGCTGGTTCTTATCTTCCCAATGCCCTCGCGGGCAATTACACGCTTTTGCTCCAGACAACGCAAAAGACTTCCCGGCGCGACCCGGTTCATCTCGTGCTGCTGTGCATACCCCTACGCCGATTCAGGTCGGTTTCGTGTATGCCCGTGGCCTACGACGCTTGCGCGCCTCGGCTCACCCCGTCTGACTACGTGTGGGCTTTCCGTCGTGCGTCTGCTCTCTCCTGAGAGCAGGTGGCACGCCGACGAACAGGCTCTACTGTTATTTCGCATATCGAGAGCTCGCACCGACGGACAAGGTCGGTGGTCACAGGCTTGCGCCCCATTGAACGAATCAATGTCTGTGTTCCAATCGCACGGGCTCGCGCACAACTTTTGTGTCAGGAAGTGTGCACCAGTTTGTTCTGCCGCCTACACCGAAGCGGCACATTTTATGAAGTAGACCGCGAGAATTAGTCGTCCGTTAGGACGGGATTGAACTCGCGGCCCCTTCCGACACGTTGCGGGCGCCCACTTTAGACGCACAACGCGCTGTGGCACCAGGTGGCTAACCTGGTTCACGCCGGATGAAATGTTGACGATGCAGTGCTGAACGGTTTGGCGACCGGTTCAGCACTGCGAGCATGGTGAAACTATGTTCGGTAGTGCTGGCGTTGGCGCGCCGTTGGTTCAGTGCGATGCAAAGTCAAATCTTGACCTTCGCAAGCGTATAGCAACCAGTCTCGGAGAGTCGAATCGGTCGCTGGGAAAAATCGCGAAATGGGTTCAGTTTCTGCTAACAATAGAGCGCCTGTGCACGGCCCCTCCGGGGCCTCTTGGCACGGTACCTATACGCTGCATCCCCAACAAAAATAAACGACCCGGAGACGCACCATGAGAGTAGCCGACGCCGCACTTCAAATCAAAGTTCCTCGCAACAAAACTGTCCTGATGCAGCTCTTGCAACTGCTGGTATTCCGCCGCCATTATTGGTGGTGCGGCGGCGCAATTAGCGCGTCAAAGCTGGGTGGCCTCGTCGCCAAAATGGCAATCCGATACCCGGTAACACGCACTGCTCGCGGCCGTGCATACGACCGCACCAGAGGCCTCGCGGCGATACATTTCATCGCATATCCGCTGGCAAATGGCCTGGTCGCCTGGTGGCTATTGTCCGATGACGGGAAGGGCGGATTGAACGACCCGGCCACGCCTGACGCGCATGTGGCGAAGAACGCCATGGCCGCCGGTGGGCACATTACGTTCACCGATTATGTCCTGCATTACGCGCACAAGAAGTCCCCGCGTCACCTTCCGGACAAAAAGACCGGCAAGGAAAAACTGGTGTTCAAGGACGTCTCGACGTGGACCTGGAAGCTCAGCGACATGGCGTTTAACGAGACCAAAGCGTCCATTGAACAGGCCGCAGTGAACTTCGAGTATGGCGTGGAGGGAGCTCATGGCGGGCGCCCATGGGGCATCCTTGGCATACTGATTTGTCAGCGGTCACGCCCCTTGTTTTCCGGAGTTCGAAATCAAGTTATTGACCTTCATCGACATGCTGATTCGCACTGGGGCCGCGTGAAAAAGAAATGGCAAGGACAGCATTCTGCTGAGTGCTCGCGCCACGATAGCAATGCTGGTGAGCTTCGTACTGTAAAGGAAATCATGAGCCATCATCTGCCGAAGATGGTGCGAATTGCTGTCTATGGCGATACCCCGAAAACTGTTGGCGACCTGGTACGAAACGCATAAATTGGGAAAATGGCGGAAACCCTGCAAAGGAATCCGCCGTGAAAAGAAGATAATCTGGCCTAATATTTTTCGTCTTGATGCACCGTGGTTCTACTAATTCTAGTTCCGGATTTAATCAGTGATGGGTGTGAAGCTCCGAGTTGGGAAACGTAAACATCCACGGATTGTCTTCCCGCGCAAGGCGCATCAGGTAAAACTGATAACTGATAATCAGCCATGCCGTTAGCTCAGAAAAAGCAATCGATTTATTTCTCCCAGTAACGTGTTCGCATGCCGCGAACGACGTTTCGATTTTTTCAATTAAGAACGGAATAGGCTCATCTTCCGGTAGTTCTTTTTCATGCTCCATTCGCTTGGCTAATTCTGGGCTGTAGATACGCAGGTCCAGAAGCTTTTCAACGATATCACCGATGTCGATGGGCTTCATACTTTTTCCTCAATGTTTTTAGCCGGTGTATTTGTTGCTCGGAGAAGAAGGTCAGCTGCAGCGCTATGCTTCAGCCAACGCGTCCTCGATGGCATCCTCCAAAGCGCGTAAATGTTTCTCGAAGAAAATCGGTGCCCTGCAGAGGGTGCCTTTCTCGACGACCCTCACTTTGCAGCCTTGAGGAATACGGACCAAGTGGCTGACGAGCTGAGTACGGCGCCGCGCCTGTTTCTTACTTTTTGCCTGGATGAACGCGATGACTCGGCCCGATTTAGTGAATTCAAACATATCCTTGGTACTAATCATATCGTATGTCCTTATATTCCGGTTGACAGGATTTATCGCTGTTAACACGTATAGCGACAGATTTTTGGATGTGATGTTTTTTTGGTGGCTTTAAAAAATATTTCGACTAAAAAGAACTCGTTCTTTTTATTTGATTAAAAAATAGGCATATCTATTTAAAAAAATGCTGCTAGAATTTTAAATCCGATAATAAAAAAAAGGAAAACAGATGAAATTTCTGGCGCACCTCTACGACCTGCTGTTTGCTCCAGCTGGCACTTTTGATTCCGATGCGGGGTCGGCAGGCGCAAGCGAAACGAACGACTTTTCATCATCCGATGACTTCATGGTCAACCCGGCAACCGGCCTTCCGATGACCGGGGGGATTGGAGGTTTTGATATGATGGGAAATTCGTTCGGATTCGATTTAAATCATCATGACGACAGTGCGTCGATGTCCGACCATTGGGAGTCCGTGTCTATGTTCGACACGGGGTCTATGTTTGACTAAGGCTTCTCATCAACCGGCACGGGATTCGACGATTGATAGCTCAGTTGGGAGCTGCGGGTTCAAGCCTTCTGAGAACCAGCCTGCAGTGGGGCTGCCGGCCTACGTCTTGTAGGCGAGCGTAGGCTGCACCGAACTGTCTTGCTTGAGCACAGTTCGGTAGTCGGGGGATTATACGTGCAGCTGGTGCCAATTATTTCTTCTTGCTGGCATTCCAGTGCGCTGCATACGATGCAGCAAATTCATACACAAACTTTTTTTCACGTGCTGGAAGGTCTTTTATTACTTCGACCAGCATATGCGTTATTGCACTGTCTTTGTCCGTGTCGGCCAGAAGGGCGGTAAGGGAGACTTTCAAGACCCTTGCAACCTCATCCAAACGGTCAATGGAGGGTAGCTGGGCGCCGGTCTCAATGCGCGACACGGTGACATTTTCCAGGTCGAGGGATTCGGCCAATTCTGCCTGTGTGAGTCCAAGGGCGAGCCTGGCGATTTTGATGTTGCGGCCTATCCGAATGCCGAGGGTGCTCCCGCTGGCGGCCTTGGGTTTCCTTGGCATGTGGCTTTCTCACGAAAATGCAGCATGGTCGGATGGTCACCAATTTATTGAAATGACATAAAACGATATTAAAATTGATGTAAAATATTGTTTTACGTAAACTGTTAGTGCCTTGGCATCAGGAATGGACGCGATGATGGCTGTAAGAATGAAAAAATTCATGAGGGAGTTTCCTGTCTTTCTTGGGCTGCTCGCATGCCTGCTACTTCCCGGCGTTAGCCACGCTTATTCAGCTATTGCCTGGGAGGAGCGGCATTCCGTTATTACTACTTATGCGGGATGGAACTTCGCTACCCAGAAAATTGCAGACTCCACAGCGTTGAACGGATGTCGAACGGCAGCAAAGGATGCCGGCCTGTCGAAATCAGCGACAAATTGCAAGGTGTGGCATAGACAAAAAGGACCCGGAGCGGGCGCAATTGTTTGTGGCAAAACGGGATGTTCGATGAGCACTGGCTATGACAGCGAGCAGGATGCGGTAGACCGGGCCTATCAACAATGCGAGGAGCACAAGTATGTTGAATGCCAAAAAACCGGAATTACCCACTGGTGGGACGATGCGGGATACCCGAAGCAAACCGCGCGCAATTCTGCGCCGACGAAAGCCTGCGGGCCGCCGCCCGGCCAGACGGTGCGTTCGACGTATCAGTGCAATAACGGTGACTGCACCAGGACATTCGAGAACGGATGCACGGTCCGCTTCCAAGCCCCTTATTGCCATGACCCGCTAACCGGAAAATGGGAGTGGAAGGCCGACGGCTGCTAAAAAATACCACAGCGAAAATTGCCATGGCAACGACAAAGCCCCATCCGAAAAACAAAGCATTGGCGTTGCTCTGAATTACATATTTTGAAATCACCAAGTGGCTGCTTAAGCAGCCATGCTTATTTTCACATCCAAAGGCACACATGAAGAAGACATCGAAAATTTTGGCGGTAGCTGCCGTTGCACTGTTAGCCGGCTGCGGAGGCGGTGGTTCGGACAGTGGCAGCGGCGCGGTAACTCCGCCTGTGACCACGCCCCCGACTACGGTGCCAACTACGGTCACCAATCCTCTGACTGGCGCGGCCGCGCCAGGCGTCCCCACCAAAACCATTCGCGGTGAGGCATATGTCGGCGCTGTTGTAACGGCCTATGGTATGCAGCCCGACGGCAGCTCCGGTGCGGCCCTGGGTGCGCCGGCCACGACAGACGTCAACGGCTACTTCACCATCACGGCCAGCGACACTCCGATGGGTATGGTGCGCCTGGTGGCCATCGGGGGGAAGACGCCCCGTGCGGCAGACAACACCGTGCAGCCGGGCGGTACGCTGGAGCTGGTGGCGCCGTTCGTCACCACCGAGTACAACAATTTCAAAATCAGTCCGCTGACGGACATCGCCGCTAATGCGATGACCTACCAGGCCCGCAAGGGTGCGACGCTAGCGAACGCCTTCACAACTGGCATGCAGAATTTGCTGGCCCTGGACTCGGCCAACTTGGTGCTGATGCAGGACAAGTCGGTGTACCTGAATGTGCTTAAGGGCGCGGTCAAGAGTGACACAACGACCTATGGCGCTCAGTCGCTGCAGAGCCGTGAACTGCTCGACGGCTTGGGATACCTGGGCGTGATGCTTGACCTGCCGGCAAGTGCCGTGGCCAAGGCGGTCGGTGCTTCTGCCCAGGGCGGTTACGCGGCAAGTGGCGCAGATGGTGCGGGTAACGCCATCAACGTCGGCGGCTGGTCCAACGGCGTGTTCGTGCCGGCCGCAGCCATGACGCTCAAGACGCTGATGGACACCAAGACGTCGGATGCACAGAAGGTCACCGACTCTGCGACTGGTACGAAGGTTGCGCCACGCCTGGGTGAGTATGTGAGCCGTTACATGATTGCCGACTTTGTGATGGACACAGCGTGCCGCAGCAATGCTTCGCTCTACTACACAAGCCGCTATCCGTTCTACCAGGTTGACAGCCAGGGCAAGATAGCTGCCGCCGATTGCAGCGCAGCCGCCCAACGTATCGCCGACCTGAAGGCGCGCATCGCCACCAACAACAGCAGCGCGATGAAGTAATAGGCCTGTTGCTATTGCGACTCTACCCCGATTGCCCCGCCAAAACACCAGGTAGGGTATTTGGGTGTCACGGGTGTGTAAAAATACCGTTATAGCGCGATGAGCGTTATAACGGTATAGAGTGAATCAGCTTTTCCTGCCTGGTACTAGCCTTTCAAGTCGGCCAAGGACCTCGACTAATTGTTGAGCACTGAGTAGCCCCAGTGCATGCAATCCGGCACGCACGACCTCACTTTTGCTGGTCGAACTCCGACCCTCCTTGTTGGCCATGATGCGCAGTTCCTCGATTCGTGCATAGTCATCCGGAGGCATGGAGAATGTATCCCGTATGACGGATGATTTTTTTGCAGTTGGCCTGGTTTCGGTGGCGGGTTCGGGAGCCTTCAACAGAATAGAATCCGCCTTGTCGAATCGGTCCACCAAAGCGACATCCTGCTGCGTGACTGTCGCCCGAACCTTGACATTATCGAACATTTTTTTCGTCATTTTTGCTCTCCCAGTAGCGCCAACACCTCGTCGGCGAGTGCATTAACCTCATCGGCCGCCGCCTTCGCATCGCGGCCCAACGCCGAAACCGAAACGCCGCTTACCACCGCTTCCTGATACGCGGTTCGGTTTGTCAGCCGTGACGACATCAATGGGATACCGAACTCGCTCAGTTCTCGCATGATGGCGTTTGACAACGAGGTCCGCACGACCCGGTTGGGCAAAATGACGGCTTTCAAGGCTGGATTGAAATCTGTTCCCCGTTCAATCAAACGTTTGACTCCACGAGCCGCCCATAAGTCTGCAGGCGAGGGCGGCAACGGCACGATGACCAAGTCGGCTACGAGAATCACCGATTGCGGGCTTAACGAATCCAATCCCGGCGGGCAATCGACGATGATGAAATCGTAATTTCCGAGATGTTTTCGAATTTCCCTATGCACTTTTCCTGCGTGCGCTGAAAGATTGACCACGGCAGCCGGAAACGGCTTGCCTTCCGGTGCCGCGTGGGCCCAGGCGGACGCTGATGCCTGCGCATCACAATCCGCCACGAGAACGCGGTAGCCCCGCTCAGCGAGCTCGCCCGAGAGGACCATAGTGGTGGTAGTTTTGCCAACTCCTCCCTTGGGATGATTTACGGCGATTAAAAATGCTTGTTTATGCATATAAGTTTCCTTTGATTGAAGATGCTTTCGGTTCGAACGGTGTTATTCGTTCTACTGGCATGTAGCGAGGGGATTTATATCGGCGGTGGAACGCGGTCTAAGCTGATACAGTCTTCGGAGCAAACCGGGCAGCCAAGGAAGGCGTTGGAAACGCGGTGGTGCGCAAACCGATGTTTTACAAATCCTGTTCGCGATTGGGGTCTAAGCATGTATAGCGAACGCGTTGTGAAAACAGCACTGGCGATATCAAATTCTTGAGAAGAGGGATGACGGTTGCGAATGACTGGCCAGGCGCAGGCGACTTCTGGTAGTGGCAGCGATGAGAGGTGAGAGACGGTATTGGCTCGGCCAGAAGTGGAGCAGCACGAAACAAGCGATTACGACACAACCAGCGTGACAGGATAGAATGAGTTTTATGGTATAAATAATATAAACTGTATTTTCCTATGCGATAATCCCAATATCCTAAATGTGTTCGCCGAGTCAGTATCAGTAGCTGGTTAGCACTAGAGGAATGGGCGCTATTAATCATGTGGGCTTCTGTGCGACCTCAGCCGACCGAGGAGCCTTGCGTACACGTAGGGAAGGGCGGTGCCGAACGACTCCCGGCATAGTAAATTGAGGGTTGTGGAAGTAGCATATGGGGTAAAGTGGGGAAGCGGCACGCCGTAGCGGTCAAGGCTATAGGGGCACGCCAATCCGTTGGCCAAGGGTCGGCAGATGCCGGTGGGTGGCACTGGAGTCGTGTGCTGCATCGGCGTATTGCGTCTCCCGGTCATTGTCTGAGTCCACCGTTGACGCGTCGCGTTATCGATTGCGGATGGCATCCTGTGCGTGCCGAATGCTATTGGCCAACTGCATTTAGGACACTTTTTTTTCAGAATAAGTTTTATATGAAGAAAGTCCCTGCTCGTCTTCCATTGCCAGGAAGCCCGTTTTTCCAAGAGAGGACGGCGCCACATAGGCGCGGACCAAAGCGTCGCTATAGTCATTCCTAGTGGAGGTCCGGCAGTCGCCCTGCTGCCGTAATTTCGGGTGGGTTTTTCCCTTTGTTTCGTGCGTTTTTTTGCCGTCGTCGATAGTTCCCGGCGCGCGGCGATAGTTCCCAGTTTTGTCGTCGATAGTTCCCATTTTTTTCTGAGGCCCGCATCCCACTTCGAGCAAGGCTGCGCAGTTCCGTCAGGTATGCAAGCGGGCATCCATGGGCGAATGCCGCAGAGGCGCCGGTACGCGGAATTGGGGTACGCGGCACCTTGGACAACTGCGCGCCAGCGCCACTCTCATATTTTTTTAAGATAAGTTTTTTAAGAAGGAGTCTGCGTAAGGGTCTCGCTGCTAGGCAAGCTCGTTTTTTTCAAGCGAGGACAGCGCTTATAGGCGCGGACCGAAGCGTCGTCCGTAGTTATTCCTAGTAAGAGCCTGGCAGTGGCCCGCAGACGTTATTTCGGGGTGGGTTTTTCCTAAGTTTTATGCGTTTTTTTTCCGTCGTCGATAGTTCCCGGCGCGCGGCGATAGTTCCCGGTTTTGTCGTCGATAGTTCCCACCCGTTTATTCAGGTGCGGGATATTTCTCTTCGTTGGCGGTCGCGTGTTTTTCGCGATATGGGGCTTTGAAGGTAGCCGGTAGCGGGAGCGTTCGTCCAGGGCTTAGGCGGCGGAAATCGGTGCAAAGAGCACGCCGGCGTGTAGGGCGTTCAGTGTCGAGTTGACCGAGGCGTTCCGCGCATAGCCCAATGCGGCACGACTCTCTTGTCCTGAGGCTGCGGCGCTCAGCGGCGAAGCAGGGTAGGGGGCATTAGTGGCGGCCTGTGGGCTTGGCACCGGCGGCACACACGCCACGACAGCTAGTCGCGGGGGCCAGTCAAAGATAGGTTCTTTCGCCGTCGTCCGGCGCGCGGCGACCGATAGTTTTACGTTGTGGGGACGCTCGCCGGACACGTGCTGCGAAGGCTACCGTGCTCGCGCCGAGTAAGGGGCCTCGTCGCCCCCAATATGCCCGCTCTGGCCGGCCGACTGGCACGATACTTCTCGACAGCTACTGGGTTCGAAGATAAGGGGCGAACCCGCATGTCGTTGTGAAGTATGCGGGCTCTCCGCGTGCTGTACGCACCGCGTAGGTGGAGGGCGCGCTGCGGCGGCCTTTTCAAGACCAGGGCCGAAAACGCCCCCGCAGCGCGCCATCAAAGAGCAGCAATTCCTGATTACATCGGAACCGTTTCGCAATTGCCGATGCTTTTAAGCGCGCGGTCATTCTCAACCGTTTTGCGCTCGATAGTGCTCTCATTAATGCGCCGGATATCGACCTGTCCCCTAGGCAGCAGGACACAACGCCACGCGGGCAATCGGCCAATTGCCAATAGCGCGGCCCGCAGTTTCTCATCCCTGCTGCGATGTGTACTTCCTGCCGCTTCGCCGCTCCAGATATGCGCCTGCAGCTTGCTAACAGTCAGGCATCGCGTTGTGCCAGCGCGCATGGAGCCGCTGAGGTAAGCGTGCAGCGCTTTCGTGGATTCGTCCGGCAGCGCGTTGCGTTCGCACAGCGAAATTTTGATAAACTGCTTGCCGTAGATGGCATCTGTTGCGCGCCTATTTAGTGCAATAATTACACCATTATCATTGCCGCGAATCCACGACAGTAGTCTTGACTGATACTCGATTCCGTCGCGGCATTCCCAAACAGTGGTTTCCGCTAGCCGTTTGACAGCAAGCTTAATGTTCGTAATGTTTGTCCCGCTATGAGCACTGTAACCGGCAGCAATTTCAATCTTTCGCCAATGTGCGATTACCACTGCGACGTCAGATTGCGGACCCTCGCAGGACAGTTGATTCAGCAGTTTCGCTTTGTTGCCTATCGCGCTATTCGGGTCAATGGAATACGTTTGTTGCCCGCCAATAGACAGCAGTGCTAGTAGTACCGATTGCTCCGGAATACCCAGCGCATCGGGGCCACGCCACCGCACCGAGGAGTCGCCAAACGAGCGGGTAACGTCGAGCTTCGCACGCGCTGTTTTCTTCAGTACCAAAAACACCGGGGCAATTGCCAGAGCGGGTTCTTGAAGTGCAAAGTCGAAACGCAGCTCACCAGTCATAGATTCTCTCCCTACTAGCACTTGTTGCCGCGCTATTGCTTTCCTTACCGCCGTGTTGCGTGGCACTCGACACACCCTTCAAAATCGTGTGCGTCATCACTCCGCCTTCGTTTCGTTTGAGCCATATTGTCGGTTCCGGCGCGATGTAATTTGCCTTGGCAAAATCGAGTCGGGCATACGATTTGTGGTGTTCCAATAACCGATGCTTCCGCGCTACGGTCTCGGACATGGCTGACAGGTTGACTTGCCAACGTACGGCATCGGTAAGCGCGCTGGAACCGCGTGATGCTGCCGCAAGGTCTGTGGCGTCGTTGTATATCGCCCCTTTGCCTATGTGATGCGCCGCAATCACGGCGGCGCCGGTGCGTTTTGCCAGCGCCTCAAGCACCTGCACGATGTAGGTCATCGACGAAGAGCTATTCTCGTCGCCGTCGTGCAATCGCCGTAAAGGGTCGATGATGACTAATCGCGCTCCCGCGCAGAATTTACAAAGGGTCTCGAAAAATTCGGTGGTCGCGCCATTGTTAACCAGGGCAACCGACTGTCCTGCCGCCGGCACGAGCAGCAGGTTCTTTTCCAGCAGAGTAGTAAGTTCGCTTTCGGCGGCCTCGGTCGAGGCCGAACATTTTTCACGTTGAAGGTCCATCCATTTCTTTATCGCGTGTAGGCGAATGCGAAGGATGTCGGACGATTCCTCGGCCGCAATGAGCACTACGCGCGCCGACGCGCTGCGCGGCGTCAGAGGATTGTCGAAAGCCGGCGAGCCGGTCGCCACTGCCATCCCTAGTTGGGTCAGCAACATCGTTTTCCCCACTCCCCCTGCACCGACCACAGTGCCGACGGACCCGGCCGTTAACCCGGGAAGGACGAAGTCGAGCGTGGGTGCGTTGGCGCTAAGTGCGGCGCGTATTCCCAACGGAATTATCTTCTTCATTCCAAGTCCCCCTGGCGGCTTTCAACATGGCTGGCGAGCCAGTGGTCTACATCGATTTTCCGCCAGCGGAGTAATCGTGTTCCTGGAATGTGAAGCCGCGGCGGCACAGCAAGCCGATTCCGCTTCATGTCTTTCTTAATCGTTTCCGGGCTGCGGCCAAGCACGGCGCCGAGTTCGTTCAAATCTAATAGTGCGTTATTCATGCAGGTCCCATTGGTGACGGTGGATGTACAGGCCTGCATTGGTATGTTGCCGGCCATACGTGCCAGTACGTGGTGTACTGTAGAGCGGTATAGCCGATGAATTTATATCCGAGCTCGGCCGCCACGGCAGGCAGCGATTGATACTGTCCAACTCCGACGTAGGTATGTTCACGGCGCTCTCGCGGCGCCGAGCGCCACGTGCTACCTACCGGTGACGCCAGGTAGCGAGACAGCAGCTGCTGCCGTAAGCCGAAGCCTGCACAATAAGCGACGAGTTGCAAAAGAAACTAACGACACTTGACAATAAAGTTGCCGAGTGGAATACTTGCTTCATCGCATCACAATGATGCGGCGTCCCCCCATAAAGCGGACGTGGTTTTCTGGACCCTATTGCCATGTGTAATAGGGTTTGGAGAAAAAAACCTCTATGGCCAAGTGCCATAGGGGTTTTTTTTCGTCCACGTTTTCTTATGGGTTGGCTTTTGCTCTTTAAAAACCAAACGAATGGACAGCCACGCGCAATAGGCTTACAGACCCGGCGCGGGAAATGGACCATTTTGTTTTGCTTTCAATTTGCCCACTACTTGGGCAACCGAAGAGCTCAGTTTGGGCCGCTGAAAGTGCTTCCATGGAAGAGCAACGCTGGAAAATAAAACTAGAAAAATCGGCCCGGGTGACTTTGGCTAATTGAACTCTCGTCAGCGCAGCGGCTTCAACCGCGATACATGTGACATGTGTTTCTCAACAATGAATCTACGAAGTTGAACGACGTCTCAGCCAAACAGCTCGACGGGTTGCTCCTTATTTTCGCAATCCATGTGAGGGGCGGAAATTTTTTGACTTGCACCACAAGAATTCTAATTTGTACCTATACGAGGTAAGGGAGCAGATAAATCTCTCCACATAGGTCAATCGCACACACCACTCAGGCCAATAAAAATCACAGGAAAATCATGGAAAACAAAATTGTACTTTCACTCTACAAAAATAGCCGTAACGCTGTAATTGGGAACCTGTTTGTTGGAGGAGGAAAAGAAAGGGTAATCGCGACAACACATCCGGCGACCATTGCTGCTTCAATTTTCGCAATGGAAGGGCGTACGTTAGTTTTCAAATCCGACAAAGGAGAAGCAGAATTCACGTTCCCGATTAAAACGGAGGATTTGTTCGTGCTGGTGTCTCTACTCAGCAATCAGGACCAAGCCGACTTCATGAGTGGCTTTGCAACATTTTCCCGGTTTGATTTTTTGCACCCGTTGCCGTTCGACGACCAGGCGGACCTGCACTTGCGCACTGCAATTTTTCACATGGACAAGGGGCTAGTTCGAATCGCTCCGTTATCGCCGGCACCGAAGGGATTCAAAAAGGAGTTGCGAAATCGGAATAAATATGTGTATTTCCCGTATTGCTGATTAATTTGAGGGCTCGAACGTAGGATGTTGAGTCAGTCGAAAAAAGGAACAATCCAATGTCCGTGCTGCAAGCAATTATGAATATGATATACGTGACAATCGCGATTTTTGCATTGCTCGGTGCCATAGATTACATAAAAGAGAGTTTGGCAATTTTCAAAGAAGCGCTCCGCAAGCGAAGAGAGCGGGATAACAGTAAGCATTGATAGTACTGTTCGTTGTGATTCCGGCCCCCGACTTCCCCGGGGGCTTTTTTTCGCTTCGATAGCCTGTGGCTACTCTCGCAACTGGTCGCCATCGTGGCGCGCTTTTGGCTCCACTTCGCGTCGGTTCAAGCGGAGCGCGTCGGCATGTACTTTCGATATCAGGGACACCTTGCTAGCGTTGCGTAGTCATCAACGGGTCGGAAAATTTCATTGCTAAATTCCGGTTTCGTTGTTTATTTGCAACAATACTGAAAAATATATGTCACCAGCTGGGTCGCAAAAAAACAAACAAAAATATAAGTAAACGAAAAATAGGGTAGGGAGACCGGTCATATTGTTGTTTCAAATGAAATGCCAAAACATTCGGAATTATGTCTTAATAGGCATATGGATTGAACGATTAGTTCGTAGTTATACGGCTGTGGTCATTGAAAAACTCTTTAATCCCATTGGATATCGTGAAACTTAATGCCGCGACAAGCGAAAACCTTAGTCACCAACAAAGAAGCACTTAATGGATAAATTTAAGAAAAGCTTTCTGGATGTCGAAACCGGCACTACTAGGAAATATACCGATAACGGCGCCGCGGAATTGTTGGTCGAGTTAATGCACGAGTGCTCCCGGCTCGACGGTAATAGTTTCGCCGAAACCACAGAGAAATTTTCAAACCAACCGGATTACGGCAGCAATGGTGAGGCCGGGGGCGTCAACGTCGACCACCAAACCGGAGCTACCTATGTAAGTTCAAATTGTGATTCCACCTGGATGACACTGGAATCATTGGTGGCTGCAGCAATGAACGGAGGAAGGTGCCCTGGTTGGTGGGACAAAACTTGGACAACGGGAATGACGAATGACGAAATTGCCGACGAGCTTGAGGCCGAAGCCAATGAAGACGCGCGCGTTCGACAAAGATTTCAATCGTTCGGGACCGGAAGTCCGGTGGTTTTCATTGAATGCTCGTATGACGAGAATTTTGCATATGAAAAATTGGGGCGTATCACAACCAAAGCTGAAATTATATCGGAGCAATTCTCCGAGTTGAATGCACTGCACTTTAGTGATTCTCTCAGGGCCGGCTATATTTTTAGCGAAGCCTCTGGCGGTAGGGACCATGCTCCTATTTAGTGAGAGCGTTCAAAAGGAAAACGATTAGGTGGTAATTTTGCTACAAAAAGGCCTCCACGAGGACCAATCACATTAAAAAGGAAATACCGTGCAAGTTGAAAAACAAAAAGCATTGTCAGTCATCGAAAAACTGTGCGCGACACCGCGCAGCCTGCCATTCCATAGCAAACAAGCATGGATGTTCAGCTCGCACTACATGGCAAGCTATCTGCAGGAGCATGCCGACAATGGCACGGGTCTCAGTTCCCCCAAGGCTGCGATGATGGCAGCTGGCCGGTTGGGTTGGCTGCTCAAGGAAACGCGCCCAACGCTCAATGGGTTGTTTAACGAGCGCGACGTCATGGTTCTGCTCGACTGCTACCAGGGCGGGATATTTTTCCCTGACCAGATGAACTGTATCGCATCCGACCTCTGCGACCATTTGGGCATCGAACTTGATGCGTATGAAACCAGCGGGGTTGCTCCGCTAATCGGCAAGCTTCGCGGACTGACGGCTATGCAGCGGGTAACGTTGGCCGACGTCCTCGAGCAAACCTGGCATCGAGGCACGGCTGTGGAGCAGAAACAACCTAAGGAATTCTGGGCTTCCATGGACATCACTTTGATGTGACGTAGCCATATATTCGACGCGGCATCGTTTCCAGATTAACGGTACCGCTTCGTTTTCACGAAACCGCGATGACGGTCCATTCATTTCCTTCGTCGGCAATAGCGCCCGCCAACACAAACTGCACGTGAACTGATAGCCGACATTGTCAATTGGTCAGACAGGCACGCATTCAACTAAAGAGGTTACTATGATTTCTTGGCACTACACCACGGGCGATAAATACGAGCTAATCAAAAAATCCGGCTTACTCCTACCGGCCGACATCGGAGTAAGTGCGCCAGAACGTCCAATTCTTTGGTTCTCCACGCACCCGAAGTTTGAACCTACGGCGATGAAGCCATTACACGGAGCCCAAGGTTTTATTCGTATGCTGACGCTGGAAGAGCTGCGCGAAAAGGCGGGCGGGTTGGTTCGTTTCCGTTGCCCAGTCAGCCGGCTAAAATTTGGCGAAAGCTTGCGGAAGGAGGCAAAGATGAAATCAAAGGTGTGGCGGGGTCTGGCAAAGGCTGCTGAAAAAGTTAACGCGAGCCAGAGTGATTGGTGGGGCCATGTTGGCACGATGGAAATCGCTGAGCTCACAGTTGAGGTCATGAGTAATCGCATGAGGTGGCTTCCGGAAGATGTCTGATTTCGGTCAGCAGCATCCGGAACGTGGGTATTCATTCCAAAATGGCTTTGACCACGTTGGCGTCGCCGATGACTGCGCGCCAATGCTCGATGGATAGCTGGCCGGCACGCTTTTCCAGCTGACGGCGCTGCGCTTGAGCGCAAGCACGCCGGCCGCCTGAAATCGGACGATGGCATACTTTGGCCCGGCGGCAGGCGACGCGTACGTCCAAGTGGCTTACTGAATGCCAAGACGGTACGAGTAGTAGCGGGCGCGAGTCTCGTCGACGTGTTAGCCGACGCCGCCCTATTCGACCTTGTATTCGACGTATTCGTAGCGCCGCTCCGCTAGCGCGCGCATGCCAAGTAGGGCAATCGCGGCAAGGCTCTACGTTGTCGATGCCATCCAAAAATAAGCGAGTTCAATTTAGCCGCTCTACGAGGCGGCTGTTCAGAATATAAATTATGAAAAAATGGATAATAAAATGACCAAAAGAAAAAATAATCATCTTCCCCATACTACATCGCACCTCTCGGTTGTGATACCAGCTGCACTTAATGTTCTACAGCAGGCGCAGCGTGCGAGTGACTCCAACAATCTTTTCGAAATCGACTTTTCTCAAGTGACTCGGCTCAAGAGCAATGTGGCAAACGGTGACGCAAGTGACCCGGTCGTGTATGCCGGCGCTGCGGAACTAGCGATGCGCAAACTGGTTGCTCATTTCGGGTTTGACCGACTACCTCTTACTTGGGGGGAGTTAAACGGTTTTTTGGACTATTGTCAGGCCATGCATCGGTTTTCGGGTGTCGGTATTCCGACTGCGTCATTGTTGCTGTGGAAGGCATGCGCGCGGGAGGTGGAGCAGGAATACTACGCTTGGCGCCTCGTTGCATTCGACGCGTACGCTGCTGGGGAAATTTCCAGGCTTTTAGAAATACACGTGCAACAAGAGACGTTAAAACGTTTAGCGCGCAGCTTTCGCGAGTATGACGAGGGCGAACTCAACTGATATAGCATGTTGCTCCCCACGAACTCCGAGACCCTTGCTGAGGCCGCTAAGCAGCCTCTTGATGAGCCGTTGGCCACCTTCATTCTGATTTCAGAGTGCGCTTGTTAGTGACGGACTTGTCGCGTTCGGGTGACGGTTAACGGTATAAATGGATTAAATGAAGTATTTCACGCATGCGGTACATTCCGTTCTATCCATATCAGTATGACTTAGGGGCGCTGTGAGGTCGGGGCCAATGGCCCTCGGGCCGAGTAGGTTGCCAGTCGTTGGCTTGAAAGTTGGGCGCAAACATGGCAGCGCCCAAACTTGGACATGGACTTATGTGACGACGCGAGAATTTCCGACAAAACCATCCGCGAGGGTCAGTTAAGTTGCTATTTTGGTAGCAGTGCAGCGGCGCGCCGTTCAAAAAATTTCAAGTCATGCCTCCCGGTCCCGTAGCCGTGAGCCTCGAGATTTTCATTTGTATCCCAGCCATCTGGTCCGTTATCGATGAGGAAGTTCGCCACCACGTCACAGGCCAGGAACGTTGCAATCGCAGTTGCAGTAGCCGGTGTATAGATGAATGAGCCGATTGCACGAAAAATCTCATCTTCCTCGAAAATGCCAAT
The DNA here is from genome assembly GCF_051380895.1 of Janthinobacterium breve. NCBI lineage: Bacteria > Pseudomonadati > Pseudomonadota > Betaproteobacteria > Burkholderiales > Oxalobacteraceae > Janthinobacterium > Janthinobacterium breve. The sequence goes on along the minus strand of NZ_JBNYXY010000002.1, from coordinate 489,875 downwards.
CAGACGGATGATTGCATCGCCCCTGGCATCGTCGATGGTCGCGCCAGCTCCAAGAATTCCACCGAAATACGGCTCTGTAACGATGTAACCGGCCTGGATGAATTGATATTTAGTGTTGTTCGTGATGGTCATGGCGTGTGCTCCGGTGTGATTGGCGCTAGCGAAATTGCTGATGGCCTAAAACACGTGTATTCACCTGGTTTATACGTTTGAGTGGTATTTGAGAAATTTCCGATTTTTTTTTGATTCGGCTCGGCGGACTGGGACTCTGGCATAACGTGGTCGGGCAAAAAAAAGCCGTTGACCACGTTTCTGCCACTATTTTGGGCAGGCGCCGGAAACACAGGCTGACAATGGCTTTGCTGGAAATTTCATGTCGTTATCCACAGGCATGTCCACGCCAACTGTGGGCAACCACAACGCCGAACGGCTCCTTGGGCCGCCATTGGTCATTCCCACCAGTGATACATCCCATTACAGTTGATGATTGGCGAAATATGACACGCTGCAGCATAATTGAGCCGTCTCCTCCAACTCCTCCAAGAATTGGATTCAACCCGCCCTCAAGTTGGCGGGTTTTTTTTTAGCTAAAAATTTCAGTTTCCGGGCCGTTGTCAAGGGACAGTAGGGCGGTTTTTCTCTGCCTACCGTCGTGCACGGAGCGAGGCTCCGTTGTCGCTGGCCGCACCCAACCACGTACAGTGCTTGACCTTTGGCGGTATCACCGCCGCGATGTCACGCGGCTTTAGAATCATCATGGCGACTAATCCGCCGCAGAGAGCTTTTTCCTGGTCATCTGACAGTACTTTGATGCCTCGGGAGTGCGCCGGGAACTCCGCGCTTCCTGCGATTTTAGGCGGTGATTATTGGAGAGAATTGCTCGTAATCTCCGTGGCGCGTGGATTCTATCGGGAATTAATCGAATTTCATCGTTTTCTTGCCGGAAACGTCTTTGGAATAGCGCCGATGACATTGCACTTGCTGAATGCCTTCAGTTAGACTGGTCAACCCAAGGAACAATTAGTTTGAGAGCTATGAAGCAGGTCACCGCCACCCAACTACAGCGTTTGTATGACGCGGTATAACGCAGAAATCTATGTAGGTGCTTTGCTGCCGCTGGAGAGCCGACGCATTGCACGATTGCTGCTGACCGAGCCGGACCAGCGAGCGTGGACGCATGCCATCGAGATAGAAAATATCCTGCAGAAGAGGACCGCAGCCACCGCGGTTCGGCAGGCCAGACTGCTACGTCGTCGGTTGACGACGTTGGATGCAGAGGGCTGGAAGATGATTGCCGAACGCGAGAGCGAAGTGGTCATCCAGATGCTCATGGCTGCAGCTGTCAAACATAGCCTTCTTTTGGGCGACTTTTTGCTTCGCGTCTATGCGAACCGCCAGCGACGACTTGAGCCAGCTCTGGCTCGGTCCGACTGGCAGGATTTCTTGGGTGAATGTGAACATCATGACTCGTCGCTAGCGGGATGGCCTCAATCCACGAAGGACAAGATGCTTCAGGTCATCCTACGAATTTTGGTCGAGGCGAAGTACATTGATAGTTCCAAGTCAATGAAGTTGACACCCCAATCCTTGCATCCCGATGTGCGGCGTTATCTGAGCGCACATAATGAAACCTATGTCCTTGATTGTCTGGAACGTGTGAGATGAATCTGAGCTTTGACGAACGCCTCAACCAAATCCTGCCTCGCGTAACCTCGCGTGATTTCCTGGATAGTAAAGGCCTAGGCAATGAAATTGGGTTCTGGATTTTTGACTATCCGCCCGACCGCGAGTTGGATATGCGCAGCTTTCTCCATGGCACAGTACTACCCGCTTTGACGAAACATGTGCCGGCTCTGTGCGCCGAGACTATCGATTTGCTGCAGCTGGTGAAGGGCTTGCTGGAGGAGCGCAACCTGCTCGATAAAGCCATGGATATGCAGCTTAGCAAAGGTGACGACAGTGTCCTGGCTGCGCTGCGCTCGGTACTCAAAGAGGACAAGATTGCCCAGAAAATCGCATCTCAACATGATATCGCTAACCTCGACCTGTTAATTCTGACTGGCGTTGGTGCCGTTTATCCGATGCTGCGCACGCACACCTTGCTGTCTGCGCTGCATCCCATCATGGGCAACACGCCCTTGCTGATGTTCTTTCCCGGCCGCTACGACGGCCATTCACTACGACTGTTCAACACATTGGCCGAAGACCACTATTACCGCGCCTTCCGTCTGGTGCCAGAGAACACGTAGAGCAGCCCCGCCAGCACATTCCAGTCAATCACGGAACTATCAAAATATGAAAATCAGCGAACTTTTCCTCAAGCCCATCGACCGCCCAATTAATGGCGTCATCAAAGCAGACCAGATGGACGCCGCCAGCGTCTGGCAGGAACTGGAAGAGTACGTCGTTACCAAACAGATAAGTGAATACCTGCGCAAGTTCTTTGACGCCTACCTCGCGGCCATCGACCGTCCGCATGACGCGGCCATCACCGACCGCATGGGTGTCTGGGTGTCCGGCTTCTTTGGCTCGGGTAAGTCGCACTTCATCAAGATACTTTCCTATTTGCTGGAAAACATCGCTGCTCAGAATCCTGAGACAGGGGAGAAGCGTAACGCCGCCCAATTCTTTGACCACCAAAAAATCAAAGACGCGATGCTGCACGCTGACATTCAGCGCGCGGTGCAAGGCACCGCCGATGTCATCCTGTTTAACATCGACGCCAAAGCCAACAAGTCCGACCCTGACGCTATCCTGCAGGTGTTCTTACGCGTGTTCAATGAGAAAGTGGGCTTGTCGGGCGATACGCCGCACATCGCGGACATGGAACGTCATTTGATATCCAAGGGGGCTTTCGAGACCTTCAAGGCCGCCTTTGCCGCCTCCAACGGTGGCGCCTGGGAGCAAGAGAGTGATGCGGTCGCCTTTTATCGCGACGACATTGTGACCGCACTTGCGCAAGCCTTGAAAATGACGCCTGAATCTGCTGGCAAGTGGTTCGACAATGCAAGAGATGACTATCGCATTACCCTTGAAGGGTTCGCCAAGGTCGTCAATGATTACCTGACTACTCGGCCATCCAGCCACAAGGTCATCTTTTTGGTCGATGAAGTGGGCCAGTTCATCGGGGCCAGTTCGCCGCTCATGCTCAATCTGCAGACAATCACCGAGCAGCTCGGTGCCCAGTGCAAGGGCCGCGCATGGGTCATCGTCACGAGCCAGGAAGATATCGACGCGGCCATTGGCGAGGACAACAAATCCAAGGGCCAGGATTTCTCAAAAATTCAAGCCCGCTTTCACACCCGTTTGTCGCTGGCCAGCAGTAACACCGACGAAGTCATCGGCGAGCGCCTGCTGTCCAAGACGGAAGCCGCCCACGTTGCTCTGCGTGATGCCTTCGCCAGCAAAAGCGACGTCATCAACAATCAGCTCGGCTTTTCGGGCAATTCGGTGACTCTGCGTGGCTACAGGGACGCCGCTGAATTCGTCACCTACTACCCATTTGCTCCATACCAATTCACGCTGCTGCAAAAGATTTTCGAATCCATACGCAAGGTGGGCGCCACCGGCAAGCATTTGTCACGGGGCGAGCGTTCGTTGCTCGATGCCTTCCAGTCCGCAGCCGTGCGCAATGCGAATCACGGCATCGATATCCTGGTCCCGCTGTACGATTTCTATCCTGCAATCGAGAGCTTTATCGACGGCGTCGCCAAGCGCTCGATAGACCAGGCGCCTGACAATCCCGGATTGCAGTCCTACGATAGCCTGCTGCTGAAGGCGATGTTCCTCATCCGCTACATCCCCGACATCGTCAAGCCGTCCATCGACAATCTTGCGACCCTGTGCATAGACCAGATTGACGCGGACAAGCTCGCACTCAAGCGCAAGATTCAAGAAAGTCTGGCGCGTCTGGAGCGAGAGCGCCTGGTCAGCCGCAACGGTGACCTGTGGTTCTTCCTGACCAATGAAGAGCGTGATGTCGCCCGCGAAATCGGTCATGTCGAAGTCTCCGCTGCTGAAAAGTCGCGCGAACTGGCGAAGCTGATTTTTGAAGATATTTTCAAAGACCAAACCAAGGTGCGCCACCGTGACACCAAAGCCGACTACGAATTTAACCGCCTGCTGGACGGCGCACCGTGGCGCTCGGCCAGCCACGCCCTGGGCTTTGAAGTGCTGACCCCGCTGGGTGATGACTACGTGCATCTCCAGCCGGCCCGCTGCATCTTGCGTAGCAGTGAAGGCAATGGCCGCGCTCTGGTGCGCCTAGGCGAGGGCGAGCGCCTCGACATTGAATTGGGGCTGTATCTGCAAATCGAAAAATACATCGTCAGCCCCAAAGCCGACCAGGCTTCGCCCTCGCTCAAGCGCATCCTGGCAGACCGCAAGGACGAGAATCGCGAGCGCCGGCTGCGCCTGGTGCACCAGCTTTCCGAACTTATCGCCTCAGGCGATTTTTATGCACTGGGCCAGCCGGTGCAAATCAAGACTGCCAGCCCGGACAAGGTGCTTGATGATTTGCTCAATTACCTCATCACCAACACTTACAGCAAGCTGCCCTACCTCAAAGTGCGCCAAGTCGACCCAATAGCCGAAATCAAGGCCGTGCTCAATGCGGACGACTTGGGCCAGCATTCGTTGGGCCTGGACGGCGAGGCCGGCAACGCTCTCGCCATCAAGGAAATGCGCGACTACCTGCAACTGGCCGCCAGCCAGAACCGGGTGCTGCTGTCCGACGTGGTGGACCGCTTTGCCGGCATCCCTTGGGGTTGGAAGCCGGAGTGGGAAACCGTGTTGCTCATCGCCCGCCTGTTCATGTCTGGCGAAATCAAGCTCATGCTCGAAGGTTCCGAGCTTGACCCCGCATCCGCCGCCGACCCGCTCACCAAATCCGTCCGTTTCAAGCAGGTGTCTATCCTCAAGCGCAAGACAACTGACGCCACGGCAATCAAACGCGCCCGCGAGTTGTACAAAGACTTGTTCCAAAAAATGGGGCGGGAGGAAGAAGACAGCCTGGTCGCCGACTTCCGCACCCGTTTAACAGATTGGCAGGCTGAACTCAAAAGCTATGCCCACACCGCTGCTGCGCCGCACCACCCTGGCAAGTCGGATATCGACGCCGCGCTCACCCGCATTGCCCAGCAACTCAGCATACGTGACAGCTTTGCCTTCATCGAAGCCCTGCTGGTCGCCAAGAACGAGTGGCTCGATGCTGCGGACGACATCCACGACTTGGTCAACTTCTACAAGACCCAGATTATCGCTTGGCGCAAGTTGCTCGATGGCCTGAGCGCGTTTGAAAGCAATCGTGAAGCCTTGAGCAAAGTGCCGCTAGCCGCCGCCGCCCTGATTGACCTGGCCAAAATTCGTGACAATCCCAAGCCTTACAGCCAAGTCAAGCACATCGAGCCGCTGCTGGCCTCTGTCACCGCCATCAACGAACAATTGGCGCAAGAAAAACGTGAAAGAGCCTTGCAGTCGCTAGATGCCAAGTTGGCTGAAGTTCAAGCCAAACTTGGGACGGCCGCTGCCACGTCTGACCTCAGCAACAAAGCCCTGCGCCCGCTGCAAGACCTGAAAGCGCGCATCGCAAGCCAGACCAGCATTGCGCAGATTATGCTGCTGCAAGGGGCGGGCGGCGATGCCATGGACGATGCCATGAATATTATTCAAGCCGCTGTGAGCAAAGTCGCCGACCATGTTGCGATGCCCGGCAATACCGCCAAGCCGCTGCAGACTGGCCAGCCGAACATGCCAGTGCCCGTCGCCAAGACCACGCGCGTCATTCGTGCCGCCGAACTCTCCAGCAAGACATACCTGGAAACCGAGGCCGATGTCGACGCCTATGTACGCAAACTGAAAGACGCGCTACTGACAACCGTGCGCGCCGGTCAAATAGCGCGGATTCAATAGCGCATTTGATAAACCGCTATCGCTCTCATTCAACCTTTCTAAAAGCTGCTCACGTGCCGTGCATGGGGCAGCTGAAAATCCTATCTGACCCATGAACAAAGCCAATCTGAAGTCCTATGCCCCGCAAGCCCGAAAAGACTTTATTGCCGCCGTCACCGCTCGCGCCAACTTGCTTGGCTTGTCAGAGACGGCGGGCAAGCTGGAAGTGGCTGTCAGCCAGCCGCAGGGCGACGCGACAGTGATTGCAGGCCAGGCTTGGCCCGTAAAGGTCCACACTCAGCGTCTGCAACTCATCACCCGCATTCAAAAGGATGGCTTTGCTCAGACCATGGAAGCTGTGGCCTACACCTGGTTTAACCGCTTTGCGGCATTGCGCTACATGGAATTGCACGACTACTTGGGGCATGGCCACCGTGCACTTTCCAGTTTGGAGGGTACGCTGCCGGATATCCTGACCCACGCTGCCGACTTGGCTCAGATTGGCGCTGGAGATGGCGGATTACCGGGGCTGATGCCCGCGCTAGTCGTAGAAATGAAGCTGGCGGGTAACCGCGACGGTGAGCTATACAGTATGCTGCTGGTCGCCCAGTGCAACGCACTCAGTAATGCTATGCCGTTCCTGTTCGAGCGCATCGACGACGAAACTGAGTTGCTGTTACCTGACAACCTGCTGCGTACCGATTCCGTCATTGCCAAGCTGGTCGCCAGTATTGAAGAAGACGATTGGAAAGAGGTCGAAATCATCGGCTGGCTGTACCAGTTCTACATCAGTGAAAAAAAAGACGAAGTCATCGGTAAGGTCGTCAAAAGTGAAGATATTCCCGCCGCCACGCAGCTGTTCACGCCCAACTGGATTGTTCAATATTTGGTGCAAAACAGCGTTGGGCGGTTGTGGTTGATGGCCAACCCAGCCAGCACCCTGAAAGCACAGTGGCCATACTACATAACGCCCGCTGACCAGACAATTGAAGCGCAAGCCCAGCTCGACGCGCTAATTCAGACCCGCATTGATGAGGACGGTGACACCCTGAATCCCGAGTCCATCACGTTGTTGGACCCGGCCTGTGGCTCCGGCCATATTCTGGTGGAAGCTTATGAGGTGCTCAAAGCTATCTACCTGGAGCGCGGTTACCAGCCCCGCTCCATTCCCCGCCTGATTTTGGAAAAGAACCTGTTCGGGCTGGACATCGACGACCGCGCCGCGCAAATGGCCGGTTTTGCTTTGTTGATGAAAGCCCGTGCCGATGACCGGCGACTATTTAATGACCCCGTCAAGCTCAACGTACTGTCGATGCAGGAAAGCAAAGGGCTGGATGCTGGCGAACTCACACGTGCCTTGCAATCAATCAGAAGTGACGTCATTACGCAGAGTGCTACTGGCGCCGTTATAGGCGCGGTTGACGGCGGCGTCATCTTGCCCGGAAACCAACCACAGCTTATTGTAGGCGAGTCCCGTGAGACGAATATGGTAGATGTCTCAGTAGGTGACACATTACGGTCTGCGATTTTCGCACTTATCGCGGCCTTTGAACATGGGAAGACCTTCGGGTCGTTGATTCAGATTCCGCATGCGCTGAATAAACAACTGGAAGTAATAGCGGAGCGCCTGCTAAAAGCACTCGTGCTCGGAGACTTGTACGCACAAGCCGCAGCGCAGGACTTGTTGCCCTTGGTGGCGCAGGCAAGGATACTGGGAATGCAGTTTGATGCTGTCGTGGCAAATCCGCCATATATGGGGCGTAAGGGCATGCCCGTAAGCCTGCAGATTTATGTTGATGCGCAGTTTCCCCTTGCACGCGCTGACCTATACGCTTGTTTCATTGAACGTACGCGTAGATTCGTAAAGCGAGAAGGCAGCCTTTCACTAATAACAATGGATAGTTGGATGTATGGTGACGAGTACAATGAGATGAGAGCACATATTCTTGACACTGCGACCATCGTTTCATTGGCGCATCTGGGTGCGCACGCATTTCCTGAAATTCCGGGGGAGGTTGTTCAAACCGCAGCGTTTATATTCATGAGTAATAATAGTCTCGAATATGTGAGCAGCTATTTCGACCTGACTGCATTCAAAACTTCGGCAGAGAAATCCGCATCACTCCGCAGACGGGTGAATGAATACAAAAATGGCGCGGAACTCTATGGCTCGTTACCAAGAAGAGTAATCGCGTATTCAGCGAGCAAAAGTACGCTTGAGGCTTTCCAGAAATCTGAGCCGCTAATGGAATTCGCCGAAGCCTTAACGGGGTTGCAGACCGGAGATAACGCACGCTTTCTTCGGTATTGGTTTGAAGTTTCATTCCTCGACATTAAATTTGACTGTGTAAGCATTAGTGAGGCTAAAACCTATAATCGTCGATGGTTTCCTTACATTAAGGGAAGTGAATTCAAAAAGTGGTATGGAAGCCAGCTATTTGTGGTTGACTGGAAAAATGGTGGTGAGGAAATTCGGAAACATCAAAGTTCTACGGTTCGAAATGCGCACAAATATTTTTCCGAAGGCATTGCATATAACAATATATCGAAAAATTTTTGTGCACGGAACGTTGAGCCAGGATTTATTTTTGACCAAAAAAATTCAATGTTCTTTGCGTCAAAGCCTGAGTATAAGTTAACTACGCTCGGATATCTTCACTCGAAGGTTATTGAACCTCTTTTGAAAGTTGTGGCGCCGAAAGATTTCAATCCTGGAAGCCTAAAGGTAATTCCCGCAATTCGTGGTTCGTTTGAATCATCAGAAGTTTCGTCGGTCGTGGATTTACTCATCAAGATTAGTAAAAATGATTGGGATGGGTTTGAAGTCTCGTGGGACTTTTCGAGAACTCCACTCACGAACGTGGGTATGAATCATGGACAGCTTAGTAAATCATATGAACTTTTAAGAATGTCTCGCGATGAAGCAATACTGAGCACAAAAACACTGGAAGAACGAAACAACCGCCTGTTCATCAATGCCTATGGCCTCCAAGACGAACTTACACCAGAGGTTCCCGAGTCTCAAATCACCTTAGCACGAGCAGACCGAGAAAAGGACTGCCAGCGTTTGATTTCTTACGTCATCGGCTGCATGATGGGGCGTTATAGCTTTGACGAGCCCGGCCTAATTTATGCCAACGCTGGTAACGTCGGTTTCGATGACACGCGCTACGCCAGCTTCCCCGCAGACGCCGATGGCATCGTGCCGCTTACCGACGAACTCTGGTTCGAGGATGAAGCCGCCAGCCGCATCCGCGAATTCCTGCTCGCCGTCTGGGGGGCCGACACATTGGCTGAAAACATGGCATGGCTGGCGGAAAGTCTAGGTACCAAAGCCGGTGAAACCCCGGATGAGACCATCCGCCGTTACCTTGCTGACAAGTTCTATAGAGACCATCTGCAAACCTACAAAAAGCGCCCTATCTACTGGCTCTTTTCCAGCGGAAAACAGGGTGCCTTTCAGGCGTTAGTCTATTTACACCGCTACCAAGAGGGTACGCTGGCCCGTATGCGCGCGGAATACGTCGTGCCGTTGACCGGCAAGATTCAGTCACGCATCGACATGCTGGAGAAAGACGCGGTAGCAGCCTCTAGCACAGCCGCCCGCAACAAACTGGCCAAGGAAGTCGAAAAGCTCAAGAAGAAGCACGTCGAGTTGCTGGCCTACGATGAACAACTGCGCCACCACGCCGACATGCGCATCGCGCTCGACTTGGACGACGGTGTTAAAGTCAACTATGGCAAGTTCGGGAATTTGCTGGCAGAGGTGAAGGCCGTGACGGGAGGGGCAAGCGATGACTGACCTGGTAGTGCTTCCTGCTGACTACGCCAATTGGCTTACCAGCCTGAAGCAGCGTATTCTCGTCACCCAGCAGCGCGCAGTGTTGGCGGTCAACCGCGAACTGGTGTTGCTGTACTGGCAAATTGGACGCGATATTCTGGAGCGTCAACAAGCTCAGGGCTGGGGTGCCAAGGTAATCGACCGGCTGGCGGTCGATTTAACGGCCGCCTTCCCGGATATGAAGGGTTTTTCTCGCCGAAACCTGCTCTACATGCGCAGTTTTGCCGAAGAGTGGCCTGATGTCGAATTTGTGCAACAGGCTGTTGCACTTTTGCCGTGGGGGCAGAACCTGCTGCTCCTGACCAAGCTCAAGACCCGTGAAGAGCGGGTTTGGTACGCGGCAAAAGCAATCGAGCATGGTTGGTCGCGCAATGTGATGTGGCACCACATTTCGACGCAATTGCAGCAACGCTCTGGTAACGCGGTCACCAATTTTAAAGAACGATTGCCTGCTGCAGAGTCCGAGTTGGCACAGCAGACGCTGAAAGACCCTTACCTGTTTGACTTTCTCGGCGTTTCAAACGACGCACACGAGCGGGACATTGAAACTGCAATGACCCGCCATGTGACCAAATTGCTGATGGAATTGGGTGAAGGATTCGCCTTTGTGGGGCGCCAGGTGAATGTGACGGTGGATGAGCAAGATTTCTTCATTGACCTGCTGTTTTACAACTACCGACTACATCGGTTCTTGGTAGTGGAACTTAAAGCGGGAGATTTCAAACCGGAGCATGTCGGCCAGCTTAATTTTTACGTCACGCTGGTGGATGAGAAAATCAAGAGCGAGGAAGACAAGCCTACTTTGGGGTTATTGCTCTGCAAGCAGCAACATCGGGTAGTAGCGGAATACGCCTTGCGCGGCATGACCCAGCCCATCGGTATTGCCGAATACCGGCTGCAACTACCCGAAGACCTTGCGAAATACCTGCCTAGCATTGAACAGATTGAGGCAGAGTTGCAAGGTGATGATTGAACGCGTTGCCGAATGAACATAAATAGAAGAATTGCCGATGAGCCAACAACGCCTGTTTGAAAGTTTGACCACTTTATTCACTACCCACCCGGTGGTTTTTTGGCACGACGTGGAGGCCGAATTTGCTTCCGCAGTGGATAGCCTGCAGCTCGACGGCGTGCAATTGGTGCGTTTGGACGACATGCCAGCGCTGCGGGTCAAGCTCGACATTGAGGGCGCCCCAGACCAGCGCTGGCTGATTTACAGCGCCAAGCCCGAGCCGGAGCCGACCAAAGACTGGCTGCTCGATGTGCGCATGCGCAGCAAGTCGTTCCGTGCCGATACCACCTCCATTTTGCTGGAAGACCTGGGCCTGACCACGCAAGGACTGCGTCAGCACCTGAAAGAGCGTGCCAAATTCCTGCGCGCCAAAGACCGCGTGGACCGCCTCAAGCGGATGGTTCTGCCGGGTGACGGCGCGCCGGACTTGGACCGCAAGATGCTGGCGGTGCTGACCCGCGCCGACCAACCCGAGTTGTTTGCCATGTTGCAGCGCCTGTACGGTGCCGTGGTGGTGGATGGCGTGGTGGATTTGTCGGCCGAGCCGAAAGCCTGGCAAGATATCGCTGCCAACGATTTGACGCCTGCGTTCTGGGAATTGGTGCAACTGCAACTGGGCTATCTTGAGGCCAGCCCTAGCTTGCGCGACCTGTTGTTCCGAATTCTGGTGACGGATTTCTGCCGGGGCCTGCAGGGTGATGCGCCCCCTCAATTGGCGCATTTTGTGCTGCCTGACCGCACCTTGGCGGCGAATGCGTCGGTGTTTGTCGGGCGTTGGCGCTCGGATATTGTGCAGTTTGGCAATTACAACGCGCTGGCGCAGGCTGTGGCCAATGAACTTGAGCTGGTAAGTTTGTTGTCGAGCCAGTCTGCCGAGCAACTGGTGGAATGCATGACGTTTGAAGATGTCGAATTGCGGATGGTGCAAGAGCTTAAAAAACGCATTGATGCCGGTGCCGGCGCCAACATGGATGTGGTGCGCGCGCTAATGGCGCGCCGCCGCGATGGGCATTGGGCGAATCCCTTGCTGGCCAGCGCTAACGAACGCACCCGCGCGTTGGCTGCGTGTTACGACGCATTGACCGCTGCCGCCGACTTTTTTACTCTGAAATCGACCCATGCCGCAGGCTTCAGTTTTGCTGACGCGGGCACCGCATTTGCACAGTACCGAGATGAGCTGTTCCGCTTCGACCAGTTGTACCGGCATTTTCACACGGCGGCTGACGCTGTCGAACCCACCGGCTGGGCCGTGCTGCACGAGTTGCGCGAGACAATTGAGGGTGTGTATTCCGGTTGGTTCATTCCGCACTTGAGCACTGCCTGGTCCAAGGTGGTGGAGGGGCCGCTCGGTTTGCTCAAGCACTGGACGCTTCCCGAGGTGACGCCGCAACAGGCGTTCTATGAGCGCAAAGTGATGCCGCTGTTTGACGGTGGGGTTAAACGGGTGTTCGTGCTGATTTCGGACGCATTTCGATACGAGGTGGCTCAGGAGCTGGTGCAGCATACCAACAGCAAGAGCCGCTTCAAGGCGTCGCTGGACGGCATGTTGGGTGTGTTACCGAGCTATACGGCGCTGGGCATGGCCGCGCTGCTGCCGCACAAGGCGCTGGCTTATAAAGAGAACGCCAACCTGGATGTGCTGGCCGATGGACATGCCGTGGCGACGCTGGAACAACGTAGCGAACATCTTCAACGATTTGGCGGCTTGGCCATCAAGGCCGAAGACCTGATGGGACTGGGCAAAGAGAAGGGCCGGGAACTGGTGCGCGACCAGCGGCTGATTTACGTCTATCACGACCGCATCGACATGACTGGTGACAAGCAGTCGTCAGAGACCAAGACTTTTGAGGCGGCTGCACAAACCGTGCAGGAGCTCGCCAACGTGCTGGGTTTCATCATCCATAGCCTCAATGGCTCTGCTGTGCTGGTCACGGCTGACCATGGGTTCATGTACCAGGAATCGGCGCTGGATGAATCGGACAAGTCCACGCTGGACGACAAACCCGCTGGAACATTGAAAGCCAAGAAGCGCTACCTGATTGGCCGTGATTTGGGAACTACCCCAAAAGCCTGGTCTGGCAATACGGCGGTGACGGCGGGCACCACACTGGAAGGCAGTCTGGATTTTTGGGTACCCAAGGGAGCCAGTCGGTTCCACTTTGCCGGAGGGGCACGCTTCGTCCATGGCAGCGCCATGCCGCAAGAGGTTGTGGTGCCGGTCATCACCGTGCGGGTCAGCGAAGCGGAAAATGCAAAGACAAAATACGTGAGCGTCAGCCTGTTGGGTGCCGTGAACAAGGTGGTGACCAACACCCAGCGCTTCGAGTTCATTCAGACCGATGCGGTGTCGGAGCGGGTGCTGGCCCGTTCCGTGGTGGTCTCGCTGCGCGATGGCTCGGATAACGACAAACCCATCAGCAACGCGCAATCCATCACTTTTGACAGCACATCGCAATTGCTCGATGAACGCAAACGTTCGATTCTGTTGACCGTCCTGGCCGGCGCGCATGACCCGCACAAGCACTATGACCTGGTGATGCGCGATGCCGTGAGCAACGTGGAAGTGCTGCGCCTGCCCGTCAAGGTAGACTTAGCCTTTGGTAACGACTTTTGAAAATTGAAATAATGCAAACCCCGACACCCGCCGACACATCCGCGCATGAGCTGCCGGATAGCAGTCTGGATGCGCTGCTCAACACCCACTTTGCTGGCAAGGTCGTGCGTAAAGACCTGACCAAGCTGATTAAAGAGGGGGCGAACGTGCCAGTGTACGTGTTGGAGTACCTGCTGGGCATGTACTGCGCAAGCAATGATGAAGCCGTTATCCAGAGCGGTCTGGTCAACGTCAAGCGCATCCTCACTGAAAACTACGTGCGTGCGGACGAGGCGGAGAAGGTCAAATCCAAAGTGCGCGAGAGCGGCACATACAAGGTCATCGACAAGGTCACCGTCAAGCTCAATGAAAAGCGGGACGTGTATGAAGCGCTGCTGTCCAACTTAGGGGTGAAGAACGCGGAGATTTCCAGCAGCTATGTGCGCCAGTTCGAAAAATTGCTGGTGGGCGGCATCTGGTGCATCGTCACACTGAAGTACTTTTATGAAGAGGACCAGAAGGGGTCACCATTTACGGTGACCGAGCTTAAGCCCATCCAGATACCGAACATGGACATGGCGGCCCTGTTCGAGGCGCGCAAGTCGTTCACGGATGAGCAGTGGATTGATGCCTTGATTCGTTCGACCGGCATGGAGCCCAGCCATTTCAAGGAACGTGTCAAGTGGCACCTGCTCGCACGCATGGTGCCGCTGGTGGAAAACAACTACAACTTCTGCGAGCTCGGCCCACGCGGCACCGGCAAGAGCCACATCTACAAGGAAATCAGTCCGAACAGCATTCTGGTATCGGGCGGCCAAACCACTGTGGCCAACCTGTTTTACAACATGAGCGCGCGCAAGGTCGGTTTGGTTGGCTTGTGGGACGTTGTGGCGTTCGATGAAGTGGCCGGCATCAACTTCAAAGACCATGACGGCGTGCAAATCATGAAGGATTACATGGCTTCGGGCTCTTTCAGCCGGGGGAGGGAGTCCATCAATGCCAGCGCCGCAATGGTATTTGTTGGCAATATCAACCAGAGCGTGGAGTCGCTAGTCAAGACCTCACACCTGCTGGCGCCATTCCCGGAAGCGATGATTGATTCGGCATTTTTTGACCGCTTCCACGCGTACGTGCCGGGCTGGGAAATCCCCAAAATGCGGCCGGAGTTTTTCACCAACCAGTATGGGTTGATTGTCGACTACCTGGCCGAATACCTGCGCGAGATGCGGAAGCAAAGCTTTGCGGATGCCATCGACAAGTGGTTCAAGCTTGGCAATAATCTGAACCAGCGCGACACCATCGCGGTGCGGCGTACGACTTCAGGCCTGCTCAAGCTAGTATGCCCTAATGGCGAGTACACGAAGGAATCTGTGCGCAAGTGCTTGGAGTACGCGCTGGAAGCACGGCGGCGCATCAAGGAGCAGCTCAAGAAGATTGGCGGCATGGAGTTCTACGACGTGCATTTCAGCTACATCGACCTGGAAGACGGTGTTGAGCGCTTTGTGACCGTGCCCGAACAATCGGGCGGAGCGTTGGTCCCTGAAGGGCGCCTGAACCCCGGCACCTTGCACACCATCAGCATGGGCGCATCCGAAATGCCAGGCATCTACCGGCTGGAGATTCAATCCATTCCCGGCACGGGAAAAGCGAACGTATCAGGTGTGGCACCGCGTGAAGCAGTACGGGTGGCGTTCGACTATTTCAAAGCCAACTCTTCGCGGGTCAGTGCCTCCATCAGACCGGGGGAGCGTGACTTCCACACCCATCTGGTTGAGTTACAGAACAGCGGTGCCCCGCAGGCGCTGACTCTGGCCGGCTTCATCGCGCTGTGTTCGGCAGCACTGGGCAAGCCCGTGCAGTCGCAGTTGGCAGTGATGGGTGATATGAGTCTGGGCGGCACCATCGTGCAAGTGCGCAACCTGGCTGAGTGCATGCAGGTGGCGTTTGATGCTGGTGCCAAACGCATTCTGCTGCCAATGTCGAGCGTGACCGATATTGCGACGGTTCCTGGGGAGTTGTTTGCCAAGTTTCAAACAAGCTTTTACTCGGACCCTGTGGATGCCGTGTTCAAGGCATTAGGTGTGGAGTAGTGGTATGGCAACACTTGATATTGCAGATGCATGTTCGGAATATGGAGCGCGTATCGAGGACGAAAACTGGTCGACGCTCCATTGTCTTTTTTAGCCCCGGATACGCCTGAAAAGTTCTGCTTGGAATCGAGCGTCCTCCAAGGCGTCGTGTGTACCCTCCGTTAGAGCCCCCGTGACCTGTTTCATATTGCTCGACTTTGTCTCTTTCCAACTGCATCCTCGAGCTCCCATGAACAGAGCCTTGATGTCGAGCGCGGCGATTCCAAACGGATTTGAACCGTAATACCGGATGAAATAGTAGTTGATGAATGACCAGTCAAACCCAGCATTCAATCCAACGAAGACGGGGGTGCCACTTCCGCTGCAGGTGGACACCCAATCAGCGAACCTCGCCATTGCGTCCGGCGGAGCCTCTCCTTCTAGCTGCAACTTATCGAGAGATAGCCCCGTTACCGCAAGTGCTTCAGGTACTGCGTTGTCAGAAGTTGGCTTTACAAGGCAGCTGAAACTGTTTTCAGGGCGATAGGCGTCGCAGGCGCCAATCGACAAGAGACTATACTCTCCGGGAATTGGACCGGAAGCCTCAATGTCAACTGAAATAAACACTTCTCTTTTTATAGTCATGATATCAAGGGGGCATCGCTGGTGACGGAAGGGCGATTCTTTATTGATTCAATGTGCTCACGAAATTCATTTCGACGTTGGGTGACGTCACCCTTGTCTCTCCAAATATGGGCCGCATATGTGGCGACGTCAAAAGGCGTACGCGTGCCATGGCGGGCGGTGACAATGGTTCGTGCGCTGCGTCCCAACGCATATCCTAATTCCAGAAAACAGTTTGGACGCTCGCCAGTCAGGTCCGCAATGACCAATCCGCTTCGCCGGAGCTTCACAAAAATATCTTGGTCGATTCGAGACTCCTCAACAGCCTGCTTCCCATCGACCACAGTCAGACTATAACCGTAATCGTCTTCTATCACCGGTTTGACAACCACATCAAAAAATTCCTGGACCGACTCATATTCAGGGAGCTCCGGGTTAAGAAGCCTCACCGCAAACGCCGAAGGCCGCTCGAGGGCGCTCAGCAGTTCCACGATTTTTTCAGCAACCTGTTTTACCTCACTGCGCGCTTTTGGGGTGATTCTATCCAGCCAGGTCAGCGAGGTGTTGCCGTCACGTGTCCGGAACAACTTGCTTGCTGCGTTACCGACGGACGCGAATTCACATAATTTGTGAGTGCCGGAGCCAGGTGTCGAAACAGGAAAATTGACCGGAATCACAGGTTTCCCAGCGTCATGGTAAGCGTTTGCGAGAAACAAAATTCCTTCACCGCCGCCGACCGTAATCAGAATATCGCCGTGCCGTGCTTGTACCTCCATGCGTTTACTGTTCATGTTCCAATGCGCGGCGCTGTCGACCCGGACGGAATCAGTTGCACTAAACTCATCCCACAACTGAACGAATTCTTCGGGGATTTGTTCATCATTTTTGTGATGCTTGACCGCGACTGCAAGCGGGGTAGGGGCACCATGTGGGCGTACATGGAGATTGTCACGAATCGTCTTCCAGATTAGCCAGTCGAAGCAGAATGGCATATTGTCACCGCGTAATTTTTCCGCATCGACAGGAACCACAAACGTGGCACCTTTCTTGAGCAAATCTAGCACCAGTTGCTCTATGAATTGGCGCGCTTTCACAGCCTCCGCGGTATTTCCTTCACTTGGTATACTGCCGGAGATGTGAATTCGCCTGCCGAAAATTGAATTGTGCATTACTTGTCTTCCATGACCGGGGAGGGGCGCAGCAGGGCGGCTGCGGTTAGAAAGTCCGCGGCGGAAATGGCGCGCGAAGGGAATGCTTTTGCCATCGCTGTTGGATACAGGCGTGTTCTGATATCGGAATATGTCCAGCCAGGCTGACCGGCCTTTGGGCCGGTCGCACTTACCAATTTTGCCAATTCTGCAGCCGTTATCTCGATTCCTTGTAAATCGCTCGACAGAAGCTGCAGACGTTCTTCGTCGCCCGGCCTTGTGAACTCTTCGACAATCGCGGCGCGTCGAAGCAGAGCGGGGTCTATCACCGACAAACGGTTCGTGCAAAGGAAAACTACGACGCGGCCGCCGAATCGACGTAGGTCGTCGATGCACTGAATCAGTGTGTTGACGGCCACTTTATCCTCATGGTGGCTATGCTCTTGTGACCGCACTGACCCTAGAGAGTCGGCCTCGTCGATGACGAGGAAGGCGCGTCTAGTCTTCCCAGCAGCTTGCAAAACCTCCGCGAATGCCTGTGTGAGCAATGTGCCCATTTCCCCAACACGGCCACTGCCACGCACGCGGTTGCTTAGACGAAACAGAAGGGGGTCTTCGCAACGTGACTCACGCGCGAGGCGGTTGGCCACACATTCTGCGGTCGCAGTTTTGCCCGTACCAACGTCGCCATGAAAAATGACAAGAGGATACTGTTCGGAGACAAGGTCAACTAAAGGCAGTTTCACCTTGTGGAATTGTTTACTCCAGGTCGCGAGGTCGGCGAGATTGAGCAGCAAGCGCAATTGTTCATTGATGCGCGTATATCGCTTTTCAAACCCGAGGAGTGAACTCTCGCGTGCGGTCAATGTAAGGTCGGCTAGGATTGTCTTGCTGTCAAATGCGGTCTGTTGGGTCATTTCGTAAAGTCCTTTCGTTGCATGCCAAATCCGTTGCTCTCGTAATCACGGCCGTTTCCCGCGTTCAGGCTTGCGTGACTCGTGTCGGCGGATGTCGGCCCCCAAGATGTCTCGAGGCTTTCGCGCATTGCGTCCTGCGCGCTATGGGTATATGTATGGTTGTAGCGTAATACGAGGCGTATCGACCCGCTGGAAGTATTGGGCCAAAGCACACCTCCAGGTCGGCTGCTATTGAGGCTACCGGCGTCTGTGTCGACGTGGTACGTCACGGCGCGCAGTTCAGTACCAAAGTAGTCAAGGAGGGTCACGTCAACGCTTTCTAGGTAGCCATTTTTGACCAAGCGCTCGACGTCGCGGGCGTATGTACGGGCCTTTTCCTGGCTAAGCGCTTTTGTACTGTCAGCAATCATGAGTAGGTCAGCAGAGAATCGACTTACAACCTTTTCGATGTCGGCAACGGTGTAGCTGCTTGACGCGGTGTAGCTCGTGCTCATGCTGCCTCCTCGACTTTGAAGCGAGCGCCGAACAGCTCCTTCCATGCCTCTTCCTCGCCATCGGACTCCGATGCAAAGTATGCGGTTTCCCATGCGCTCTGGGCGGCATCAACAATCTCCACACGCTCCGCCTCGGTCAGGCGGCTAGCAACGTTGTTGGAGCTATTGACAGGGTCGAGGATAACAACCGCGTCGCTGAACGTTGGCGTGAGGACGCCGAGACCGTTTTCCGGAAAGCTGATTACTTCCTTTAGGCCTGACTGTGCGATGTACAGTAAGAAGTCACGGAATCGTTGCTCAATTGAACCGGATTTCCCGTTCTTGTCGAGCAGATGGGCCAAGACAAGTTCGACCATAAATGATTTTAGTTTGATTTCAGCGTGCCGGCTCCATCGCTTGCCTAGGCGCACGAGGGTTCGAAAGTTCGCGTCGGCGTTCTTCCTGGTCTGAACGAATTTGACTTGGCATGGCGCGCAGGTTTCAACTCGCGAGCCGTCACGGATGTCGTATTGCCAACCGTAACCTGGCTTCCACGGGTTTTCAATCACCGGGACAATGTCCACGCTAAGGCCGCTGCCAACGAAATTTACGGTTGCTGCCTTACGCTGAATTTCAAAGTGTTCGACCGACTTATTCGGGTACAGCTTGACCAACGCATCGTAAATGGTCTGCATTAGGCTCTCTAACGTCTCATTGTCAACGTCCCGACCAGATATGTAGAAGACAACGTCGACGTCGACGGGGTCTTCATTCGTCTTGCGAAGAATTGTATATTTTGCAAATGACCCTGCCTTAACGACCTTTGTGACCTTAATGTCACTCTGGTCCTTCAGCTTGGTGCCCAAAGCAGTCACGAGTCGGTCGACCTGCTCATGGTATTCCTTGCGCTTGTCCGCAGGGAGGCGAAGTACGTTGGAGTCGTAGTACTGCAACTTGGCATTACTTAAAGGCATGATTTTTCCTTTCAGGGCACCCTGCGGTTAGTTCAGTCACCAACCTTGCTAGCGCGATTACTAATTATACGCATAAAAACTATACTGGTGGAATTTTTATTTGCATGCTACGCTTCGGTCATGGAAAAACTGCAAACTAGCCCGGAGTTGGGCTCCGACGAATCTGAGGCCTTAGCTAGTGCGAATTGGGGGCAAGAGCGCCGGTTGGAATTCATCGATTTCAGATTGCGATGGGAGAAAACTGTCAATAGAGCAGACCTCCGAGCTCACTTTGGTATTTCGATTCCTCAAGCGTCACTCGACATTGCTAAGTACGCTCAAATTTCACCCAAGAACTTAGTCTATGACCGTAGTTCGCGGACCTACCGAGTGAGCGATGAGTACTCCCCAGTTGTCGGTAATACAACCCCGCAGCGGTATCTCAATGAATTGCTTGCGTGTTCCCGTGGCCTTCTCAATGCGCGAGATGCTTACATTGGGTGGATGCCGCCGTTCGCCGGAGTTCCAGTGCTCACCCGTCTAGTACAGAGTGATACCTTGTCGTTGTTGTTGGATGCTATCCGGCACCAAGGATGCGTCCGTATTAGTTACCAGTCTGATTCAGAGGCAGACCCAATTGAGCGGGTCATTTCTCCGCATGCATTCGGCCACGACGGATTTCGCTGGCACGTGCGAGCGTATTGTTTTTTGAGAGAAGGTTACCGAGACTTCGTACTTGGCCGGATTCTGAGAATTTGCACTGATTCGGCCCAAGGGCGAGACCCGCAACAAGACGTCAAGTGGCGCACCATCTTACAAATTAAGATTGCGGCGAACCCCGACCTAACCGAAGGAAATCGACGGGCCGTTGAGCTTGACTATTCAATGGTTGATGGTACGACTACTATCGAAGTGCGTGAAGCTCTTCTTTATTACGTCTTGAAAGAATTAGGATTGGGGCCATTCGCTTTCCCTGGCTTTCAACCTCCCCAAATCGTTCTTATCAACCATGCAGAATTAAGCTCATTTATGACGCAGATATTGAACTCGAGAAAGCTTCCACTTGCCAATAAATGTCCTATTTAGCGTAACGAAGGAAGTGGATTCTTGGTTTTGGAACCGGCTTTAAGTGGAGATGTGCGCTTGGACCAGCGATATTGTAATCCTCATCATAAGGCTTATTCAGTGTCTGGTAGTGTCCGGCGGGTACAGTAGTTCGTCTTCGGTAATGATGGCAATGCGACTATTGTACTTGCTATTTTGAGAATTTTATTAGATTTCACTCTCATCCTCATTGCCGTTGTCGGGATGTTCATCTCGAAACGGCAATCCAGACTGCCAGAGACGGTCATCGTAGGCTCGATGCTTGAAGTCATCATCATGACTACGTATCGCAAGCGCAGTTGTTTCGATTAGTATATTGTCTCCGACGCGCTTAATGTTGCGGACCTTTGAAATCACGCATACGTTTTGCTGGCCACGAAGCCATACACTCCATGCCGAGGATGAGGTCGAGTCCTCTAGATTGATAACACTGCTAACATTAACGCGATTTGATTTTCTCCAGACTTTACTGATATCAGAGCCTTTGGGACGTGGCTTAACGGGCGTGAACGTATGCAGTCCCTGGACCATTATTATGTCGCCGCATATTAGTTGCGTTTTTAAGAGCCCGCGGTCTAAGTAGTCAGAAATATTGAAGATGTTACCCCGTTCGAGGCATGTGAAAAACATACTTGATATGTAGTCATAGAGTATTAACCTGTCGCCATCGGAATACAGAAATCTACCTTCTGGGCAGCTTTTTACGACTGCACCACTCGCATTGCAGATGTTTGATTTTTTTGCATCTAAGTAGCCTGCGACAGTCTTGAAGTTTAAATTCAATTCTCTCGCCATCTCGTGGATTCTCAGATGGTTAAAGTAGAACCACGTATTCAATCTTAGGTGGCTATCTTTCATAGCCAATCGTAAATCAGCCTGTTGGCAGTAAGATTCCCAGTACAGCTTTTGTTGAGCTAATAATTTTGGTGTTAGGTTTTGTTCCAGCTCAAACTTAGAATGAACCTTTCCATGATGCAGGCTACAAACAACTGCGAGATTTTCTGGCGAGTGGTCGCGGCTTGTCGCCCAGGGTTTTATGTGATGTACGACTATCGAGCGCTCAGGCGTTCTGCAAACACAGCACGACCATCGGTTTGCACACAGCACTTTACTGAGCGTTTGTGGTGGGATGGGAGGCCGTTTCGACCGGCAGAGTAGTTTGATGTTGGCTTCAGACAGCCCAAGCTCTAGCAATTTCCTCGGCGAAGATAATTTTAATTTCGATAGTGTATGGCCAGCTATCCGGAGCTTATTTGCTGTGGCGCTATCGACGCCGAGACCCATAATCGCTAGTTCGGTTCGGTTCTTAATTATCAAATGGAATCCCAGTAGTAAAAACCAAGAAGCTTGTAGCAGACCATCCATACCCGCAGGGATTCATCTGTCGTGTTCTCGACTTACGTTGCTGTGTTGATGGGGTTCGGGCCTCCCATCATCGAGAAATAACTGACGGCGCGAATATGAGGTATTTGCGCCCAGTCCTATGCCTTAACCTGTGATGCGGAACTCTTCTTTGTCCTTGCCATCAAGCCAGCGCGGCGCACGGCCACGGCCAGTCCACGTTTCATCCGTTTCAGGATTCTTAAATTGCGCTGGTACCGAACCCTTGGCTTTTGCCGGCTTCGCACGAGTTCCAGAGGAAAGGTCTTCCACGGTGATGCCGTGAAGCTGCATCAGTTCCTTGATTTTCTGAATTGCGCCACTGATTTCATCTTTGCGGGCAGCTTCGGCCAGGGATTGCAATTTTGCGATTTGTTCAACATACTCTGCATACGACGTCATAGTTTCTCCAAGCAATAGGTGATTCAACGGTTTGAATATAGGCTCAATGTAACATAGCATCGCACATAGCAAGATGCAAGACCTTAAGCAAGTAAGCTGCTACATTGTGTGGCGACGGCCGGATACGGCCAAAAGCAGCCATTCAACAAGAAAGGAAATCTCATGGCACAGTTACCTGAATTTGTGATAAATGCGCGGGAAGATGCGAACGCAGCGGCAGATACTCACCACGATGCGTGGGAAGACTTGCAAGCCATCGCTGAGCCGTCGTACGATGATGTCAAAAAGTGGATAGCTGTGCGAGAAGAGTTTTACTCTGCCCAGGACCGGTACGAAAAACTACTGTTGCAAGCACTCGGTCGATAAACAGCTTTCGACCAAGAGCAGTGATTCGAACAACGCTGGCTTATGTAAATTTGGGAAATGGCTATGTACACTGAATTCTGGATAGACGATAAATTTATATGGGGTCCGCAGCATTCTGGAAAATACTGGATTGATGATGGTTGGATATGGGGGCCGCAGAACGGTGGAAAATATTGGATTCAAGACGGCTTCATATGGGGGCCAGTTGATGGCGGAAAATTTTGGATTGATAACAATTATATTTATGGCCCCAACAAGAATGTTCCCTGGCTGCGTTAATACAGATTGACTGGCCGCTTTGCGGCGTTATCCGCCCGTCGCGGCAAGCACAATCCGGCTCCCATGACTCAAGCCGTCATAGCGCGGTGGCCGGCTCGTATAGGCAGAGTCGGTTGCGTCGACCAAGCAAACCCGTTGGTCTTATCTGACTGTTTCCAGTACTTTATGCGACGTCGACCGTATCGCGAGGGTGCTATTCCTCCTTGCCGGTCTAGCCCCCCAACTTGGTAGACTCATTCCATGAAATTCTCGGACCTTAGCCATCCACAATCCGCATCATCTACGCCATTTGTCTAGCCGGTGCCGCCTTCAATCACGCGCGCATGCCCTAGAACATGGGCTGAGCTATTGGCGCATTCTGGTGGAAACGAAAATTCGTTGCTTCAAGCTTCTCGGTGAGCGGGTGATGGCGAGGGACTTTGACCGCCAAGTCACGAAGTTGCAGATACGCGCCGTTATCCTCAATCGATTAGCCCGACCCGGCACACCCACGACGGTGTCCACGGGATAACTCAGTCCGGGGTCAGGGTACGACGCTATCAATTTATTTGTGCAACATAGCCATCGGAATCGGTCACAAAGCATGTTTTGAAAAGAAGCCCTACTAGGGGGCGGGTCTGCGAACCGCGGCACAGAATGCTAGCTGCCGGTCGGCGGCATCTCGCTGTGGAACTTCGACCATAGAGGTGACGTAAACGTCGAGCTTAACAACTATGCTAATATTGCCTAAAAAATATTGAAAGGGCAAGAATCTTGAGCAATCCCATCATCGTGCTGGGCGATAAGACGAGCCACGGCGGCACCGTCGTCACCTGCTCACCGTTATCGGATACTCACGGCAAAGGCTGGGCTCGTGTCGGTGACATGGTCTCTTGCCCCCGGTGCAAGGGAGTGTTTCCCATCAGCCAAGGTGACACCAGCCTCATCGATGCGGGCAAGGCCGTGGCCTACCATGGCTGTAAGACCGCTTGTGGCGCCACGCTACTCTCGAGCCAGCTGTACACCCTTACGACACCATCGGGCGGCGCCGCGCCGGGCGCCCACGGCAGTCTCCCACCAATGTCCCTGATGCAGGGCTTTGGTATTATCCACACCGGGTTGGCCAGCAGGTATCAGGATGAGCCCGTTGCGGACGAAACCGAACGCTTTCGCGGCCGCTTTCAGGTGGTCGACGCTACAACAGGTGACCCCGTGCGCAGCTTGGCTGTTCGCGTACGGTCGACCGATGGCCAGTACATCACGGGCAGTACGGACGAGGAGGGCTTCACCCAGTGGGTGGAACGGGACGGCCTTGAGTCGCTTGCATTCGACCTGATTCAGGATGGCGACGCATGACGGGGCCAAATAGCACCCCGCCGACAGGACAAGCGCCATTGGCCGTGGGGGGCATGAGCATGGAAGGCGCCACGACCGTCGTGCCGATTAACAAGCCGCAGCTCGATTTCTCTGACAAGAAGGTCTTGTGCTCGGCCGTGTGCAAATGCAAAAGCATGCCGGCAATCGGTGCAGACGGCCGGTCGCTGAAACAAGAATGCGTCTCGGCTCGATTGAAAGCTCTCGATGTGGTTCTTGACCACCGAAGTCTGTACAAGGCGGAGTTCACATACGATATGACGAAACGGCCGCCAGAGCCTTTTCTGGATAAGGTCGTGGATACGAAGAGCAGAACCCTATGGCCCGGCTGGACGAAAACACTTTGGCCGAAAGACTCAAGCCACCCTGTGCCTTATAAGCCAGGCAAGGGCTACACACGGAGACCCGACGTCATTATCGTCAAGGACCCGACGAAACCTCCAACGCAGGACAACATCAAACAGGTCGTGGAAATAAAATTCCTTGGAGACCCCTTTCGTCCCGGTCAGCGAGAGGACTATATCGTCATCGCCGGAGACGAAATGAAAATGGTGCCGTTGGCATCTGATGAGTGCGACTGCGACCGGGCCGAGCTCGAGCCCTCAAAAATTCCGGTCGAGCAGCTCGGGCAGGCGGCCGCTCTTCTTAGGTTAATCTACATGGTTGTTGTTACGAAACGGCCACCGCTTGGTGGCATGCCTGCGTATTAAGGACTGAACATGACTGAATTACCATTGGACCTGCTGGAACTTATGCGCGAGAACCCCGATGCAATGAATGTACCTGGGGGCTTGCTCACTAAGCAGGGGCCACAGGACTATGTCGGCAGCGTGCCCGCAATCGCCGGCACGCTCTTCTTCAAGGATGCACATCTCCCGGCAGTTCGCGATGCCATCAGCGCTTGTTTCGAAGAGTTCCAGGTCAAGGCTGAGCCAAAATTCACCTGGCTCTACCGGGAAGACCCGCCAGAAGGGCCGGATAAGACGGCCTACGCGGAGGCAAAACCGCTGAACAAAATGCTGGTACGTATGGACCCAGACGATGCGGTGAGTTTTCATTACACCAGTGGCGTGCTGGCGCAGGACGCGGGTCCATGGGATTTTCAGGTCGTCGGGCTCCCCGCTTGGCGGGCGGAAATGGGAGGTTGGGGCTTGTGCGGGCTGCGGTTTAGCATGCCCATTTTGTTCGTCGAAGAAAATCCCGGACTTTTCCAGACGCTCTTCGTGAGCTTCGCCCGACGCCTATGTGCCGTCCACGGGTACGGCGGCCACAGTCTAATACTGTCGGCCGCTCGCTATGACGAGAACCAGGCATTCGAGGCATTCCTGACGTCCAAGCTCCGAGGGTTTGATGCAGGCAACCTTGTCAGCGGCGCAGTCAATGCGCACCTGGGCATTAAAACAGTAGGCTGGCTCACAGCGATAGACAATGATTATGTGGAAAAAGTCGGAGGCATATCGGCCATTCGTTCGGCATTACCGATGGACTGGTTTGGCCTATTCGACTATGGGACTGGACTTGTAATCCAGGGCGGCGCCCAACCCGAAGCCGCACCTGCTGACTCGCCGATGCCCGCGCGGTTGGTGCTTCCCAATATGCTCCTCAAGCCCATCAGGACACCGAAAGTCCGGATGCATTACGCATCCGCTGGGAGCGAGCCGCGGTTGATTGGCCTAGCTGCGGAGGAATGGCTGAACCGTTTCGATGTCGCGGACAATGAGCTAATGGCGTACAAGGCTAAACTGCTAGACGAGCCGAAATTTGCTGGGCTACCAGACCTTCCTACTCGCCTCTGATTGCTTAAAACAGCGGGCATTCGCCCTGCCTACATGAAAAACCTCCACGGCGGTGAGCATGTTGAGGTGAGGTCTGGCGGTGTGCGCGCCGGCAACTTGCGTAAAGGTGTCTGGTCAGACGGCGAGCATGAGTCCACTTGTGCTTGGTCCAAGGGTCTTGGTCGTACCCGAATAGGTCTTCCAGGCGAAACAGCGCGCAAGTCCGCGGTCCAATGCGTTGCAGTGCCATAGTGACTTTACGAAGCCAGTGCGTTAACGCAGCGCTGACCTTCCTCCACCTGCTCGCCGCCGTTCTTTTGCTGGCAAGGCCAAGACTCGGCGTGATGCCGACTGTGGCCAACATCCCAGCGACGTGGCGCTTAACGCTTGGGCAGGCGCCACGTGCGGGGTGTCAAGTTGACGCCTTTATTGCACCGGGCCTGTTCTTGATTTTAGTTCTGATGACGGCGTGACTCGCGTGGCGTCGACGACGTTCCTCGGGGCTGTCCGGGGGCATCAAAATTATGGGAATTTCTCTGGCCACGTGGGGGCGTAGGAGGCGTCTGCTGCGTCGTCGGCTTGGAGAACCTGCAAAAGTCGCTTGCAGACGAGGGTATTGCAGACATGAGCTGTCGTGTTTCGCTTCCCGCGCGTGAGTCGCTGAACACGATTAACCAGACTATCTAGGCTAGGAGGACAACAGGTGTTAGCCTAGGATTGCGTAGGCTGCTATGACAAAGCCGGCCAACATGAGTGCTACGGGCACAGTGACGAGCACGGTCAGCGCGCGGTCGGGGTCCTGCAAGAAATTCAGGTGTATTTTACGCATAGTTTCTCCTTTATCAGTCTCTTCAGTTTGACACATTGCGGATAGAATTGCCGACATGAACGAACAAACTCTAGCGATAATGTGGTGAAGCCTTGATGGAGTCATCCGTTCACTAACCCTCGTCGCGAGAAAATGTCGACTTTACTGGCTGATGCAGAAAAACCGACATTTAACTTTGTAGTCACGGTAGACCCTGCAATTTACGCAGCGGCCTACTTCGGCACTGCTGCTTCTTTTACCGAGTGCCGAAGAGAGAAATGACCTGTGCCGTCGCCCTCGGGGAGGTCGCTCGCTCCTGAGACACTTGAACAGGAATGTCCGCCGCGATGGTGGCAATGCTGAGTCCCTGGCCAGCGTGGATACGTCTACGGCCGCGATGATAGTGGGTCAACGAGCCTTCGCCGGACTCAGCAAATGCCTCGTCCAACTTCGACGCCAACTGCGTGGTACACAAGTGAGCGTAACGCAGCAGCATGCGAACATCACGGTGGCCGCTGAATGCCTGAAGGTCAATCAGCGAGAACTTCGATGTTTCCGCAACCCGGCTGATGGCCTCGTGGCGGAGGTCGTGCACATGTAGGTCCTCGATTCCTGCCCGCGTCACTATCCGACCCCAGGCGTTGCGTAGCGTATCTACGGTTATCGCGAAAACTTTGTCGCCATCGTGAGGGAGGTTTTCCAGCTTCTGTATTAAGATTTCTCGTAACGGCAGCTTGCGCGGCCGTCCGTTCTTGGTTTCGGCTAGGTAAGCGCTTCGATATTCAAAGTTGATATCTTGCCACTCCAAACTCAGTGACTCACCGCGACGTGCAGCGGTCATGATTTGAAACTGGATATACGTCTCCCACAGCGGAACGTGTTTAAAATCCAAGCTGGCCTGAACTGACGTTTTATCCAGGGCTTCCTGAATATATTTCTTCTTAGCGTAAACGGATGGTAAGCCGACCGCAACCTTGCGGTTACTCGTCATCAGTTCTTCAACGCGCAATTCAATTGAGCGCAGTCGGTCTTCCTCGATGGCTGATGCGATAAGGCGTTGTTCTTCGTCGCCCCGGAGACGGCGGTCTCTTTCGTTCCAGTATTTTGGCCGACGTACTCCGTCCATCGGGTTCTCGCCGAGACGATATTTCCATACCTTTGTCGCGACTGTGAAGATGGCCCTGATGACGTCCAGCTCTCGGTCGACCGTAGACGGCTTGACGTCCTGCCCGCGGTCTTTCATGTAGTCTTCGATATCGGTGGTTTGGATGTTGGCGAAGGGTTTGCGCATCCATAGGATAGTTCCTGCGGGCTGACGCATTGAGTGATGCTTTGGGTTTTTTGCGCCGACATTGGTAGCCTTAGCTTTTATCTGGGCAACGCGTTTTTCCGCGCCGCCATTGAGGTCTTCCAGCCATCCTAAACATTTGTATTTTTCTGATTTTTCCCAACCTTTGTTCTTGGGACCTTCTTCTTTTATATAGCGTCGCAAGAGGCCCTCAAACGTTACTTGATGGGCCTTGGTGTAGTCGATGAATAGTCCGGTGCGGCGCTCTGCCTCAATTCGGGCAATCGCATCTTCGGCCGCTTGAAGTGACTGGCAGGTGTAGCGAACGGGCTTGTAGCCCGCTTGCGTAATTTTGATGAGGAAGGCATTTTCCTTCTGGGTCAGGTAGGGTTTGTAATTTTGCTTGCCCAGTTCGATGGCGTACTGCTTGGCTTGAGCGAGTTGAGTGAAGGGAAATTCTCGGTGGAGGTCGTCGCGATTTTTGACTGAGACGGTGTAGCGGCTGCGGTTTTCGATAGTGGCCATGTCAGGTTTCCTGTAGGTGAAAACCCGTCTAGCGAGGCATTCGCGAAATTTATAGCCTTTCGTGAAAAAAAGCGAAAATAATTTTCGTGGCACAGATTTGGCACAGATGGTGCCTAGACTGCGCAGTGCTGAAAAATAATGCCAGCATATCTCTTTGATTTTTAAGGGAAATATGGTCGGGGTGAGAGGATTCGAACCTCTGGCCTCTGCGTCCCGAACGCAGCGCTCTACCAGGCTGAGCCACACCCCGCTTACTGTTATTACAGCAGATGGCGGGGTGGCTTTCAAGTCGCTGCGTCAGGGTCTATTTCTTTTCCTGCTGGGCCTTTTTGATCTCCGCTTCGCTGACTTTTTTTGCCGGTGCATTTGTCGCCGGTGAAGTGGGGGCCTTGCGCGTGGCGTTCGCTTGCGCCATGACGGCGGCGCAGTCCGTGTCGGGGGCTTTGTCGATGTTGACCAGCGGCAGCAGGGCGGCCAGCGGCGTGACGATGGTGGCCAGGGCCACGGCGGCGCCGGCTTTCAGGGCCAGCGGACCTTTTTGCGGGCCCACGTCCGGGTTCTTGAACGTGCCTTTCGCATACAGCGGCGTGCGCAGGGTGATGATGCGGGCGCCCTTGGTGCGCGGGCGCACGTCGAGGTCCAGGGTTTCGTGGGCCAGGTTGACATTGCCCGTGACATTCACGACGGCCGTGTCCGTGTCGAGCACGAAGCGGCGCACGTCGGCCTGGCCATTCGTGACGGCGAAATCGCTGGCCATGCAGTTCAGGTGCACCTGCTTGTCGCCAAAGATTTTCACGAAGACGGCATTGGCCAGATTCAGGCCGGCCAGTTCCAGCATGAACTGGCTGACTGAGCCTTCGCTGACGGTGACCGCCAGTTCGCCATTCGCGCTGGCCAGCATGGCCGAGACGGAGTTGCCGTGACCCGTCAGTGCCGCGTCGCCATACACTTCGCCGTAGCTCGCTTGCATCGATTGCAGCTTGGGAAACAGTTCGCGAATTTTGAGGTGGCGCGCCGTCACCTTGGCTTGCGCGGCGATGGTCTTTTGACGGCCATCGAGCGTGATATTCGAGGTAATGTCGCCACCGGCCATGCCGAAGTTGAGCGGCGTCAAACTCAGCACCTTGTCTTTCATGTGGATGTTGGCGACGACGTCGTTGAATGGAATGTCGTGCGTGCGTACCAGCTTCTTGCCGGTAAATTTCACGTCGGCATCAAGCGCATTCCATTTTGCTGTGTTGAACTGTTCCACGGGCAAGGCTTTGTTGTCGGGCTGGACGGGCGCCTTGCCGCGCGCCTGTTTCTGCGCATTGCTGTCCGCGCCGATGGTGGGGCCCAGGTCTTCCAGGCGCAGTTGCTGCGACGTCACTTCGCCGCGCAGCAGGGGACGGGGCTGGCGCGGCAGGTATTGCAAGGTGCCGGCCAGGTTGCTCTGGCCCACCGTCCCCTTGAAGTTTTGGTAGGTCCAGTGCCAGCTCGCGCCGTCCTTCTTACCCAGCAGGCGACCTTTGGTGGCATAGTCCGGGGTTTCCGGCAGCAGCACGCCTGTCAGCGGATACAGGTCGGCCATGCTGGCGCCCGCCAGGCTCAGTTGCAAATCGATGCCGGACAGCGAGCGCGGGTCCGTCAGGGTGCCATCGATGCTGGCCTTGTTTTTGCCCAGTACGGCATGCGCCTGCACGGGATACACGGTGTTGTTGTCGGCCAATGACAGCACGGCGCCCGCCTTGCCGCCGCCCGTCACGGGCGCCTTGCGGTAGCTGCCACCCAGGGTAAAGGCGATGCCGTATTTCTGCACGGGCGCGCTGCCTGGCGCCTCTCCCGGCGTGGCGTCGGGCGCCGTCGAGCTGACCTTGGCGCGCACATCGAGGGCGATGCCCTCGTCCAGGTAGCGGATGGCGCCGTCGCCGAAGGCCATGCGCTGGATTTCCACTTCCCATGGCGAAGGGCCGTTATCCTTCAAGGTCCAGCTATTGCTGCCATCGGCGCGCCGCTGCAGGGCAATGTTTGGCGCGTCGAGCGCCAGGTCCGTCAGCACCACCTTGTGCAGCAGCAGGGGCAGCGGATGAATGGTCACGTCGATGCGTTTCGCGCTGGCCAGTTGCGGGCCGGCCGTGGCCCAATCCGGGTTGCTCATGCGCACGTCCTGCGCGCTGATGACAGGGCGGGGCACATAGCGGCGCCAGCCCGGCTCCGTTTTCAAGCCTTGCTTCCATTTCACCTGCAGGTCGCCGCCGATGATGAAGGTGCGCCCCGTGCTTTCCGACACCTTCTGGTTGATGTAGGGACGGGCGCGGTTCCAGTCGAAAGTCAGCACGAAGATGACCACGATGGCGATCAGGGCCAGCAGGGTGGCCAGGCTCCAGCCGAGGATTTTGAGCGGGGTTGAGCGTGTCATGGTAAGCCAGTCGCAATGATTTTTTCATCAAGGTAGACCAATAGGCCATGGTGGTCGGTGCGCTGGGTTACGTAAGATACGTAGGTAAGGCATGTCGCTTGAAATGATTCCATAATTCGATTATTATTGAATTATGGAAAATGAAAAGACAATAGTGAGCAGGGCGATACCGTTGACGAGTGCTTCCGCCATCGTGGCCCTGGCGGCGCTGGCACAGGAATCGCGGCTGGCCGTGTTCCGGCTGCTGGTGCAAGCGGGGTCGCAAGGCATGGCTGCCACGAAAATCGCCGAGGCGCTGGCCATTGCGCCATCGTCGCTGTCGTTTCACTTGAAGGAATTGGCGCACGCCGATCTGGTGACGGCGAGCAAGGCGGGCCGCTCCATCATCTATGCCGCCAACTATGCGGGCATGAACGGCTTGCTGGTCTTCTTGACCGATAACTGCTGCGCCGGCGCCCCTTGTTGCGTCAGCGAACCACATTTACTAAAGGAAACGACGACATGACGATCACGATTTATCACAACACGGCGTGCGGCACTTCGCGCAACACCTTGGCCCTGATCCGCAACACGGGCGTCGAGCCCGTCATCATCGATTACGTCAAGCACCCGCCTTCGCGTGAAGAACTGGTCGACCTGATCAAGCGTGCGGGCCTGTCCGTGCGCGCGGTGATGCGCGACAAGGGCGCCCTGTACGAGGAACTGGGCCTGGCCAATCCTGAGCTGAGCGATGCGGCCCTGCTGGACGCCATGCAAGCTCATCCTGTTTTGATCAACCGCCCCATCGTCGTCACGGAACGGGGCGTGCGCCTGTGCCGGCCGTCGGAAAAAGTGCTGGAGATCCTGCCGTTGCCGCAGCAAGGCGCCTTTGCCAAGGAAGACGGCCAGGCCGTGGTGGGCACCGACGGCAAGCCGGTGGCCTGAGATGGACGAGCAAGCCAATGAGTTGCCGAACATCATCGCCGCCCACCTGGACTTGCCCAGCCTCGATAAATTGGCGCCGGTCACACTTTCCACCCACGCGCCGCGCATCCTGCTGCTGTACGGCTCCCTGCGCGAACGGTCGTACAGCAAGCTGCTGAGCCTGGAAGCGGAACGCATCCTGCGCCACTTTGGCGCCGACACGCGCGTGTTCGATCCGCATGGCTTGCCCATGGTCGACAGCGTGTCGCCCGAGCATCCGAAAGTGCAGGAACTGCGTGCGCTGTCGCTCTGGTCGGAAGGGCAAGTCTGGTGCAGTCCCGAGCGGCATGGCGCCGTCACGGGGGTCTTCAAATCGCAGATCGACTGGCTGCCGCTGGAAACGGGCAGCGTGCGGCCCACGCAGGGACGGACCCTTGCCGTGATGCAAGTGTCGGGTGGTTCGCAATCGTTCAATGCCGTCAACGGCTTGCGCGTGCTGGGGCGCTGGATGCGCATGGTCACCATTCCGAACCAGTCCTCGGTGGCCAAGGCATACCAGGAATTCGACGATGCGGGCCGCATGAAGCCGTCGCCGTACTACGAGCGCCTGGTCGATGTGATGGAGGAGTTGTACAAATTCACCCTGCTGGTGCGCGACCGCCGTGATTACCTGGGCAGTCGCTACAGCGAGCGGCTGGAAGCGGAGCCGGCCATCGTGCAGGAATTGGCGGGCGCGGCGATGGTGCATGAACGGCAGTAATAAAAACGGCGCCATCGGCGCCGTCGTGTTTGTTGTAGCGAAAACTGCAATTAGTGATTGCGGTCCACGGCAAACGAGCACAGTTGCAGCATGGATTGTTTGTAGACGCTGTCCGGCCAGCCGGTGATGGCATCGGCGGCGCGTTGGCCGGCGATTTCCGCCTGTTTGCGCGTGTAGTCGAGGGCGCCGCTGCTGGTGATGGCGGCCAGGATGGCGTCGAAATGCTGTTCGTCGCCCTGCTCGATGCAGCTGCGCACCAGTTCGCGCTGTTCCGGCGTGCCATTTTCCATCAGCCAGATCAGCGGCATGGTCGGTTTGCCTTCGCGCAAGTCGTCGCCCACGTTCTTGCCGATTTCGGTGGCGTCGCCTGCATAGTCGAGCACGTCGTCGATCAGCTGGAAGGCCGTGCCCAGCGAGCGGCCGTATTCGGCAGCCGCTTCGATATCGTCTTCGCTGGCGCCGGCGATCAGGGCGCCCAGTTGCGCCGACGCTTCGAACAGCTTGGCTGTCTTCGAGCGGATGACGTTCAGGTAGCTCTCTTGCGTCACGTCCGGATCGTGCATGTTCAGCAACTGCAGCACTTCGCCTTCGGCGATCACGTTGGTGGCGTCGGAGAGGATTTGCATGACGCGCATATTATTCAGCGATACCATCAGCTGGAACGAGCGCGAATGCAGGAAATCGCCCACCAGCACCGAGGCGGCATTGCCGAACAGGGCATTGGCCGTCTGGCGTCCGCGGCGCATCGACGATTCGTCGACGACATCGTCGTGCAGCAGGGTAGCGGTATGGATGAATTCGACCACGGCAGCCAGTTCATGGTGCGCCGTGCCACGATAGGCGTGGGCATTGGCCACCAGCAAAATCAGTACGGGACGTATGCGTTTGCCGCCTGCACTGATGATGTATTCAGCGATCTGGTTGATCAGAATCACATCGGAGTGCAGTTTTTGGCGGATCACCGTATTGACTGCATCCATATCGGCGGCAATCGTTTGCACGATGGTGTTTTGGTTAACGTGTTTGTTAGCGTCAGACAAGGCGAACCTGCATTAGATTGTGGGTGCGGCGATTATACGACATGGCTTGCGCGAGCGTGATGTTTGCCTATGACTGTAGAGCAATTGTTTGACCTTGTTGGCACTGGCGCGTGCTTTTTTGTCCGCCTGGCGCAAGCCTGACATGATGGACAGGTTGTCGACATACCACGATCATCGGTCTTTGTGAATAGTTTTTGACGCAATTTATCAGTCCGTGTATAATCGCTGGTTCCCCCTGTTGTGTACGGCTTGCTTTGCGTGACAGTGGGACAAATTCTTTCAACATTTGATGAGGTTTCAAATCATGTACGCGGTCATAAAAACCGGTGGCAAACAATACAAAGTTGTCGCTGGCGAAAAACTTAAAGTAGAACAGATACCGGCAGACATTGGTTCCGAAATCACCATCGATCAAGTTCTCGCAGTAGGCGCGGGCGACACCATTAAATTTGGTGCGCCATTGGTCGAAGGTGCAACGGTACTGGTTACGGTTGTGGCGCATGGTCGCCATGATAAGGTCAAAATTTTCAAGATGCGTCGTCGTAAGCATTACCAAAAGCATCAAGGCCATCGCCAGAATTTTACCGAAATCCAAATCGTTTCGATCAACGGCTAATCGCCGCTGTTTGAATTAATCAGCTATCAAGGAGTCTTAAATGGCACATAAAAAAGGCGGCGGCACAACGCGAAACGGCCGTGATTCAGAATCAAAACGCCTGGGCGTTAAAGTCTACGGCGGCCAAGCTATCAATGCTGGCGGCATCATCATTCGTCAACGCGGCACGCCAGTGCGCGCCGGCGAAGGTGTAGGCATGGGCAAAGACCACACCTTGTTCGCGCTGATCGCGGGCAAAGTGAAGTTCGTTGTCAAAGGTGCCGGCTCGAAGCAATTCGTGACCGTTGTACCTAACGCAGCAGTACCAGCGTAATTCATCGCGGGGCGCCAGTTCGCTCCGCTGTGATCGCATGATGTAAGGCGCAAGCCTTCAATCGAAAGGCTCTGCCCAAGGTAGAGCCTTTTTAGTTTTATGGCGGCAAAATTATGAAGTTTATCGACGAAGCAAAAATCGAAGTCATCGCGGGCGATGGCGGCAACGGCTGCGCCTCTTTCTGCCGTGAAAAATTCCGGCCTTTCGGCGGTCCCGATGGCGGCGATGGCGGCAAGGGCGGCACCATTTGGGCAGTCGCCGACCGCAATATCAACACGCTCGTCGATTTCCGCTTCTCCAAAATGCACAAGGCTCGCAATGGCGAGCCTGGCCGTGGCGCAGATTGCTATGGCAAGGGCGCGGATGACATCCACCTGCGCATGCCGGTCGGCACCTTGATCATCGACAACGCGAGCGGCGAAATCCTGGCCGATTTGACCGAACACGGCCAGATCGAAATGCTGGCCAAAGGCGGCGAAGGCGGCTGGGGCAATATCCACTTCAAGTCCTCGACCAACCGCGCGCCACGCCAAAAAGGCGAGGGCAAGGAAGGCGAACGCCGCGAACTGCGCCTGGAACTGAAAGTACTGGCCGATGTGGGCCTGCTGGGCATGCCGAACGCCGGCAAGTCGACGTTCATTTCGGCTGTCTCGAACGCGCGTCCGAAAATTGCTGATTACCCATTTACTACCCTGCACCCGAACCTGGGCGTGGTGCGCGTGTCGCACGAGAAGAGCTTTGTGATCGCCGATATTCCCGGCTTGATCGAAGGCGCTTCCGAAGGCGCGGGCCTGGGCCATCAATTCCTGCGTCACTTGCAGCGCACGGGCCTGCTGTTGCACATCGTCGACCTGGCGCCGTTTGAAACCAACGTCGATCCTGTCAAGGAAGCCAAGGCGCTGGTCAAGGAACTGAAAAAATACGACGAGTCGCTGGTCGACAAGCCGCGCTGGCTGGTGTTGAACAAGCTCGACATGGTGCCGGAAGAAGACCGCAAGAAGCTGGTGAAGGACTTCCTCAAGCGTTTCGCCTGGAAAGGTCCCGTCTTCGAGATTTCCGCGCTGAACCATCAAGGTTGCCCGGAACTGGTGAATGCGATTTATCAACATCTGGAAGCGAAGAAGCACAGCGAAAGCCGTGCCGAAGAAACGCAGATGACCGAAGAAGCACGCGGTATCTCGTCGATCGACCCGGATGATCCGCGTTTCAAAATTATCGACTAAGGCTGTATCCTGATGTCAGTACAGGCGGTCGCTGTCGCGTTATCGCGCAAGCAAGCGTGGCAGCGCCGTGTATTGCATCTGATCGCGTATGCTTACGGGCTGAGCGCGGTCGCCTGCCTGCTGTTCGCCGATGAGTTGGCGGCCGGCATGGGCATCTTCCTCAATGGCGTCAATGGCTACAGCCAGTTCTACGCTTCCCATGTCGGTGTCTGGGGCGCTACCGCGCTCCTGGCGCTGTTCGCAGCACGGCAGGGCGAACCGCCCATCCTCGGCGATATCACTGCAATGTTGGTCCTGGCGCAGCCCGCCGGCCGTTTGTACGCGGCCATCAGTTTCGGCTTGCCCCAGGGTTTTGTGTTGTTCATGTGCGCAATCGAGCTGCTGGCGGGGCTGGCCTTGCTGCTGCTGCGTCCTGCGCGCTGACGTCTATTAAGTGAAGAGCGCCGCCCCATGGATTCCGTGATTCAAAAAGCTACCCGCATTATCATCAAAGTCGGCTCTTCGCTGGTCACCAACGATGGCCGCGGACTCGACCATGCCGCCATTGCCCGCTGGGCTGCGCAGATTTCCGGCTTGCGCGCCCTGGGCAAGGAAGTCGTGCTGGTCAGCTCCGGCGCCATCGCCGAAGGCATGCTGCGCCTCGGTTTCGAGCGGCGCCCCACCGATATCCACGAATTGCAGGCCTGCGCCGCCGTCGGCCAGATGGGCCTGGCGCAAATCTATGAAAGCAGCTTCCGCGCCCACCAGCTGGGCACGGCGCAAGTGCTGCTGACGCACGCCGACCTGGCCGACCGCGAACGCTACCTGAATGCCCGCTCCACCCTGACGACCCTGCTGCGCCTGGGCGTGGTGCCGATCATCAATGAAAACGACACCGTCGTCACCGATGAAATCAAGTTCGGCGACAACGATACGCTGGGCGCCCTGGTTGCCAACCTGATCGAGGCCGATGCGCTGGTCATCCTGA
This sequence comes from Janthinobacterium breve, assembly GCF_051380895.1. Lineage (NCBI taxonomy): Bacteria > Pseudomonadati > Pseudomonadota > Betaproteobacteria > Burkholderiales > Oxalobacteraceae > Janthinobacterium > Janthinobacterium breve. The sequence goes on along the minus strand of NZ_JBNYXY010000002.1, from coordinate 452,856 downwards.
CGGACCAGCACGGCCTGTTCTCGGCCGATCCGCGCAAGGACCCGAACGCTTACCTGATCACGCAGGGCATCGCCGGCGATCCAGCCCTGGAAGCGATGGCCGGCGGCGCCGGCAGCAGCCTGGGGCGTGGCGGCATGCTGACGAAAATTCTCGCTGCCAAGCGCGCCGCCAAGTCCGGCGCCCATACGATCATCGCCTGGGGCCGCGACAGCGATGTGCTGAGCCGCCTGGCTAGTGGCGAAGCGATCGGCACGGAATTGCGCGCGCAAACGGGGCAATTGACGGCGCGCAAGCAGTGGATGGCCGATCATCTGCACACGGCCGGCGCCGTCGTGCTGGACGCGGGCGCCGTGCAAAAGCTGCGCCAGGAAGGCAAGTCCCTGCTGCCGATCGGCGTGACGGGCGTAAACGGCGAATTCGGCCGAGGTGCCGTCATCACTTGCGTCGATGCCGCCGGCGTGCCCGTGGCGCGTGGCCTGTCCAACTACACGAGCGGCGAAGCGCGCCGCATCATGCGCAAGCCCTCCACCGAGATCGAGTCCATTCTCGGTTACATGGAAGGCCATGAGCTGATTCACCGCGACAATATGGTCTTGCTGTAAGCATGGACTACCCTGCAAATTTGAATCATCCTCGCGATGCGTTCAGGTTTGCAGGGCCCGCGCGGCAAACACGGCCGCAGCCGGCAGTTCCAGCAAGGCCGGCAAATATTCCAGCAATCCCCTCCATAACGCTTTCAACACCCCAGGCTCGGCATCGCGCCGTTCCAGTTCGCGGCTCAGCGCTTGTAGTGCCGCCTGGGCATCGCGATTGCCCGAATGTTCGACCAGGGCGATGACTTCCCGGTATGCGTCCGCTACGGCCTGGCCGCCCGTCTGCTGCAACTGCTTTAATGAACCTTCGATGTGCGAGCGATTGATGATGGTGGCGCCGGCGCCGATGCCGCTGAAATGGTCGCCCATAGGTCCTCCTAGTGTTTAATCTCTGAGCGGTTGGCGATGTTGGCGCCACTGCCTATGTTGCTGAATTCGTCGCCGAAAGTGACCTTTGAATGGTCCACATTGACGTGATATGTCGCCGCCGTCTGGCGGTTTTCCATGACGTTGATAATGGCCTGCGCGATGGCTAGGATGCCCTCCTTGTCGCGCGATTGCAGCAAGCTCGAACTACCCGCACTGGTTTCGATAAAGAGGGTGTAGTACTTCAGTTGCGTGCGGTCCCACAGGCCGTAGCCCGCGATGGAAAGGAATGCCAGGCCGGCAAGGACGTACAGCCAGGCAGGCAGAGCGGGGCGTCGCCCAAACAGTTGCGCGGACAGGTGCTCGACGATCAGCGGTTCATGGATGCACAGGAGCCAGGCCAGCGCCAGGCAGAGCAAAATGAAAAACAGGCTGAATCTGGGCAGGCGTTCGCGTTCCTGCACATAGCTTTGGGTCAGATTGTGGATAGGATAGACACGCCCACCGTAGCGCAAAGTATTGTTTGTGATCGTTAACTCAGCCATGGCGCGCCCCCGAAGCTTTCGCGTGTCTGGCTAGTGTGGGCCGCTATCGGATCTATTCTTTAATCTGGCGCAAACGGGCGCGCTCTTATAGCTGGCCGTAACGAAAGCCCAGGCCAAAGGCAAGGGGCCATTTCAGCCACAGCAGCAGCAGCAATCCCCCGTACCATAGCGTGAAGAGCCCGTGCACGAGCGGTGCCGGCAGGTAGCGCAAGAGAAATTGGTACACCTTAACTCCCAGGTAACAGTGGTGCGAACAGCACCGTCAGGCAAGACCAGGCCGCCTGCAAATCGCTGGTCGACGTCAGCGCGAAGCTGAGTATGACAAATTGCAAGGTCAAAAACCAGCTGAAGACACGCCATAGGGCGTAATGGCGCAACTGTTCCGCCCATGGCATATGCTTGCCCCACAGGTGGACGATGACCAGTCCGGCGCCGTGGAACAATCCCCAGGCCAGGTAGCGCGGCGACAGTTCATGCCACAAGCCCAGCACCATCATGCTGCCCAGGCTGGCCAGCAGATATTGCCTTGTGCGTGACAAGATGGGCCGGAAGACGAAATCGCGGCACCAGTCCGACACCGTGATATGCCAGCGGCGCCAGAAATCGGGCAGGTTACGGGCAGCAAAAGGGAAATGAAAATTTTCCGGCACGCGTATGCCCAGCAACGCGGCAAAGCCGATGGCGATATCGCAATAGCCCGAGAATTGCCAGTACAGGTTCAGGCCATACCCCACCAGCGGCAGGTAGGCATCGAGCCAGGCGTTTCCGGTGGACAGATTCAGAGTATTGAATTTGAAATTGAGAATATATCCTGCGAGTAAAACTACCTTGCAATAACCGTATAGCATGCGCTGCAAGGCTTGCGAGGCGAGTTGCCTGTCCCACCGTGCGCGCAATAGTTCCATGCGGAAGGCATCGTAACGCTGGACCGGACCGACGGCCACGGTGGGTGGGAAGAGCAGATAACCGAGCGTCGTGCCGACGCGGCCATCGCGCGCGATGCCACCACCGCCATGCTCGGCGATCAGGTGCCAGGCTTTCAGCGAGACGAAGGCGTAGCCCAAGTAAGCGGCCAGGCCGTGGCTGGCTTTGGCATATTGATAAGCAATAAAGGCGAGCAGCACGCCGGCCAGGCCCAGCGTTTGCATCAGGGCCGGGCGGTGCCACTGGGGGCAGCAGATGAAGGCCAGCCAGGCCAGCAAGGCGGACCAGGCCGCCACGCTGCTCCAGCCATCATGTCCGAGCAGCACGGCGCCACTCCCGGCCAGCAGCCAGGGGCGCCATGCGGGCGGCAGGCGCCAGTAGAGCGCGACCAGCACGAGCATGCACAGCATGCCGAAAGTTGTCATCCACACCATGTTAACGTTCGTCCCGCAGTTGCTGTAATTGCGCTTGCCACCATGGCGTAAACAGACGGGCTCCGGCGGCATTCAAATGGCTGCCGTCGCAATGCAAGTTTTGCTGCACGTAAATCGGTGAGCTGAGGTAGCGAATATGGCGGCCCGGGGGCAGTGCTTGTTGTAAACGTGATAACCATCGTTGTTTTTCCGTCGCGGTCGTTTGCTCGACCAGTTCGGAGCGGCGTAGTTCAAGCAGCACGATGCGCACCCCCCGTTGTGCCAGGCGTTGCAGGCGGTCAGTTAGCTGCCGGTTGACGGCCGAGTCATTAAAAACACGTTGCAGATTGGCGGCATTTTTAAGAATTTCGCGCCGCCGCGTATGGGCTGGGATGGTGGCGCACTCAAAAGGCTCGCGTTGGTCAAGCAGTGCGACATAGGCCTGTGGCGGTGCCAGCCGTGCGTTCCCGGTAAGCTGGTAGGCAAGTCCCTTGCTTGCCAAAATGAAATCCTGCCGCAGTTCATCCATGATCACGTTGTCTTGATCGGGCAACAGCAGGTTTTCATCAATGACCAGAATATCCGGTGGATGGCGGTCAATGATGTCCAGGCTGGGTTTCAGGTAGCCCATGCCGGTGCCGGGCTTGGTCATGCGCATCCAGTCGATGCCGGGCGGCGCCACCTGTGCCAGCGCAGGCGGCGTGGCGGCCCATAGCAGGGACGAGCCCAAGCCCAGCACGCGTAACTTGCCATCGGTCGACGGTGCATCGAGAAACTGGCGTGTATGATCGGCAATGGCGTAGTCAGGCTTGTGCCCGGATGACCAGCGCGGCAGCGCAATCAGGGCAATGGCGCCCGCGACCGCGAGTGCGCCGTACAACCAGATGCGCAGAGGCGGTGCGGAGGCCATCTTAGCGCGTCAGCCGTTTGATCAGTTGCACGGTGGCATCCATCGTTTCCATGTGTACCACATCTGATGGACTCAGGCGTACCTTGAACAGGGTTTCCAGGCCGATCACGAAGTTGATATGCGCCAACGAGTCCCAGCCCGGTGTATTGGCGGGGCCTGAATCGCCCTTCAGCATTCCCGCTGGCAAGTTGAACAGGTTCGCGGCCAGTGCAAAAATGTCTTGCTGCTGATTACCGTGTGCGCTGGCCGCCATCGGGCTCACCGACAGCGCGTGCTGTAACTGTGCCGTAATGACCTTGCCGGATGGCGTGCGCGGCAATTGGCCCGTCAAGCTGATGCGTTTCGGCAATTCGTGTGCCCCCAGATACTGGGCGCAATGCTGCAGCAGTTGCTGGTGATCCACCTCCATGCCGGGGCGCAGCACCACGCAGGCGACGGGAATTTCCCCCCAGGTCGGGTCGGGCATGGCGACGGTGGCCGCTTCCAGCACGGCCGGGTGCTGCAGCAGCACGCTATTGATGGCTTCCGGCGACAGGTTGTAGCCGCCGCAAATGATCACGTCCTTGAGGCGCCCCGTGATCCAGTACACGCCATCGCTGTCGCGCCGTGCCAGATCGCCCGTATGCAGCCAGCCGTCGCGCAGGACGGCAGCGGTTGCTTGCGGATTATCAAGGTAGCCATGCATCAGGTTGGCGCCTTGCAGGCACAGTTCGCCTGATTCGTCGCAGCCGGCCTCGCCGCCATCGTCGCGCACGATTTTGGCCAGCATGTCGCGCGGCACGCCCACGCTGCCGATCTTCTGGCTGGCGGCATCCGGTCCCGCATACAGGCCGCAGGCACCCGTTTCGCTCAAGCCATAGGTATTGATGAGTTTTACCTTGAAACATTGGCTGAAGCCGGTCCAGGTGGCTGGGCTCAGGGGAGCGCTGCAGGAAATGGCAAGGTGGAAATGGCCATTGTCGAAGTTTTCCGCCAGGTGGGCGCCATATTGCTGCAGCAGGGCCAGCGCTGTCGGCGCGGCGATCAGGTGGGTCACCTGTTCGCGGTAAATGGCAATCAAAATGGCCTCAATGGCGACGATGCTGAAGGGCGCGGGACGCACCAAGGTACAGCCCCGTTGGTAAGCCAGCAGCACGCCTTGCACCAAGCCATCGGCGTGCGACAAAGGCATCAGGTTCAGCAGGCGGGAAGCGGGTATCAGTGCGTAGTGTGCGCCTATGGTCTGCAGGTGCGCGAGCAGGGCGGGCCAGTGCATTTCAACGCCTTTCGGACGGGCCGTGCTGCCTGAAGTAAACACGACATAGGCGGGCCCCTCCTGCCGTGCGGGCGGCAAGGGCGCCGGCGTTGGGGCTGCCAGCAGGCCGGGCCAATTGTCCGGGTCGGCGGGGGCACGCCGTCCCAGCAATTTACTCAACAGGGCGCCCTTGGCCTGGACTGCACCGACGCGGATTTGCTGCGCAGGCAGCGCGATATCTTGGGCACGCCATAGTTCGATTGCATCGGCATCGGCAATGACGGCATCGATGCGCGTATGTTCCAGCAGATCCTTGACTTGCCGCACGGAGGTGCCCGGATCGAGCAGCAGGGGAATGGCGCCGGCCCGCATGCAACCGAGCAGCAAGGGAGCAAATGCCAGATCATCGCGCACCATCAGCAGCACGCGTTTATGTGGCAGTTCGCTTGCGATCAGCCTGGCCGCCACTTTCAGCAGTTGTTCTTCCAGGTCGGCGTGATCAAGCGTCCTGGAAGCGATCAGGAATGGCGTATGCGTAGGCGTGGGACGGGGCTGAAACATGGTGGGCCTGTCTGTTACCGTGAGATGGAATGCGCCAGTGCGCGACGGTCGAGTTTTCCTGCCGCAGTGTAGGGCAAGGCTGCCTGCAGGCGCAGTTCGCGGGGAAAGGCGTCGATTTGCGGATGTTGACGGCAAAAGGCGACAAAAGCGGGCAAGTCGAAGCCATCGTCAACCACCAGCATGCCGATCAAGCCTTGCGGCCCGGCGGTGACGGCTGCTTGGCGTACCAGCGGATGGTTGCACATGGCGTGTTCGAGCGGGGCCGGATGGACGATGTCGCCATACTCGTTCTTGAGCTGGTCATCGTGCCGGCCCAGCAGGGTGATGTTGCCCAGGCCATCATGGCTGGCGATATCGCCCGTGTAGATCCAGCCGCCGCGGGCGATGGCGGCGGTTTGCGCCGGATCGCCCCAGTACGAGCTCATCAGCTGGTTGCTGTGCACGCGCAGTTCCCCTGCTTGCGCCGGTCCGAGCGGCAGGCCGTCGCCATCGCAGATTTGCAGCACGGCGCCTGCGGGACGGCCGCACGCTTGCGCGGCACCGGGTGCGTGCTGGAACAGCATGCACAGGCCGCCCGTCTCCGTCAGCCCATAGTAATCGACGATGACGAGTCGCATGCGCTCGCTCAATGCCGCGTGCAGTGACGATTGCAGAGGCGCGCCCGTGGAAATGATTTGCCGCAAGCTGGCCGGGTGCAGGGTCAGGTGCGCTGGCAGCCGCTGCAGCATGGCCAGCCACGCGGGGCCTGTCGCCAGCGCGGTAATGCCATGGCGTTGGGCCGCCTGCAAGGTCTTGCCGACATTGCCTCGTTCGTTTTCATCGGCCAGATACACGCTGGCACCGGCAAACAGGGCGGCGACCATGGGGTTGCGCAAGCCGCTCATGGTGTGGCAGTCGCCCAGCGACAGCAATATGTCACCGTCGTGCCAGCCAAATTGCGTGGCCGCCAGCTGGCCGCTTTGCAGTAGCGAACGTTGGCTGTGCACGACACCCTTGGGCGTGCCGGTGCTGCCGGAGGTAAACAAAATCACGGCGGGATCATCTGGGTGGATGCCATGGCCGGACAGCTCCGGTGCGGGCGGCAGCTCCATCCAGCCTTCCAGCAAGGCCGACAGTTCAGGCAATGCACAGCCTGGCGCTAAGACCGTGCTGGCATCCTGGGCTATATCGTCGAGTAACAGCGCCGGGCATGTCGCCAGGGCGGCGGCGCTGTGACGGGGGCGATCCAGCACCAGCAAGGCGGGAGCAATGCGCTCCAGCAAAGGCTGCAACAAGGCGGGTGTGTCCGCCAATTCCTTGCGCAAAGGAACCACGACCGCACCGATGCGCCAGCTGGCCCAGCTCAGCATTACCGCTTCAGGATGGTGTGCGCACAGTATGACGATGCGGTCGCCTGCGCGGACGCCCATCGCCAGCAAGCCCCGTTGCAATGCCGGCACGAGCAGCTCGACTTCCGCCCAGCCAAACGCGCTGCCGTCCATGCCACACAGCAGTAGCGGGCGTTGCTGGTACAGCGCCGGCAGTCGTTGCCACAGATATTCGAAGGTTTCTTCCTGCGGCAGGGGGCGTACGATCTGGCTGGCATAGTAGGATTGCAAACGGGCCATGGCGCCACTGATGGGGGCCATCTGCAGCAGTTCGGTCGCGGCCATGCCCTTTGCTTGCTGGCACACGTATTCCACCGGCAAATTCAGCCGTTGTGCCACCTCGTCCAAGGTCCGTAGCTGGCCCAGCTGGAACAGGATCTGCAATTGCCCGGCGCTCAGTTTCTGCAGCCCCAGGCGCGCCAGGCGTTCCGCATAGCACGGATGGCGCAGCAGCAAGTCTTGCATCAGGCCGCCCAGCGCATCGGTATCGGGCACGGCGCAGCCATTCAGGCTGTCGAGCCGCAGCAGGGCATTGACGACAGCGCGCGATGCGGGCAAGGCCAGGTCGAGATCGGCCTGGCGCAGAGGTGCTCCTTCCCATGCGGGCGGCACCAGCGCCACCAGGCCGTTGTAATGAGCAGTGTCCGGCTCGTCATGCAACTGTCCCCTGGCGTCGAACAGGGTCACTTCCGACATCACCAGCGTCTTGCGTGCGCCGCGTGCTTGCGCAGCATCAAAGCGCTGCTGATAGCAACGGCCGTGAAGGATGTTGCCGCCGCGCTCGAAGTAGGGCGCGGGCTGGCTGTTGGCCATGTGTACGTGCGGGAAGATGATCGGCGCGTCGCTGCGGGCGATGCGCAGCATGTCGCCGGCAAAGGTCACTGGTGCATAGCGATGCAGTGAGTCGAGGCCGTGAATCAGCGCGAATGTGCCATCGCGAAAAGGCATGGGACTGCCCGGTGGCAAGAAAATGATGTCATTGTTGGGCGCGCGCTGTCCTGCGGGCAGCCAGTGAGCGTATCCCATGTAACCGAGCACATCGAAATTGCCTTCCCATACAGAAATGACATGCTGCTGGGGAAACGCCGCCGCCAGCATTTCGCCACTCCAGCCTGTGCGGCCCCAGGTGTCGAGAATGAGGTCGCCTGGTCGCAACTGCTCCCTGACCAGGTCCAGCAAGGCATAAAAGGCGCGCGTGGATTCATTGAAGGGCTGGAAGGCGGCGTAGCGGTCGGGAATGCGGCGCACATGGCGGCGGTGCATGAAGGACAGATACTCGGCGCTGGGCGTCAGCTGGGCACGCAGCGCCGACAGCATCTGGGCATCGCAGCCTTGCCGTGCTTCCGTGAAGAGCGCGAAGCCGTGTATGACGGGAATGTCGATGGCGCATGCCGGACAGCGCAATACTGCTTCCAGCAATGGTGCCAATGCCCCGGCTGGCGTGTTGCTGTGCAGGGGAAGGCGGCAGGCGGGACACGCCAGGATATCTAGTGTCGTGTGCAGCATGGTGTGGTTAGCAAAGGCATGTTGTCAGACGACGGCCGGCATCGGCGATTTGCTCTTGTAGTCGCACAAGTCGGCAATCATGCAGTTCCAGCATTGCGGTTTGCGCGCCGTGCACGTGTAGCGGCCGTGCAAGATGAGCCAGTGGTGGGCGTCGTGCAGGAATTCCTTGGGTATGAATTTCAGCAGTTTTTGCTCGACGATATCGACATTTTTGCCTGGTGCGATGCCGGTGCGGTTCGAGACGCGGAAGATATGCGTGTCGACCGCCATGGTCGGTTCGCCAAACGCCGTGTTCATGACCACATTCGCCGTCTTGCGGCCCACGCCGGGCAAGGCTTCCAGCGAGGCACGGTCGCGCGGCACTTCGCCGCCGTGCTGATCGAGCAGGATCTGGCAGGTGGCGATGACGTTCTTCGCCTTGGTGCGGAACAGGCCGATGGTGCGGATGTAGCTGGCCAGCTCGTCGACGCCCAGCGCCAGTATCGTGGCTGGGGTATTGGCGACCGGATACAGCAAGCGGGTCGCCTTGTTGACGGACACGTCCGTCGCCTGCGCCGACAGCAGCACGGCGATCAGCAGCTCGAATGGCGTCGTGTAGTCGAGTTCCGTTTTCGGCGAAGGATTGGCGGCGCGGAAGCGCGTAAAGATTTCCAGGCGTTTGGCAGCGTTCATGCGTCTTTTTTCGGGGTGGTGGGAGCTGGCTGGGCGGTGTCCGTGCTGGCGGCAGCGGCCTTGGCGCGCGCGCGCTCCATGGCGGCGGCGATGATGGCGCGCTTGCGCTCTTTTTCCGCCTGTTCGTCGGGCGTGACGGGCACTTCCTGCGTCACTTCCTGCATCTTGGCGACGGCCTTGGCGGCCAGGCGCGCGTCGTTGGCCTCGGCCTCGCGGCGCAGCCGCTGCGTGCGGAAATCGTGGCGCGCGCGGGCGTCGTCGGCGTCCATCTGGCTCCAGGCATCCCAGCCGGTGGCGTCGCCGCTGACGGGATACATCACGATGCAGTCGACGGGGCAGGGCGCCACGCACAGGTCGCAGCCCGTGCACAGGCTGGTCACCACCGTATGCATCTGCTTGGCGGCGCCGACGATGGCATCCACGGGACAGGCCTGGATGCACAGGGTACAGCCGATACACAGCGATTCGTCGATGTAAGCGACAGATCGCGGACGTTCGAGGCCATTGACGGGATTGAGTGGAATGACTTTCTTGCCCAGCAAGCCGGCCAGGCGCACGATGCCTTGCGCGCCGCCCGGCGGGCACTGGTTGATGTCGGCATTGCCTGCGGCTATCGCTTCCGCATACGGGCGGCAGCCGTTGTAGCCGCATTTGGTGCATTGCGTTTGCGGCAGCAAGTCTTCGATCTGGTCGGCAAGGGAGGGAGAGGCGGGATGCGGCACGGTCATCTTCAATACGGTAAAACGTTATTATCGGCCATCTGGGCCGCCTACAAGTAAAAACCTGTGTCGTGAAAGGGGATAGCGTGCGCTGTAGCAGGCTGTAGCAGGCTGTAGCAGGCTGTAGCAGGCGTGCCGCAAGCGTATTTTATTTCCCGCTGGAATGTCAAAGTGCAAATAAACAACTTTGCAATTTCTTTTTTTTGTGGGAGCATGATTTTTATCAAGCCTGTTATTAAAAAAGCCGACCGCCAGTCCTGTTGCCGCGCCTGCACTGCAAGGTGCGCCAGGCCATAGGAGCAAAACATGCGTTTCCTCCGGACAGTTGGTTTGCCCTTCTGTTTGTTCATGCACTCTACGCTTGCCGTTGCGCACGGGCAGGTTGCCTCCCCCATGGTGGCACAGGGTGCTGCCAGCTCGCGCATCGTCCGCTTCGCGGCGGAAGACTGGCCGCCCTTCATTTCCCATAGCTTGCCTGCCGATGGCATGTCGGGGGCGATGGTCAGCGCCATCTTCGAACGCCTGGGGTATGTCGTCAAATATGAGTATTTCCCGTGGAAGCGCGCCATGCAGTTTGGCCTGGGCAGTCCCCGCTACGCCGGGTTCCTGGCCGTCTGGCGCACCCCCGAACGGGAAAAACTCTGTCACTTTTCTGTTCCGGTTGGCAACACGCAGGGGGTGCTGGCCTACCTGAAGGAGGATGGCTTGCCCGGCGCCACCCTGGCCGAACTGGGCAAGCTGCGCATCGGCACCGTGGCCGGCTATTCGAATGGCGAGCAGTTCGATGGCATGGTGGCGCGTGGTGAACTGAAGACGGAAGAGGGCTTGAACGACGCCACGAATCTGAAAAAACTGTTCATCAAGCGTTACCGCGTGATCGTCATCGAGCGCCATGTCCTGCAGCATTTGCTGATGGGACGCAACTTCAGCAAGGCCGAGCGCGAGCGCATCGCCATCATCGATACGGTCTTCAAGGAGCGCCCCGTGCATGTGTGCTTCCAGCGCGATGCCGAAGGTGCCGCGCAGCAAAAGCGCTTCAACGAAGCGGCGCGCGACATCGATACGGCCCGGCTGGAACGCGATTACTGGAAGCGGCTCGACCAGAGCCTGGCCACCGCCCCCACCACTCACTGACGTCTTACGTCACTGTTGTTAATTGCCAAAACGAAATATCTAAATACGAAACCATTCGTTCTTGTTTGTTTGTCCATCCTTTAGTCTCCTGCCACTGTGTTGACGACGTTGAAAGGATGTTTTCGTATGCTGGAATTGATAGCCAAGCAAGACCCCGCCCCGCGTCTGCGGCAACTGACGCACGCCGTCTCGGTGGCCGTGCTGGTGCTGGGGGCGTCCGGTGCGGCCCATGCACAAGCGTCGCCGGACGGCGCTGGCGCGCTGGCTGACGCCCCGCTCGATGCCGTCATCGTGACGGGTGCGCGCGGCACGGGCCGCACGGTGGCCAACAGCGCCGCGCCCATCGACGTGATCAGCGCGCAGCAACTGCAGGCCACGGGGAAATTGAACCTGCTCGATGCGCTGGACACGGCCTTGCCGTCGTTTAACTTGCCGGCCCGCGTGCAGCCCGACCTGGGCAGCATCGTGCGCGCCGGGCAGCTGCGCAACCTCGATCCATCGCATACCCTGGTGCTGGTCAACGGCAAGCGACGCCATACGACGGCCATCGTCAATGAGGATGGTTTTCCCGGTTCCGTCGCCACCGACCTGGCCCTGATACCCACGGGTGCCATTGCCCGCGTGGAAATCTTGCGCGACGGCGCCTCGGCCATCTACGGTTCCGACGCCATTGCCGGCGTCATCAATATCATCCTGAAATCGGATGACAAGGGCAGCTTCGGCACGCAGTTCGGTTCCACCTACGATGGCGATGGCACGAACGGTTCCGTGCGCATCGATGGCGGCACGCGCCTGGGCGAGCGCGGCTTTGCCCACTTCGGCGCCGAAGTCCAGCGCCAGGGCATCGCCGTGCGCAATTTCGGCCTGAATCCCGCCTATCTGTCTTATCCCGCCGTGCGCAACAGCGATGGCCAGCTGGTGAAATTGGGACCGAACAACAGCTTGCCGGCCGGTGCCTCGCCGAACCCGGCCGAAGCGGGCCGCAACAGCAATCCATGGCGCAATACGGGCGTGCCGCAAAGTACGACCGCCGCGCTCAGCGCCAACCTCGGCTATGACGTGTCGAATGAGGTGCAACTGTACGGCTTCGGCACGTACGCGCACCGCAATGCCCGCTCGGCGCAGAATTTCCGCCTGCCCAATACCATTTTCAATAACAACCGCAGCTTGCTGTCCGTGTATCCCGACGGTTTCACGCCGTATGAAACGACGAGCGAGAACGATTTCGCGCTGACGGGCGGCATCAAGGGCGAAACGGCTGGCTGGAGCTGGGATGTCAGCAGCACCTACGGCCGCGACGATATCGACGTGGGCGTGGAAAACTCGGCCAATTACTCGCTGACTTATCCGGGTGGCAAGACCGATTTTGTCATCGGCAATCAGCGCTACAGCCGCTCGACCACCAACGCCGACGCGCGCCGCCCCGTGCCGCTGGGATTGAGCGAGCCGGCTGACCTCAGCGTCGGCCTCGAGTATTCGCACGAAACGCAGCAACGCAGCCCGGGCGAGCCCGCTTCCTGGCAGGGCAGCGGCTCGTCGGCATTGGCCGGCTACCTGCCCGTCGATGCCTCCGACACGGCGCGCCACAGCTATGCGGCGTATATCGGCCTGGGCGCCAAACTGACGCCGCAATTGCTGCTCGATACGGCCCTGCGTGCCGAGAAATATTCCGATTTCGGCAGCAAGAGCACGGGCCGTCTGTCCGCCCGTTATGACGTCACGCCCGCCGTGGCCGTGCGCGGCACCGTCAGCAACGGTTTCCATGCACCGAGCCTGGTGACGCAATCGTACTCGAACACCTCGGACCATGCGGGCGTGCCCTACACCCTGGCGCAGCCGAGCTCGGCCGCTGCGCGGGCCCTGGGCGCGCAAGCGTTGAAACCGGAGAAATCGACGAATCTGTCGGCCGGGCTGACCTTTAATCCTACGCCCACCCTGCGCTTTGCCGTTGACGCATATCAAATCAAGGTTAGCGACCGCCTGGGTGTGTCGTCGAACATCGGCATCGACCGCAGCTCGGGCGTGGCGCTCGACGGCAGTGGCCGCCCGCTGACGGCGGCGCAGGCCACGGTGATTGAAAACCTGCTGCGCTCGGCAGGATTGACTGTGGGCAATGGCCTGGTGGCGCATTATTTTGCCAACGTGGGCGACACGCGCACACGCGGCATCGACTTGACGGCCGAGGATGTATTGCGCGTGGCCGATGGCAAGCTGCGCTGGACGGCGGCGGCGAACATCAACCACACGAGCCTGGTGGACAAGGCGGCCTTGCCGGCGGTGCTGCAAGGCTTGCCAAACATCGGCACCCTGAGCAAATCGGCCGAGTACGACTTGTTGTACCGCGCACCGCGCGACAAGGAGATCATCACGCTGGCGTATGAAAAAGCCGGCTGGGTATTCAACGTGCGCGAGACGCGCTACGGCACGCTCAAGCGCCTGAACGCCATCACTGGCGGCGATTATCAGCTGAAGGCCGCCTTCGTGACGGATGTCAGCGTCGGCTACGACATCAGCAAGCGCATCAACGTGACGGTGGGCGTCAACAATGTCTTCGACCAGAAGCCAAGCCAGGTGCCGCGCGAAGCGCGCAGCGCGTCGAATCTGGCGCAGTACACGGGGGCGTACGACAACTCGGGACCACTTGGCGTTCTTGGTGCTTACTACTACGCCCGCGCCACTGTTCACTTTTGAACCGCCTTCTCTATCTCCATATAATCAAGAACAGGAAATCCTCTATGTCTGACAAAAATCAACACGCGGCCATCGATCTGGAATGGGCCAATCTTCTCTCTCCGCAACGCCGCACGGTCTTGCGTGGCGGTGGCCTGGTGGCGGCGCTGGCCGCTTCGGGCCTGGCTGGTTCGGCGCTGGCGCAGGATAGCGGGGTAAAGCGCGTAAAACCATCGGCGCCCGGCAAAAGCCCGTGGGGCGAGCATACGGATACGGCGCCCACGCCGCGCCCTGTCAGCGTGCGGCCCGGCGAGGAAGTCTTGCCGGGCAAGCCGCGCGCTTACACGGATATCGAGAGTTATCACGCGCATATCTATTTTGATGAAGACAGCTATCAGAAGGCGGCGCTGATACGCAAGTGGGCGGCCGAGCGCTTCCAGATCGAACTAGGCGACTGGAACCTGGAGCCGCGCGGCCCGCACGTGACGCCCTCGTTCTATTTCGGCTTTACCAATGATTTATTGCCCGTGATCGTGCCGTGGTTGCAACTGAACAGCCTGGGCCTGACGATACTGATCCACCCGAATACGGAAGATCCCCGTGCCGACCATCTGTATTACGCGCTGTGGGTGAACCGTTCGCAGCCCGTGAATGGCTATGCGATGAAGAAGCCGGGGCCGGGCGAGCCGAGAGTCGAGCAAATCTTTGTCAATACGCGCCCGACGGTGAAGATTGAAACGTCGCGCGCATGAGCTGGGCATAAAAGAAAACGGCACGCCAGGGTAGCCTGGCGTGCCGTTTTTGTTGAAACAAAGCCTATCAGCCGTGTTTCTGGATGAATTCGCCGATTTTCGGGCAAATGATCTCGCGCCAGCGGCGGCCCGAGAAGATGCCGTAGTGGCCGCATTTCGGCGCCACGAAGTCTTGTTGCATCTCGGCAGGGATGCCGGAACACAAATCATGCGCCGCCTGGGTCTGGCCGGCGCCGGAAATGTCGTCCAGTTCGCCTTCTACGGTAAACAGCGCCACGTTCGTGATGTCTTGCGGACGCACCAGCTGGCCGCCCACTTTCCAGGTGCCCATCGGCAGGCTGAATTCCTGGAAAACCGTTTTGATGGTTTCCAGGTAGTACTCGGCCGGCATGTCCAGCACGGCGTTGTACTCGTTGTAGAACTGGCGGTGGCCTTCTGCCGGCTCGTCATCGCCCGTCACCAGGTGCATGTAGAACTCGCGGTGGCTTTGTGCGTGGCGCCCAGGGTTCATGGCGATGAAACCGGCGTGCTGCAGGAAGCCCGGATAGACCTTGCGGCCAAAGCCAGGGTAGTTCGGCGGCACCGCGTAGATCACGGTGTTTTCAAACCACGAGAATTTCTTTTCCGTCGCCAGGTTGTTGACTTGCGTGGGCGAGCGGCGCGGGTCGATGGGGCCGCCCATCATCGTCATGGTTTTCGGCATGTGCGGATCTTTTGCCGTCGCCATCAGCGAGATGGCGGCCAGCACAGGCACGGTCGGTTGACAGACGGAAATCACGTGCAGATCAGGCGCCAGCAGGCGGATGAACTCTTGCACATAATAAATGTAGTCGTCCAGGTGGAACGGGCCTTCCGTCAGCGGTACCATGCGCGCGTCCGTCCAGTCGGTGATGTAGACATCATGCTCGGCCAGCAAGCCGCGCACGGTATCGCGCAGCAGGGTCGAGTGGTGACCGGACAGGGGGGCAACCAGCAAAACTTTGGGCTGTTGCAAGCCAGTGGCTTCTTTTTTAAAGTGAATCAGGCGGCAAAACGGTTTTGTCACGACAACGTGTTCGCGGATGTCGACGCTCTCGCCCTGGACGAGCACGGATTGGATGTCGAATTGCGGTTTTTCGTAGTCTTTGCCAAGGCGGTACATCAGCTCGTAGCCGGCCGCGATGCGCTGCGAAAACGGAGTGTGGGCCAGTGGGGAAACCGGGTTGGTAAATAACTTGGAGGACATGTCTGCCCATTGCATCACCGGAGTGAGGAAAGAGCGTTGCAGTTCGTGCAGTTGGTAAAGCATATAGAGTCCTTGTTTAATTCCAAGCGCCAATATCGGCTCAAAGATCATAATCCAATTCTACGATATTTGTTGAGGACAAAATGTGCTTTACCGCGCATAGGCCCACAGTTTGCGCATCGTTGTGACAGCGTGCCACACTGCGTGGATAGACCTGCAACGATGTTTTAAAAGCAAAAAAAGCAGCGTTTCCGCTGCTTTTGGTATATTTATTTGCCGTCATGCCCCTGCGGGGAGGAATATTCCCGCCGCTATGGCCGCCGCAACTGGCGTGCGCTTAGCGCACCAGCATGTCGAGCTTGTCCTTGACGTCCTTGTATTGCTCGGCTTCCGGCAAGGCAGCCTTCGTCTTGGTGATCGAAGGCCAGTTGCGGGCCAGATCGACGTTGATCTTGATGAAGGCTTGCTGGTCGCCCGGCACGTCTTCTTCCGCGAAAATCGCGTTCACCGGGCACTCTGCCACGCAGACGGCGCAGTCAATACATTCGTCCGGATCGATCGCCAGGAAATTCGGGCCTTCCCGGAAACAATCTACCGGGCAGACATCGACGCAGTCGGTATAGCGACAGGCGATGCAGGATTCGGTGACAACGTGGGTCATAACAGTCCTATCAATTTGGGGGGAGGTGCTGTAGCGCCTGCAGGAACCTCGGCGGCGCATACTAAAGCAAAGCATTGTATTTTAAGGCAATTCGCTATTTCTCACAAATCCCGCTTATATACAATACATATAAGCAAATTCATTTTTTCGCGTTGCCGTTGCCGCGCAGAGAGTGCAATTCAGCGACTATCCGGGACGTTGCCATGAAGAACGCAGCAAGAAAGCGACAGTCGCCCGCTGTGGCAGGGTGCCGGGCGGGCGGCGTGCTGTCTTGTCGTGTGGTGTTTTTGTTTTACTCAAATCAAGATCGCTGCCAAATACATGCCAGAAAAATCAGGCGCTGGCACGTATTTGCATCAGCAGCTGTTGCCAACGTGCATTTTCTGCACTGCCATCCTCGGCAAACGTGATGGTGCGGCGCGCGGTGGGCGCATCGACGGTGATCTGCCAGTGGGGGATATCGGCGCCCACCTGTTCTCCCGTAGCTTGCTGGTGCGTGAAAAAGCCGCTACTGGCCAGTGTCGCTTCCAGCCCGGGGCCAGCCGGATGGGCTTGCGTATCGATGTCATACTGTTCACTCAGGCCGGCAAAGCCGCCGCTGCTGCGGGCTGAAATTTTCATGGTGCTCCTTGTTGTCGATGGTGGTGGGCGCGCTATGGCCTGCCGCCAGTCCGGCAGGTCTGAAGCGGGAGTGCTGGTGCGCTGGTGCGCGGGTGTCTAGCGGGTGCCGTAACTGCGGCACCAGGCGGCCAGTGCTTCGCGCTCCGCTTCGAGCAATTGATCCGATTCGCTGTATTCCGCATGGTTCATGGTACCGCAGCAGGCGCGTCTGTCTTGCACGGCGCCGTCCCCGTCGACGACGTCGGGGGCAAAGGTCGTCTGGCCATCTTCTGCCATGGCATTGGCCTTGAGCACTTCGCGCACGGTAAAGCTGTTGCGGATGAAGTCCAGGTAGGCGCCATTGCCATCGGCCTCGGTGATCGTCAGCATGTGGCCAGCCACATCGGCATACGTTGCGGCTTGCTCGGGCGACGCCACCAGGGCCCGCAGGACCAGGCTGCGCAGATAGTCGCCGCAGCGGTGCAGCACGGCCGCATCGTCTTCCAGCTGGGGCCGGCGTTCGTGGGAAAAGATGTCGGCCAGAATGTCGTAGATGGCGCCCGTAAACACTTGTGAGATGGCGTGCACTTCCGTGCCTGCTTCCGATAATTTGATGTCGTTGTCGGCATTGCGCAAGCCGTTTGGCCGGCCCAGGGCCAGGCCGAACTGCTCGGCCAGGTCGGCCAGGAAGGTCTTGTCGTGCAGGTCGGACTTGGTTTGGGCAATCACCGCTTCCACCTGGTCGAGCTGCGACAGGGCGAGGAAGATGGCTGTCAGGTCGCCGAACGATTCGTGCAAGCCGCCCGTTTGCGGTGGATTGTTACTGAGCAGCCAATTCGGCTTGAGGCCATCGAGCACGGCGTGCCCCGTTTCATGCGAGACGATGTCGAGCGAGCGGCAGGTGTAGACGCGATCGGTGGCGCCGCTGGGGATGAAGTCGCCGAACTTGAGGGCCTTGTCGCTGCGGCTGTAATACGCATTCATGACATTGGGCAAGCCGTGCGGAAACACGCGCAGGGGCGCCGTATTGCTGGCGCTATTCCATTGCCAGGGCAGTGGCGGCGCCGTGTCGTTGCTGGCCAGCGCGCGCTGGTACATGGTGAGCGTCATGCGCACGATGGCAAAGGTGTGCACGGCATCGAACTGGTCTGTGTTGGGCGAGACGATGAAGTCGCCGAAGGCATTCGGGCTGACCTGCGCGATGCCCGGTTCGCCAAACGTGATGCGCGCGTCGCGCGGGCCTTGCAGGATCAGGCCGGGCAGGAAGGCCTTGCGCGTGCCCAGGTCGCTGACGGAGGGATCTTGTTTCCAGATCAGCACGCGCGAACCGACGGGTACGGCGGCCAGGTTGCGGGTCGTTGCGTCGCTCAGGCGGGGCAGGCCCGGCTGCAGGGTCAGTTGCGCATTCTTGCGGTGCTGGCGGTAGGGCGCCGATGGGGTAGGGACATAGCCGACGGGCAGGGACATGCATTTGGTCAATACGGCTTCGACCGGCACAATGACTTTCTGGTCCATGGTAGCTCTCCAAGACACGCGCAACTGGAACTGGAATAGTCGTCCCGCTTCGGCGTGTCCGGTTTGATGCAGCGCAAACGAGATGCGGGACGGCGGGCGTTTTTTTGCCTGGCCGGTGCCGGGCATGGTCGCGCCCGCCGCATGGCGGCTGCTATGATGCTGGCCGTATGGCCCCCGTTTTTATAATAAAAGGATCGTTTGATGGCGGATATAAATATAGTTCAGCAACATAAGCTGACAGCAGCAAAGGCGCGCGAAGCGGCGCAGCAAGTGGCCGACAAGCTGGCCCAGGAGTATGACCTGGCGTGCGCCTGGGATGGTGATGTGCTGCGCTTCGAGCGCAGCGGCGTCGATGGTTCGCTGACCCTGGAAAAAGAGCAGGCGCAACTGCAAATCAAGCTGGGCTTCATGCTCAGCGCCTTTGCCTCCACCATCGAAGGCAAGATTGCCGAGAAGATGCGCAAGGTGTTTGCCGAGCAAGTTTGATGTCGGGCCTGTACCTTGTCTGGCGCCATGTTTGGTGCTAGGGAGCGTGTTGCAGTGATGGGCGAAAAGACGATGAAAACACATCTCTTTTCGCCTTTTTTACGTTTGACCGTACGTTAGCGAACATTGCTAGCACATTTCTATTTGGAAAGCCATTGGACTTTAATGGCTTTTTGCGTTATACTTGAGTCATATTTACAACAGCTACACCGCGTTTCACCTTCTGCTTCGCAGTACTCCCCACTCGCTGAGTGGTGAATAATTCTTCGGGTTTTACACCCGCATCCAGTTAAAAAGTAGCTTGGTCGATTTTTTTTCGGTCAGATACATTTGGTTCCATGTATTTGCATGGCGCTAGCGTTGTTAAAAGTCCTGAACCACAGCCTCTTTTAGCACGCACACGGCACCCCGGCATCGGCTTTGGCCATCCGCTGGTCACACGCGTGTCACCCCCTGTTTCCTGTCGCTCCCGTGCGCTTTTGCGCCGTGGCGTAGCCGACGCAACAGGGTTTGCTGATTCCCGCCGCAAGCTAGCAGCTTGCTGGGTTTCATTCCATTCGTCAAATCGAGGGAGAACCACATCGTGGCAAAACAAATCATTATCGACCATGTGTTCAAAGTGTTCGGCGACAAGCCAGAAGAAGCACTTGAACTCGTCCGTCAGGGCGCCAGCAAGCAGGACATCCTGGCCCAGACCGACTGCACCATCGGCGTCTTCGACGCCACCTTTACTATTGAAGCGGGCGAGATCTTCGTCATCATGGGCCTGTCCGGTTCGGGCAAGTCGACCCTGGTGCGCATGCTGAACCGCCTGATCGAGCCGACTGCCGGCCGCATCCTGATCGATGGCAATGACATCAATACCTTGCCGGACGCCCAGCTGCGCGCCCTGCGCCGCAAGGACATCAGCATGGTGTTCCAGTCGTTCGCGCTGCTGCCGCAAATTACCGTGCTCGACAACACTGCCTTCGGCATGGAACTGGCCGGCATGCCCAAGGCCGAGCGCCATGCGCTGGCCCAGCAAGCGCTGGAGCAGGTGGGCCTGGACGGCTACGGCGCCAGCTATCCCGACGAATTGTCGGGCGGCATGCAGCAGCGCGTGGGCCTGGCCCGTGCGCTGGCTTGCGATCCATCGATTTTGCTGATGGATGAAGCGTTTTCAGCGCTCGATCCGATTATCCGTACGGAAATGCAATCGGAACTGCTGCGCTTGCAGCAAATCAAGCGCCGCACGATTGTCTTCATTTCGCATGACCTCGACGAAGCCATGCGCATCGGCGACCGCGTTGCTATCATGAAAGATGGTCACGTGGTGCAAGTGGGCACACCGGAAGAAATTCTGCGCAAACCAGCCAACGATTATGTGCGCAACTTCGTGCGCGGCGTCGATGCAGCGGCCGTCTTCAAGGCCAGCGATATTGCCCGCAAGAGCCAGATCGTGGTGTCCGAGTCGCCGAGCCGCGGCTCGCGCGCCGCGCTGTCGATGCTGGAAGAGCAGGATCGCGCGTTTGCATATGTTGTCAATCCGCAGCGCAAGTTCCTCGGCGTCGTCTCGGTCGATTCGCTGCGCAATGCGCTCGACGGCCATGTCGGTCCGCTGGGCCTGGCGCATGCCTATCTGCCCGACGTGCAGACCATCAATGCAGATGAGCCAGTCGCCGGCATGTTCGGCCAGGTGGCGCAACTGCCTTACGCCGTCCCTGTGGTGGCCAATGATGGCAGCTTCCGCGGCGCCATCAGCAAGACGACCTTGCTGAAGTTCCTCGACCGCGATACGCCAGCCATTGCCGAGCCACAATTACAGAAAGGACAAGCATGAACCCAAGCACCGTTTCCACAGTAGAAGCTGTTGTTGAACAGGCGGCCCAGATCAATCCCTGGCTGCCGGCAGCGCCGAGCGATACCTCCTGGCTGGACGCTGCCGCGTCCGCCGCCACGCCCGAACACGCCAGCGGCTTTCACCTGACGCAACTGTTTGACGGCTCGCTGCCGCTGGAAGCCTGGATCAACCAGGGCCTGGGTTGGGTCGTTGCCAATTTCCGTCCATTTTTCCAGGCCGTGCGCGCGCCGATCGACAGCACCCTGAATGGCGTGAGCGACGTGCTCTTGGCAGCCCCGTCGCTGACCGTGATCGCCATCGTCGGCTTGCTGGCCTGGCAATTTACCAGCCGCACCCTGGCCATCGGCACCGTATTGGCGCTGTTGGTGGTATCGATGCTGGGTATCTGGCCGGAAGCCATGATCACCTTGTCGCTGGTGCTCACCTCCTTGGCTTTTTGCCTGGCCATTGGCTTGCCGCTGGGCATTTTTCTTGCCAGCAGCGACCGCGCGCAGAATATCCTGCGCCCCTTGCTCGATGCCATGCAGACCACGCCCGCCTTCGTGTATCTGGTGCCGGTGGTGATGCTGTTCGGTATCGGTAATGCGCCAGGCGTGATCGTGACGATCATCTTTGCCCTGCCGCCGCTGGTGCGCCTGACCAACCTCGGTATCCGCCAGGTGCGTCCGGACCTGATCGAAGCGGCCCGCGCGTATGGCGCCTCGCCGTGGCAGTTGCTGACCCGCGTACAGTTTCCGCTGGCCATGCCGTCCATCATGGCCGGTATCAACCAGTCGCTGATGTTGTCGCTGTCGATGGTCGTGATCGCCTCGATGATCGCCGTCGGTGGCCTGGGTCAGATGGTATTGCGCGGCATCGGCCGCCTGGACATGGGCCTGGCCACCGTGGGCGGCCTGGGCATCGTGCTGCTGGCCATCACCCTGGACCGTTTGACGCAAGCGATGGGCCAGCCACGCCGTGGCGTACGCCATTGGTATCAGACAGGTCCTGCCGGTTTCGTGCTGCGCCTGGTGCGCGGCAATGCCGCCAAGGCCGAAGCGAATGCCGCTCAGCAAGCCACGCTTGCCAACGCACAATAAGAAAGGATACCCATGCATCAAATTGAAAATTTTAAAGTGACGCAAAAATCGCAACGCAAGTTCCAGTTGTTTTCTGTCCTGGCGATCGCCGCCCTGGCCCTGACCACCAGCCTGGCCATGGCGCAAACGCCGGCTGCGCCTGCCGGTGCGTTGCCCGGCAAGGGCATCAAGGTGCAGGCGCTGCAAAGCTCGATCGCGGAAGAAACCTTCCAGACCATGCTTGTCGAGCGCGCCCTGGAAAAGCTCGGTTATGAAATGCAGCCGATCAAGGAAGTGGAATATCCGACCGCGCATATCGCGATCGCCAATGGCGACGCGACCTTTCTGGCCGTGCACTGGGACCCCTTGCACAAGGACTATTACAACAATGCCGGCGGCGACGCCAAACTGCTGCGCACGGGCCAGTATGCCGGTCCTGCCGCGCAAGGCTACATGATCGACAAGGCGACGGCCGAGAAGTACAACATCACCAATATCGACCAGCTGCGCGATCCCACCCTGGCCAAGCTGTTCGACCATGATGGCGATGGCAAGGCTGATTTAACGGGCTGCAACCCCGGCTGGGGCTGCGAGGCGATGATCGAAAACCACATGGATGCCTACAAGCTGCGTGCAACGGTCAAGCATGTGCAGGGCAGCTATTCTGCGCTGATCGCCGATACCATCGGCCGCTACAAGCGTGGCGAGCCGATCCTGTACTACACGTGGACACCTTACTGGGTCAGTGGCGTGCTGGTGCCGGGCAAGGATGTCGTGTGGCTGAAAGTGCCGTTCTCGTCCACACCCGAGAAGACGAATACCCGTCTCGACGATGGCAGCGACTATGGTTTTGCCGTCAATACCACACGCATCGTCGTGAACCGCGACTGGGCCGCTAAGAACCCGGCGGCCGTGAAACTGTTTGAAGTCATGCGACTGCCGATTGCCGACATCAATGCACAGAACGAGCGCATGCGCATTGGCGAAAACACGCAAGCCGATATCGCGCGCCATACGGCCGGCTGGATCAAGTACCATCAGCAGACGTTTGACGGCTGGATCGCGCAAGCGCTGGCGGCAGCGAAGAAGTAAGTTTGTGCTTGTTACAGGCATAAAAAAAGTGGCTACCGATTTGGTAGCCACTTTTGCGTTTTCGGCCTGTTTTGGTGGTTTTTTGTGAGTTTTCAGCCGTTTTCGGCCTATTTCTCTGCAAAACAGGCATCTGTCGCGTTTAATCCTTCAAGTCTTCGATCAAGTCGATGTATTGCTGTTGCGCCTCTTCCTTCGAGGTGCCGGCCAGGGCCGCCCAGGCGTCGAACTTGGCGCGGTTGACGAAGTCGGTCATGCCAGGACGCTCGCCCGTGGCGTCGCCGCTCGACGCTTGCTTGAACAAGGCGTAGATTTTCAACAAGGTCATATTGTCCGGACGCTCGGACAGGGTCTTGGAATCGAGCTGCGCTTGTTCAAATTGCTCTTGTAAACTCATGATGGCTCCTGTGTGCTGATGGAATCGCTGGAAAAGTGCGGCAGGCCCGGCGGAGTGGCCACCGTGCGTGCTGCAGTGCCTGACATCATAGTGAAAAAAGGGCGCCGTGCATTAGAGGGCTTATTCAAAACAAAAGCGCCGCCGCTGAGTGAACAGGGGCGGCGCCTGGCGCGGTCTTGCGAGCGCGGCCTGCTTCTTATAGACCCAGCTTATACGCCCAGCAGTTCGACGTCGAAAATCAGGGTGGCGTTCGGTGGAATCGCGCCGCCGGCGCCGCGTGCGCCATAGCCCAGTGCTGCCGGGATGATCAGCTGGCGCTTGCCGCCCACTTTCATGCCTTGCACGCCTTCGTCCCAGCCTTGAATGACGCGGCCTGCGCCCAGCGGGAATTCGAATGGGTCGTTGCGGTCTTTGCTCGAGTCAAATTTCGAACCGGCGCTGCCGTCGTCGTTTTGCAGCCAGCCCGTGTAATGCACGACAACATTGTTGCCGGCTTGCGCTTCAGCGCCTTCGCCGACGACGGTATCGATGTATTGCAGGCCGGAAGCGGTAGTGGTGGTGGTCATGATAATCCTTGTGTAGGCGATGAAAGCTACAGATTGTAGAGCAATGAGTTGCAAAGCGCCATTCCAGGCCCGGCGCAGGGAAAAAGGGGAAATTACGGCAATGTGTGGCTGAAGGTCGCATTTAAGGGGGGATTTAATACAAAAAATACAGTGTTCCACGTAAAATGCCTGTTTTGTATTTAACAGTGATTTCTTCCATGTTCCGCAGTCTACGCCGCCTTGTTTTTTCCTCGCTGTGCCTGGTTTCCGCAATGTCCACGGCGCAAGCCGAAGTGGTGGTGGTACTCAATTCCCGTGATGCCACGGTGCAACTGCTGGACCAGAAAACCTATGCTCCACTGTCTACCTTTGCCGTCGGCAAGGAACCGCACCATCTGATGGAGACGCCGGACGGCAAATCGCTGATCGTCGCCAGTTCCGTCGGCAACGAATTGATCTTCCTTGACCCCGTGTCGGGCCAGATCCAGCGCCGCATCGGCAATATCCTCGACCCTTACCAGATCGGCTTTTCGCCGGACCAGAAGTGGTTCATCTCGAATTCGCTGCGCCTGGACCGCATCGACCTGTACCGCTACGACGGCAAGAGCCTGACCCTGGCCAAGCGTATCGCGCTGCCAAAGTTGCCCAGCCACATGGCGTTCACGGCCGACAGCAGCATGGCTTTCATTACGCAGCAGGGCAGCAACCAAGTCAGCGCCATCGATCTGGCCACGCAGACCGTGAAATGGACCATGCCTGTGGGCCCCGCGCCAGCCGGCATCACCATGACGCCCGATGGTAACTATTTGCTGGTGGGCATCATGGGCAGCGATTACGTGGAAGTGATCGACTGGCGCACGCAAAAGACCGTCAAGCGCATCAAGGCGGGCGCCGGCACGCATAATTTCCGCGCGCTGGGCGACAAGCGCATGACCTTTGTGTCGAACCGCGTGTCGAACACCATCAACATCATCGACCAGAAGACGCTGGAAAATGTGGGCACCATCAATGTGCCGGGCGGCCCGGACTGCATGGAAATCACGCCCGATGGCAAGACCATGTGGGTAACCCTGCGCTGGATCAAGAAAGTGGCCGTGATCGATCTGACGACGCGCAAGGTCATCAAGACCATTCCTGTCGGCCGCTCGCCCCATGGCGTGTATTTCGCCACCCACTCGCCGCGCATGTGATGATGCAGCGTCTTATTCTGACTGGCGGCTTGCCCGCCATGTTGCTGTGCGCCAGCGCCATGCCGTCGCCCGCGCATGCGGCCGCACCTACCGCCGGGTCTGCCACCGCATTTGCTACCCCCACCGCCGCGCCGGCCGCCTGCAAGGGCACCATCTACATGACGTTCGACACGGGCAGCCAGTCGCAAGCGCAACTGATCGCCGACGTGCTGAATAAACGTCATGTGAAGGCGACCTTCTTCCTGGCCAATGAAAAGACCACGCGCGGCGACTATTCGCTCGACCCGTCGTGGGCGCCGTACTGGAAGGCCCGCGTCGCCGAAGGCCATGCGTTCGGCACGCATACGTTTGACCACGTGTACTGGAAGAAGGATCTGGCCAACGGCTTGATCCAGGTCAAGCCGCAGTTCGGCAAGGAGGGCGGCAAGCTGGCGTCGTTGACCGATCAACAGTTTTGCGAGGAATTGCGCCGGGTCGATACGCGCTTCCAGGAGCTGACCGGGCACAAGCTCGATCCGTTCTGGCGCGCGCCGGGCGGCTACACCTCGCCGCGCACCCTGGCGGCCGGCAGCGCCTGCGGCTACCAGCATGCAGGCTGGGCGCCAGCGGGGTATTCCGGCGATGAGCTGCCCAGCGACAAGTATTCAAACGCCATGCTGCTGAAAAAAGCGCTGGCCAACTTGCGCAGCGGCGACATTTTCATTTCGCACATGGGCATCTGGTCGCGCAAAGAGCCGTGGGCGCCCGCCAACCTCGATGCCTTGATTTTCGGCTTGCAAGAGAAGGGTTTCTGTTTTGCCACCCTGCGCGAGCATCCCGCCTACGCGCAGAAGAAAGGCCGGCCATGATCGCCGCCGACATCAGCGCCATCGTGCAACCGGCCATCGACGCCGTGGTCGACGCCTTTGGCGTGGCGCAAGGCTGGTTGTTCCAGACTGTGGTGAATCCTCTCGTCTACCACCTGGGCTTTGGCGAATTCACGGAAGAGGCGTTCGAGGGCACGGAATGGCTGCTGATCGGCCTGTGCGAGCTGGTGCTGCTGTTTCTTGTGTTGCGCCCGCTCGAAGCCTTGATTCCCGCGCAAAAGATCACCGACGCGCGTGCCCGCTGGAACGACTTTATTTACACGGTGCTGCACCGCATCGGCCTGTTTTCCGTGCTGGTCTTCTTTACGCTCGATCCGCTGATGGATGCGCTGGCGGGCGCTTTGCGTTTCGATAACATCCATCCCCTGAACCTGGAGTCGCTGTTGCCTGGCATCAGTCCCTTGCTCAGTTTTATTATTTATTTTGTGATACTGGACTTTGTCGACTATTGCTACCATCGGGCTTCGCACCATTTCGGCTGGTGGTGGGGCTTGCACAGCCTGCATCACAGTCAGCAAAACATGAACTTGTGGAGCGATGACCGCAACCATTTGCTCGATGACTTCTTGCGCGACGTGGTGATGGCCCTGGTGGCGCTCGGCATCGGCGTGCCGCCTGGCCAGTATGTGCTGCTGGTGTCGATTTCGCGTATTTTGCAAAGCTTGCAGCATGCGAATGTGAGGATACACTTCGGCCGCATCGGCGAGCGGCTGTTGATCTCGCCCCGTTTCCACCGCACGCATCATGCCATTGGCGTGGGGCACGAGTCGAAAGGCAAGGGCAGCATGGGCGGTTGCAACTTCGGCGTGGTCTTGCCGATTTGGGATATGCTGCTGGGCACCGCGAATTTCTCGGCGGGCTACGCACGCACGGGCGTGCGCGACCAGCTGGCACGCATCGACAGCAAGGGCATCGGCCGGCCGGGGCGCAACTATGGCCGCGGCTTCTGGCAGCAGCAATGGCTGGGCCTGCGCCGCATGGTGGAATTTGCAGGAATTAAACGAAAAGGACGCCGTTGATGCGTAATGTGTTGAATTCGTATGGCCGCGCCTTGCTGTCGCAATTGCATGGCAAGATATTGCTGCTGAGCGTCGCGCCGTTCATCCTGTCGGTGATCCTGTGGGGCGCCCTGCTGTATGTAGGCCTGCAGCCGCTGATCGACAGCTTGCATGCGTTGTTTATCGAATACGATTTCTTCCGCACCAGCGGACAGGTGCTGGCCACCTTTGGCCTGGGCGTGCTGAAAGCCGTGATCGTGCCCCTGATTGCCATGTTCATGCTGCTGCCACTGATGATATTGACGGCGCTCATTTTCATGGGCCTGTTCGCCATGCCGGCCATCGGCCGCCACATTGGCGGGCGGCACTTTCCGCAACTGGAAAAGAAACATGGCGGCAGCTTGGCTGGAAGCGTCGGCACCTCGCTGGCCACGTTCTTGCTGTTCATCGTCGTCTGGGTAGTCATGCTGCCCCTGTACGCGTTTCCGCCCGCCGCATTGGTGGGGCAAGCCGTGCTGTGGGGCTGGCTGACCTACCGCGTGATGGCGTATGACGCCATGGCCGACTATGCCAGCGTGGAAGAGCGTCACGCCATCATGCGCACGCAGCGCTGGCCCCTGCTGGCCATCGGCATGGTGTCCGGCGCGGCCGGCGCCGTGCCGGGCATGCTGTGGATGGGCGGCGTGATGTCGGTGGTGTTCTTCCCCTTCCTGGCGGCGTTTGCCATCTGGCTGTATGTACTGATCTTTATCTTTACGGGTCTGTGGTTCCAGTATTACTGCCTGGAAGCACTGTCGCGTTTGCGGGGCGTACGCGGCATGACCGACGTGGCGCCGGCGGACGCCTGACCTTAGTTAATCCTGACCTTTAATCGAATCGAACGAGGAAGTTCCATGGCTATCGGATTGATCATCATCGGCGACGAAATCCTGTCGGGCAAGCGCACGGACCAGCATTTCCCGAAAGTAGTGAGCATGCTCAAGCAGCGCGGCTTGCAGCTGAGCTGGGCGGAGTACGTGGGCGACGAACCGGCCCGCCTGGTCGCCTTGCTACAGCGCAGTTTTGCCAGCGGCGACATCGTTTTCAGCTTTGGCGGCATCGGCGCCACGCCGGACGACCATACGCGCCAGGCGGCGGCCGATGCGCTGGGCTTGCCGCTGGTGCTGCATCCGCAGGGCAAGGTCAATATCCAGCAGCGCATCACGGAAATGGGCGAAGAAACGGGCGTGCCGGCGGACTTGAACTCGCCGGAAAACCTGCACCGCCTGAAAATGGCGGAATTTGTCGCAGGCGCCGAGCTGATTCCGAATCCGTACAACAAGATTGCCGGCTTTGCCATACACGAACATTATTTCGTGCCGGGCTTTCCCGTCATGTCCTGGCCCATGATCGAATGGGTGCTCGACACGCATTACAGCCATCTGTTCAACCAAGTGCCGCATGCGGAACATGCCTTGCTCGTGTATGAAACGGCCGAGTCCTTGTTGACGCCGCTGATGGTGCGCCTGGAAGCGGAGTTTCCGCTGATCAAGGTGTTCAGCCTGCCCAGCGTGGGCGATGCGCAGACGCGCCGGCATATCGAACTGGGCGTCAAGGGCGAACCGGCGCAAGCGGCGGCCGCCTTTGCGGACATGCGCGCCGCGCTCGACGCCCTGCATGCGGAATACACCACCATCTGAGCTGCTGCCAGCCCGGCGCCGGCGGCTTTTTCGCTGGCGTCCAGCCCGCCGTGCGTCTATGTACGCAAGCGTACGTTCCAGGACGTTGTTTTTTTGCGAAAATCTTTAATGAAGCAAGATTTTTGTGTGCGCTCGTCAGTCGTTTTCATGCCGATGTGGTGGAATGGTGAACAGGGGCCTTGCTTGTCATTGCGGGGTCGCCTGCCTGTGCAGTAGCGTGTTTTTTTGATTCACCGGTATGGACATCATGTTAAGCAAGCTTTGTTGTGACCGGCCCTGGCCGGCCCTCGTCTTATCCTGCGCGGAGCGGTATCGCTACCGCCTTTTCCGCGCCGTCCAAACCCAACCTTACCCCAGCATCCCATGACAGACACAGGCGTCAACCTGGCCGCGCAAGAGCGGCCCCCCTCTGATCCAGCTGCCGAGGCGCCGCCGCCTGCGAGCCCGCCGAAGAAGCGCCGGTCGCGCATCTGGCCGATCTTTGCCATCATCGTGCTGGCGCTGATCGCCGGCGTGGCGTGGTTCGTCATGCGCGAAGTGCGTACCTCGGCCCTGCAGGCCGAGTTTTTCACGCGCCTGGACCGCCAACTGACGTTCAAGGTCGAGCCTGGCCCTGCACCGGCGGGCGCCATCCGCTACCCGCAGCATGGTCCGTATGACGAGCGGCTCGGCTATGCCAGCCTGCCGGACTTTATTAGCAAGCTGAATGCGCGCGACTATGCCGTCACGGCGCAGGCACGCATGTCGCCGAAAATGGTGCAACTGGTCGACCGGGGCATCTTTGCCACCTATCACGAGAAAAACCGCGCCGGGCTGACCATCCTCGATTGCCGCGCCGCACCCTTGTTCGCGGCCAGTTATCCCGAGCGCATGTTCGACAGCTTTGCCGAAGCGCCCCCCGCGCTGGTGCAAAGCCTGCTGTTCATCGAAAACCGCGAATTGCTCGACCCGGGCACGCCCGAGCGCAATCCCGCCGTGGAATGGGATCGTTTGAGCAAGGCCATCCTCGACAAGGCGCTGAACCTGTTTGGCGGCCACCGGGGCGGTGGCGGCAGCACCCTGGCCACGCAAATCGAAAAATACCGCCATTCGGAAGACGGGCGCACCAGTTCCATGCAGGACAAGCTGCTGCAGATGCTGTCGGCCAGCCTGCGCTCGTATCAGGATGGCGAGAACACCATGGAAGCGCGGCGCAAGATCGTCGTCAATTACCTCAATACCGTGCCGCTGTCGGCCAAAAGCGGTTTTGGCGAAGTCAACGGCATTGGCGACGGCATGTGGGTCTGGTATGGCCGTCCATTTGCCGAAGTGAAAACTTTGCTTAACGGCAATATGGAGCAGCCCGGTAGTGCGCTGGCCTACAAGCAGGCGCTGAGCCTGTTGATCGCGCAGCGCCGTCCTTCACATTATCTGGTGGCCGGTGGCGCCGACCTGGAAGAATTGACCAACAGCCATCTGCGCCTGCTGGCGCAGGCGGGCGTGATCTCGCCGCAGCTGCGCAATGCGGCCATCGCCGAGAAGCTGCGCCCGTCGACGGCTTCGGGCGTGCAATCGGAAGCGTCCACCTCGTTTGTCACGCGCAAGGCCTCGAATGCCGTGCGCAACCACCTGGCCAGCATGCTCGGTGATCCGCGCTTGTACAACCTCGACCGCCTCGACCTGAAAGTGGTCAGCACGCTCGACGCTCAGGCGCAAAACGCCGTCACCAAGGTCTTGCGCGAGTTGCGCGACCCGGAAGTGGCGAAAGCGGCCGGCCTGACGGGCAAGGGCATGCTGGGCAATGGCGACCCGGCCAACGTCGTCTACAGCTTTACCCTGCTGCAAAAGGGCGAGCAAGCCAACTTGCTGCGCGTGCAAACGGATAACTTTGACCAGCCGCTCGACATCAACGAAGGCGCCAAGCTGGACCTGGGTTCGACGGCCAAGCTACGCACCCTGGTCACCTATCTGGACATCATCGACCAGTTGCACCAGCGCTACAGTGGCATGGGCGCGGCCGAGCTGGGCAAGATTACCGTCGATCCGAAGGACATGCTGTCGCAGTGGGCGATTGCCTACCTGAAACCATTGCCGCTCGGCGAGGCGCGCAACTTGCCGGCCATGCTGGCGGCCGCCATGGAACGCAAATATTCGGGCAATCCGGGCGAAGGTTTCTTCACGGGCGGCGGTTTGCATCATTTCGGCAACTTTTCCAAGCTCGACGACAGCCGCATCCTGACGGTGCAGCAGGCGCTGCGCCAGTCGACCAACCTGGTGTTCGTGCGCCTGATGCGCGACGTGGCGCGCTACTACATGTTTTCGCGCCCCGATTCGTCGGCTTCCCTGCTGGCGGATGCGGACGACCCGCGCCGCGCGCAGTACCTGAGCCGTTTTGCCGACAAGGAAGGGCGCGAATTCCTGCACCGCTTCTATCAGAAGTACCGCGGCAAGAGCGTTGACGAGCAGGAAAAGATCCTGCTGGCCAGCATTCGCCCGACCCCCGTGCGCCTGGCGAATATCTTCCGCACCATCAATCCGAAGGGCACGGTGGCGGAATTCGGCGATTTCCTCAACGCCAACTTGCCATCGCAAAACGAAGTGCCGCCCGAGCGCGTCGCCAAGATGTACCAGCAGTACGCGATGGAAAACTGGTCCTTGGCCGACCGCGGTTATCTGGCCAATGTGCATCCGCTGGAACTGTGGATGGTGGCGTATCTGCGCCAGCACGAAGGCTCCACCCTGTCGCAGATGGTGGCAGCCAGCGAGAAGGAACGCCAGGAAGTGTACAAATGGCTGTTCAATACGCACCGCAAGCATGCGCAGGACCGCCGCATCGCCAACTTGCTGGAAGTGGAGGGCTTCCTGGAAATCCACCGCCAGTGGAAGAAGATGGGCTATCCGTTTGATTCGCTGGTGCCGTCCTACGCGACGACTTTGGGTGCGTCCGCCGACCGTCCCGCCGCACTGGCCGAGTTGATGGGCATCATCATCAACGATGGCGTGCGCAAACCGAGTGTGCGCATCGATTCCATGCATTTCGCCGCCAACACGCCATATGACACCATGGTCAAGCGGGGCACGAAGGTGGAGGCGGAACAAGTGCTGTCGCCGGACGTGGCCAAGGCCGTCGCCAAGGCTATCCGCGAAGTGGTGTCGGACGGCACGGCGAAACGGGCGAAGACGGCATTCGTCGGCGCCGACGGCGTTCCGATTCCCATGGGCGGCAAGACGGGCACGGGTGACCAGCGCTTCGACGTATATGGCGCCGGCGGCCGATTGATCGAGTCGCGCTATGTGAACCGTTCGGCGACATTCGTGTTCAATATCGGCGAACGCTTCTACGGCAGCATGACGGCGTATGTGCGGGGACCGGAATCGAAGCACTACGATTTCACCAGCGCCTTGCCCGTGCAACTGCTGGTGTCCCTGGCGCCGAGCCTGATGCCGCTGATCGAGCCGCCCGCGCCGGCCGAGGGCGTGGCCAAGCAGTGCACGAATTAAATCGTTGCTGCAACTAAAAGCCGGCCTGAATGGGCCGGTTTTTTTATGGAGGAGAAAGTGATGATGGACAAGACGCAGCAAATTTTTGCGCAATATCACCGCTTTGACGATGGCGCGCTCGTGTCCATCGAACAGGTGTATGGGCCCCGGGGCGTGCAGGCCGTGCGTATCGTCTTGCACGCGAGAAATCATGCGCTGGACGGCAATGTCTGGCGCCGAGTCGCCATCACGGTGGGCGAGGTGCGGGAATTGCTGGTCAGGATGCCGGGCAACTTCATCAACCGCATCTGCTGCGGCGTGAAGTTGCTGCGTTTCGGCGACGTCTGGTGCGTCGATGTCGACGGCACGTACACGCATGATGATCCCGCTACACTGGACGAAGTGCGCCGCGATGGCGATTGCTATGTCATCGGCGGCACGGTCGAGGCAATCGAACTCGATTAGCCGGCAAATTCTGCCATCTTGCCGGCCAGGCGCGCATGGTAGGCGGTAATGGCGGGAGTCTCGGGACGTTGCATCGGCGCCATCAGCCAGCGCTTGACGGACAGGCCCAGCACAATATCGGCCAGGGTGAACGTTTCACCGCAGACATAGGCGCCCGTGCGCTGCAACTGCTGCTCCAGGATGCCCATCATCTTGTTCCATCCGGCGATACCGGTCGCCAGCTGCTTTGCATCCTGGTGCGCGGGGCTGTGGCGCACCAGCGACATGAAGGCGTAGCGCCAGCTGTTGTTCAAATCACCCATTTGCCAGTCCATCCATTTTTCCACTTCCGCGCGGGCACGGGGATGACTTGGCAGCAAGTCGTCGCGGCCCGCCTGGGCGCACAGGTAGCGGCAAATCGTGTTCGATTCCCACAGCACCAGGTCGCCATCGAGCAGCACTGGCACCATGGCGTTCGGATTCAAGGCCAGGAAGGCGGGGTCGTCGGTGGAGCGAAAGCCGCTGCCCCAGTCTTCGCGTTCATACGGCAGGTCGAGTTCCTCGCACGTCCACAAGACTTTGCGGACATTAATCGAGGCGGCTTTTCCAAGAATTTTCAGCATGCAGGGCTCCGTGGGGCAGATGATCGATCTGCCACTGTAGCCGAAATGGCCACGCCGCGCATGTGAAAGTGCCTTGCATAGTTGGGCTTTTCTTGGCATCGTAGCCACCCATGAAACCTATGCGCCACCACATGTCCAAAATCCTCGCGTTCAGCCGCTTCTCCGTGCGCGATTTCCTCGCCACCGCCGGTCCCACCTTGCTGCTGGTTGGCGCGTTTTGCGCGCTCGCTTACTGGCTGGTCGACCCGGCGCCACCGCGCCACGTGAGCCTGTCGACGGGGCAGGACAATAGCGCGTATGAAGAATTCGGCAAGAAATATGCAGCCACCTTGGCCAAGCACGGCATCAAGGTGACCTTGCAGCCGTCGCTGGGCTCGCAGGAAAACCTGCAGCGCCTCAATAGCGGCAAGACCGATATCGCCTTCGTGCAAAGCGGCTCGACGGAGCACGCCGATGCCGAGCGCCATGGCTTGATTTCGCTGGGCAGCCTGTTTACGGAACCCGTCTGGCTGTTCCTGCGCGAAGACAAGGCGGTGACGGAACTGACGCAATTGAAAGGCATGAAGATCAACCTGGGGCCGGAAGGCACGGGCGTGCCCAGCCTGTTCCGGCAGTTGCTGTCCGTGAATGGTGTCGAAGCGAACGAGTTGACGGTGAGCGACTTGCAAAACACGCCTGCCACGGTGGAGCTGCTGGAAGGGCGCATCGACGGCCTCGTGTTCAGCTCGGCGCCGGAAGCGCCGCTGATCCAGATGCTGCTGCAAACGCCGGGCATCAAGCTGTTTGATTTTTCGCAAGCCGAGGCGTACACGCGGCGCCTGCCTTTCCTCACGCATGTCGTCTTGCCACGCGGTATCGTCGACCTGGGGAAAAACATCCCTGCGCAGGATTACCACCTGATCGCGCCGACCGCCACCTTGGTCGCGCGCGAGGACTTGCATCCTGCCCTGGTCGACCTGTTCGTGCAGGCGGCGGCCCGCATTCATGGCGGCACGGGCTGGTTCCAGCAACAGGGGCAGTTCCCGTCCGCGCGCTATACGGAAATTCCCGTGGCGCCCGAAGCGCTGAAGTTCTACAAGGATGGCGCACCCGTGCTGCAGCGCTATATGAGTTTCTGGCTGGCCAATTTCTTTGACCGCATGTGGGTGCTGGTGGTGGCGCTGGGCGCCTTGATATTGCCCCTGTCGCGCGTGGTGCCGCCACTGTACGTGTGGCGCATCCGCTCGCGCGTGTACCGCTGGTATGGCCAGCTGCGCACGGTCGAGCAGGCGCTGGAAGACGTGCCGCAAGAGCAGCGTGCGCAAGTGTATGTGGCGCAATTGAAGCGGCTGGACCAGATCGAGGAAATGGTCAACCAGATCTCCATTCCCCTGTCGTTTGCCGATGGCCTGTATGGCTTGCGCAGTCACATCAATTTCGTGCGCAAGCGCATCTTGACCCTGATGGGCGAGCATCCTGCGCTTGAAGAGGGCGAGCCGGCCTGAGCGCTTAAACGAGGGTGATCGACAGCTTGCGCCCCACCAGCGCGGCGGCCCGCTCCAGGGTGGAGAGCGTCACGTCGCTGCTGGGGTCGAGCAGGCGGTCCAGCTGCGAGCGGCTTGTCTGCAGCAGGGCCGCCATGCGCGTCTTCGACATCGCTTGTTCCTGCATGGCTTGCGTCAGTTGCCAGGCGATCACTTCCTTGATGGCGCGGTTTTGCGTTTGCTCGAAGATGCCTTCTTCCTTGAGGAAGTCGTCGAGACGGCTGCCCAGATGGGGAGCGGTGGCGTTCATGTCAGTTCCTTGTAGCGTTTGCGGGCCAGCGCCAGGTCGTCGTCCGGCGTGGCGCGGGTTTTCTTGATAAAGCCGTGCAAGGCCACCAGGCAATCGCCGTGATGGCAGATCAGCACGCGGGCGATGCGCTTGCCGGGCAAGCTGCTGCGTACTTCCGATAAACCTTGCCCCAGATGCCGGCACAGGGGCATGCCCACGGGCCAGCGCCATTGCGCATGCATCAAGTCTTGCCCGATCACATGGCGCTCTTCGATGGGCAGCGACTTGAGCCAGTCGCGCACGGGTTCGCCACCATGGCCGTTCGCATAGAACAGCAGGGTAATCTGCCGCAAGCCGGAAGCATCCATGACGCACCTCTGCGTTGTACTATGTAAGGTACATTTTCGCAAGGTAAATCTGCGCTGCTCTTGAAAAAATCGGGCGCGCATGGATGGTTGTAGACGATCGCGGGCCGCACGGTGGCCCGCCATATCAAACATTGTTCAGATAGTCAGGAGGCCAGCGTCAGGCGCCCAGCCACGGCAAGCCCGCCTTGCACCAGCCGCCGATCTGCTTGCGGTGGCCGTCCGCATCCTTGTCGCCTTCGAAGCCTTCGAGGATGTCGAAGCAGTTGATATAGCCGTGCTCGGTGGCCAGCTTGGCGGCATGGCGCGAACGCACGCCGGAGCGGCACAGGAATAGCAGCACCTCATCCTTGCCAGCCTGGGCGGCCAGTTGTTGCATAAAATCGGGATTCGGCACGCCGCCCGGATACGTGGCCCACTGCACCGCGCCATGCTGGGTATCGGCGATGTCGACCCGGCCAACCCAGTCGCGCTCGGCATTCGTGCGCACATCGATGAGCTTGACGGCAGCATCGTGCTGCAGCAGCGCATGCGCTTCCTGCGGCGTGACAGCGCCGGCATACGGCGTACCTTCATTGGCCCGGCTGCGGGCGGTGGTCAGGATGTCGGCGGCGGTAGTCATGGCGTCCTCGATGAAAGTGGAAAGGTGTGTACGATTATAGTGCGCCGTTCGCGCCCCGCAAACGGGAAGTCACGATGCACGGTGCATGCACCACAACAAGGCATTTTTCAGGAATCCCCACAAAATGCACGATAATAGTGCGTTATTCGTTTTTTGCACTTGCATAGTGCATTCTTGATGTGGCGCAAACGCGCGTGAAAATCGCGGGCAGGAAAACTTTCACTGGGATGGCAGTAATTTTGCTGCCGGCACCAGGGTGCTCCTGGAGCTGGCATGGAATCTGCTATGATCCCTATGAGTTTTGGTGGCACGCAATGTTTGCTTCGCTTCATCAGCCCAGACGCATTAAGGTCGGCTCACCCCACATTCATTTAGGAGATACGCATGGCAATGACAGCCGCAGAAGTCTTGAAGATGGTAGAAGAAAACGAAGTCAAATTCGTTGATTTCCGCTTTGCCGATACCCGTGGTAAAGAGCAGCACGTGACGGTTCCCGTGTCGCACTTCGACATGGATAAATTCGAATCGGGCCACGCCTTTGACGGTTCTTCGATCGCTGGCTGGAAAGGCATTGAAGCGTCCGACATGATCTTGCTGCCGGATCCAAACACGGCCAATATCGACCCGTTCATGGAAGAAACGACCCTGTTCATGCAGTGCGACGTGATCGAACCGTCGGACGGCAAGGGCTACGACCGCGACCCGCGCTCGATCGCGAAACGCGCCGAAGCCTACCTGAAATCGTCGGGCATGGGCGACACCGCCTACTTCGGCCCTGAGCCGGAATTCTTCATCTTCGACAGCGTGCGCTGGAAGATCGACATGTCGGGCTGCTTCGTAAAGATCGGTTCGGACGAAGGTTCGTGGTCGACCGGCAAGGACATCGAAGGCGGCAACAGCGGCCACCGTCCTACCGTCAAGGGCGGCTACTTCCCCGTGCCGCCAGTGGACAGCTTCCAGGACATGCGTTCGGAAATGTGCCTGATTCTGGAATCGCTGGGCATCCCGGTTGAGGTACATCATCACGAAGTCGCTGGCGCAGGCCAGAATGAAATCGGCACCCGCTTCTCGACCCTGGTTGAGCGCGCCGACTGGACGCAAAACCTGAAATACGTGGTGTGGAACGTGGCGCACAGCTATGGCAAGACCGCTACCTTTATGCCGAAACCTATCGTTGGCGACAACGGTTCGGGCATGCACGTGCATCAATCCGTATGGAAAGATGGCAAAAATCTGTTCGCTGGCGACGGCTATGCCGGCCTGTCCGATTTCGCCCTGTACTACATCGGCGGCATCATCAAGCATGCCAAGGCACTGAACGCGATCACCAACCCGGGCACCAACTCGTACAAGCGTCTGGTACCAGGCTACGAAGCCCCAGTGAAACTGGCGTACTCGGCGAAAAACCGTTCCGCCTCGATCCGTATCCCGCACGTGGCCAATCCAAAAGGCCGCCGCGTCGAAGCGCGCTTCCCGGATCCACTGGCGAACCCGTACCTGTGCTTCGCCGCACTGCTGATGGCTGGCCTGGACGGCGTTGCCAACAAGATCCATCCGGGCGAAGCCGCCTCAAAAGATCTGTACCATCTGCCGCCAGAAGAAGACGCACTGATCCCTACCGTGTGCGCTTCGCTGGAAGAAGCACTCGATGCGCTGGACAAGGACCGCGAGTTCCTGACCCGTGGCGGCGTGTTCAGCGATTCCATGATCGACGCGTACCTGGAACTGAAAATGCAGGACGTGCAGCGCATGCGCATGACCACGCATCCTGCCGAGTTCGACATGTACTACTCGCTGTAATGGCGCCATGCCGGCAACTTGCCGGTAGTGAATAAAAAACGCGGGTGAGGCGATGGTCTTGCCCGCGTTTTTTTATGCAGTACGCCAAGGCGGTGAGAGTGCGGTGTTGTATAGTCGGCCCAGGAACGATGCGGCATGTGCCGACAGGAGTGAAGATTGACCAAGCATTACAGAATGGCGCTGATGGCAGGATTGCTGGGCGCGGCAGCGCAGGCGCACGGGCAGCTGTATGTCTGCGCCGATGCGCAGGGACACAAGACGTACACGGACAAACGCGCCGGCGTGCATTGCCAGCTGCTCGATTTGCCCGGCGCCATGACGGAGCCGCCACGCAAGACGGCGCCGCTGGCCGGCGCGCGGCCCGCCACGCAGGCGGTGGTCACGGCGGCGCCTGCCGCCGGCGCGTTTCCCAAGGTCGATGGCGCCGAGCAACGGGCGCGCGACCTGGACCGGCGCCAGATCTTGCAGGACGAATTGCGCAGCGAAGAGCAGAAACTGGCGGCGCAGCGCCTGGAATTTAACGCCGGACAACCTGAACGTCAGGGCAACGAGCGCAACTATGCGAAATATCAGGAGCGGGTGGCGCAGTTGAAGGACAACATTGGCCGGACACAGCAGAACGTCGAAGCCCTGAAACGCGAGATCGCCAATATCCGATGACGAGACCATGACAATAGACAACCATTCCAGTCGCCCCGCCCACCTGGCCGGCCTTGATTTGCTGGCTTCGGCCGTGATCCTGCTCGACGGCGACGGCCGCATCAGCTATGCCAATGCGGCGGCGGAAAACCTGCTGGAAAGCTCGCTGAAAGCCCTGTCGCGGCAAAAGCTGACGGCGCTGTTCTTGAATCCCGAGGAGCTGGCCGGCATCTGCGCGCAGGCGCTCGAACATAAATTTTCCGACTTGCGCCAGGACCTGAGCCTGGAGCGCCTGGGGCGCGACCCGTTGCGCGTGCACAGCATCGTCAGCGCGCTCGATGCGCCGCGCGACGGCGTGCTGATCGAACTGCGCGAAAACGTGCAGCAGTTAAAACTCGACCGCGAGGAGCGCATCCTCGACCAGAGCCAGGTCAACAAGGAACTGATCCGCAACCTGGCGCATGAAATCAAGAACCCGCTGGGCGGCATCCGCGGCGCGGCCCAGCTGCTGGAGCTGGAATTGCCAGCCCTGCACCTGAGCGAACTGCGTGAATACACGCAAGTCATCATCAAGGAAGCGGACCGCTTGCAAACCCTGGTCGACCGCCTGCTGGCGCCGCACCGCCGCCCGCATATCGTGGGCGACGTGAATATCCACGAAGTGTGCGAGCGCGTGCGCAGCCTGATCCTGGCGGAGTTTCCCAACGGCCTGACCATTTCGCGCGATTACGACGCCTCGATCCCCGAGTTTCGCGGCGACAAGGAACAATTGATACAAACCGTGCTCAACATTGCGCACAACGCGGCGCAAGCCCTGGCCGAGCGCATCGAGGCGGGCGATGCGGAGCTGATTTTCAAGACGCGCGTGGCGCGCCAGGTGACCCTGGCCAAGGTCCGTTACGGCCTGGCATTAGACTTGCATATCATTGACAATGGACCGGGCATCGCACCCCAGATCCGCGACCGGATTTTCTACCCGCTGGTGTCGGGCAGGGAAGGCGGCAGCGGTTTGGGACTGACCTTGGCGCAAACCTTCGTGCAACAGCACCTGGGCGTGATCGAGTGCGAAAGCCGGCCTGGATACACCGATTTCAGGATCGTTCTACCCTTGCCATAAGCGAGGAGGTATCCCACCCATGAAATCCATTGCGGGACGCACACACTAATGAAGCCAATCTGGATAGTTGACGACGACGAATCAATCCGCTGGGTGCTGGAAAAAGCCCTGGCGCGGGAAAATCTCGCCACCAAGAGTTTTGCCAATGCGCGCGACGCCATCGCCGCACTGGAATTTGACACGCCGCAAGTGCTCGTGTCCGATATCCGCATGCCGGGCGCGTCCGGCCTGGAACTGTTGCAGACGGTCAAGTCGCGTTTTCCCGGCTTGCCTGTCATCATCATCACGGCCTTTTCCGACCTTGACTCGGCCGTCGCGGCCTTCCAGGGCGGCGCCTTCGAATACCTGGCCAAGCCCTTCGACATCGACAAGGCTGTCGAGCTGATCCGCCGCGCGCTGGAAGAAAGCCTGCGCGAGACCAGCGTTGAATCGGGCCCGTCGGAAACGCCGGAAATCCTTGGCCAGGCGCCGGCCATGCAGGAAGTGTTCCGCGCCATCGGCCGCCTGTCGCAATCGAACGTGACGGTGCTCATCACGGGCGAATCCGGTTCCGGCAAGGAACTGGTGGCGCGCGCGCTGCACAAGCACAGTCCGCGCGCGGCGCAGCCCTTCATTGCCCTGAATACGGCGGCGATCCCCAAGGATTTGCTGGAATCGGAATTGTTTGGCCATGAACGGGGGGCATTTACGGGGGCGCAAACGACGCGCCGGGGCCGCTTCGAGCAGGCCGAGAACGGCACCCTGTTTCTCGATGAAATCGGCGACATGCCGTTCGACCTGCAGACGCGCTTGCTGCGCGTGCTGTCCGACGGCCATTTCTATCGCGTCGGCGGGCACCAGCCCATGAAGGCGAACGTGCGCGTCATTACCGCCACGCACCAGAACCTCGAGCAGCGCGTGCGCGACGGCCTGTTCCGCGAAGACTTGTATCACCGCCTGAATGTGATCCGCTTGCGCCTGCCCAGTTTGAGGGAGCGGCGCGAGGATATCCCCATCCTGGTGCGCCACTTCCTGGTGCAAAGCGCGCGCCAGCTGGGCGTGGAAGCCAAGCGCATGAGCGAACCGACGATGCACTTTCTCAGCAGCCTGGATTTGCCCGGCAATGTGCGCCAGCTGGAAAACCTGTGCAACTGGATCACCGTGATGGCGCCAGGCCAGACGGTGGAAATCAAGGACTTGCCGCTGGAATTGACGCAAGGGCAGGGTGATGGTGCCGCCACTGCGGCGGCGGGCGAGGCTGCACCGGCGGCCGTTGCCCATCCGCATGGCGGCCAGGTCTTCGAAGCTGCCGCGCCCGCCAACGGCGCGCCGCCCGGCTGGATCGGCTTGCTGGAATTGCAAGCGGCCGGCATGCTGGGTGCCGGGCAGCAGGAAGTCATGGCCGTGCTGGGGCGGCAATTCGAGTCGGCCCTGATCAAGACGGCGCTCAAGCATACGCACGGACGCAAGAACGATGCCGCCGTGCGCCTGGGCATCGGCCGCAACACCATCACCCGCAAGATCTCTGAACTGGGCATCGACGGCGCCAAGGACGATTGATTCCCCTCCGGACGGGGTTCCGCCCCGTCCGCTTCCCCTTCCGGCGTCCCTTGCACGCCACAACACCCACAACAATGACAGGCGATAAGGTAAGCTGGCGCCTGTCGGACTGTTTCGTCCGGTGTTAACTTTTATTGTGGAACTGTATGCTGATTAACTGCGTGGCCTACCAGGATGGCAAAAAACTGGCCGACTTGCCGATTGACGATATCAGCGATTACGTCGAACGCCCCGATTGCTTCGTCTGGGTGGCCCTGCTCGACGCTACGCCGGACGAGCTGAAACAGATGCAGCACGAGTTTTGCCTGCATGAACTGGCCGTCGAGGATGCGCAGCGGGGCCACCAGCGTCCGAAGATCGAGGAATATGGCGATTCCCTGTTTGCCGTGGTGAAAACCGTGGAAATGGTCGAAAACGAACTGGTGCTGGGTGAAGTCGACATTTTTGTTGGCGCCAATTATGTGCTCTCGTCGCGCAGCAACAGCTCGCAAGGTTTCCTCGGCGTGCGCGCGCGCGCCGAGCGCGAACCGCACTTGCTGCGCCAGGGTTCGGCCTTCGTGCTGTACGCGCTGATGGATGCCGTCGTCGACCGTTACTTTCCCGTGCTCGACGCGCTGGAATCGGAGCTGGAATTGATCGAGGACCGCATCTTCGACCGTGGCACCGAGCGCGACAATATCGAACGGCTGTATCAGCTGAAACGCAAGGTCATGGTCTTGCGCCACGTGGTGGCGCCCCTGATGGAAGCGGTAGGCAAGCTGCACGGCGGGCGCGTACCGCCGCTGTGCCACGATACCCAGGAGTATTTCCGCGACGTGCACGATCATCTGGCGCGCATCAACGGCACGCTCGACACCATCCGCGACACCATCAGCACGGCCATCCAGGTGAACTTGTCGATGGTGGCCATCGATGAGAGCGAAGTGAACAAGCAGTTGGCAGCCTGGGCGGCTATTTTCGCCGTGTTCACGGCGTTTGCCGGCGTGTGGGGCATGAACTTCAAGTTCATGCCGGAGCTGGACTGGCAATACGGCTATCCTGTGGCCGTGGGACTGATGAGTTGTGTCTGCGGTTATATGTATTACTTGTTCAAGCGTTCCGGCTGGCTATAAAAAATTCCTGTACATCTGTATTATTAAACAATAGTCAGGGGTACAATCGCGGCAGGTCCGCTCGGGCGGGCCATGGCTGAGGGTTGCCACGCCGGCAGGTTGGCTGGCGCTTCCAGTGCTGCGCAGGAGCATTCATGAGTATTCCGTTGTTTGATGTGAATTCGCAAGAACCCCTGTTCGATCCCGAGCAGCGGCGCACCCTGGCGGAAGCGGCCCTGCGCTCGATTACGGCCTCGACGGCGCACGCCCGTGGCGACGACTTCCTGCGCATCCTCGTCAAGGACCTGGCCGAAGCGCTCGACGTGCACTATGTGATCGCCGGGCGCCTGGTGCACATGGACGATGGCAGCGAAGGCATCCGCACGCTGGCCCTGTGGGGCGGCGACGACTACCAGCCGAATATCGAATACAGCCTGCAGCACACGCCGTGCCAGGACGTGACCTGCCAGAGCATGTGTTTTCATGGCAGCGACATTCAGCGTCGCTTTCCATTCGATAGCCTCCTGGTCGACATGCAGGCGGAAAGCTATGTCGGCATGCCGTTGATCGATACCGAAGGCAAGACCCTGGGCATCCTGTCGGCTATCGACACGCGTCCCATCGATGAAAACAAGCGCTTGCTGGCCTTGTTGCTGCTGTCGATCTTCTCGGCCCGCGGCGCGGCCGAGCTGCAGCACCAGGAGCGCACGCAGCAGCTGGAAGAAATCGTGCGCGTGCGTACCGAATCGCTGCTGGCGGCGCAGGCCGACCTGATCGAGCAGGAACAGATGGCGGCCCTCGGTTCGCTGGTGGCGGGTGTGTCGCATGAAGTCAACACGCCCATCGGCGTGGCGCTGACGGCGGCGTCGAGCATGGGTAGTTATGCCGACCAGCTGGTGCAGCTGCTGGGCGGTGCCAAGGTCAGCCGTGCCGAACTGGTCGACATTGCCGAATCCCTGAAAGGCGCGGCCGCCTTGATCGAACGCAACCTGGCGCGCGCCGCCGACCTGATCGGCAATTTCAAGCAACTGGCCGTGGATCAGGTCAGCGAATACGTGGCCGACCTGGCGCTGCACGACTATGTGCACGGCCTGGTGTCGGCGCACAGTCCCGAACTGCGCAAGGCGGCGCTGGGCGTGGAACTCGATATCGCGCCCGATTGCCAGGTGCGCCTGGCGGCCGGAAAATTGTCGCAAATCCTCTCGAACCTGCTGATGAACAGCGCCCGCCACGGCTATCCGCAAGGCGGACCAGGACGCATCACGATACGCGCACGCATCGAGGCGGACGAGGATGATGCGGCCTTGCAATGGCTGCTGCTGGAGTTTTCCGACGATGGCATCGGCCTGGCGCCAGCCGTGCGCGAACATATGTTTGAACCGTTTTTCACCACCAAGCGGGGCCAGGGCGGCTCCGGCCTGGGCATGCACATCGTCTACACCATCGTGCAGCAACTGGGTGGCAAGGTGTGCGCCATCGATGGCACTCCCGGCTGCCATATACAGATCAGGCTGCCGCTGGC
Source organism: Janthinobacterium breve (assembly GCF_051380895.1). Classification (NCBI taxonomy): domain Bacteria; kingdom Pseudomonadati; phylum Pseudomonadota; class Betaproteobacteria; order Burkholderiales; family Oxalobacteraceae; genus Janthinobacterium; species Janthinobacterium breve. The sequence continues at coordinate 409,368 of NZ_JBNYXY010000002.1, read as the reverse complement.
CAGCTGACGGCAGGACGAAAAAAAAACGCCTGGATTGCTCCAGGCGTTGTTACTTGTGGCCTTGATTTTTACTGGAACTTGTAACCAGCGGTCACGTAGACGAAGCGGCCGCGTGGATCGTACTGGTTGATGTCATAGCCCGCCTGGAACTGATTGGTGACGGCTGTACCAATAGGTTCAGGTTGCTTGTTGAACATGTTCTTCACGCCCAGTGCCAGGGTGAGGTTCTTGATGCCGCGGTACGCGACGTTGGCGTCGTAGATCGATTCGGCACCGATGAACACTTTGTTGTCGTTCAGGTCATGCCCCACCTGATAGCCGGTGCGGTAGTTTTGCACCAGAGTGGTGGACCATGGGCCGTTGCTCCAGGTGGCTGCCAGCTGGTGTTTCCAGCGTAGCACCACGCCGCCGTTTTGCGCGCCGATTACGGGGGTGCCGTCACCATCGACGATGGTGCCCACCTTGTGCGACACCTGGCCGCCCGGGCTGGTCTGGTCGAAGGTATCCATATAGGTACCGTTAAGGTTTGCTTCCAGCTTGCCGAAGCTGAAATTATCCTTCCAGTTGGCGAACAGGTCGATACCTTGCACGTTGGCATCACCCGTGTTGGCCAGGGTCTGCTGGATGCTGACGATGTCGGTACCACGTAGTGTCACCAGGCCTGCGTAGGCCGGATCGCCCGCGCGGAAGCGCGAAACCACTTCCTGCGCCGATGGCGTGGCCAGGATGTCGCGGATGTTGATGTTGAAGAAGTCAAGACCAATACTGGCGGTGTTCGTTGCCTGCCATACCGCGCCGACCGAGTACTGCTTCGACTTCTCCGGTTTCAGGTTCGGGTTGCCGCCGGTTAACGAGTTCACCTGCAGGCCCGTTTGTTTGGTGCCAGGATCGTTGAACTGTTCCGATGTGCCCAGCGTTTGCGGGGTCCACAGATCCACCAGCGATGGTGCGCGGAAGCCTGTACCGTAGGAACCGCGCAGTGCCAGTTGCTGCACCGGACGCCATTTGAAGCTGCCTTTCCAATTGGCGGTGTTGCCGACGTCGTTGTACTTGTCGTCGCGGGCGGTCAGGTTGACTTCCAGCGTTTTCAGCACCGGTATATTCAGTTCGCCGTAAAGCGAGTTGACAGTGCGGCTGCGGTCGATGGGGACCACCGAGCCACCGAGGCCAGAGATGTCGCCCGACTGGTAGGCCGCGCTGGGATCGGTCACGTATTTCTCTTTGCGCGACTGCAGGCCTACGGCGTACTGCGGCGTGATACCGGCGATGGTCCAGAAATCGCCCGTGACCTTGCCGTCGAACGCATCGCTGGTCGATTTGGCGTTCAGGAAATTGCCGGTGAAGGCAGCAGTCTGCAGCTGGGTGGCGAGGGCGCCCGTCTGCACGCCGCCGTCCGCCCATGGATTCCAGTTGCTGCCATTGATGACCTTGGCGTAGCCCACTTGCGAGAAGTAGCCAGTGGTTACGGCGCTCTCCAGCTTTGATTCGTTATGGCTGAGAGCAACTTCGTAGTCGCCGAAGCTCAGCGTCCCCTTGGCGCCGACCACTACGCGCGATTGCTCGGCGGTATCAACGTTCTGGCGTGGGCCAAAGTCGAACACGCGCGAGGTGATGGCCAGCGGCTTGCCGATCAGCGAGGTGAACCCCTGGCTGGTCAGGTACGGTACGGCGATCGACTGGTACACGGGGTTGGATGGCATGAGCAGCAGGGCCGGGTCAACGCCTTGTTGCTGAAACAGACCGTCGGTCTGGAAAAAGTCGGCGCGCGCCGGTGACGGCTGGTAAGTCTGGGTAACCTTGCTTTTCGAATACAGCAAGTCGGCGAACAGCTGATGATTGTCATTCAGCTGGTAGCTCAGGTTGCCGGTCAGGTTGTGCAGTTCACGGTCCGGGGTCAGGCCCACGTCCGGGCCACTGTCGTAGGCGCAGTACGGGCTGCCTTTGGCGCCGACCGCGATGGTGCTCATCTTGATGGAGCTGCATTTGTTGCCGACGGCTAGCGGATTTCCATAACCGGAACCGCCGTTGCTGAAGCCGTCATCTGGACCCACTCCCGGCGTGAATGATCCCTGAATATTGCCCTGGCCCGTTGCGGTCGAGTTGTAATAAGGCAGGCGGGTGGCGGAAGCGGCGTAGGAGCGGTCCCGGCCGAATAGCGCCTTTTCCTTCTCGTAGGAGCCGGATATCACCGCGCTCAATTTGTCGGTATTGTAGCCGCCGGTGATCGAGGCCTTTGCGTTCTGGCCGCCACCGCTGGTGGTCGGCGAGCCATACCCGCCGGTGACTTCGATGCCATCGACGCGCTTGGACAGGATGAAGTTGACCACGCCGGCGACGGCATCGCTACCATACACGCCTGACGCGCCATCCTTCAGCACTTCGATGCGTTCGATGGCTGCCAGCGGAATGGCATTGACGTTGACGGAGGCGCCGTCGCTGCCGGCGAAAGCTGCCAGGCGGCGGCCGTTCACCAGCACCAGGGTGCGGGTCGAACCCAGGCCGCGCAGCGAGATTGACGACAGGCCTCCGGTCGAGGTGCCGGCGCCGGTCGCGTTGGTCGTGCCACCGGCCGAGGAGAAGGCCGAGATCGATTGCATCAGTTCTTCGGTGCTGGTGGCGCCGGTACGGGCGATATCAGCTTTGGTGACGACTTGGACTGGCAGGGAGGTTTCAGCATCGACGCGCTTCACCGACGAGCCGGTGATTTCCACGCGTTGTATGGGAGCGTTGTCCTGGGCAAATGCAGGCTGGATCAACAGACCGGCACTGACCATCAAGGTACTGCTTGAAAACATCAGACGCAATGAGCGCGATAACGCATTTTCTATCATCATTTCTGTTAACTCCTGAAGGATATAGTTGGTATAAATACAAATTTCCTCATTAACATACAGCTGAAATCCTTTGTGATCGACAACGAGAATTCAGTTTCTTCATGAGATCATTGGTCACTTTGCTTGTCAAACTTCGCGACTTCCAGTCGATGAAGAAAAATGCGGAAGATGACCTCATGGAAAGAAAAAGGGCATCGTTGCGTAACATTTCACATGAGTTTGTAACAAAAATGTCCAATTTTACAATTTGGTAGGATTGATATTTTTGTCAATTATTTTGCTGAAGGGAAACGCGCATCATTCGGCGTCGGATGAGCACGGCCAGAGGAAAGGTGAAATGAGCATTGAGACAATAGGGAAAAAGCACCTATTTTTCTCTTGTTTGTAACAATTCAGACACAACTGGAAAGGTGATGTGAAAATGAAACACCCAGCAAGAAGCAAGGTGTCTATATTGTAATGAAAGGGAGGGGCGTCGCAAGATTGCTACTTCTTGTCTGCCAGGAACGCGCGGATGGCCATGCGCGTCTGCCGTCCCGTCGCCGGATCCATGGCCTGGATGCGTGCAGCCTCCAGCCAGGCCGAATGGCTGGCCAGATAGCGCTATGTTGACGGTTTTCAGGCAGGGGAAGGCCACGGCAGCGCATTGCGCGCGGCCGTGGGAAAAGGATCAGGCAGCGCTCATCGACAGGGCCACCGCCTCGGCTACCTTGATGCCGTCGACGGCCGCCGACAGGATGCCGCCTGCATAGCCGGCGCCTTCGCCGGCGGGGAACAGGCCGCGCGTGTTCAGGCTTTGCAAGTCGTCGTCGCGGCGCTTGATGCGGATCGGCGACGAGGTGCGCGTTTCTACGCCCGTCAGCACGGCGTCGGCCTTGTAATAGCCCTTGATCTGCTTGTTGAATGCAGGAAACGCTTCACGCAGGGCCGTGATCGCGTACTCGGGCAGCGATGGCGCCAGATCCGTCAGGTGCACGGCCGGCTTGTACGAGGGCACCACGCTGCCAAATTCCGTCGAGGCGCGGCCAGCCACGAAGTCGCCCACCAGCTGGCCAGGGGCATCGTAGTTGCTGCCGCCCAGGGCGAACGCGCGTTCTTCCAGCTCGCGCTGCAGGGCGATGCCGGCCAGCGGGTCGCCCGGATAGTCGGCTGGCGTGATGCCGACCACGATGGCGCTGTTGGCGTTGCGCTCGTTGCGCGAGTACTGGCTCATGCCGTTCGTCACCAGGCGGCCCGGTTCGGAGGCGGCGGCCACCACCGTGCCGCCCGGGCACATGCAGAAGCTGTAGACGGAGCGGCCGTTGCTGGCGTGGTGCACCAGCTTGTAGTCGGCCGCACCCAGAATCGGGTGGCCGGCGCTGGGGCCGAAGCGGCAACTGTCGATCAAGGATTGCGGGTGTTCCACTCGGAAACCGATCGAGAAGGGCTTGGCTTCGATGTACACGCCGCGGCGGTGCAGCATCTCGAAGGTGTCGCGCGCGCTGTGGCCGATGGCCAGTACCACATGATTGCTGGCGATGGTGTCGCCATTCTCCAGCACCACGCCGCGCACCTGGCCGCCGTCGGCACCCGGCACGATGTCGAGATCGATCACTTTGCTGCTGAAGCGGTATTCGCCGCCCAGCTGCTCGATATTGGCGCGCATTTCTTCCACCATCTTGACCAGGCGGAAGGTGCCGATGTGCGGCTTGCTCACATACATGATTTCCTCGGGCGCGCCGGCCTTGACGAATTCCGTCAATACCTTGCGGCCATAGTGCTTGGGATCCTTGATCTGGCTGTATAGCTTGCCGTCCGAGAAAGTGCCGGCACCGCCTTCGCCAAACTGCACGTTCGATTCCGGGTTCAGTTCGCGCTTGCGCCAGAAACCGAAGGTGTCGACCGTGCGTTCGCGCACCTGCTTGCCCCGTTCCAGGATGAGGGGGCGCAAACCCATCTGTGCCAGGATCAGCGCCACGAACAGGCCGCAGGGGCCCGTGCCGATGACGATGGGGCGCGGTTGCGTGCTGTGGCCGGCCAGCTGTTCGCCGCCGGCGACGAATTTGTAGTCGGTGTCGGGCGCGGGCATCAGGTGCACATCGTGCTGCAGGCGCGCCAGCACGGCCGCTTCATTCTTGACGTCAACATGCAGTGAGTAAATCAACACCACGGCGCTGCGCTTGCGCGCGTCATAGCTGCGTTTGAAGACGGTAAAGCCGAGCAAATCGGCGGCTGCGATGCCCAGGCGCGCCAGGATGGCGGCGGGCAGGGCCGCTTCGTCGTGTTCGAGGGGGAGTTTTACTTCGTTGAGTCGCAACATGGTGTTTATCCGAAAAGTGCTGGGCTCCGTATCTAGCGGAGAGTGGGCAGCCGCGTGGCGCGGCGCAAGGCGGCATTTTACTCCTTCTAGCAGGCAATGCATTACCTGTGGTCCCCGCCGGGAAGCTGCTGCGCGCCGGATTATTTAAAATCACAATGTTAAATTCACATCGCTACAAATGTAACTGCCAGCGCTGTTCCCGGCCGGTGGGCTCGGGTAGGCCGGCGGTGGGGAACGGATGGGTGCGGGAAATGTTGTCCTGGCGCACGCAGCAGGGGCGCTACGGCAGCGTACAGCATGTTGTTGCTGCGAAAAAACAACATTACATCGCGCGCGCGGCCGGCGCCATGATGGCGATGCACACCGGCTTTGCCAATCTTCCATTTGCTGCGTTTGCACAATCATCATTGAACAGGAAATACAGCCTTTCTTTCCAAGTGTTAAGAAAGGTAAGAAGAGTAATTCAAGGTAAATTTGTAACAGTGTTTTGTAAATATATCACGATTTTTTTGCTGCATTGCAATATAAATATCATTGCAGCAAAAATGGGCGGCAGCGCACTAATTTCGACGGTTTTCGCACTATTTCCGAATAAGCTATGGCGTAAAACAGGATTATGGAAATTAAGATGTTGCTTTAAAGTTATGTCGACCGCCTAATAAATTGACATCGCTCTGTGCCATATGGTTCCATGTAATGGCTGCGTCACATTTGTAACGTTTTGACACATTTACTGGGAAAACCTTTACCCAGGGGTTTCCTTACAAAAATTCAGGCACATGCCCAGAAGGAGTTTTTTACATGAAGTTACGTATCAAACCAATGCCAGTTGCGATCTTGCAAGTCTTTGCAAGTGGCGCACTTTCCGTTGCAGCTATTTCCCCGGCAATGGCTCAACAAGCCGCCGCCAGCGAACCTGTGCAGCGCGTGATGGTGACCGGTTCGCTGATCAGCCGTACCGATACCGAAACCGCGGCACCAGTTCAGGTAATCACTGCAGCTGAAATCCAGCGCAGCGGTAAAACCTCGGTTGCCGAGCTGCTGCAGGATCTGGCCTCCAACGGTGCCGGCACGCTCGGTACAGGCTTCTCCGGCGCATTCGCCAACGGCGCATCGGGCGTTTCGCTGCGCGGCCTGACCGTAGGTTCGACCCTGGTGCTGATCGACGGCCACCGCATGTCGCCTTACGCGATCGGTGACGATTCGCAACGCTCCTTCGTTGACGTCTCAAACATTCCATTCGATGCCATCGACAGCATCGAAGTGCTGAAAAGCGGTGCTTCCTCGCTGTACGGCTCGGACGCGGTCGCTGGCGTGGTCAACATCAAACTGAAGAAAAACTTCTCGGGCACCCGCTTTTCGGCTGACAGCGGTACCACGGAACATGGCGGCGGCACGACCAACCGCGCATCGTTGAGCACCGGCTTCGGTGATCTCGACACCGATGGCTACAACGTTTTCGCTACCGCCGAATGGCGTCGCCAAGGCGCGATCAAGGTAGACGACCGCAAGCAGTACGCCTGGGACCAGCTGGACTGGCGCCCACGCGGCGGCCAGAACCTGACTTTCGGTGTGCCAACCGCCCGTAACGGCTTCCTGACTGCCGCCAATTCGCCATTCCTGTACAACCCTTCGGGTGCAGGCGGTGCGCAAAATGCGGCCAACTTCGTCTTCCTGGATCCGAAATGTAATTACACTGCATACCGCGCCGGCGGTTGCGCTGTGGAAGACAAGTATGCATTCATCCAGCCTGAAACCGAGAACAAGAACTTGCTGGTCGGCTTTACCAAAAAGCTGCCGCAAGACTGGGAAATGTCGGTCAAGGCTTCGATCTTCCAGCGTGATAACCTGAACAATCGCGGCTTGCCAGCAGCCTACTCGCCGACCTCGTTCGCAGGTACCAACGTCAATAACAATGGTGTGCTGACCCCGGGTTTCGGCGCCATGCCTAGCACCTCGTTTGCTCCTGGTGCAGCTGTCGGCGCCAACGTGAATAACCCGTTCGCCAACAATGCACGCCTGTATGGCTACATTCCTGGACTGGATGGCAACTCGCAACAGAGCAACACCGCGACCACCACCCGTCTGGCGATCGACCTGACTGGTGCTGCGATGGGCTGGGACCTGCAACTGGCAGGCGGCTTGACCAAGTCCAAGGCAGAAGTCGATTACAGTGGTTTTGTTGACCGTGCCGCCTTGTACAGCCTGCTGCGCTCCGGTACGTGGAATGCACTGGGCGGTAACTCGCAACAGCTGATCGACCAAGTGTCGCCACGCTTCTCGAACACGCTGGTATCGAAGCTGAACTACATTGATGCGGTCGGTTCGCGCGAATTGATGCCGCAACTGGGTGCAGGCCCGCTGAAACTGGCAGTCGGCGTCCACTGGCACAAACGTACTTGGGATGCGCCACCGTCGCCACTGACCCTGAACGGTCAGGTTGGTTCGACGTCGGCCTTCGTGTTTGGTGAAGAGACCAACAAGGCAATCTTCGCCGAACTGGCAGCAGTTCCTGTGAAAAATGTCGAGTTCAATCTGTCGAGTCGTTATGATAGTTTTGATAATAATAACTCGTTCACCCCGGCAGCAACGCTGAAATGGACGCCGATCAAGGAAGTCGCATTGCGCGGTACCTTCGCTCGTGGTTTCCGCTCGCCTAACCCTGCAGAGACAGGCAATTCGGGTTCTTTCTTCCTGTACCACGGTATCAACGATCCTATCCTGTGCGCCAACGGCCAGCAGTACACGGCTGGCAACGTACCTAGCTCTTGCAACATTCAGCCTACGTACGTACAACGTCCGAACAAGGATCTGTCGCCAGAGAAATCGAAATCGTTCACCCTGGGTGCCGTGCTCCAGCCATTCAAGGGCTTGAACGCGACCATCGACTATTACAACATCGAAGTGCGTAACCAGATCGTGACCGCCGCCGGCAACGATCCTAGCTACCGCGAGACGTTTGTGCGTGGCGCAGCCGTGCCGATCGACATCGCTACTGGCGTAGGTACGGGCGTTGCCCAGGGTACCCCATCGGTTGGTCCTATCCTGTTCGCAGAATCGGCCTACATCAACGGTGGCTCGACCAAGACCTCCGGCGTGGAAACCGATATCGGCTACCGTTGGAACCTGTCTGAAAACGGCATCATCCGTGCCAACCTGAGCTATGCCCACACCATCAGCTACGAGCAAACCGTTGCTGGCGTGACTTACCAGCTGGCTGGCACCCAAGGCCCGACGGTGGTTTCCGGTGCAACCGGTTCGCCGAAAGACCGTGCGCAGCTGAGCCTGGGTTGGACCCGTGGTCCGCTGGACGTGAATGCCACGCTGAATTACACCAGCAGCTTCTCGGCACTGGACCCATCGGTGGGCGCTACCGATTGCTCCAAAGCATCGGCGGTCATCACCAGCCGTCCTTACTACCAGAACCTTACGCAGCCTGATCAGTATTGCCACGTGCCATCGTTCACGACGACCAATCTGAACATCCAGTACAAGGTCAGCCCGAACCTGACGTTGAAAGGTTCGATCCTGAATCTGTTCGACCGTCAGCCACCGTTTGACCTGAGCACCTACGGCAATGCCACTGTACAGACTACGTACAACGCGTCGCTGCACCAGGCGGGCGCTGTTGGCCGCTTCCTGAGCCTGGGTCTGGCATACACGTTCTAATATAGCAAGGTGAGCAAGGCGGCAGCGATGCCGCCCTGCTCTTCGAAAGGGCTGGATGACTGAAGAGTCATCCAGCCCTTTTTTTTGCTGTGTCACCATCAGGTGTGGCAACGCGCTAAAGGTTGCCTTCAAGAATGCCTTGCGCACGGGATCCGATGCCAGCAGCGAATGTGCGTAGTCGAGCCACAAGATCTTGTGGCGCAAGCGGCCCGGCAGCGTGTCGGGGAGCGCATGGAAGGTGCGCCTGCGGGGCACGTAACGGTAGCGCTGCAGGGCGTGTGCATGAGCATGCAGGTGCTAGTGTTTCGAGTGGCAGGCGCGATAGTGCAAGCGTACTAGCGTAGCGCTTTCAAGCAGCGCTACGGTCGCGTCTTGTTGCACCTTGCCACGCAGCAGGGGCCGAGGAAGATTCCTGGAATTCCCCTGGTTGCCGGAGACCGAGCCTATACCAGCTGTTGCCGCCAGACACCGGCCAAGATCGCCGGCGCTACCGGTACGAAAAATGCTGTGCCATCTTGAAAATTACCAGGTTGCGTAGCCAGCGCAGAGCCAGGAGGCCGCACGCAAACAACGCATCAGGACGCCATTTACCGGTAGCCTGACGCAGGTTCCAGGCGTAGCGGCACCCTATTGCAGCGCACCATACCGGTGCGCTTGCCCATCGTTTCGCAGGCTGGATCGCGCAGTCAATGTGACCGGCCGAACTGGTCGACAATTATCGAAGTCAGCCTGTCTTGCCAGTTTTAAAATATTGCTCGTTCGTATGCTGAATATGTTACATGGCAGGGCATTTTATCCACGGCGGTTCGCTTGCCTATTAGCCAACCTAAAGAGATCGATAAGAAATTGAGAATAGGGATGTATAGGCAATTGCTCTATTTTTCTATTGAGTTGAATGGACAAGATGGTATTGCAGAGACTTCTGCGGGATGGCCAAGGCGTCTAGGACGCCAAGAGGATGGCGTCGAGGTGTGGCAGGACAGCGTCGGCTGAAGCCGTCATCGCCGCGCGCATGCCCGGATGGCATGGCATGCTATTGCCAGCTATAAAATATATATGCGTCGGAATTATGCTGCTCTAGAACTGGCGCACGGCATCAGTGCGGAGTTTTTCGATGACTGTCGCAGTCATATTGCCGATTTTTTCTTGTTATTTCTGGATTGGATATTTTTGATGCCGCCAAGTTTATTTATTTTATTCGGGAATAGGCCGAGATGAGTGTTTATGTTTGGTATTCGGTTTTCAATGATGAATATAAAACTTTTTTACCTTGTCATTTTATTGGGTGGCGATTTTTTAAAACATCTATTCAAGAGGGGATATTCTTTTAAAATACAATTATTCAATGTAGTTTAAAATTCAATCTTTCGGTAATTTAATTTTACAAAACGTTGTCAATTTACAACAGTCCGCATGTCTTTGCGAGGGCGTGAAAATGCCATTTCAAGGGCTACGTGCGATGCAGCATGCCCGCAGCTTGCAATGTTATACCGGCAAGGCGCACGCCATAATGCACGGGATCAAAGTACATTTTTCACATATTCTTATTCTCTTTTTCTGCACTGCATCAAAATGGTGCGGTGCTGCACCATTTTCGCTGGTTTGTTCAATATTTCTCAGCTTATTTAAATTGTTGTTTGTTTGCATCATATTTCCCCCCTGTGTTGACAGTGAACAATCGCCTATGGTTTTATGTATCGCTTAGACAAGTAGATTCTTCCTATTTGTCTGAGACCTGCCATATCAGTGGTGGGGGAGTGTCAAATCATCAAAAAATAAAACCGGAAATAAAAACGTATTAAACATGATTTAGTGCTTAAATTTACCAAGCAGCTCTACCAGAGACGCTTAATCTAATAATTAGGAAACCACATGTTGAGAAAAACTGTTTTAGTACGTGCCTTGGCGCTGGCCTTCAGTGCCGGCGCCATGTCCACGATGGTCGTTGCGCCTGTCATGGCACAGTCGAACGCATCCGGTACGATTTACGGTACGATTGAAGCGCCTGCTGGTGCCAGCGTAGCGCTGCAAAACCTCGATACGGGTTTGAAGCGTACAGCTAGTGTTGAAGCCAATGGCCGCTACACGGCTACCGCATTGCCTATCGGTCACTATAAGATCGACTTGGTACGTGACGGTAAGGTTGTCGAATCGAAAGAAGTCGACATCGTGATCGGCCAAGGTGTGGACGCCTCGTTCAATTCCAAAGTTCAAGCCGTGCAGGTGACCGGTCGTCGCAGCCGGATTGACGTCTCGAATACGAATAACGGTGCAGTGTTTACCGCCAAGGAACTGGCCGCCCTGCCGATCGCACAAAACGTCGGCGCCATCATTCAACTGGCTCCAAACACGACCCGTGCCGATTCCCGCTATGCGGGCGGCGCCAGCTTCGGTGGTGGTGGTGCATCTGAAAATGCTTACTACATCAACGGCATGGTGGTAACCAACGCGTTGACGCAGCTCGGTTCGTCGGAACTGCCATTTGGCGCGATTGCGCAAGCGCAAGTGCTGACTGGCGGCTATGGCGCTGAATTCGGCCGTTCAGTTGGTGGCGTGGTCAATATCACCACCAAGAGCGGCACGAATAACTGGGAAGTTGGCGGCCAGATGAGCATCACGCCGAATGGCGCACGCGCCAAGGCGCGCAATGGCTACTATCCAATCACGGGCGATTCTGTCAATGCTGGAACCGACGGCAAAATTTTGTTCAACCGTGAATACAACAAAACCGACAGCAAGCAGTTTTCGGGCTATGTCGGCGGTCCGATCATCAAGGACAAGCTGTTCATGTTTATTGCTGCGGAAACAACGCGCACTGACCGTGACTACATCAACCTGGCGTCGTCGAACACCGCTGCGCCTACCACAGGCTGGGGCGAATCGAAGGCCAAGGTTGACCGCTATCTGGGCAAATTTGACTGGAACATCAGCGACAACCATCGTCTGGAACTGACGTTGATCGGTGATACGCCAAAAACCGACGTGCAATTGTCCGGTTTCGACTACAAGGATAATTCGCGTAACGGCGTCGTCGCGTCCAGAGAGCATTATTCGAACATTGCCGCCGTTGACGGTGGTAATGGCGGCGAAGCGCAAGTGCTGAAGTACACGGGTAATATTACCGATGACTTCACTGTTTCCGCATTGTATGGTATCAATACCTCCAAGCACTCGAACACGTACGACGGCTACGACATCAATACGAAGCTGTTCCAGGTTCAAGCTCCGCTGGCTGCCCGCGCCCCTGGCGTGACGTATAACTCGAAGCAGCCACTGATCGACTTCATCGGGCCACCAGGTGCGAAAGACAAGACCAAGTCGTTGCGTCTGGATCTGGAATACAAACTGGGCAGCCACACCCTGCGTGCCGGCCTGGATCAAAACAAGCTTGAGTCGATCAATGCTGGTGAGTTCCGTGCTGGTGGCGGTCTGTATATCTATCGCTTTACCAAGACGCCAAATACGCCGATCAACCTCGGTGACCAGAAAAAAGCAGTGTCCAGCGGTGGCGGCCTCGGTACACAGGGTTACTACGGTAGCGAGCACATTCTGAACACGGTGACGAATGCGTATTCCGATCAGAATGCCCAGTACATCGAAGATCTGTGGCAAGTTAACAAAGATGTATTGGTGACGATCGGCTTGCGTAACGAAGGCTTCACCAACAAGAACGGCGAAAACGTCAAGTTCATGGAGATGAAGAACCAGATCGCTCCGCGTCTGTCCGCCTCGTGGGACGTGAACGGCGATGCCACCTTGAAAGTATTTGGTAGCGCAGGCCGTTATCACCTGCAAATCCCGACCCACCTTGCCGTGCGTGGCGCCAGCCGTTCGCTCAATACCACCCAGTACTTCACGTATACGGGTGTTGATGCCAACGGTGCACCTATTGGCCGTGTCAATCTGACCGATCCGTACTCGTCCAATAATGAGTACTTCCAGCCTAAGGATGCGAAAACCTTGTCGGCAACCAACTTGCGCCCTACGTACCAGGACGAGTTGACCATCGGCTTTGAAAAGGCATTTTCGCCTTCGCTGAACTTCGGTGCCAAGGCAACCTATCGTACTCTGGGCGCCACCATAGACGATTTCTGCGATGGCCGTCCGGTTGCAGCATGGGCTGCGCGTAACAAGATCGATACCTCGAACTACGGTGGTTTCGGTTGCGCCAACTTCAACCCAGGCGAAGCGAACACCTTCCTGGTGGACTTTGCTGGCAATGGCAAATACACCTCGGTTAACCTGACCAAGGAAGATCTGGGCTTCGACAAGGCCAAGCGTACCTACGCTGCAGTTGACCTGTTTGCTGAACATCCATTCCGTAATGGCTGGTATGGCAAGGTTAACTACACGTGGTCGCGCAGCAAGGGTAATACCGAAGGTCAGACGCTGTCCGATCTGGCACAAACCGACGTGGCAGCGACGCAGACCTGGGACTTCCCTGAGCTGATGGTTGGCGCGTATGGCTTGCTGCCAAATGATCGTACGCACCAGATCAAGGCTTACGGCTTCTACGAGTTGACGCCACAATGGAGCTTGGGTGGTAACTTCCTGGCAGCGACCGGTCGTCCGAAGAACTGCCTGGGTAACAACGAAGAAGTCGATGGCGATTTCGGTTATCAATCGGCTTACCACATGTGCAATGGCGTGCCATCGCCACGTGGCGCAATGGGTAAATTGCCTGCAGATATCCGTCTGGATGCGAACGTTGCATTCAAGCCTGCACAAGTCAAAGGCCTGGTCTTCAAAGTTGACGTGTTTAACGTGTTCAATCGTCAAGCTGTGCAAACCATTGATGAAACGTACAACAGCGGCACCAACGTGTCGCCTACCTACAACCGTGCCATCAGCTACACGGCACCACGTAGCATGCGTCTGACTGCTGAATACAACCACAAGTTCTGATAGTTCGTGGTTTAAGCCGCACCGTTTTCCGGTGCGGCTAGCAGGAAAGATAAAAAACCCTGTAAGCGTCATGCTTGCAGGGTTTTTTCATATCTGAACGTTGATATTTGCAGTATGCAACTGGCGAGCGTAGAAAAGTGGCGCGTGCAGGGAGGGGAGAACCCCCGTTCCTACATCCCGCCCCACAAGGCGCTCAGCGTCGCCAGCGCCGTCAATCCCGCCGTTTCCGTGCGCAGGATGCGCGGTCCCATAGCCAAGCCGATGGCGCCAGCCGCGATGGCGGCTTTTTCTTCCGCCTCGGTAAACCCGCCTTCCGGCCCCACCATCACGGTGATCGCTTGCGGCGGCTGGTGACGCGCCCAGTCGGCCAGCGACTGTTCCGCGCGCGGCGTCAAAATGATGCGCTTATGCAAATCTTGCTGGCTGCTCCAGCGATTGAAGTCTTGCAATGGCGCCAGTTGGGCCAGGCGGTTGCGCCCGCATTGTTCCGAGGCGGAGACGATGATACCTTGCCAATGCGCGAGCTTTTTCTCGGCCCGCTCGCTGGATAAGCGCACCACGCAGCGCTGCGCCGCCAGCGGCACGATGCCGGCCGCGCCCAGTTCGATGGCTTTTTCGATGATCCAGTCCATTTTGGACGCTTCCGGCAGCGCTTGCGCCAGGGTCACGGCATACGGCAGTTCCGCTTCGCGCGCCACGTGCGCCTGTATTTCAGCCGTCACGCTGCGCTTGGCGACCGCCACCAGGCTCGCTTGCACTTCGCCGCCTTCGCTATTGAACAGGGTGATGACGTCGCCCGGCGCCAGGCGCACGACCTGGATATGGTGGGCGACAGCTTCCGGCAGGGCGATGGTGGTGCCGGCGACGAGCGGCTGTGGACAGAAAAAACGCGGCATGCAAATCCTCAACGGGGGGTAAGTGGGGTGGAAAGACGTCAAAGTATAGCCATTTGGCGGGCCAGTACGCCGCAATTCTAATTTGCAGCCCCCCAGTCTGGTAAAATAGTTGACTACAGAAAGCAGCCGGCTTCCCTGTCCGCGCTGTTGCAAACGAATCCCAAACTCGCGACTGACCCACACCATCATGACAACTACGCTCCCGACTACCAAAATGGCCAATGCGATCCGCGCACTGGCAATGGACGCTGTACAAAAGGCCAATTCCGGCCATCCAGGCATGCCGATGGGTATGGCCGAGATCGCAGTTGCCCTGTGGAGTGGTCACTATCGCCACAATCCCGCGAATCCAAAATGGCAAAACCGCGACCGTTTCCTGTTGTCGAACGGCCACGGCTCGATGCTGCACTACGCGCTGCTGCACCTGACGGGCTACGACCTGTCGATGGATGACATCAAGGCCTTCCGCCAGATGCATTCGAAAACCCCGGGCCACCCGGAAGTCGATGTCACGCCAGGCGTGGAAACGACCACCGGCCCGCTGGGCCAGGGCATCGCCAACGCCGTCGGCATGGCCTTGTCGGAGCAGTTGCTGGCCGCTGAATTCAACAAGCCAGGTTACGACATCGTCAATCACTACACCTATGCTTTCCTGGGCGATGGTTGCTTGATGGAAGGTATCTCGCACGAAGTGTGCGCGCTGGCCGGCACCCTGGGTTTGAACAAGCTGATCGCCCTGTACGATGACAACGGCATTTCCATCGATGGCAAAGTCGAAGGCTGGTTCACGGACGACACCCCGGCCCGCTTCGAAGCGTACGGCTGGAACGTCATCCGCGCTGTCGACGGTCACGATGTTGCCGCCGTGGCTGCCGCCATCGCCGCCGCCAAGACCGCATCGAAGCCAACCTTGATTTGCTGCAAGACCATCATCGGCAAGGGTTCGCCGAACCTGCAAGGCGGCGACAAGGTCCACGGCGCCGCGCTGGGCGACAAGGAAATCGCCGCCGTGCGCGAATACATCGGCTGGGATGCTGCTCCATTCGAAATGCCGGCCGACGTCTACGCCGCTTGGGATGCGAAGAAACAAGGCGCCCTGCTGGAAGCGGACTGGAACGAGCGCTTTGGCGCCTACAGCCGCGAATTCCCGCAGCAAGCTGCTGAACTGACCCGCCGCATGCAGGGCGAGTTGCCGCAGGCATTCGAAGCGGCCCTGAGCGCCGCCATCGCTTCCTGCGTCGAGAAGAAAGAAAACATCGCCACCCGCAAGGCCAGCCAGAACGCCATCCAGGCACTGGCCTCGTCCCTGCCGGAATTCCTGGGCGGCTCGGCCGACCTGACCGGTTCGAACCTGACCAACTGGAAAGAGTGCGTGGCCGTGCGTTCTGGCCAGCCTGGCAACCATATCAACTACGGCGTGCGCGAATTCGGCATGAGCGCCATCATGAACGGCATCGCCCTGCACGGCGGCTACATCCCGTTCGGCGCCACGTTCCTGACGTTCTCCGACTACAGCCGCAATGCGCTGCGCATGGCTGCCCTGATGAAGCTGCGTTCGATCTTCGTGTTTACCCACGATTCGATCGGCCTGGGCGAAGACGGTCCGACGCACCAATCGGTCGAGCACGTCTCGTCGATGCGTTTGATCCCGAACCTGGATAACTGGCGCCCATGCGACACCGTCGAGTCGGCAGCCGCCTGGGGCGCCGCCGTGCGCCGCAAGGATGGCCCGTCGACCCTGATCTTCTCGCGCCAGAACCTGCCGTACCAGGAGCGTTCCAGCGAGCAAATTGAAAATATCTACCGCGGCGGCTATGTGCTGAACGACGTGGCCGACGCCAAGGCGATCCTGATCGCTACCGGTTCCGAAGTAGAACTGGCCGTGGCCGCCGCCAGCGCGCTGGCCTCGGAAGGCATCGCTGTGCGCGTGGTGTCGATGCCATCGACCGACGTGTATGACCGCCAAGACGCCGCCTACAAGGCCAGCGTGCTGACGAAGGGCGTGCCGCGCGTGGCAATCGAAGCGGGCGTGACCAGCTTCTGGTACAAATACGTGGGCCTGGAAGGCGCCGTGGTCGGTATCGACACGTTTGGCGAATCGGCGCCTGCCGGCGTGCTGTTCAAGCACTTCGGCTTCACGGTCGAGAACGTCGTAGCCAAGGTTAAAGCGGTTATCGCGGGCTAATATTGATTTTGAGCAGACCCTGGCCACGTGTTGGCCGGGGTGCTGTGCTGATACCTTTTTTTTAATCAGGAGCAGAGTATGACGATCAAAGTTGCAATCAATGGCTACGGCCGCATCGGCCGTAATGTATTGCGCGCTTTCTACGAAGGCGGCAAGAAACAGGATATCCAGATCGTTGCCATCAACGACCTGGGCGATGCCAAATCGAACGCCCACCTGACCCGCTACGACACCGCGCACGGCAAGTTCCCGGGCACGGTTACCGTCGAAGGCGACAACATGATCGTCAATGGCGATCCGATCCGCGTGTTTGCACAGCGCAACCCGGCTGAAATCCCATGGGGCGAGCTGGGCGTGGACGTCGTACTGGAATGCACGGGCTTCTTCACCACCAAAGAGAAAGCTTCGGCTCACTTGAAGGGCGGCGCGAAAAAAGTCATCATCTCGGCACCAGGCGGCAAGGACGTCGACGCGACCGTCGTGTTCGGCGTGAACCACTCCGTGCTGAAATCGACCGATACCGTCATCTCGAACGCTTCGTGCACCACCAACTGCCTGGCACCGCTGGTCAAGCCACTCAACGACGCCATCGGCATCGAAACGGGCCTGATGACCACCGTGCACGCCTACACCAACGACCAGGTGCTGTCCGACGTGATGCATGAAGACCTGCGCCGCGCCCGTTCGGCCACCATGAGCATGATCCCGACCAAGACGGGCGCTGCTGCTGCCGTTGGCCTGGTGTTGCCTGAGCTGAATGGCAAGCTGGACGGCTTCGCCATCCGCGTGCCGACCATCAACGTCTCGCTGGTCGACCTGACCTTCATCGCCAAGCGCGACACCACCGTGGAAGAAGTCAACGCGCTGATGAAAGCCGCGTCGGAAGGCGCCCTGGAAGGCATCCTGACGTACCAGACCGAACCGCTGGTGTCGATCGACTTCAACCATAACCCGGCGTCGTCGAACTTCGATTCGACCCTGACCAAGGTATCGGGCCGTTTGGTGAAAGTATCGTCGTGGTACGACAATGAGTGGGGTTTCTCGAATCGCATGCTCGACACCACCGTCGCACTGATGTCGGCCAAGTAATTCCTGGCTAGCATACAAAAAACGCCCTTCGGGGCGTTTTTTTTCGTCCGCCCCCCTTACAGCCTGGGGCGGTAGAAGCGCCATAGCAGCCGCAGGTCATGCAGCACGGGCACGCCGGCCAGCAGGATCAGCGCGCAGGCGAGGAGGATGGTGGCGGCGGGAAAACCGATATGCTTGAAGGCGAGGGCGCCGCTGACGCCGCCGATGAAGAAGCAGGAGATCAGCAGGCTGTGCGTCTTGAACTTGCTCCTGTTGACGGTGACGCTGCGCTCGGGCAGCTGGCGCCGGTTGTAATACAACATCTTGCCCAGCTCGATGCCGATATCGGTCGACAAACCCGTCACGTGCGTGGTGCGGATGGTGGCGCCGGAGATCTTGGTGATGATGGCGTTCTGCAAGCCCATGATAAAGCACAGCAGCAAGATGGTCACGGGCCCCAGCACGTCCGGCATGGACGCCAGGTAGCTGCCCGTCAGGCCAAACAGCAGCAGCAGCGCCGCTTCCAGCAACAGGCTGGCGGCATACTGGCTGTGCAGCCGGCGGCGCCGGCCCCAATTGACCATGATGGCCGTGACGGCCGCGCCGGAGACGAAGGCCAGCCAGGCGCCCAGGGCGGCCAGCGCGAGGGTGAGGTTGCCTAACGCCAAGTCATCGGCCATGCCGGAAACGATGCCCGTCATGTGCGAGGTGTAACCGCCGATGGCCAGGAAGCCGCCCGCATTCACGGCGCCGGCCACCAGCGCCAGCACGCAGCCCAGTTGCAGGTCGGCGCGCGTCTCGCGTTGGGCGCCGCTCAGGCGGTACAGATAGTGAAACGGCATGCCGGGTCGGTTTCCTCGTGCTCTCGCTTATTTATAGATGCCGGAACCGACAATCATATTGTCGACCCGTTCGATGTAGCCGGATTTCTGCTCGACCACTTTGGTCAGCGGATTGGGCCACTTGAAGTCTACCCAGCCGCGTCCGGCCGGCGTGCTGGCCGTGGTGATCAGCGACTTGACGATGGCCTTGCCTTCATTGTCCTTCAGGTCGATCAGATTCTTGCCGACCATTTTGGGATTGTTGCCGTGCGCCAGGGTGACGCCATTCATGTCGTACACATAAATGTACAGGTCGCGGTCATGGAAGCTGGTATTGGCGGGATCGGTAATGGCGGCAAAGGCCTTTTCCTTGCCATCGGCCTTGATCATGGCCACGGCGCGCTTGGTCATGGCGATGGCCTCGTCCGCGCTGCCCTTGGGGGCTGCCCATGCCGTTGCCGGCATGGCGCAGATGATGAAACTGGCAACGAGGGCGTTGATGCCCGTTTTTACGCTAGTCTTCATACGCTGTCTCCTGGGATGATAGGCAAACCCGGCGCGGCCTGTTGTACGGCACTACTGGGAAGTGGAATTGCCTGTACGTATCATACGCCGCCGCCGGGCTTATGCAATCGTTGCGGGAAAGATCGTGTGCCACAGGCGCATCACATTGTCCGCATGCACGCGCACCCGTTCCGGTTCCACGCGGGCCAGATCCTGCCCCTGCAGACGCAGCTGATGCTGGAGCTTGCGCAGCGCGCGGTAGGCGTCGGCGACTAGGGCGGCCAGTTGCGCGTCGATCAGCCCCAGTTCGCCGCACAGGCGCAGCAGGGCGATATTGCCCGAGTTGGCCGTCAGTTGCGGATACTGCGCCGCGTGCTGCAGCACCAGGTATTGCACCATGAATTCGATGTCGATCATGCCGCCTGGATCTTGTTTCAAATCAAAGCTGCCGGGGCGGGGCGGGTGGGCGTCCAGCATCTTCTTGCGCATGGCCACCACTTCGCCCTTGAGCGGGCCGTTTTCCGGGCGCTCCTTGCGCAAGATCGTGTCGCGGATGCGTTCGAAGTGCTTGCCGATGGCGACGTCGCCGGCGCAAAAGCGCGCGCGCGTGAGCGCCTGGTGCTCCCACACCCAGGCCGCGCTGCCCTGGTAGCGCTCGAATGCCTGTACGCTGGAGACCAGCATGCCCGAAGCGCCATCGGGGCGCAGGGCGATGTCGATATCGAACAGGATGCCGGCCGACGTGTGCGAGGTCATCCAGGTAATGAAACGCTGCGCCAGCTTCGCGTACAGGCCGGGCGCTTCCTGGTCGTCGTCGTCGAACAGGAAGATGACGTCCAGGTCGGACACATAGCCCAGTTCCTTGCCGCCCAGCTTGCCATATGCGATGACGGCGAACTTCGGCACTTCGCGGTGGCGTGTCGGCAAGGTTTGCCAGACGGCTTGCACGGTGGCGGCGACGATGATGTCGGCCAGCTGCGACAGGTAATCGGCCAGCTTTTCCACGCTCAGGTCGCCTGCCAGGTCTTGCGCCAGGCACTGGAACAGCTGCGCATGGTGTGTTTCGCGCAGGATATCCATCTGCCGTTCCGTGTCGCCGGGGGCGTCGTCGAGCTGGCGCTGCAGGTCCAGCGCCAGCGCGGCCGGGTCGGGCACCGTGTTGCGGATGCGCTCATCCAATAGTTCGTCGAGCAGGATCGGGTGCTGCGTGAGGAAGGTGGCGGCCCAGCCGCTGGCGCACACCATGCGCACGACGCGTTCGAGCGTATGCGGGTATTCCGTCAGCAGCGACAGATAGGCCGAGCGGCGCGCAATCGCTTCCAGGAAATCGAGCAGCCGGCCCAGGGTGGCCAGCTGGCTGGCGTTACCGTTGGAAACGGAGCAATCGGTGATCAGGGGCAGGGCGGAATTGACGAGGGCGACGAGGCGCGTGCGGCTCGCCTCGGGCAAGGATTGCAAACGCGGCGCCTGCCACGTGGCCAGCAAACGCCGTGCGCAGGCGGCGGGCTCATGGAAACCCAGGGCGGCAAAGCGCGCCTCGATGGCTTCCTGCTGGTCCGAGGCGGCGCAGTCGTTCGACGTCTGCGGGTCGATGCCCGTGTCCGCCGGCGGCGTGCCGCTGCTCTTGTCGCTGAACATCTCGTCAAATTGACCTGCGACAAATACGCGGTGCGCTTCCAGCTGGGCCAGCAGGGTGAGCGTGTCGGGCAAGCCCATCATCTGCGCCACGGTGAGGCGGTCGGCCTCGTTGGCGGGCAGGGTATGGGTCTGCGCATCGTCCAGGTATTGCAGCCGGTGTTCCAGGTTGCGCAGGAAAGTGTAGGAGCCCAGCAACTGCTCCACGATGGCCGGTTCCAGCAAGCCCTTGTCTGCCACCGTGCGCAGGGTGGCGCGCGTGGAACGCTCGCGCAGCTCGGCGTCGCGCCCGCCGCGTATCAATTGAAACACTTGCGCCAGGAATTCGATTTCGCGGATGCCGCCCCGGCCCAGCTTGACGTTGTTGCTACGGTCCGGGTGCAGCCGTTCCTGGCGGTTGACCTCGGCGCGGATCTGGCCGTGCATGGTGCGGATGGCATCGATGACGCCGAAATCGAGGTAGCGGCGGAAGACAAACGGGCGCACGATGGCATCGAGCGCAGCGATGTCTTCCGCCTTGCCCGTCACGGCGCGCGCCTTGACCCAGGCGTAGCGTTCCCATTCGCGGCCCTGCACAATCAGGTACTGTTCCACCATGCCCAGGCTGGCGGCCAGCGGGCCCGAGTTGCCGTTCGGGCGCAAGGCCATGTCCACGCGGAAGGTAAAACCGTCTTGCGTGATCTCGGCCAGGGCGGCGATCAGTTTCTTGCCCATGCGAATGAAAAACTCATGGTTGGACAGGCTGCGCTGGCCCGACACGGTGACTTGCGTGTCGCCATCTTCCGGGTAAACAAAGATCAGGTCGATATCCGACGAGACGTTCAGCTCGCCGCCGCCCTGCTTGCCCATCGCCAGCACCATCAAGGCCTGTTCCTCGCCCGATTCCTCGCCGACGGGCATGCCGTGCAGGGCCACCATCTCGGCCATGATGGCGTCCACATGCGTGCGGATGGCGAAATCGGCAAAGCCCGTCATGGCCGTGACGACTTCGTTCAAGTCCGCCTGGCCGCCCAGGTCGCGCTCGATCAGGCCGCAGACGAGCAGGTTGCGCAGGCGGCGCATGGCCCGCTCGGCCGGCAGCGGCGGCGTGGCGGCGTTCGCCTGCTCAAGCAGCGCGGCGGCAAAGTCGAGCCCGTCGAGCGGCGCGCGCACCAGTTGCGCTACCTGCGCGGCGCGCTCGGGGGCGGCACCCAGCCAGCGCTGGTAGAAACGGGAGGCGGAGATCAAAGGCTGTGTGCTCATGGTGTCGGTAAGGGTCTCGTGGATGCTGCTTGCATGGTTCTTGTTTAACTTGGCTGCGAACGGCGGGGGATGCGGTAAAATTGTGCCGCTGGCGCTAATGGCGCCGGCAGTGCGTGCTCTTCCGGACGATGGTAAGGGAGGCTTTGCTCAGAAGCAAGCGCAAGGATGCAGGCGCGCACCACGAATGCAGACGATTTTTGCCATTATTTGACGCCGGGCCAGTTTATTAGCTTATTGATGCAAAAACCGCCAGAAGCAAGCGTGACAGAACATGTGCCATTGGCCCTGCGCTGGCAGCGGCTGCGTGCCGCCTATCGCATGGCCAACCTGGCCACCCACCATGTGTTGGGTTTTACCATCAAACTGGTGCTGCTGGCGTATTTCGCCTTCGCCGTACTGTTCTTATTCCTCCGTTACGCCATCTTGCCGAATATCGATTACTACAAAGGCGATATCGAGCGGGCGGCCAGTCGCGCGCTGGGCAACCCTGTCAGTATCGCGCGTATTTATGCTTCGTGGCATGGCGTGCGGCCGAATCTCTTCCTGGGTGACGTGAGCCTGCGCGACCAGGCGGGCCGCCAGGCGCTGAGCCTGCCGAGCGTCTCGGCCACCGTGTCGTGGTGGAGCGTGCTTGGTGCCGTGCGCTTCGACACCCTGGAAATCACGCGGCCCGACCTGGACGTGCGGCGCAGCAAGGATGGCAAGCTGTATGTGGCCGGGGTGTTGATCGACAGCACGCAGGGCAGCGATGGCAAAGGCGCCGACTGGCTGCTGTCGCAGCATGAGATCATCATTCGCGACGGCAAGGTGCGCTGGACGGATGAAGTGCGCGGCACCCAAGAGCTGGCACTGGAAAAGGTCAACTTGCTGCTGCGCAACCGCTGGCGCAGCCACCGGCTGGGTTTGCAGGCCACGCCGCCCGCCAGCCTGGCCGCGCCCATCGATGTACGCGCTCACTTCACGCATCCGCCTTTCAGCCAGCGCATCTCGGACGTGTCGATGTGGAAGGGCGAGCTGTACGCGGACCTGAAAAACGCCGACCTGGCCGCCTGGCGGCGCTATCTCGATTACCCGTTCGAGCTGAGCCAGGGCAAGGGCGCCCTGCGCGCCTGGCTGAGCCTGGATCACGCGCGCCTGGCCGGCTTCACGGCCGATGTGGGCTTGACGGATGTGCAGGCGCAACTGGGCGAGCATATCGCCCCGCTCGACCTGTTGTCGGTCAGCGGGCGCATTTCGGCCAAGGAAGAGCTGTCGGCGCAAGTGCCGGACGGCAAGCCCACCTTTGGTGCGAATGGACACCAGGTCGAGTTGACGAATTTCGCGGTGGAAACCCGCGATGGCCTCAGCCTGCCGCCCACGACCTTGTCCGAACGCTTTGTTGCGGCCACCAAGCGCAAGCCGGCGCGCACGGAAATCACGGCCAAGTCCCTCGATTTGCACACCCTGGCCGCCCTGGCCGACAAGTTGCCGCTGGGCGAGCAGCAGCGCCAGCGCCTCGACGCCCTGGCGCCACGCGGGCGTTTGCAGGATTTTTCAGCGCAATGGGAAGGCGACATGGCCACGCCCGCCAGCTATCGCCTGCGCGGCAAACTCATCGACCTGGGCCTGAATGCGCAGCCGGCGCGCATGGCCGTGGCGAAGACGGCGAGCAGCCCCGCGCAGGCTGCTGCACCGGCCATTCCCGGCTTCGATCACCTGACTGGCAGCATCGACGCCAACGACAAGGGCGGTAGCATCGCTATCGATGCGCAAGACCTGGTGCTGCAGTTCCCTACGTACCTGAGCGAACCGGCCTTGCCGTTCGAACAATTCACCATGCAGGCGCGCTGGACCTTTGAGGCGGAGAATATGCTGCAAGTCGGGTTGGACAAGCTCGACTTCAATCAGCAAGGCTTGCGCGTCGCCTTGCAGGGCACGCACCGCATGCCGCTCGACGGCAAGAATCTGGGCCAGGTCGACTTGACGGGCACGATCGACAATTTCCAGATCAACACCATCGGCCGCTATCTGCCGCTGCAAACGCCCGAGCACCTGCGCCACTGGCTGACGGGGGCGCTGGAAGGCGGCGTGGCGCGCGATGTCAGTCTGCGCCTGCGCGGCGAACTTGAGCATTTCCCCTTCAAGGCCGACACGCCGGCCCAGCGCAACCGTGGCGACTTCCGCGTGGCCGGCAAGATCGAGAACGGCATCCTGAATTATGCACCGGGCGAATGGGCGGAAAACGGCCCGCTGGCGGGCAAGGCGCCCCTGTGGCCGCAGGCGGAAAAAATCAAGGGCAGTTTTATTTTCGAGCGGGCACGCATGGAAATTCGCGGCGACACGGCCACGACGGGCGGCGTGGCATTGACGAATGTCAAAGCCGTGATTCCCGACCTGACCGTGTTCGACACCTTGCTCGATATCGAGGGCAATGCGGCCGGCCCGATGCAGGAATTCCTCAAGTACGTGACGGCCAGCCCCGTGCTGGGCTGGATCGAGCATTTTACGGATGAAACGACGGCGACGGGCAACGCCAGGCTGGCATTGAAGCTGCACCTGCCGATCGAGCGCATGCTGGAGTCGACCGTGCAAGGCAGCTTGCAGCTGGCGGGCAATGACGTGGTGCTGTTCCACGACATGCCGCCCGTGCTGGGCACGCAGGGCAAGATCGAGTTCAACGAGAAGGGCGTCAATCTGAATGGCTTGAATGGCAGCCTGCTGGGCGGACCACTGGCCATCTCGGGCGGCACGCAGGCGGACAATTCCATCCAGGTGAAAATCGCCGGCAACATGACCATCGACGGCTTGCGCAAGACGTATCCGGCGCCCGTGCTGCAGCGTCTGGCGAAACATTTGAATGGCGGCGCGCGCTATAGTGGCCTGATCACGGCGCGCGACCACCAGGTGGTGGTCAATGTCGAGTCGCCGCTGACGGGTCTGGGCCTGGATTTCCCCGCTCCCCTGAAAAAGCCGGCCGGTGACAGCTTGCCCGTGAAATTTACCCTGACGGGCAACGCGGCGAACGGCGCCGGCCTGCGCACGGACGATATCCGCATCGCGCTGGGTTCTGGCATCGCTGCCCGCTACCAGCGCCAGAAGCAGGGCAAGGATGCCTGGCGCCTGCTGCGCGGCGGTATCGGCGTGAACGTGCCGGCGCCGGAACCGGACAGCGGCATGATGCTTAACGTCAACATGAAAACCTTGGACGTGGACAGCTGGATTGCCGTCGGCAGCGAAATCGCCGGCAGTGGCACGGCGCCAGCCGATGCGGGCGGCAACGCCGACGACGCTCCCGATATCGGGCAATATGTGGTGCCGGACATGATGGCGGCGCGTGCCAGCGAACTGATGCTGGGCGAACGCAAGCTGGAAAACGTGGTGGTCGGCGCCACGCATCAAAAGGATGTGTGGCAAGCCAATATTGACGCGAAACAAGTGTCGGGCTATGTGACGTGGCTGGAAACGCCGTCCGGCCTGGGCAAGATGACGGCGCGCCTGTCGTCGTTGATCATTCCGGAGTCGGCCGCCAACGATGTGAAGAATTTGCTGGAAGGCAAGAGCGGTGCCCAGTCGATTCCCTCGCTCGATATCATCGCCGAGCAATTTGAGCTGTTCAACAAGAAGATCGGCCGGCTGGAATTGCAGGCCTATAACACCATGGCGGCGGGCGGGCGCGAGTGGCGCGTGGGCAAGCTGCAATTGTCGAATCCTGATGGTGCGCTGAGCGGCAATGGCAAATGGGTCATCAAGGATGGGCAAAGCACGACCAGCCTGCGTTTTGGCCTCGACATCGTCGATGCGGGCAAGTTGCTCGACCGCTTCGGCTTTGCCGATACGGTGCGTCGCGGCAAGGGCCGCCTGAGCGGCGACATCGCCTGGAATGGTTTGCCGTATTCGCTCGACATTCCCACCCTGTCGGGGCAGATCGAGATGAATGTGGAGTCGGGCCAGTTCCTCAAGCAGGATCCGGGCGCGGCCAAGCTGTTGGGCGTGCTCAGCCTGCAAGCCTTGCCCCGCTTGCTGAAACTCGATTTCCACGACGTGTTTTCCGAAGGCCTGGCCTTCGACGGCATCACGGCCAACGCCAGCATCAAGCGCGGCGTGGTGACCACCGACAACCTCAAGATGCACGGCGTGGCGGCCACCGTACTGATGGATGGCACGGCCGACATCGCCAATGAAACGACGAATCTGCACGTGGTGGTGATCCCGGAATTTAACCTGGGCACGGGGCCGCTCGTGTATGCGCTGGCAGTCAATCCGGTCATCGGCCTGGGCAGTTTCCTGGCGCAATTGTTCCTGCGCGCCCCCGTGATGAAGGCGCTCACCTACCACATGCAGATCGCCGGCCCATGGAAGTCGCCCGTCGTGACCAAGCTCGACGGTGGTAAATTGGAGCCTGTCGCCGTTCCTGCCGCTGCAGCGGCGGAGGCTGTGGCGAAATAGGCGAGGCGTTCGAATGGATAAGAGGTGGCAATGATGCATACAGTCGCAGCAATACAAATGATTTCCTCGCCGTCCGTGGAAGACAACCTGGCCACGGCGCGGCGCCTGGTGGCGCAGGCCGCCGCCGGTGGCGCGCAGCTGGTGGTGCTGCCCGAATACTGGGCCATCATGGGCAAGCAGGAAACGGACAAGTTGGCCCATGCGGAACAGCCTGGCAGCGGACCCATCCAGGATGGCATGGCACAGATGGCGCGCCAGCACGGCATCTGGCTGATCGGCGGCACCTTGCCCCTGATTTCCGGTGAGGAGGGCAAGGTCCTCAATACGACGCTGGTGTACGACCCGCAAGGCGAGCCGGCCGGCCGCTACGACAAGATCCACCTGTTCGGCTTTACGCGCGGCACCGAGTCCTACAATGAATCGCGCACCATCGTGCCCGGTGCGCAAGTGCGCACGATCGAGACGCCGTTTGGCCGGGTCGGCCTGTCCATCTGCTACGACCTGCGTTTTCCCGAGCTGTACCGTGCCATGGGCGATTGCGCGCTGATCGTCGTGCCGGCCGCGTTTACCTATACGACAGGCAGCGCCCACTGGGAAGTGCTGCTGCGCGCGCGCGCCATCGAAAACCAGTGCTATGTGCTGGCCTCGGCGCAGGGTGGCTTGCATCCGAACGGCCGGCGCACCTGGGGCCACAGCATGCTGATCGACCCGTGGGGCGAAGTGAAAGCCGTGTTGCCCGAAGGCGAGGGTGTGGTGAGCGGCGAGATCGACCTGGTGTTTTTGGCTGGCGTGCGTGAATCCTTGCCAGCGCTCGCTCACCGCACCATGTAAATTGAAAGAATAGATAGCCATGATCCCATTTGAACCCAATCTGTCCAGCCTGGCCGTGGCACGCGAACTCCTGCTCACGCCGTTCGGCCTGGACGAAGACAAGCTGCTGAAAGCCCTTGGCACGATGTTTACGCACAAGGTCGACTATGCCGACCTGTATTTCCAGTCGACCAAGAGCGAAGGCTGGAGCCTGGAAGAGGGCATCGTCAAGACGGGCAGCTTTTCCATCGACCAGGGCGTGGGCGTGCGCGCCGTGTCCGGCGACAAGACGGCGTTTGCGTATTCCGACGAGATTTCCGAGCGGGCCCTGCTGGAAGCGGCTGCGGCCACGCGCACCATTGCGCGCGCGGGGACCGGCAAAATCAAGATCGCGGGCCACATGCTGGCGCAGGGGGGACGCTCGCTGTACCTGCCCAACGACCCGCTCGCTTCACTGGACGCCACGGCCAAGGTGCAACTGCTCGAGCGCGTGGAAAAGATGGCGCGGGCGAAAGATCCTCGCGTGGTGCAGGTGATGGCGGGTCTGGCCGGCGAGTACGACGTGGTGCTGGTGCTGCGCAGCGACGGCGTGCTGGCGGCCGACATTCGCCCGCTGGTACGCGTCTCGCTCACCGTGATCGCGGAACAGAATGGCCGCCGCGAAACGGGTTCGGCCGGCGGCGGCGGACGTTTCAGCTATGACTATTTCAGTGATGCCGTGCTGGAACAATACGCGGCAGACGCCGTCAATTCGGCCCTGGTGAACCTGGAAGCGCGCCCGGCGCCCGCCGGTCCCATGACCATCGTGCTGGGACCGGGCTGGCCTGGCATCCTGCTGCATGAGGCCATCGGCCACGGCCTGGAAGGCGATTTCAACCGCAAGGGCTCGTCCGCGTTTTCCGGGCGCATCGGCGAGCGCGTGGCTGCCAAGGGCGTCACGGTGGTCGATGACGGCACCCTGGCTGGCCGGCGCGGCTCCCTGAATATCGACGACGAGGGCAACCCGACGCAATGCACGACCCTGATCGAGGATGGCATTTTGAAGGGGTACATCCAGGACACCATGAATGCGCGCCTGATGAAGATGCCTGTGACGGGCAATGCGCGCCGCGAATCGTTCGCCCACCTGCCCATGCCGCGCATGACGAACACGTATATGCTGGGCGGCGACCGGGACCCGGGTGAAATCCTCGCTTCCGTCAAAAACGGTCTGTATGCCGTCAACTTCGGCGGCGGCCAGGTCGATATTACGAACGGCAAGTTCGTCTTCTCGGCCAGCGAAGCGTACATGATCGAAAACGGCAAGCTCAGCTACCCGGTCAAAGGGGCGACCCTGATCGGCAACGGCCCGGACGTGCTCAACCGCGTTTCCATGATCGGCAACGACATGCGCCTGGACTCGGGCGTGGGCGTGTGCGGCAAGGAGGGGCAAAGCGTGCCCGTAGGCGTAGGGCAGCCAACCCTGCGCCTGGACGGTATTACCGTCGGCGGGACTGCCTGACGTTTTGCTTGGCTTGCGTAGGTCGGATTACGTGCGGCTTCGCCCCGCTAATCCGACCTACGTCTGGCACGTTGGCGAACATCAGAACTTGTACTTCACCCCCGCACTGATAAAGCGTCCCGCCGCGCCCGCGTAGTCGAGCGGGTTGTAGCCCGTGGCGCCATACGTGAGCGGATCGAGCGGTGCGATCTTGTCGAACAGGTTTTGCACCGTTGCAAATACTTCCAGCTTGGGCGTGGCCAGCCAGCGGGCCGTCAGGTCCACCGTCGTGAACGAGGCGATGCGGCAGCCGCGCGGCGCATCCGTGCCGTCGGAAAAGTGCGTGGCACAGCCGTCCGGGTCATGCTTAAACAACACATTGTCGAGGTGGGCGCGGTAGTTGACGTTGGCGCTGACGCGCCAGTTCTGGCGTTCCCAGGTGGCGCCCAGGTTGATGCGGTCAGCCGGCGTGCCCATGCAGTTTGATACATCGCAATTGCCATGCGTGCCGGCAAAATCGCGCTGCGTGCCGTCCTGTTCCGTGCGCAGCCATTTGTACAGATGCGTCCACTTCAGGTCGAACACCAGGTTGCCATGGTCGCTACCCAGATTGAAGCGCTGGCGGGCGTCGATATCGATGCCGCGCACCGTTGTTTGCGCGGAATTCACGTAATTGGCCAGCACGGCGGTAATGGCGCCCGGATCGCCGGCGATGCCCGTGGCCGTTGACGGGTCGCGCGCCACATGGCCTTCGGCAATGGCCGTATCCGTTTGCTCCTGGTTGATTTCATTCTTGCGGCGGATTTGCCACAGGTCGATGGAAATGCTGCTGCGCGGCAGCGGGTCCCACACGGCACCCACGGAATAGCTGCGTGAACGCTCGGGCGACAACTTCGGATTGGGTGAGGTGATGACGGCGATCGACGCGGGATCGCAAGCGACCTCCACGCCCAGCGCGCAGCGCAGGGGATCGCTGGCGGTGGCGAACGCGGCCAGGCCGCCCACGCCGTTTTCCGCCGCGCTGGGCGCGCGGAAGCCCTTGGCGAAGGTGCCGCGCAGGGCCAGTTCACGCAGCGGCGTCCATTTTATGCCCACTTTCGGCGTATAGGAGTTGCCCACATCGGTGAAATGGTCGGCGCGCAGGGCGCCCGATAGCTCCACGGTTTTCAGCACGGGCGCCAGCACCTCGGCATAGATGGCGGAGGCGTTGCGGTTACCCTTGTAGGCGGAATAGCCAAGGCCGATGATATTGCCCCGTTCCGTACCGGTGGTGTGTTTGAGCTCCGTTGCTTCATGGCGGAACTCGGCGCCCACGGCCACGCCCAGGCCTCCGCCCTCGAGCTTGGCTACCTCGCGGCTGGCCTTGAAGTCGATCTGCGCGATATGCGTCCTGGCGTCGCTGGCAATACGCGGCGACAGGGCCGCGTACAGCGCGGGCGAATTGAGCCCCGCGTTTTCCGCGATGCGCCACAGGCTGCCGGCGGGCAGGGCTGCATACGCGGGGTTCAGGCTGGCCGCCGCCACATTGGCGGCAGTGGGGTTGAGCAGGGCAAAGGCCACGTCGCGCTGCAGGTAGCCGTTCAGGTCGTTCGACACCTTGTTCTGCGAGTACAGCAAGGCGCTGTCGATATCCCAGCCCGCCACGGCGCCCTTGATGCCGGCGACAAAGCGCGTGAAGGTGGAATTGACTTCCGACAGGCGCGGCCCCATATCGGCCGCCAGGTAGCGCAGCCGTGCCGCCGTGCCGAAATACGGATTGTCCGGATGGCCGGCGCCCAGCGCCACGCCCGCATTGCTGACGGGGCCGCCAGGGTAGCCGACCGAACCGCTGACCGTCGAGGGCGTGGTGGCCGAGTTTGATTTGCTGTGATACACGTTCAATTCGGCATACGTTTGCAACGCTGGCGTCAGTTGCCAGGCGGCGCGGCCGAAGAAATTGATGTTCTTTTGTTTGGGCTGGATCTGGCCGTATTGCTGCGCGGCATCGGTCAGGCAGCCGCCGCCTGGATCGCCTTGCGGATGGCTGGTGAAGTTGCCGCAGGCGGCACCGGGGAAGGTGCGCGTAAAACCCGCGCCGGCCAGGTTGCCCCGGTTGTAGTAGTCGAGCGTGTCGGGATTGCGCACATTGCCGTTGACGGCGCTGCCGGCCGCGTTGTTGGTGGTGATGGCGCCCGCGCCGCTGAGCGACTCCTGCGCGCTGAAGCCCAGGTCGCGCAAATCGCTGCGGCCGATGGCGCCCCGTCCGTCCCGGTCGCGGTTCCAGATGGCGGACTTTTCGCTGTATTCCAGGTTCAGCAGCACGTTGTAGCGGTCCGTGTCGATGTCGCCGAAACCGTGCGTGATGGCGGCGCGCGCGTCGCGCCCGTCCCAGTCTTTCGTCTTGCCGTAATTGCCCTTGAGGGCAGTGCCCTGGTAGTCGCGCCGCAAGATCACGTTGACCACGCCGGCGATGGCGTCCGAACCATAGATGGCCGAGGCGCCATCCTTGAGGATTTCCACCCGTTCCACCGCTTCCAGGGGAATGATGTTCAGGTCGGCGAACACCTTCTGGCCATCGTCCGCCAGGCCATACGGCGCGACGCGGCGCCCGTTCAGCAGCACCAGGGTTGAGGCCGTGCCCAGGCCCCGCAGCGACACGCCGGAAGCGCCGGCCGCAAAGCCGTTGCCGAAGGTGGTGGGCACGGAACCCTGGTTGTCGATGGCCAGCGTCTGCAGCAGTTCGGCTACGCTGGACTTGCCCGATTTTTCAATGTCGGCCGCGCTCAGGGTTTGCACGGCCGACGCCGTTTCTGCCTGCGCGCGGCGGATGTTCGAGCCGGTGATTTCCACGCGGGCAATGGGAGTGGCTTCCTGTGCCAGGACGGGGAGAGCGAGCAGGGCGCTTGCCAGTGCCAGTCCCAGGCGGGGTAGTGAAAATGGATGGGCAGATTGTTTGTAGATCATGCGATTCTCCGGGAAGGTCAGACGGGGAAAGGTAGGTGCACCTTGAAATCTTGGCCGTGTGGCCTGGCCGGGATTCGATCTATATCAGTAGTGCGTCGCTTGCCAGCGTCAAAACGGGCCGCCGTGGCGTGCGCGCCACGGCGGCCACAGCGTTGGTAGTCAGCCGATGCGCATCCGCAGCACGCAACTTTTTATGCTTTTTAACGCGCTTTGCAGTGTAAAACGGCTGCAACATGCGACTTTGCCGACAAATATGCTTGCCAATCTTTGCAATTTAGGTTTATAGTCGTTCATCACTTATGGATGACTCGCATGTTCGCTCGCCACTTTTTTACCGCTTATTTTTACTTTAGCAATTCCAACCCAAAGGCGGTGGAGTAGCGGTCGGTTCACGTAGCAGCAAAAAAACGAGATCCCAGCAAATTCTAAAAAACCGCCACTGATGGCGGTTTTTTTTTACCCAGATGTTTTACCCTTCCTTAAATTTTGGAGAAAATGATGCCCCGCACCGATGATTTGCGCATTCGCGAAATGAAGGAATTGACCCCGCCGTCCCATCTGATCCGCGAATTTGCCTGCTCGGAGCAAGCCGAACAGACCGCTGCCAGCGCCCGCATTGCCCTGCACCGTATCCTGCACGGCCAGGACGACCGCCTGATGGTGGTGATCGGACCTTGCTCCATCCACGATACCAAGGCGGCGATGGAATATGCGCGCCTGCTGGTCAAGGAGCGCGTGCGTTTCGCCGGCGAACTGGAAATCGTCATGCGCGTCTACTTCGAGAAGCCGCGCACCACGGTGGGCTGGAAGGGCCTGATCAACGACCCGTACATGGACAACAGCTTCCGCATCAACGACGGCTTGCGCATGGCGCGCGAACTGTTGCGCAATATCAATGAGCTGGGCTTGCCGGCTGGCACCGAGTTCCTCGACGTCATCAGCCCGCAATACATCGCCGACCTGATCAGCTGGGGCGCCATCGGCGCACGCACCACGGAGTCGCAGGTGCACCGCGAGCTGGCTTCGGGGCTGTCCTGTCCCGTCGGCTTCAAGAATGGCACGGATGGCAATGTCAAGATTGCCGTGGAAGCCATCAAGGCCGCCTCGCAGCCGCACCATTTTCTCTCCGTCACGAAGGGCGGCCACTCGGCCATCGTCTCGACCAATGGCAACGAAGATTGCCACATCATCTTGCGCGGCGGCAAGACGCCCAACTATGACGCGGCCAGCGTGGACGAGGCCTGCAAGGCCATTGCCGCACAGGGCCTGGCGGCGCGCCTGATGATCGACGCCTCGCACGCGAACAGCTCGAAAAAACCGGAAAACCAGATCCCCGTGTGTGCCGATATCGCCAGCCAGGTGGCCGGCGGCGACAGCCGCATCGTCGGCGTGATGGTGGAGTCGCACCTGGTGGCAGGGCGCCAGGATTTGATCCCGGGCAAGGAATTGATCTATGGCCAATCCGTCACCGATGGCTGCATCGACTGGAGCGCCAGCGTGGCCGTGCTGGAAAATCTGGCGGCGGCCGTGAAGCTGCGCCGCCTGCAGGGCGACGCGGAATAAGGTGGCGCGCAGCATGAAAAAAAGCCCGGAAAGCTAAGCTTTCCGGGCTTTTTCAGTTTTTAGCCAAAAGCAGATGCAATCAGCTTAGAACTTGTAGGAACCGCTCAGGTAGAACTGGCGGCCCAGGGCGCTCGAGTACGATGGGTTGTAGCCCACTTGATGCGAACCCGTGTTACGCAGGGTGAACGGCGGATTGCGGTCGAACAGGTTCAGGATGCCGCCCGTGATTTCCACGTTCTTCATCGGACGGTAAGCCGTCTGGAAGTCGAAGGTGGTGTAGCTCGGCACTTCCAGCTGTATGCCATAGCATTCGCCAGGGCTGCCGGCGACGATCACAGCGCAATCGTCGACCGTCTGTTCTTTGTCGGTATAGCCATTGCGGTAGCTGGCGCTCAGCGTATGCGTGAACTTGGCCGTCTCATACGAGGAGGTGGCGCGGATGATGTTGCGGAAGCTGACCTTGTCGTTCGAACCGTAGCGATTCAGGCTGGTTTCCCATTGATCGTCGGTGCCCGGCGTCGTGTAGCGCGAACGCAGCAGATAGGTACCCATCAAGCGAGTCGTCAGGCGGCCGTCCAGCAGCTTCATCTTGTGGGTGAAGTCGTAGTCGATACCGCGGTTTTCCACCTTGCCGATGTTAATCGGCAGCAGTTTGATGGCCAGTACGTCGAGGCCCGTCGAGCTGATGTGCTTGGTGGTGAACAGGTTGGCATACTTGGCCGGATTGTTGAAGATCAGGCCTTCCGAGACCGCCGTGACTTGGTCGCGGATTTCCACGTTCCACAGGTCAAACGACATCGATAGGCTGTCGATCGGCTCGAATACGGTGCCGATGCTCCATTGCTTCGACGTTTCCGGCTTCAATTCAGGATTGCCGCCCTGGAAGGCTTCAAACTGCTGGCGTCCAACGCCGCTGCAGTAGCTGGCCAGCGGGTGGCCGCCCATGCCGTTTGCTGCCGTCAATGGGCATTGGTAGTTACCACCGGTGACGCCCCAGTCTTCCAGCGGGCCGGCGATTTCCTGCATGCTGGCGGCGCGGAAGCCGGTGCCGGCAGCGGCGCGGAACATCACGTTCTTGGTCGCCGAGTACTTGCCGCTGATTTTCCAGGTGGTGGCGTTTTCCTTCTTGCCTACCGTCTTGCCCGTCAACTTGTCATCGATGGCGCCGATCTGGTCATAACGCAGCGAACCCGTCATTTCCAGTTTTTTCGAAATCGGCAGCATCAGCTCGGCGTATGCGCCCGCATTGTCGCGTGCGTATTCGCTGTCGACTTGTTGATTGTCAAACAGGATTTGCGCCTGCCTGGCGACGTCTGCCTGTTGCATCTTGAACGAGGTGTTGCGGTAGTCGGCGCCCACGCCCAGCATGGCGGTGCCGCCCGGCAGCGAGAACACAGGGCGCGAAGCGCGCGCGTCGACGCCTTTCATTTCCACGGTTTGCGTGTTGTAGGTGCCGCTGAAGCCCGTACCCAGCAGTGCCTGGCGCATGGCGTCCGGCATGGAGCCCACAGGGTAGGCGAACGGGTCGATATTGCCGGCGTCGATCTGGGCGTTGAACTTGTCAGCCAGCGGGAGGCCGCTGACGTAGTCCTGCGTTTGCTTGTTTTTCGAATACGTCACGGCCGTGTTGATATCCCAGCCGAATGCATTGCCGTCGACACCGGCGACGATATGCGTGGCCTTGGTACCATAGTCGTAGGTGCGGTTGCCCATTTCGGACAGGCGGTATTTGGCGACACCGCTCACGGCATTGGCAAGTTGCGTCGGGGTCAACTGCGAGGCCAGGTACTTGCTGAACAGTGGCGAATTCGGGGAAATGGAGAAATCGGCCGGGTACGGCGCGATGCTGGCCTTGATGCTCGCTTCCGTGTAGGCGAAGTCATAGAAGCCCTGCCAGCCGGTCTTACCCAGCTTGACGGTGCCCGAGCTGAACAGCGAGTCGCGCTTCGATTCCGGATTGATTTCAATGGTCGACGGCGAGTCGAAATAGCAGTTGCCGTCGCCGTAGAAGTCCATATTGCTAGGCGCGCACTTGCCGCCATGGGCCAGCGCATACGGATTAGCCAGGTTGACGCTGTCGATAAACGGTTTTTGGGTTTCTGGATTGATCACCACATTACCGTTCGCATCGGTACGGTTGTAATTGACGCTGGCATTGCCCGGTGCCGAGCGCGAGGAACCGTTGATGAATTGCAGCGCCTTGCCGGTCTTCGGATCGTTGAAATTGATGATGCCGCTTTTCGCGAAGCTGCGCTGCGAGGCTTTCAGCGATTTTTGTTCGTCATGGCTGGCCGACACGAAAATGCTGTAGCCGTCTTCGTCGATGTCGCCGAAGCCCTTGCTGATCGAAATCGAATTGCTGGCGCCGCCTTTTTCTTCAGGGCGCGAGTACTTGGCACTGATTTCCAGCGGCGATGCGCCTTTTTTCAGGATGAAGTTGACCACGCCGGCGATGGCGTCGGCACCGTACAGGGCCGAGGCGCCGTCCGTCAGCACTTCGACGCGCTCGATGGCCGACAGGGGGATCGAGTTCAGGTCAATGGTGGTGCCGGAATTGGACGGCGCCACGCGGCGGCCATTCAGCAGCACCAGCGTGTAGGCCGCGCCGATATCGTGGATCGAGGCCGTGGTGACACCGCCGCCGCCGCCGCCAACCGAATCGGCGGCCACGGAAAAGCCCTGCATCGCAGGAATTTGCTGGATGAAATCGGTCACCGTGGAGACGCCCGTTTTCTTGATGTCTTTCTGGTTGAACGTCTGCACCGGCAGCGACGCTTCGGAAGCGATGCGCTTGATGCTCGAACCCGTGACTTCCACGCGTTGCATGGTGCCATCTGTTGTTTCTTGTGCATACGCGGCGTGCATGCTCAGGGCCATGCCGCCTGCAAACATCAGGCGCAGCGACCGCGATATTACATTTTCTATCATCATCTGAAATTCCTTGTTATTGTGATAAAGGCGGCAATTATTTTGAGATAACTTGTTGCTTGCCAACAATTTATTTGCCTTTTTGAAAATCCACCAATGAAAATTCTGTAAATTTTCAGGGTCCTCATCAAAACATTCACGATTCAGATTGTCAATTTCGTGCGGACTTTTTGGATGAAATGCAACATTTTCCTGTTTTTTTTATAATCCTTCAGTAATAAAGTATCGTGAACCCTTGTCAGGCGTGCTCAGATGCGTAAAATAAAACGGCGCACAGCATCGCTGCTGGCGCCGTCTCTGGTGCTGCAGGCAAACGCTGGTCGGCGCTGCCCCGTGCATGTCTGTTTCAGCAAATCTCCCTTAAAACGTATAGCTGCCACGCAAGTAGTAGGCGCGCCCGATCGGGTCCGTGTAGCGCGGGTCATAGCCTTTCTGGAACAGGGTGCCCTGGTTCGAGAACGGTGGTTCCTTGTCGAACAGGTTCTTTACGCCGGCCGTCAGCAGCAAGCCTTTCCATACGTAGCTACCCGACACATTCAGCAGGCTGTAGGACGGCACATCGTGGCGGTATTGCGGATCGACCTGATTCTGGTCCGTGTAGCCGGACTTGAACGATTGCGACACGGTGGCGCCCCAGTTGCCCATGCGCCAGTTCAACGCCGCCGTATGTTTCCAGCGAAACACGGGATTGTTGTCCGCATAGCGGCCCACGTTGGCGATGAATTCGCCGCCGCGTTCGTTCTGGTAGTCATACTTGTGGGTCCAGGTGCCGTCGACCGACACGCTGAAATCGCCGTAGGCACCGCGCCCCAGGCGGGCATTCAGGCTGACGTCGATGCCGTCGGTCTTCACTTCGCCGAGGTTGTCGTTCAAGTCCAGGATGGCGTAAGGGGAGCCATCGGGGTTGCGCAGGAACAAGGCCTTGTATTTTTCGTAGTTGCCGTAGATCGACTGCTCGGGCAGGGACGAAATCTTGTCCTTCAGGTGAATGTTCCAGTAATCGATGGCCACCGTCACTTCCTTGACGGGTTCGAGCACGAGGCCGAAGGCGAAGGTGGTGGATTTTTCCGGTTTCAGCTTTTCATTGCCGCCTTGCAGCTTGAATTGTTGCAAGTCGCAATCGCGCAGGGGATTGGCGCCCGGCTGCGGCACGCCGCCCGGGCACAGGATGGGGTCGTCGTAGGAATCGTTGGTATCGTTCTTCGACGGCGGCGCATTCTTTTCAAACAGGGTGGGAGCGCGGAAGCCCGTGCTGGCCGAGCCGCGCAGTACCAGCGCGCTGCTGGCCTGGTAGCGCAGGGCCAGCTTGGGATTGGTGGTGCTGCCCACATCGCTGTAATGGTCGAAACGGGCGGCCAGCTGTACTTCCAGGTCCTTGATCAGCGGCAAGTTGACTTCGCCAAAGACGGCCTGGATGGTGCGCGAGCCGTTCTTCGATAGCGAGCCGGACAAGCCGGAACTGGTAGCCTGGCCGGCGATATCGCGGTTGACATTGAATTCCGCCTTTTCGCGCCGCAGTTCGCCGCCCAGCGCGATGGCCAGCGGGCCGCCGGCCAGCTGCATCAGTTCGCGGCTGCCCTTGATGTCGAAGCCCGTCGTGGTGACTTTGGCGTTCTGCACTTCGCCGCGCAGGGCGGTGCCGTCGAGGTAGGCCTTGCCGGCCGTGTCCTGCACGCCGAACGGGTTCAGTATGCCGTTCAGCACGCCGGCGGCAAACGACGCATCCTGCACATAGCCGCCCGTAAATTTCTCCGACGACTTGCTGATGGCGTGGCTCAGGCCCGTCTTGTAATCCCAGCCCGCCAGTTCACCCTCGAGCGCCAGCACCAGGCGGTCCGCCTTGCCGTCCGAATCGATCTGTCGCTGGCCCGCTTCCACGGGGCGCCAGTTGACGCTCAGGGGCTGGCCGGACAGGCCCGGCTGGGCCGGCACGCCGCCCGCATTGCCCGGATAGTATTTGCTGGTATTGGGCAAGATCAAGCCCGTCTGCGGTGGCGGCGCCGTGCGCGCCTTGACCTTGTTTTCTGAATGCAGGTATTCCACCGTGGCCAGGTGGCCGCCGCCCAGCTTGAAGGCGCCCTTGCCGAAGAAGGCCACCTGCTCCTGCGCCGGCAGGTCGTCGATCTGCCGCGTGTAGTCCTGGCGGCAGGTGCCGTTGGCCGCAGCCACGGACAGGGGCGGGTTGCAGCCCGTGGCCGCATACGGATTGCCGGCCAGGCCCTTGCCGCCATTGGCCGCCGCATCGAAGTAGTTGCCGGGGAAGGTGGTGCCGCTGGTGAGCGACAGGCCGCGCTCGGGAATGATGCCGGTCTTGGAAAAATCGCGGTCCTGCGAAGTGAGCACATTTTGCTTGTGGTAATCGACCACGCCGAAAATATTGTAGCCGTCGGTGTCGAGCTTGCCGAAGCCCGTCGACAGGTTGATGCGGTGCTCGCCGCCTCCCTTGTGTTCGGGCGCGACGACCTCGGCGGTGATGTTGGTGACATTCACCGAGCGCTTGGTGATGAAGTTGATGACGCCGCCGATGGCGTCCGTGCCGTAGATGGCCGAGGCGCCGTCGCGCAGCACTTCGACGCGCTCCAGGGCGGCGATGGGAATGATGTTCAGGTCGACGCTGGCGCCGTCATACGGATGGTTGGCGATGCGCCGGCCATTGAGCAGCACCAGGGTCTTGTCGCCGCCCAGGCCGCGCAAGTCGGCGCTGGCCTGGCCGCCCGTGGGCAGGCCGCTGGTGTTGCCGCCGACGGCATTGCCGCTGCCCATGCTGGAGGAATTCGAGGGTATCTTGCTGAGAACTTCCTGGGCCGTGGTCAGGCCCTGCTTGGCAAAATCTTCGGCCTTGAAGATGGAGAGAGGGGTGGCTGTTTCCGAGACCAGCCGCTTGATGGAAGAGCCGGTGACTTCTACGCGCTGCATGCCGGGCGTTTCGCCGGTTTCCTGGGCCAGTGCCGGCTGGCTGAGGATGCCGGCGGCAAGGCCGCCGGCGCAGATCAAACGGATGGAGCGGGACAGGCATATTTCTCTAATCATGTTCAAGACTCCTGATAAAGCGGTTGGCTAAAAGGGCAAGAACGGCCGCGCCGGTAAGCACGTCCGAGAATATTGAAGAGGCAAAATAATTTATCTCTTTTCAATTGATTGAATGTAATGATTGAGAAAACTCTTTGTCAACAGGGTGTTGTACTTTGTGTTTTTAAACAACGGCTTCCATTCAGTGATGTTGATTTAAAACAAAGTGTCCTGTTTTGTGATGTATTTCCCCGTCGAAACTGTTTTTTGCTGCCTAGCGCGCGCCTTGGCACCGAATGCTGTGCTGCAGCGTAGATGTCCGGCCGGTCATTTCCTCGCCGATGAAAACCGGGTGTGGTGCGATGCAGCAAAACCGGACGGGCAGCGGGCCGGAAGTGACGGTCCCTGCATTTCTCTTTGTCGGCGAGGGGGAAACTGCGTTATCGTTACGCGTTTTTCAGACAGTCTAGAGGGCTGCTAACAAGGCATAGATCTTGCGTGGATGGACAGGTTTTGGCGGTGGAATCCTGTATCCCGGGGGGAAGCCAGTACAAGCGCACCAATACGGTGCGACAGATAATCGAGATGAAGGGTATTACATGAAGTCACCATGGATGCGGCGCGTGGCGCTGCTCGCCTGCCTGGCCACCCTGCCGCTGGCGGCCGTTGCCGCGGATGCCGCCCCTGCCCCCGCGGCCGCGCCGGTCAAAACCTTGCGCTATATCTTGCCGGCCGCCGAAACGGGCTTCGATCCGGCCACCGCGCGCGACCTGTATTCGAACCACATCACGCAAGCCGTCTTCGACACCTTGTACACCTATGATTACCTGGCGCGTCCCGTGAAGGTAGTGCCCGGCGCGGCCGCCGCCATGCCGGAAGTGTCGGCCGACGGCAAGACCTACACCATCCGCCTGAAAAAAGGCATCCTGTTTACGCCCGACGCCGCGTTCGGCGGCAAGCGCCGCGAACTGACGATGGCCGATTACGTATATTCGTGGAAGCGCTTGTTCGACCCGCGCCTGGCCTCGCCGCACAGCTGGCTGTTTGAAGGCAAGGTGGTGGGGCTCGATGACTTGGCCAAGGAAGCGGCCAAGTCGAACAAGCTCGATTTCACTAAAAAGGTGGCTGGCCTGGAAATCCTCGACCCGTACACCTTGCGCATCACGCTGACCAAGACCGATTTCAATTTCCCCATGATCCTCGCCTACGTGCCGACGGCCGCCGTGGCGCGCGAAGTGGTGGACAAATACGGTGACGTGAAGGGCGAAGTGGGCTCGAATCCTGTCGGCACCGGCTATTACACGCTCGGTGAATGGACGCGCGGCAACCGCATCGTCCTGAACCGCAACCCGCAGCACTTGCCGGAAACGTGGAATTTCCTGGCCGGCGACGACCCGGACGACCAGCGCATCGTGCGCCAGATGCAGGGCAAGCGCATTCCCGCCATCGACCGCATCGAAATTTCCGTGATGATCGAAGACCAGTCGCGCTGGCTGTCCTTCCAGAGCGGCGGCACGGACGTGTTCTGGCTCGACGGCCCCCTGGCGCCGAAGGCATTGCTGAACGGCAAGTTGCGCCCCGAGCTGGCGGAGAAAGGCGTGCAACTGTCGCGCCTGCTGGACCCGGAAATCAGCTATTACTACTGGAATATGGAAGATCCGACCCTGGGAGGCTTCAGCAAGGAAAAGATCGCCCTGCGTCGCGCCATTGCCATGGCGCACAATATCGATGAGGAAATCCGCATCATCTGGAATGGCCAGGCCAAGCGCCTCGACTATCCGATTCCGCCGGGCGTGGTCGGCTACGATCCGCACTACAAGAGCTTGCTGCAATACGATCCCGTGCTGGCCAACAAATTGCTCGACAAATTCGGCTACAAGAAGGGCGCCGATGGCTGGCGCACGTTGCCAGACGGCAAGCCGCTGCTGATCCGCTATGCTTCGCGCAACGAAGCGAACGGTGTGCTGCAGGCGGAAATGTGGCGCAAGACGTACAACTCGCTGGGCATCCGCATGGAAAACGACCGCATGATCTTTTCCGACATCTTGAAGACGGAAAAGCAGTGCAAGATGCAGACGCGCACGGCGCCGTGGCTGGCCGACTATCCGGACGGCGACAACTTCATGCAGCTGTTCTACGGCCCGAACACGCACCAGAACAACAACGGCTGCTACCAGGACCCGGAATACGATAAATGGTACGCGGCCAGCCAGGCCATGCCGGCCAGCCCCGAGCGCGATGAGCTGTTCCACAAGATGGCGCGCCGCCTGGAAGTCAATGCGGGCGCCCTGATCGGCTATGCGCGCTACCGCAACATGCTGGCGCAAAAGTCGGTGCTCGGCTACAAGAAGCACCCGATCCTGTTCCAGGAATGGGCGTACATGGATATCGACAGCACGGGCGCAGCAGTGGCACCTGCTGCTGACCCGGCTAAAAAATAAGCGCAGCTTATAAAAACAAGGAATCATTATGTTTGCTTATATCCTGCGCCGCTTGTGGCAGATGCTGCCCACCATGCTGGGCGTGGTCCTGCTGGTGTTTATCCTGTTTAATTGGGTGGGCGGCGACCCGGCCTATATTCTTGCCGGCAAGATGTCTAGTGCGGAAAGCATCGCCAACATCCGCCGCCAGCTCGGCGTCGACCAGCCGTACTACGTGCAGCTGTGGATCTTCATCAAGCAGATCGTCACGTTTGACTTCGGCCAGAGCTGGGCCACGGGGGAATCCGTGTCGCACATCATCACCTCGCGCCTGGGGCCGTCGATGATGGTCTTGATCCCGCTGACCGTGCTGGAAACTTTTTTTGGCGTGGCGCTGGCGCTGGCCATCGCTTTCGTGCGCGGTTCGCTGACGGACCGCGCCGTCATGATCGCCTGCACGGTGGGCATGTCGATTTCCATCCTCGTCTACATCATCGTCTTCCAGTATGGCTTTGCCTACAAGCTGGGCCTGTTCCCCGTGCAGGGCTGGGGCGACAGCTTCTGGGAAAACCTGCTGCGCTATTCGACCTTGCCCATTTTGATCGGCCTGGCCGTCTCCATCGCGCCCACCCTGCGCCTGTTCCGCACCTTCGTGCTGGACGAGGCGAACCAGGATTACGTGCGCACGGCACGCGCCAAAGGCTTGAAGGAAGGCCGCATCATGTGGGTCCACGTGCTGCGCAACGCCGGCATTCCCATCATTACCTATGTGATGTCGAACTTGCCGGCCCTGCTGATCGGCGCTTTCTTGTTGGAACGCTTTTTCGGCATCCCCGGCATCGGGCGCGAAGTGATTCTGGCCGTCGAGCGCAGCGATTTTCCGGTGATCAAGGCGATCACCGTGTATGTCGCCGCCGCCACCATGCTCTTTAACCTGCTCACCGACCTGCTGTACCAGGCGGTCGATCCTCGCGTACAACTGAAGTAGAAAGAGACGATGTCGAAACCTCATACATCGCCCGGCCTGTGGGCCCTGGCGTGGCGCCGTTTGCGCGGCGACAAGATTGCAATGGTATCGCTGGCCGTGGTCGGCGCATTTTTCCTGCTGGTGCTGGCGTCCGCCAGCGGTCTGGTGGCCTCGAACTGGGAAGACGAAGTGGCCGTCAGCTATGCGCCGCCCACGTTTGTGGGCGCCGACAAGGACGCGTCCGCGTCCGGTGATGGCGCCATTCCCTTGCCCGACGAGCGCAGCGCGCCCACACCAGTCAACGTGCTGGACCCGCTGGCCGACGATATCGCCGAACTGCGCGCCCAGATGGGCAGCAATCCTTCTGCCGGCGTGGACATGTACGGCGTCACCGACCCGCTGGCCGACGACTTGACGGCCTTGCGCGCCGGCATGGGCAAGACGAAAAAGTTGATCGCGCACAAGGCGGCAACCTTGCCGTTCGGCGCCGACAAGTGGGGTCATGACATCGTCCAGAAAACCATCAAGGGTGGCGAAACGTCGATTGTGGTGGGCCTGGTGGCAGCCTTGCTGGCCGTCGTGCTGGGCACGCTGTTTGGCGCCGTGTCCGGCTACTTCGGCGGCATGGTCGACGACTTCTTCAACTGGTTCTACAGCATCTTCACCTCGATTCCATCGATCCTGATGATTTTGACGGTGGCGGCGGTGCTGCAGCAAAAGGGCGTGCTGACCATCGTGCTGATCCTGGGGCTGACTGGCTGGACGGGGCCATACCGCTTGATCCGCGCCGAATACATCAAGCACAAGGCGCGCGAATACGTGATGGCGGCCGATGCCATCGGCGCATCGCACTGGCGCAAGATGTTTTCGCACATCTTCCCCAACGTGAGCCACGTTGCTTTGGTGCAAATGTCCATCCTCGTGGTGGGCTTCATCAAGGCCGAAGTGATTTTGAGCTTCCTCGGCTTTGGCGTGCCGGTGGGTACCGTCTCGTGGGGCAGCATGCTCAACGAGGCACAAAATGAACTGATCCTGGGCAAATGGTGGCAGCTGACAGCCGCCGCCACGGCGATGGCCGTGCTGGTGACGGCGTTCTCGCTGTTTACCGATGCCTTGCGCGATGCGCTCGACCCCAAAGTGAAATAGGAGTTGCTCATGGACCAGAATAACCTGTTGGAAGTGCGCGATTTGCGCGTCACCTTCCGCCTGGACAAGAAGACCACGTTCGAGGCCGTCAAGGGCATCTCGTTCAACGTGCCGCGCAACAGCACCGTCGCCCTGGTGGGCGAATCGGGCAGCGGCAAGTCCGTCAGTTCGCTGGCCGTGATGGGCTTGTTGCCGCCGGATAACACCATCATCGACAAGCAATCGAGCATCCATTTCGGCGGGCGCGATTTGCTGCAATTGTCGATTGCCGAGCGGCGCACCATGTGCGGCAAGGATATCTCGATGATCTTCCAGGAACCGATGTCGTCGCTGAACCCCGTGTTCACCGTGGGTTTCCAGATCGCCGAAGTGTTGCGCCAGCACATGGGCATGAACCGCAAGCAGGCGCGCGCGCGCACCCTGGAGTTGCTCGAGGAAGTGGGCATACCCGATCCCTCCACCAAGATCGACGCCTACCCAAGCCA
Source organism: Janthinobacterium breve (assembly GCF_051380895.1). Taxonomy (NCBI): domain Bacteria; kingdom Pseudomonadati; phylum Pseudomonadota; class Betaproteobacteria; order Burkholderiales; family Oxalobacteraceae; genus Janthinobacterium; species Janthinobacterium breve. Next base: position 365,134 of record NZ_JBNYXY010000002.1, on the reverse strand, counting down.
GATGTCGGGCGGCCAGCAGCAGCGCGTGATGATCGCCATGGCGATCGCCTGCGAACCGAAACTGCTGATCGCCGACGAACCGACGACGGCGCTGGACGTGACGATCCAGAAGCAGATCATGGACTTGATCGCCGCGCTGCAAAAGAAGCACCAGATGTCCGTGCTGTTCATTACCCACGACCTGGGCCTAGTGGGCGAGATCGCCGATCAGGTGATCGTCATGCGCCACGGCGAAGTGCGCGAGACGGGGGAGGTGCGGCAAGTGTTCGACACCCCCAAAGACCCGTACACAAAAGCATTACTCCATTGTCGGCCTTCGCTGGACGAGCGCCCGTGGCGCTTGCCAGTCATCGCCGACTACATGGACGGCAAAGCCGGTCCCGGCATCGAAATGAAACAGCGCACGCGCGGCTATACGCCGGGCGATGAACCGGTGCTGGTGGTGAATAATCTGAGCAAGAGCTTTTATACGCGTGTAGGCCTGTTCGGCAAGCGCGAATTCCAGGCCGTCAAGGATGTGTCATTTACCCTGCCGCGCGGAAAAACGCTGGGCGTGGTGGGCGAGTCCGGTTCCGGCAAGACGACGGTGGGCTTGACCTTGCTGCGCCTGCACCAGGCGACGGGCGGCACGGCCATGTTCCATGGCAAGGACCTCATTGCCATGCCGAACAAGGAATACCTGCCGTACAAACGCCGCATCCAGATCATCTTCCAGAATCCCTACGCTTCCTTGAATCCCAGGTTTACCGTCGGGCAGATCCTGCTCGAACCGATGCGCATCCACAAGATCGGCGCGAACGACCAGGAGCGCATCGCCAAGGCCTACTGGCTGCTCGACAAGGTAGGGCTGCCGGAGCAGGCTTTCCACCGCTATCCGCACGAGTTTTCCGGCGGCCAACGTCAGCGCATCGCGATTGCCCGCTGCCTCACCATGCAGCCGGAAATCCTCGTCTGCGACGAATCCGTGTCGGCGCTGGACGTGTCGGTACAGGCGCAGGTACTCAACCTGCTGCAGGATTTGCAGGATGAATTCGGATTGTCGTACATCTTCATCTCGCACGATTTGTCCGTCGTCAAGTACATCGCCGATCAGGTGATGGTGATGCACAAGGGGCAAGTGGTGGAGCTGGCCGATTCGGATGAGCTGTACCGCAATCCCGTGCATCCATACACGCGCACCTTGCTCAGCGCCATCCCGAAAGGCGTCCAGGCTTAAATTCGCTTTTACGGTAAGATAGCGCCCATGCCCAACCTCATTTACCTGCTCGAACATTACGGTGTCCTGATTGTCTTTGGCATCGTGCTGGTGGAGCAGCTCGGCCTGCCGATTCCCGCCTTTCCCATCCTCGTGGTGGCGGGGGCGCTGGCGGTCGATGGCGACATGAATGGGGGGCTGGTGCTGGCCGCTGCGCTGGGCGCCTGCCTGATCAGCGACTTCACGTGGTTCCGCGCGGGCCGGCATTTCGGCAAGCGCATCTTGCGGCTGCTGTGCCGCATCTCGTTGTCGCCCGATTACTGCGTCAGCCAGACGGAAGACAAATTCAAGCGCTGGGGGCCGAAAGCCCTGATCGTCTCCAAGTTCGTGCCTGGCTTCAATACCGTAGCCGCGCCCATGTCGGGCGCGCTGGGTACGCCGCCAGGCCTGTTCTTCCTGTACGCCGGCCTGGGCGCCTTGCTGTGGAGCGGCACGGGCATCGTCGTCGGCGTGATTTTCCATTCCAGCGTGCAGCAGGTGCTCGACTTGCTCAGCACCATGGGCAGCACGGCCTTGCTGATGCTGGCCACCTTGCTGGGCTTGTTCCTGCTGTATAAATTCCTCGAACGCCGGCGTTTCCGCCAGGCCTTGCAGATCGAGCGCATCGGCATCGATGAATTGCTCGAACTCATAGAGCAGGGCGAGGAGCCGCTGATGGTCGATGCGCGCAGCGCCACGGCGCAAGCGCTGGAACCGGCCGTGCCGGGTGCCTTGTTCTTCAATGGCAAGGAACCCGTGCCCGCCATGATTGCCATGGACAAGGACCGCCACATCATCGTGTATTGCAGCTGTCCCAACGACGTGACGGCCGCGCAAGTGGCCAAGCTGCTGCACCAGCACGGCTTTCACCGGGCCAAGCCCCTGCATGGCGGCCTCGATGCGTGGAATGCCGCCTACCGCTCCGACCAGCCGGCGCCCGCCAGCCTGCTGGGCGAAGGCTTGCCGTCCTGAGTTGCGCTGCCTCCGGCACGCCAGCTTGGCAGTAAACCCGCCGTAAAAACCGGTAGTAATAATACGAAAACACCTTTGTGGCGCCACCGGGATGGCGGCGCCACGCCTGCGGCGCCGCGTACAAAGCGTCTTTGCGCAAACTCCGGCATACTCTGCTTTCAAGGCGATTCCTGCTGCTGTGCAGCATCCTTTTCGTGCGCCTGGCGAGTGCAAGTACTTACTATAATTCATTGTTTGTGAGCAACTTTGGCACTGCCTGTTGCATTTGGAGTGGAACTACCAATAAAGGCTCGTTTTGATGTACTTAAACTACAAACTTTGCTTGCCTCCGGGCGCATTCATCCTTTAAGCTTGGCGTCCCATGCGTCCCACTTCATCATTTAAAATCATGAGCGCTTCGTCTTCCCCCGTACTGCCGACTTCCGCCTTTGCCGATGGACCGCGCCTGCTGGCCGACGTGGGCGGCACCAATGCCCGTTTCGCCCTGGAAGTGGCCGCCGGCCACATCACCCTGGTGGAAGTGCTGCCCTGTGCCGATTACCCGAGCCTGTCTGCCGCCCTGCAAGCCTACCTGGCCCTGCCGCACATCGCCGCCGCCGGTGGGCAAGCCGTGCGCCATGCCATGATCGCCATCGCCAACCCGGTCGACGGCGATTTCCTCAGCATGACGAACCACCACTGGTCGTTCTCGATCCGCGCCATGCGCGAAGAGTGCGGTTTCACGACCCTGGACGTGGTCAACGATTTCACGGCGCTGGCGCGCGCCTTGCCGCAGCTGTCGAGCGAGCAGAAGCATCAGATTGGCGCGGGCACGGCGCGTCCGAACACAGCCATCGGCCTGATCGGCGCTGGCACGGGCCTGGGCGTATCGGGCCTGATTCCTTCGCATGGCGGCTGGATCGCCCTGCAAAGCGAAGGCGGTCACGTCAGCTTCGCGCCATTCAATGAAGTGGAAGTGAGCATTTTGCAATTCGCTTGGCGCGAATATGAGCACGTTTCGGCCGAACGCCTGATTTCCGGCGATGGTCTGGAGCTGATCTACCGCGCCCTGGCTGACCGCGCTGGCGTGCCGGCGGAAGACTTGCCGGCGGCGGAAATCACGCGCCGCGCGCTGGCCGGCGAATCCCAGCTGTGCGACGACGTCATCGAAGCGTTCTGCTGCATGCTGGGCACGGTGGCGGGCAACGTCGCCGTCACCCTGGGCGCGCTCGGCGGTATTTATATCGGCGGCGGCATCGTGCCGCGCCTGGGGCCGCGTTTCGACCGCTCCGGTTTCCGCGCCCGCTTCGAGCGCAAGGGCCGCTTCGCCAATTATGTGTCGCAAGTGCCGACGTTTGTCATCACGGCGCAGTACCCAGCTTTCCTCGGCGCATCGGCCATTCTCTCGGAGAAACTCGCCTCCCTGTGATGCGGGGTGAGGGCGATGTGTCGCGCCAGGGCCGGGTAAAACGCGTGTTTTGCCCGGTTTTGCGCTTTTCCGCTTTTTATCAGGTACAATTGGCATCGTTGGATGAAACGACGACAGTCGCTCTCCTGTCTGGCTGATTGCTCGCCACGGGAAAGCAGCTGCTCCGGAGTTCGTTTCATTGCTGGTCATTTAAGGCCAGCACCATGGATGACAGGACTTTCACTGCATCCGCTTCAGTCCCGCTTTGCGCGCATCGGCCAAGGCGTCGGAAAAACAGCCTCAACTAGTAACCCAGCACGGCGTCATCATTGATGTCTGCCATCTGTTACGTTGAAATGAACGTTTTTGATTTCTTTCTCTGCATACGAATTGCAACACACATCCGCACAGAATTGCTATGAATACAATTGAGGCTAAAAAAGTCCTCGAAACCGCGTTGCTGTGCGCTCGTGAGTCGCTGACGATCCACAGCCTGAAAAAGCTGTTCGTTGATGCGGACGAGAACGGTCGCGTGCGTGGTGTTGGCGTCGGTGCCGACACGATCAAGCAATTGCTGGAAGAATTGCGGCAGGAGTGGGATGGGCGCGGCATCGAGATCGTCAGTCTGGCCTCGGGCTGGCGCTTTCAAAGCCGCCCGGAAATGAAGATGTATCTGGATCGCATGACGCCCGAGCGGCCGCCCAAGTATTCGCGGGCGACCCTGGAAACCCTGGCCATCATCGCCTACCGCCAACCGGTGACGCGCGGCGATATCGAGGAAATTCGCGGCGTTGCCGTCAATTCGCAGACGATCAAAATGCTGGAAGACCGTGGCTGGGTCGATGCCATCGGCTACCGCGACGTGGTGGGACGGCCGGCCTTGCTGGCCACCACCAAGCAGTTTTTGGATGACCTGGGTTTGCATTCGCTGTCCCAGCTGCCGCCTTTGCAGCAAATCAGTGAAATGCAGGGCAATGGGCTCGAAGCCCTGGAAGCGGCCCTGCAGGAAAATTTTGACAAGGCAAGCAATGAGCTTGCCCCCCAGCTTGGTGCAGGTAGCAATACGGCTGTGACAGATGTGACAGCAAGCCTTGATGCCGGCCCCGATACTTCGCCCATGGACGAAGCCTACACTCACGACCCTGCGCCAGAACTAACGGTTGACGCTGCGCCAGGTCAGCACAGCCAAGAAACGAAGAATGAATAATCCGAACACACCCGAGACAGTAACCGCCAGCGACGAAGCCATCGTTGCCAAGCCCAAGCGCCGCACCAAGGCCCAGATCGAAGCCGATGCAGTGGCTGCAACTGCGGCTGCCGGCGACGGCGTCGCTGCCAAGCCGAAGCGCCGCACGAAAGCCGACGTGGCCGCCGACGCGCCCTTCGCCGCTGCTGGCGATGCTGCCGAAGCTGCCCCAGCCGTCAAGAAAACCCGCGCCAAGCCAGCCCTGAAGGCCGTGGCCGACGCGGCGGAAGCGGCTGCCGAGGCGGTTGCCGAAGTTGCCAGCACCCCTGCACCGCGTCCGCCGCGCGCCCGCGCCGCCGCCAAGGCTGCTGCTGCCGTCGCTGAAACGGCGCCGGAAGTCGTCGCTGACAAGCCGGCCGAAGCACGCCCGACCCGTGGTCCGCGCCAGATGCGTGGCGTGCAAGCGGAACGCGCGCTGCGCCAGCCGCCGCGCGCCGAAGCGCCGCAGGCCGCCGAAGCAGTTGCAGCTGCGCCTGCCGCAGAGCAAGCTGCCGCGCCTGTCGCCGATGTGTTCGATGCCGAAGGCAACCTCGTGTCCGGCCCGCGCCTGCCGCGCGGTCCGCGCAACGACGTGCCGGGCGCCGGCAAAAATGCCGGCAAGAGCCGTAAAAAGGGCAAGGGCCGCCAGGCTGCGCCCGGCAAGCTCAGCGACGCCGACGCCGTGTTCTCGTTTGTTACCTCCGACGCGTTCGATAGCGAAGAGGGCGGCACGGGCCGCGTGCAAAAAGTGGCCGTGCGCCGCGACCTGACGTCCGACGACGACGCGCCGAAGCTGCACAAGGTGCTGGCCGAAGCCGGTCTCGGTTCGCGCCGCGACATGGAAGACCTGATCATGTCGGGCCGCGTGTCCGTGAATGGCGAGCCAGCCCACATCGGCCAGCGCATTCTGCCGAGCGACCATGTGCGCATCAATGGCAAGTTGATCCAGCGCCGCGTCAGCAAGAAGCCGCCACGCGTGCTGGTGTATCACAAGCCGGCCGGCGAAATCGTCAGCCACAACGACCCGGATGGCCGTCCATCCGTGTTTGACCGCTTGCCGACCATGAAGGCAGGCAAGTGGCTGGCCGTTGGCCGTCTCGACTTCAACACGGAAGGTTTGTTGCTGTTTACCACGTCCGGTGACCTGGCCAACCGCCTGATGCACCCGCGCTACGGCATCGACCGCGAGTACGCCGTGCGCACCCTGGGCGAACTGGAAGAGGGCATGCGCCAGAAGCTGCTGGCCGGCGTCGAGCTGGAAGACGGCCTGGCGCAGTTCTCGAAGATCGCCGATGGCGGCGGCGAAGGCATCAACAAGTGGTACCGCGTGGTGATCGGCGAAGGCCGTAACCGCGAAGTGCGCCGCATGTTCGAAGCCATCGGCCTGACCGTCTCGCGCCTGATCCGTACCCGTTACGGCGCCATGACTCTGCCGAGCGGCCTGAAACGCGGTCGTTGGGAAGAGATGGAAGAAAACACCGTGCGCGATCTGCTGACCGCTTACGGCATCGAAAAGAAAATGCCGGCATCGGGCGACCCCCGTGCCGCTGGCGCCGCCAAGGGCCGCGAAGCGCGCAAGGTCGAACGCAAGGACCGCGATGACGAGCCGAATGGCAACCGTATCGATGTGAGCAACCGCAACGCCGATCCCTTCCCCGTCGCGCCGCGCCGTGGTCAGCCGCAAGGCCAGTTTGCGCGTCCGCAAGGCCAGGGTCGTCCAGGTGGCGCCGGCCGTCCAGGCGAAGCGCGTGGTCCGGGCCGTGGTCAGCCGCAAGGTCCGTTCCAGGGCGGCCAGCCGCGCTCGTCGGCATCGTTCGAAGGCGCGCCGCAAGGTCAGGGCCGTCCGCCGCGTGCGGCAGGTCAGGGTCAGGGCCAGGGACGTCCGGCCGGTGGTGAAGGCCGCGCGCCGCAACGTGGTCCGCGCCAGCCCGATCCGCTGCAAACGACCTTTGGCTTCGCCAACACGGGTCCGCGCCGCAATGCGGGCGGTGCCGGTGGGCAAGCGCGTTCCGGTGGCCAGCCGCGTGGCGGCATGGACCGTGGCGGCATGGATGGCATGCCGCGCCGTCGCAGCAAGGGTTAATTCAGGGAATTTCTTCTTGCGCGCCCGATAATCTGCTGCGGGCGCGCGCTCTTGTTACTGTTGTAAGCCGGGCCGCTCCTTGTGTGCGGCATTGCGGCGAAGTTAATAAGAGGTTATAATCTGCAGCCTAATAAAAGTTCTCCGCAGGGTTGTTTGGCGGGGAGTGCTTATCTGGTTGGGGAAATACAGGAAGATGGGCAGATGCCCATTTTTTTTTTGTTGAACCGTTTGTCATGGCTCCGCAAGGGGCCATATATGACTTGAATGCGTGTTTTTGCATGTTGTCGGCGCTCAATGCGGCGCTGTCATGCCGAAAACGGGCCTTATTTCTGGAGAATTTCTTGCAGCAGTTGGGATTAATTGAAAAGACAGTTACAGGTCTGGGCTATGAGCTCGTTGATGTCGAACGTGCCGAGCGCGGGCTGCTGCGCGTCTTTATTGATTTCAGCGCCGCCGATGCCGCTGAAAAAGGTCCGATCACGGTCGAAGACTGTGCCGCGGTGAGTCACCAGTTATCGCATGTGTTGACGGTAGAGAACGTTCCTTACGAGCGTCTCGAGATTTCTTCCCCGGGTCTGGATCGTCCGGTGCGCAAGCTGGAAGACTTTGTCCGTTTCGCAGGCCAGGAAATCATCGTCAAGCTGACTGTGGCGATGCCGGGTACGAACAACCGGAAATCGTTCCAGGGGATCTTGCAAGAACCCGTGGGCGATAAATTGTCGTTGGAATTTGAAGGTAAGGATGGTCCGGCGATGTTGGAGTTTACGCTCGCGGATGTGGATAAGGCACGCTTGGTGCCGCAGGTGGTTTTTAAGGGACGCAAAGCATGAGCCGCGAAGTTTTATTATTGGTTGACGCGCTGGCGCGCGAAAAAAACGTCGATAAAGATGTCGTCTTCGGCGCCCTCGAATTCGCGTTGGCGCAAGCCACGAAGAAACGGTATGAGGGTGAGGTAGACATCCGCGTTTCGATCGACCGCGAAACGGGCGAATTCGAATCGTTCCGCCGCTGGCACGTGGTGCCCGATGAAGCGGGCCTGCAATTGCCGGATCAGGAGATCCTGCATTTCGAGGCAAAAGAACAGATTTCCGATATCGAAGTCGATGACCACATCGAAGAGCCGATCGAATCCGTTGAATTCGGCCGCCGTTTCGCCCAGGATACCAAACAGGTCGTCCTGCAGCGCGTGCGTGACGCCGAACGTGAACAGATCCTGATCGACTTCCTGGAGCGCGGCGATTCGCTCGTCACCGGCACCATCAAGCGCATGGAACGTGGCGACGCCATCGTCGAATCGGGCAAGATCGAAGCGCGTCTGCCACGCGACCAGATGATCCCGAAAGAGAATCTGCGTATCGGCGACCGTGTCCGTGCTTTCATCTTGCGCATCGACCGCAATATGCGCGGCCCGCAAGTGATCCTGTCGCGCACCGCGCCAGAATTCATCATGAAACTGTTCGAACTGGAAGTGCCGGAAATCGAGCAAGGCATGCTGGAAATCAAATCCGCAGCCCGCGATGCCGGCGTACGCGCCAAGATCGCCGTCTACACGGCCGACAAGCGCATCGACCCGATCGGTACTTGCGTCGGCATGCGCGGTTCGCGCGTGCAGGCTGTCACCGGTGAACTCGGTGGCGAACGTGTCGACATCGTGCTGTGGTCGGAAGATCCGGCGCAGTTCGTCATCGGCGCCCTGGCGCCGGCGAACGTGTCGTCGATCATGGTCGATGAAGAAAAACACGCGATGGATGTCGTCGTGGACGAAGAAAACCTGGCAATCGCGATCGGCCGTTCCGGCCAGAACGTGCGCCTGGCCTCGGACCTGACCGGCTGGAAGATCAACATCATGACGGCCGAAGAATCGGCTGACAAAGCTGCCCAGGAAACGGCTGCCGTGCGCATCCTGTTCATGGAAAAGCTCGATGTCGACCAGGAAGTGGCCGATATTCTGGTGGAAGAAGGTTTCGCCAGTCTGGAAGAAATCGCTTACGTGCCAATTTCCGAAATGCTGGAAATCGAATCGTTTGACGAAGATACCGTCAATGAACTCCGTACCCGTGCGCGTGATGCGCTCGTGACCGAAGCGATTGCTTCGGAAGAGGGTCTGGAAGGCATGGACGAGGCGTTAGTGGGTCTGGAAGGCATGGACCGCATTACCGCCGGCAAGCTGGGTCTGGCTGGTATCAAGACCGTTGAAGCATTTGCAGCACTGGCATACGACGAATTTGGCGCAATCCTGGCCTTGTCTGCGGACCGTGCGCGTGAACTGATTACAAGTGAATTTAAAGATGTGACCGACGATGAGATGAAGTTGGTTGACTCGAAATATGACGATCGTGCCAAGGCGTTGCAAGCCAAGGCATGGAGTCTGGCCGAATCCGCAAAGGCTTAATTTGAGTATCTTTATCATCTCCGCGACACATAGAAAAGAGGACTGAATGGCGAGTAACAACGTAGCCCAATTTGCCACCGAACTGAAGATGCCTGCAGATTTGCTGCTGACGCAGCTGCGTTCTGCCGGCGTCGAGAAAAGTTCGACGTCAGATCCATTGTCGAAAGATGATAAGGACAAGCTTTTGGATCATCTGCGCCGCACACACGGCGCAGCGGCTGACACAGAAAAGAAAAAAATCACCGTGACCCGCAAGGAAACGACTGAGATCAAGCAAGCTGACGCCACCGGCAAATCGCGCACCATCCAGGTGGAAGTGCGCAAGAAACGCACTTTCGTCCAGCGTGACGAAGCTGTGCCGGTCGCAGCAGAACCGGTCGCGCCTGCCGCACCGGTGATCGATCCCGCCGACGTGGCGCGCCGTGAAGAAGACGCCCGTAAACAGGCTGAACTGATCGCCCGCCAGGAAGCCGATCTGCGCGAAAAGCAAGAACGTCTGGCCAAGCTCGACGCGGAAAAAGAAGCCCAGGCGAAAGCCACGCAACAGGCTGAATTGGCTGCGAAGAAAGAAGCGGACGCGGAAGCCAAGAAAGCGGCTGCCAAGGCTGCTGCTGCGCCTGCCGCCAACGCCGCTGCGCCCGTCGTTGACGACGCCGCTGCCGAAGCGAAAAAAGCCGCTGCCGCTGAAGAAGCGAAGAAGAAAGCCGCTGCCGCTGCTGTTGCCGCCAAGGAAGCCGCTGACAAAGCGGAAGCCACTGACCGTGCACGCAAGGCTGTTGCCGACGAAGTCGCCCAGATCAAGGCCATGATGAACGCGCCACGCCGCGCCATCAAGGCACCTGAACCCGTACCGGTTCCGGTGAAGCCGAAGGCGCCGGAAGGCACCTTGCACAAGCCTGCTGACAAGAAACCTGGCGACAAGCCGGGCGACAAGAAGCCTGCTGTTGCAGACAAGAAATCCATCAAGTCGGCCAATGTGTCGTCCACCTGGTCCGATGACGCGAAAAAACGCGGCACGACCGGTGGTCCCAAGCCACGCGGCAATAGCGGCCCGGGTGGCCGTGACAGCTGGCGTGGTGGCGCGAAGGGCCGTCGCCCGACGCACCATGACGACCGTGAATCGAACTTCCAGGCACCTACGGAAGCCGTCGTCAAAGACGTGCACGTACCGGAAACGATCACCGTGGCCGAATTGGCGCACAAAATGTCCGTGAAGGCATCCGAAGTCATCAAGCATTTGATGAAATTGGGCCAGATGTGCACGATCAACCAGGTGCTGGACCAGGAAACCGCCATGATTCTGGTGGAAGAAATGGGCCACAAGGCGTTTGCCGCCGAACTGGACGATCCGGAAGCGTTGCTGGCCGATGTGGGCGAACACGCGCACTTCGAAAGCAAGCCACGCGCACCGGTGGTCACCGTCATGGGGCACGTCGACCATGGTAAGACCTCGTTGCTCGATTACATCCGCCGCGCCAAGGTTGCATCCGGCGAAGCGGGCGGCATTACGCAGCATATCGGCGCTTACCACGTCAATACGCCACGCGGCATGATCACCTTCCTCGACACCCCGGGCCACGAAGCGTTTACCGCCATGCGTGCCCGTGGTGCCAAGGCAACCGACATCGTTATTCTGGTGGTTGCCGCCGACGATGGCGTGATGCCGCAAACGAAAGAAGCGATTGCCCATGCGAAAGCAGCCGGCGTGCCGCTGGTGGTGGCGATCAACAAGGTCGACAAGCCGGGTGGCAACGTGGACCGCGTGACGCAGGAACTGGTCGCAGAACAAGTCGTGCCGGAAGAATACGGTGGCGAATCGCCATTCGTGCCGGTGTCGGCCAAAACGGGCCAGGGTATCGACGAGCTGCTGGAACAAGTGCTGTTGCAAGCCGAAGTGCTGGAACTGACGGCACCGGTCGATGCGCCTGCGCGCGGCCTGGTCGTCGAGGCACGTCTGGACAAGGGCCGTGGTCCTGTCGCGACGATCCTGGTGCAGTCCGGTACCCTGAAACGCGGCGACGTGATTCTGGCTGGCTCTTCGTATGGCCGCGTTCGCGCCATGCTCGATGAGAACGGCAAATCCATCGCTGAAGCGGGTCCTTCGATTCCGGTCGAAATCCAGGGCTTGACGGAAGTGCCGGTTGCCGGTGAAGAAGTCGTCGTGATGGCGGACGAGCGCAAGGCGCGTGAAATTGGTCTGTTCCGTCAAGGTAAGTTCCGCGACGTGAAACTGGCCAAGCAGCAAGCTGCGAAACTGGAAAACATGTTCGACCAGATGGCCGAAGGCGAAGTGAAAAACTTGCCGCTGATCATCAAAACCGACGTGCAAGGTTCGCAAGAAGCGCTGGTTGGTTCGTTGCAGAAACTGTCGACCTCCGAAGTGCGCGTACAAGTTGTCCACGCGGCAGTCGGCGGCATCACGGAATCGGACGTCAACCTGGCAGTCGCCTCGAAAGCGGTCATCATCGGCTTCAACGCCCGTGCTGATGCCCAGGCACGCAAGCTGGCCGAGTCGAATGGCGTGGACATTCGCTACTACAACATCATTTACGATGCGATCGACGAGATCAGATCGGCGTTGTCGGGCATGTTGGCACCAGAGAAACGCGAAACCGTCATCGGCCAGGTCGAGATTCGCCAGGTTATCCTGGTCTCGAAAGTGGGCGCGATTGCCGGTTGCCTGGTCACCGATGGCGTGGTCAAGCGTGCTTCTTCCGTCCGCCTGTTGCGCAACAACATCGTGGTGTGGAGCGGCGAGATCGACTCCCTGAAACGCTTCAAGGACGATGCGAAAGAAGTTCGCGCCGGTCTGGAGTGCGGCCTGTCGCTGAAGAACTACAACGACATTCAGGTTGGCGACACTCTGGAAGTGTTCGAAGTCCAGGAAATCGCTCGTACCCTGTAATCTCAGCAAGAACAATGGCGCGGACATATCGTTGTCCGCGCAAACACGTGGGGCGCATTGGTCAACGGGCAACCGTTTGACTCATGCGCCCTGCGGCACTTAGGACAGCATATATCATGGCTAAACATAGCAAAACCATGCCAGCGCGCGGCTTGCGCGTGGCCGACCAGATCCAGCGCGATCTGGCTGAAATCGTCGCCTACGAATTGAAAGACCCGCGCGTGGGCACGATGATCACCATCACCGAAGTGCAGATCACGCCCGATTACGCGCATGCCAAGGTGTTTTTCACGATGTTGAAAGACAGCAAGGAAGCCATCAAGAACACCACCGAAGGTCTGATGGCCGCGTCTGGCTTCATCCGCGGCTTGCTGGGCAAGCGCCTGCACATCCACACTTTGCCGATGTTGCATTTCGTGCATGATAGCTCGACTTCGCGCGGCATGGAAATGTCCTTGCTGATCGACAAGGCCAACGCCACGCGCGCGGCCGATGCCGAGCCGGACGAAAAGCCTGCAGACAAAGCGGACGAGCAATAAGCGTGGCGGGTCCGAAGAAACCGCCCGGCATCAAGCGGGTGCGCGACCTGGTCGATGGCGTCTTGCTGTTGGATAAGCCCGTGGGCTGGTCCAGCAACGACGCCCTGATCAAGGCCAAGCGCGTGCTGAATGCGAAAAAAGCGGGCCATACGGGCACGCTGGACCCGTTCGCCACGGGCTTGCTGCCGCTGTGCTTTGGCGAGGCAACGAAGTTCTCGCAGGACTTGCTGGAAGCCGATAAAACCTACGAAACCCTGGTGCACCTGGGACAGACGACGGATACGGGCGATACCGAGGGCGAAGTGCTGGCAACGCGCGACGTGAATGTGACGCGGGAGCAGATCGAAGTCGTGCTGGCGCAGTTCCGCGGGCCGATTTTGCAGACGCCACCCATGTACTCGGCCTTGAAACGGGACGGCAAGCCCCTATATGAGTATGCAAGGGCAGGCATCACCCTGGAGCGCGAAGCGCGCCCGGTGACCATCCACAAGCTCGAGTTCCTCGGCTACGAAGCCCCGTTCCTGAAATTGTCCGTGATGTGCAGCAAGGGCACGTATATCCGCGTGCTGGGTGAAGACATCGGCCATGCCCTCGGTTGCGGCGGCCATCTGAACGCCTTGCGCCGCACGCAAGTGGGCAGCCTGACCCTCGATGGCGTTGTCACGCTCGACGAGCTGACGGCGCATGCCGCGCCGTTGAGCCTGCTGGCGCCCGTCGATGCCTTGCTGTCGAGTTTCCCCGCCGTCCAGCTGACGGAAGAATTGGCCAAGCGTTTCCTGCATGGCCAGCGTATCGCGCTGGGCAAGGAAGACGTCGCCGTGCCGGCTGAGCCGGGCAGGGTGCGCGTGTATCACGACAGCAAGCTGCTGGGTACTGGTCAGTTGCAGGAATACAGCATACTGGCCCCCGAGCGCTTGATCGCCACAGCACACGAATAAGTAAGTCATGCTCAAGTCATCTTGATCAGCGACACTGCTAACCCGGTGTCGTATTTTTAAACAAACCGTCCCCGACTGCGGGAGCCGCCAGCATTTTTAGATAGCGTTGCAACGCAACATGCTATACTACGCGGTTCCAGTTTCAGTCAGCACCAAAACGCTACGTACACCCCGTACGCACCCTGCAGTTTTTCAGTAACTACTACGACCATGTCAAATACAAAACGCGCAATTCGTAATATCGCCATTATCGCCCACGTTGACCACGGCAAAACCACGCTGGTGGATCAGCTGCTGCGCCAATCCGGCACCTTCCGTGAAAACCAAGCGGTCGACACCCGAGTCATGGACTCGAACGACCTGGAAAAGGAGCGCGGCATTACGATTCTGTCGAAGAACTGCGCTGTTGAGTACGAAGGCACCCACATCAACATCGTCGACACCCCAGGCCACGCCGACTTCGGCGGCGAAGTGGAACGTGTTCTGTCGATGGTTGACTCGGTATTGCTGCTGATCGATGCACAAGAAGGCCCGATGCCGCAAACCCGTTTCGTCACGCGCAAAGCGCTGGCACTGGGTCTGAAGCCTATCGTCATCGTCAACAAGATCGACCGTCCAGGCGCACGTCCGGACTGGGCCATCAACCAGACGTTCGAACTGTTCGACAAACTGGGCGCTACCGACGAACAACTGGATTTCCCTATCATTTACGCTTCGGGCTTGAACGGCTATGCCGGCCTGACTGAAGACGTACGCAGCGGCGACATGAAGCCGATGTTCGACGCCATCCTGCAACACGTGCCTGTCCGTGATGACAATCCGGAAGGCCCGCTGCAGATGCAAATCACCTCGCTCGACTACTCGTCGTACGTCGGCAAGATCGGCATTGGCCGCGTCAACCGCGGTACCGTCAAGGTTGGTCAGGACGTGCTGGTCATCAACGGTCCAGGCGCCACGCCTGTCAAAGGCCGCATCAACCAGGTGCTGAACTTCAAGGGCCTGGAGCGCGTGCTGGTAGACGAAGCGGTCGCCGGCGACATCTGCCTGATCAACGGTATCGACGAAATCGGCATCGGTTCGACATTGTGCGCACTGGATACCCCGGAAGCGCTGCCTATGCTGACCGTCGACGAGCCAACCCTGACCATGAACTTCATGGTCAACAACTCGCCACTGGCTGGCCGCGAAGGCAAGTTCGTGACCTCGCGTCAATTGCGTGACCGTCTGGACCGTGAATTGAAAGCCAACGTTGCTCTGCGCGTAGCGCCGACCGACGACGACACGATCTTTGAAGTATCGGGCCGTGGCGAATTGCACCTGACGATTCTGCTCGAAAACATGCGTCGCGAAGGTTTCGAGCTGGCCGTATCGCGTCCGCGCGTGGTCTACAAGATGGTCGATGGCGTGCGTCACGAGCCGTTTGAAAACCTGTCGGTCGACGTTGAAGAAGTCAACCAGGGCGGCGTCATGGAAGAGCTGGGCCGTCGTCGTGGCGACCTGCAAAACATGGAATCGGATGGCAAGGGCCGCGTGCGTCTCGAGTATCTGATCCCGGCGCGTGGCCTGATCGGCTTCCAGGGCGAATTCATGACCCTGACCCGCGGCACCGGCTTGATGAGCCACGTATTCAACGAATACGCGCCAGTCGACAACACCCGTGGCGAAATGGCTGGCCGTCGTAACGGCGTGCTGATCTCGCAAGATGACGGCGCCGCTGTTGCCTACGCCCTGTGGAAACTGCAAGATCGCGGCCGCATGTTCGTGGTCCACAACGATCCAGTGTACGAAGGCATGATCATCGGTATTCACTCGCGTGACAACGATCTGGTCGTCAACCCGATCAAGGGCAAGCAGCTGACCAACGTGCGTTCGTCGGGTACCGATGAAGCAGTGCGCCTGGTACCACCAGTGCAAATGTCGCTGGAATACGCGGTGGAATTCATCGCCGACGACGAACTGGTTGAAATCACGCCTAAATCGATCCGTCTGCGCAAGCGCTTCCTGAAAGAAAACGAGCGTAAGCGCGCCGGCCGCGACGCGTAATTGTTGTAGGGGTGCGGCGCTGCGTCGCCGCGCCAACCAGACCCGCTGTGCTTGCATAACCTTGCGGTGATGCGACGCAGCGGGTTTGCCGTTTGCAGTCCCTGATTTGTATTGAGATTATGACTTCGTCTTCTCTGCCTTTCTGTCGCCTCGATGATAGATAGGACGAATATATCAGTGTTTATAAAGCCTGCCCCGACAGGGGCTAACAGGGGTGGCGATGCGATGAATACAAGGACATTGATGGATAACCTAATTGAACAGTCCAGCGCTAGCAGTGACGAAAGCGGTCACTCCTTGGCGTTGTTTCCAACTGAGCCTAGAGGGCGAGCGGTCGAGGAAGGGCTTGTGCCATTGACGGAGGGATTTCAAGTCCAGTACGCACATCCAAATGGCCGGTTGTTCCAAGGTAATTCATTCGACTGGCTAGAGTCGCTTGATGATGCGAGCGTTGATCTGGTGTTTGCCGACCCGCCGTACAACATCAAAAAAGCTGAGTGGGATAATTTCGACAGCCAGGAAAAGTACATCGAATGGTCTATAAGGTGGATTACGCAAGCCTCCCGTGTTTTGAAGCCTACGGGTTCGCTGTATGTCTGCGGTTTCTCTGAAATTCTCGCTGACCTGAAGCATCCAGCATCGAGGCACTTCAAGTACTGCCGTTGGTTGATTTGGCATTATAAGAACAAAGCCAATCTGGGCAACGACTGGGGCCGCTCGCATGAAAGTATTATCCATCTGCGTAAGTCGGACGCGTCTAAGCTAAACATTGACGATGTGCGTATGCCGTATGGTGCGCACACGCTGAAATACCCTTCGCATCCCCAGGCTGACACAAGTGCGTTCGGTAAGGGGGCGGAGAAAAAGCGGGATGTCTGGACGCCGCATCCGAAAGGGGCAAAGCCTAAAGATGTGATCGACATTCCAACAACCTGCAATGGCATGGGGGAAAAGACGCCGCATCCTACCCAGAAGCCGGAAGAGCTTGTACGTAAGTTTGTGCTGGCATCTTCCAACGTTGGAGATGTGGTTCTTGATCCATTTTCCGGTTCGGGCACTACCGCTGTTGTTGCTGAGCAGCTTGGCCGTAAATGGATGGCATGCGACCTTGATCCGCAATACAACCGATGGGCAATTGAGAGGCTTGAACGCGTTCGGCGCATGTCGAAGGACGATTGGATAGCACATGACCGAAAAACTGCAGAAAGAAGGGAATCAATCCGATGAGTTTGGCCACGTTGGTGAGCAATGTTGTAGACAAGACACGTTTCTTAACCGTTCAGAACTATATTGATTTCTGTGCTCGCTACTTGGAGTTTGTTGAAACTGGTTTGCAAGCGCGTATCGTGTCTCAAAACGAACAGCACTATCAGTTCTTCCAGTACACCCAAGACGGTCATTACAACATTACACGTCCATTGAATTCGCGTTTGTTTTATAGCGCGGATGAGTTCGCTGGCGCCGCCGCACAGTTTCGTCTGACGTTAGAGCAACTGAGGGATGGCGTGCGCCCTTCTGGTGAGATGCGTGAAAACCTCTGCCGTACTATCTACACGCTTCAGCAATCAATCGGAGCGGCGCTTGATGCCTTGCCATCTGGGCGGTCGAACCAAGCAAGGAAGGTGAACGGGGACCTATTTGAGCGCCTTATTCGTCTTCTGCTAATCTCGATGAATGTAGAATGTGTGGAGGGTACCGTGAAAGTACCGGTACGGGATTTGGATGGGTCGGAGTTGTTCAAGTCCAGCTACCAGCATGACCTTTTGTTGAGTAAGGACGACGAGCTAAAAGTTATCGGCTCCGTCAAAACATCTAGTAAGGATCGCATTGATAAGGTCTTTATGGACAAGTTCCTTTATAGCCGTTTGACAGACACGGCGCTACCTCACATCGCAATTTTCCTGAATGACGTGCAGCGGAAAAAGGCGAGGCGTGAGAACGAGTACGGCATTAGCTCCACGTTCTTGCCGGGGCACTTCAAAGCGTACACGGTCAAGCTGAATGCATTGGACGGTGTTTACTATTGCGATATTCGTCCGAACATGGTCACGGACCCGTTGCTGTCGCAGCACATTAAGACTATTGACCACTTGTTCTATTCTGACCTTTGGGCACTGCTTGATCGGGAAGGGCAAACGCTGGACGAGGTCGCCATCGAGACGGATCAGGAAGAGGCTGTGGCGGATGCTGAACAGATTAATGCTCTGGCGGACGGTGACGAATAAATCTCTGTCATTTTGGTCTCACCTGCGTACTAGATTTGTTTGATGCAGTTGGCAAATCCATGCATGACGTGGGGGGGGGGGGGGCTGTTTGGTCTTCCCGCCCATGTTACACTCTTGGGTGTAGCCATCTATTAGATTTCCTACACTGCAATGATCTGCAACTGGCTGGTAGTCGCTCGCAAATGTGTTCTGCTTGTACCGCCACTTGAGGCGCCCATGCTTGTGCGTTACGTTTGAGCGTGAAAATCTCCCCGCGATATATTCCGTCTTTTCGTACTTGTATGCACCGCTTACCGCTTGAAGGTTGCGTGATAGCAACTATGTGTGCAATCTCTCTGTGTTGACTTATGCCCGGACTATGCTCCAACTAACAACCTCATGTGTATATGGTGTGCACATATAACTGCACATTAAAAAAATGATCGAAAAAAAAGCCATTAAAAACAAGAGGATACTGAGTGTTGCCCCGATGATGGACTGGAGCGACCGCCATTGCCGCAAGTTCCACCGCGAAATCACGCGCCACACCTGGCTGTACACCGAGATGGTGACGACGGGCGCGCTGGTGTACGGCGACGTGGAACGCCATTTGCGCTTCAACGAGGAAGAGCACCCGGTGGCGCTGCAGCTGGGCGGCAGCGACCCAAAGGACCTAGCCACCAGCGCGAAACTGGGCCAGCAATGGGGCTATGACGAAATCAACCTCAATTGCGGCTGCCCGTCCGAGCGCGTGCAAAAAGGCGCGTTTGGCGCCTGCCTGATGGCCGAGCCGCAACTGGTGGCCGACTGCGTGAAAGCCATGCGCGACGTGGTCGACATCGACGTCACGGTGAAGCACCGCATCGGCATCGACGACAGCGAGTCGTATGACTTCGTGCGCGATTTCGTCGGCACCGTGGCCGAGGCCGGCTGCAAGACGTTTATCGTGCATGCGCGTAACGCCATCCTGAAAGGCCTGAGTCCGAAGGAAAACCGTGAAGTGCCGCCCCTCAAGTATGACTATGCCTACCGTTTGAAGCGTGATTTTCCACAATTCGAGTTCATTATCAACGGCGGCATCAAGACGCTGGCTGAAATCGACCTGCATTTGCAGCACCTCGATGGCGTGATGCTGGGCCGCGAGGCGTATCACAACCCGTACGTGATGGCGCAGTTCGACCAGCGCTATTATGGCGACGACACACCCGTGAAGACGCGCGAGCAAGTGCTCGAAGCGATGATCCCCTATATTAGTGCGCAGCTGGAGAAAGAGGCGGGGCGGCTAAAGCTGAACAGCATCACGCGCCATATGCTGGGCCTGATGCAAAACCTGCCCGGCGCGCGCGGCTTCCGCCAGACCCTGTCCGATTCGAAGAAGCTGGCCTCGGGCGACCCGCGCTTGCTGCTGGAAGCGGCGGCGCGATTGTCGCTGCCTGCCTGATGAGCAGCGACTGCCACGGCCTTGCGCGCCAGATTGACGGCTATCTGCTGGCCGTCAGCGCGCTCAAGGACGATGGCAGTCTCTTCAGGTGTTCGTATCTGGGCGCGCTGGCGCCGCAGGCGTCCTTTGACGCGCTGTGCCGCGCGCTGGAGATAGCGCCGGATGGCTTGCGCCTGCAACCTATCGTGACGGTCGTGTGCAGCGGCGCCTTGTGTACGCCGCGCCAGTGGCTGCTCGAGCGCTTGCTGCCGATGAGCGAGGCGGACCGGCAGCCGCTCGACGCGCGTTTGTTCGACGGTTTCGAGCGCGAACTGGCCGAGCTGCTGGGCAGCGAGCCGCACTGGTATCAACTGGTATCATCGGGCCAGCGCAGCCTGGCTGGTCAATTGGGCGCCATCTGGAGCGTCTTTGTCTTTGGCACAGAGTGCCACGCTTATGTAATGCATTGCAGCTGGGACCGCTGATCCAACTTGTCTATACTGTTGCCCCGGCGCAGTGGTATTGTCCGCACGACCCTTCCCCTCAACACCTCTCCACAAACGATGTCACTGGCTATGCCATGTGTTGTAAATGCGCTGTTTCGGCGCACGCCCGCACTGTCGTGGGGCATTTCTAGGGGGCAAGAAACGGCGTTGTTGCCATTTCCCCGAAGAAAGTTAATCAGGCATTTATTCAAGTACTTATTGCTTGCTTTGAGGCAAAATTTACACCTATAATTGATTATAGACAAATATTTCTCATATGAATGTTTGATGTTGATCTCACATCAACGGTGTCAGAAATTCAGTATGTGGAACAAATTTGCATTCGCAGTCACTGGCGTTTTCAGGGCTGTTGTAGACCAGGAAGTACCCCAGGCTGCGTGCGGCCGGAGACCGCCAGCATACCAGTGGGTAAGGGCGGATACCGGAGTCCCGCGGCCTTCGTCTTGTCGTGCCGGGCAAAAATTCTTATCAATAGTTTCATTTACGAAGAGCCGAAATGAATTTAGCAAAAATGAAGGTTGGTACCCGCCTGGGCCTGGGATTCGCCCTGGTACTGGTTCTGCTGGTGGCCGTGACCGTCCTCGGCATCGCGCGCATGGCGCAAATCCAGGAACGTCTCGACCACGTGATTAATGTCAACAATGTCGTCACCCGCCTGGTGATCGACATGCGTGGCAACGTCAGCGACCGCATCACCTCGCTGCGCATCCTCACCCTGATGACCGACGCCAGCGATATGGAGCCGGAAATGGCGCGTATCAAGACGCAGACCAGCACCTATCAGGAAACGCAGAAGAAGCTCGAAGAGAAATTCGCTGTCGAGTCGACTGCCGAAGAAAAGACCTTGCTCGCTTCGATCAAGGAATACGAGGCGGCAGCCATGCCGGCCATCGCCAAGGCGTCGGCACTGTGGATGGCCAACGATGCCGAAGGCGCCACGCGCGTGATGATCAAGGAAATCCGCCCGGTACAGAAAAAATGGATGGAAGCGCTGGAGCAACTGGCCGCCCTGGAAGACAAGTTGAACGAGCAGATGCAATCGGATGCCCGCAAGGCGTTCGACAGCGCGCGCCTGTTCATGATCATCCTCGGCGTACTGGCCGTGGCGATGGGCGTGGCGGCGGCACTGGTGATTACCCGCGGCCTGCTGAAACAGCTGGGCGGCGAGCCTGATTACACGGCATCGATCGCCGGCAGCATCGCCAATGGCGACTTGTCGATCGGCATCCACACCCAGCCTTCCGATACGTCCAGTCTGCTGGCGGAAATGAAGGAAATGCGCGACAGCCTGGTGGGCATCGTCGGCCAGGTACGCGTGGGCACGGAAACCATAGGCACGGCGTCGCGCGAGATCGCCGACGGCAATATCGACTTGTCGTCGCGCACGGAAATGCAGGCGAGCGCGCTGGAAAAAACGGCGTCTGCCATGGAAGAGCTGACCTCGACCGTGAAACAGAATGCGGACAATGCGCGGGAAGCCAACAAGCTGGCCGCCACCGCTTCGGACGTGGCCTTGAAGGGCGGCTCCGTGGTGTCGCAAGTGGTTGACACCATGAGCTCGATCAATGAATCGGCGAAGAAAATTGTCGACATCATCGGTGTCATCGATGGCATCGCCTTCCAGACCAACATCCTGGCGCTGAATGCGGCCGTGGAAGCGGCGCGTGCCGGCGAGCAAGGCCGCGGCTTTGCCGTGGTGGCCTCGGAAGTGCGCAACCTGGCCCAGCGTTCCGCTGGCGCCGCGAAAGAAATCAAGATCCTCATCGACGATTCGGCCGAGAAGACGGAACGCGGTACGCGCCTGGTGGGTCAGGCTGGCGTGACGATGGGCGAAGTGGTCGACAGCGTGCGCCGCGTTACCGACATCATGAGCGAGATCGCCAGTGCCAGCCAGGAACAAAGCGCCGGCATCGAACAGGTCAATCTGTCGATCATCGAGATGGATGGCATGACGCAGCAAAATGCGGCGCTGGTGGAGCAGGCGGCCGCTGCGGCGCAAAGCCTGCAAGACCAGGCGGCCGAACTGGCCCACGTGGTCAGCATCTTCAAACTGGTCGAGGGCGAAGAGAAGCCGGCAGCGTATGTGCCGGTACCCGTGGCTGCCGCACCAGTGGCCGTGCGCAAGCCGGCGCCGGTATTGCGCCCGGTGAAGTCGCTGACCCGCAAGGCCGAAGCGACCGCTCCCGCAGCGGCTGCGGCGCCACGCAAGGCGGCAGCGGCCAGCAGCAATGACGAGTGGGAAGAGTTTTAAGCACCCGGCGGCATGACGGAGGCATGGTGCTGGCACCGGGGGATTGACATCCCGGCAGCATCTGTCTTCTTGGCAGGCAAGAAATTGTAATTACCGTATCTGATAATCATGGGGAAGCACATGTTTGAGAATAAGCGTTTGATGAGTGTTGCAGCAGCTTTGCTGGTTTCCGTTTCTTCCGCCGCCTTCGCGGCCGAGGTGCCGGCGTCGTTCGATGCCAAGAACTGCAAGGCCGACTATCCAAAAGCCTCGCTGATGAACGAAGAGCAGGGCACCGTGTCGATGTCCTTCCTGGTGAATGCCGATGGCAGCGTTGCCGATTCGAAAGTCGAGAAGAGTAGCGGCTTCAAGAACCTGGACAAGGCCGCCATCAAGGCCTTGTCCGCATGCAAGTTCAAGCCGGGCACCAAGGATGGCGCCGCAGCGCAAACCTGGACCAAGGTCGATTACGCCTGGAAGCTGGACTGATCCACGTATCGCCGGGAGCGTCGCTCCCGGCATGGCCGTATCCGCTACGGGCGGCGCCTGCAAGGGTGCCGCCCGTTCTGTTATGTGTGCCAGCCAACGGCGCTGTCGCCGCCGATTCTGTTACCCTCGAAACATACCTTCGGGTTCTCTCACCACAAGAGGCTTACCATGCAGCGCATCCTGACACTTTCCTCCCTGGCCGCCACCGGCTTGCTGCTTTCCGCCTGCGCGTCGCTGGGCACGCCTGCGGGCTTGCAGGCGGGGCAGACCGTGGCTGTCGTGAATAGCCTGAGCTGGGACAATCCCCTGACGGGCAAGCGCGACGGCGTGCGCACCAGCTGGCCTATCAAGGATGGCAAGATTGCTCCTGAATATTTTCCGCTGGCGCAATTGAAGCAATGCCAGGCGGACGGCAAGCCTTGCGCCTGGGGCGTGATGCGGGCGCAGCGCAGCGCGCCCACGCTGAGCTATGCGGACGGCGGCGTGGACCTGGCGTTGAACGTCTCCATCGATGTGGCGCGACGCCAGGATGCGCGCCAGGGCGAGATGCAAACGGCGATGGCGATTCCCCAGGATGTGGCCGCGCTGGCTGGCAGGCAACAAGTGCAGCCCAGCTGGAAATTGAAGTATGGCAAGGTCGAGCAGGTCGAGCTCGATTACGGCGTGCGCTACCAGGTGTGCGTGCAGCGTTATGATGCTGCCGGCAAGGTCATCGATACCTGCGCGATTCCCTTTATTTGAGGAAACATGCCACGCTGGCCGCTTGTGGCGCCATTGCCACACTTCATGTTGCAGCGTGCTTCGGGGTGTAACAATCGGTAAAAGCACAGCAAAGCGCGGCGTAATTTCTTATAGTACTTAATTAAGTGGTAAAGAATGAGTACCAGAGGAGAATTGCAATGAAAACCCTGTTGGCAGTAATTTCGCTGGCCGCCCTGGGCGGCTGCGTTGTGGCCCCACCTGGGCCCGCGTATTACGGTTCGCGCGCGCCACAGGCGGCCTACAATCCCTATGAATGGCGTACGGTCTCGTCCGAACCGGTGCAGTCGGGACGTGTGATGAGCGAACCGCGCGTGGAATACACGAATGAGCCCGTCTACGTGCAGCAGCAGCCTGTGTACGTGCAGCAACCTGTGTACGTGCCGGCACCCGTGTATGCGCCGCAGCCGTATTATTACAATCCACCCGTATCGATCGGGCTGGACTTCATGTTTGGTTTTGGACGCTACGGTGGGCATCGTGGCGGCTGGGGCGGGCATGGACGCTATTACGGTCGCCGCTAGACGCGCCCTGCAGCATGTGACGCCATAATGCGCGCCGTGCTTCGTGAAATACGAAGCACGGCGCGCATTGTCATTTGCGGGCGCCGCCGGGAAGCTGAATCAGTGGAAATACACGGAACCCTGGTGCAGCACGTCCGCCGAGCACAGGATATACATCGCCGCCGCTGCCAGACCTATTTGCAAGGCGCCAAAGCTGATCGGGATGAGGCGGGACATGTCGTACTCCTGAGGGTGTGGAATAGGTGGTCAGGCTTTCATCATAGGTTCAGTGGATGCTATCGGGCATCGGATGAATGTCCGCCGCGATGTAGGACAACACCTCGTGCCTGGGGCCCAGCCACGCTTTCCAGCGGTCTAGCGATTTTTCCAGCGCACTACCGGCTCTTCCGGCGCCGTGTCTGGCACGTTCGAGATCGCCAGCCAGTGTGTCAGGCGTTCCGGATGCTTGAGATTGATGCCCACGCCATCGATGATGCCCACCTGTTCCAGCATGCGCGCATCGATCTTCGCCTTTGACACCGTGGGCGCGCCCATGACCATGCGGTCATACGCCTTGCGCGCCTTGTGCTCCCATTTGTGCAGATTGCTTTCGTCGAAACGGTTCGCTTCGAAATACACGGTCAGGCTGCCATCGAGATTGCCGAAGCCGACAATGCCCGCGCCCTTGCGGATGGTGGTGGTGTTGTTGATGTCAAATGCCGCCGTGGGCACGAAAATGCCGGCGCGGCCATCGATGTCAGGGCGTCCCACGGGCGTATCCTTGCCGTAGGAGCTGGTTTCGGTGATGGGTTTTTCTACAGACATGGTGCGTGTGTGGTGGCCGTGCCGGGAGCGCAAACGTGCCCGGTAGCGCCAGTCATCCTGTTCAAAAAATGCGTGCTGATGATCAGGGCGGGGTAGGGGCCCTGGCGGAGCGATGCTTGGCATTGCTTGATACCCCGCTATTGTAGCGTCAATTTAATTCTTCTTGGCAACATTTCCTAATATGATGCCCTCGTTTACCCATGAAAAAAGCCGCCCGGCCAATTGGCCGGGCGGCTGTTGCGCGACGATGGCTCAGACTCAGGCGGCAGTCTTGCGGCGTGCCATGAAACCCAGCAAGCCCAGGCCCAGCAGCATCATGGCGTAGCTTTCCGGTTCCGGCACGGCAGTCGTCACCGAAACGTTGTCCAGGTAGGAACCATAGGTCGGCGCGGAGACCGGGCCGATCGATTCGAAGCGCAGCAAGGTGGACGAACCGAGCGCGGTCACGTTCTGGCTGTAGGTTTTCCACACGCCGGTGGTGGTGCCGACCAGTGCCGTTGGCGTGAGCAGGGTCGAACCCCAGTAGACATTCATCAGGCTGCTTGCGCCGCCTGGCGTATCCGGGCGGCCCGAATACGCAAACGACAGCGCATACGTGCCGCCGGCCGTGGTGGTGAGCGATTGCGACACGGACGTCAGGCGCTCGGCGTTGAGTTCCAGGTATTGCGTGCCGGCAGCGGCGACGGGGTTGAAGCCGCTCTGGCCGCCTTGCGTGGCGCCCTTCTGGATTTCAAAGGCCGTATTGCCGCTGACGGACGAGGTCCAGCCGGTCACGGCGCTCAATTGCGCGAACGGCGTGCTGATGGCGTTGCTTTCGAAGCTGCCATTGACCACGAGTTCGGTCGCGGCGTTGGCGCCGCCGGCAGTGATCAGGGAGGCCAGTGCGGCGATCTTGAAGAGGGTAGCAGGCATTTTCATGTGGGTTCCGTTACATTATTTAAAAGTTAATTTAATTTCCTAAATGACATTTAAAGAATATCACTAAAACTCACCGAAAGTACTGATTTACGATAAAAATATTTGTAATTGTGAAATCATTTGTGTTCATAATTGCATTAATTTCCATGGTGAATCAATTGCAGGCGTGCCGCAAGGCGAACGCGGCCATGATGCTGCTTGCACCAGAGTATTTTTGTGACATCAGGGCGTTAAAAAACCTGCAGCGTAACAACAACGATGCAGGTTTTTCGCGTGCCGCCGGCGTGCTCGCCCAGCTATCGATGCGATAGTTGGGCCGTGCGCGGGACTAGAACGCCAGCCGGCCTTGCAGGTAGGCCATGCGCGGTGCGCCCACCAACTTACCCAGGTTGCCGTCCGACGTGCGCGTGAAATAGCGCTTGTCGCTGAGGTTGTTGACGCCGGCGACCAGTTCCAGGCCGTGCTGGCCCGGTACTTTCCATTTCACTTGCGTGTTCCAAGTGCGAAAGCCGGGAATGATGCCCAGGTTGCCGGCCGGATTTTCCGCCGCGGTGTTGGCTTCATCGGCGAACTGGCGGCTCTGATGGCTGCTCGACAGGTCGAAACCCCAGGCGCCCAGCTGGTAGTGGGCGCCGACGGTGTCCGTGGTGCGCGAATAGAAGGGCACGTCATTGCCTGCATTTACGCCATCTTGCAAGGTGGCCTTGGTGTAGGTGTAGGTGGCGTAGGCATTCAAGCCGGCCAACGAGCCGGATTGGTCGAAATGATAATCGATGGCCGTTTCCAGGCCCCGGTGATGCGTGGCGCCCACGTTGTAGAAAACGACGTTCTCGCCGCTGCCGACGGACTGGATCTGGTTGTCGAACTTGATGTTGAACAAGGTTGCTTCGGCCGACAGCTGACCGCTCTTCCAGCGCGCGCCCAGCTCGGCTGTTTTTGCCAGCTCCGGCTGCAGCGGATTCTTGCTTGACTGCGCATTGAGCTGCGTGTTTTGCACGGCGCCAAACGAGCTGTTGTAGTTGCTGAACAGGGTGACGTTGTTGTTAAGCAAGTAAGCCACGTTCAGCGAGGGCAGGGCCTTGTTGTTGAGCAACTCGATCTTCTGGTCGACCGGCAAGTGGTTGTAGCGTTCCGTCTTGATGTGTTCATAGCGCACGCCCGGCGTGATGCGCCAGGCGCCGATGGCGATCTTGTCATCGATATACACGGCCTGTGCATCGGTGGCATTGTCGGCAAAGCGCGTCGGCGCCTGCTGCACGCCGCTGGCGATGACCACGTTGTAGATCGTTTCATCGGCACGCTCGGCCAGGTAGCGGTAGCCGACGGTGACGTCCTGCGACACCCTGCCCGTGATGAAGCGCTGCGTGTAGCGGGGCTCGATGGCCGTCGTTTCATAGTTGCGCGGCTGGTGGCCCAGGCCTTTCAGGTTGGCGCTGATCAGGGTGCTTTCGCGCGAACTCTTGTTGTAATAGGCACGTACTTCGAATTCCTGCGTGCCGGACAGGGCATTCAGGTAGCCGATGTCGAAGGCCTTGCGCTCGCCGCTCCAGTAGTCGGTGGGGCGCGTGTTCTGGAACGGGTCCGCCTTGTACTGGGCGGCGGTCAGGCCGCCCGGCGTGCGCGACGTCACGTCGTAGTAGGACAGCTTGCCGTACACCTCGGCTGTCGGGCTCAGGTCGTAGCGGAATTTGAGGGCGAAATCGTTGACTTTTTCATCGCTGCCCACGCGCCAGTCGCTGCCGCGGATGCCCGAGTACAGCACCGCCAGGCCCAAGCCGCTGTCGAGCTGAGTGCCGGCAAACACGCTGGCCTGCGTGTTGTGGCCCACTTCGCTGTACGCGTTATAGCGCACGCTGGCGTCGCCCGTGATGCCTTGTGTGGTGGGCACGCGGCGCGTCTTGAAGTTGATGATGCCGCCCACGTTTTGCGGGCCGAAGCGCACGGCGCCGCCGCCGCGCACCACGTCGACAGTCTCGACATTGGCCAGGCTGACGGGTGCGAACGACAACTGCGGCTGGCCATATGGCGCGACCGACATCGGGATGCCATCGAGCAATACCGTGCTGCGTGGCGAATAGCGACCGGCCAGACCCCGCACGCCGATATTCAGGGAGATGGCGCTGCCGGCGCTGCCCGAGTTGTCGCTGATCTGCACGCCGGGTATGCGGCGCATCACGTCGCTGAGGCTGGATGCGCCCGAATTCTCGATATCGTCTTTTTGCACCACCGTGCGGGCGCCGGCGAAATTTTTCGTACTGGCGGCCATGCTGGTGCCCAGCAGGTTGCTGCTGACCTGGATGGATTCGAGGATGGGGCCCGCGTTATCGGCCGTATTGGCTGTATTGGCATCCTGTGCCTGCGCGGCAAGGGAAGCGCCCAGGCAGGCGAGGGCAATGGCCAGCGCGCACGGGCGCAGCGAAAAGGGCAGTGGGGAAAGTGTGGCGGCCATGCATGGATCTCCGTAATGACAATATCTGCGCGGGCGGTCAGGCAACGCGACAACAGCGTGGCGTGGACATCCGGCGCAAGGGGGGGGTAGTAATGATAATTATTCTCATTTATTCCGTCAATTGCGACAACTGCGTAGGATGAGATTCGCCTGACAGGAGGCGGAGAAGTGTTGCTGGCGCGGTACAGGGGAGCGCCAGGATTGCCGCTTGGCAGCATTGCTCGGGTGCGGCGGCATTGCGCGTGCTTCTTGTATACTCGCGTTTTTGCAGCCGTCAGACGTGAAGATACAATGAGCCAGACAACTGAAACGACACCAGGCAATTCCTCCGTGGAACGCCGCCAGGGCGACCAGCCAACCGCTGCGCGCAAATTGAATCTGCTGGTGGTCGACGACAATCAGGAAGTGGGCGAATCGCTGGCCATGCTGCTCGAAGCGCTGGGTCACCATGCGGTGGTGGTGCGCAACTGGCAGATGGCCGTTGAGCAAGTCAAGCTATGCGTGCCCGACGCCGTCTACCTCGACATCGAGATGCCCGGCATCAGCGGCATCGAAATCGGCCGCCGCCTGCACCAGCATCCCGAGACGGCCAACGCCGTGCTGATCGCCGTCACTGGCCACAGCCTGCCCATGTACATGGACGACGCGCTGGCCGTCGGCTTCCGCCACTTCCTCGTCAAACCCGTGCGCCTGGAAGACCTGGCGACGACGGTGCAGTCGGTGCTGGCGGGGTAGTCTTTCGGCTGTCTCGGCTGATCGGTGATCAAGTGTTCAGCGCTGCTGCGCGAAATTGCAAACCGAGTGCATGCGTCACCTTCAA
The DNA here is from genome assembly GCF_051380895.1 of Janthinobacterium breve. NCBI lineage: Bacteria > Pseudomonadati > Pseudomonadota > Betaproteobacteria > Burkholderiales > Oxalobacteraceae > Janthinobacterium > Janthinobacterium breve. Next base: position 336,293 of record NZ_JBNYXY010000002.1, on the reverse strand, counting down.
AATGGTGTCGAAGCTGGGATTGCCTTCGCCGGACATGCTGCGGGAGGAGAGGGCTAACGTTGCCTCATGCATGTGTGCTGGAATGAAAAAAGGATTACAAGCCGAAGCGTGTAACCCTTTAATTTACCACTAATTCTGTGGGGTGGCTGATGGGGCTCGAACCCACGACAACAGGAATCACAATCCTGAATAAATGCCATTTATTGATGTTGATTAACGCTCGTAAATTCCCGTGATTCCATAAAAATCAATGACTTAAGTATTTCATGTTGTTGATTTGCGTTCCCGATAGTTGATTGGTATACTCGAAACCGGGTTACATAGCGGTTACATGGGTTACACGGGGAGGCGCTCAACGATGGCAAAAGTAAAATTCACGGCTGGCCGGGTGGCTGCCTTCAAGTGCGAGGATGGCAAGAGCCAATCCTTCCTGTGGGACAGTGAAGCGCCCGGCTTGGGACTTCGGTCGACAGCGAACGGGGCCAAGTCTTACATGTTCCAAGCCAAGTTGAACGGGCAGGCGATACGTGTAACCATCGGCGCGCCTGGCACATGGTCCATTCTGGAAGCGCAAGCCGAAGCCCGCCGCTTGAAAGTCATCATCGACAACGGCCAAGACCCGCGCCAGGTGAAGTCCGCAGGACTGGAAGCCGAGCAAGCCGCCCGCGACGCCAGGCAAGCCGCAGTCGAAGCAAAGCACATTCAAGACAGGCACGAAACGCTCACGCTTGGCATGGTGTGGCCGCTGTATGTCGAATCACGCCGCAAACGGTGGAGTGAGTGGCACATACGCGACCATGAAAACGTCGTGCGTGCCGGTGGCGTGCAAAAGGTCCGGGGCAAGGGCTTGACCGAGCCGGGGCCGCTGGCGTCATTGCTCGACGTGCGCTTGTCCGACCTAACCGGCAAGCATATCGGCGCGTGGCTTGCCAAGGAAGCCGAAACCCGACCAACACAAGCCGCCTTGTCTTTCCGACTGTTATCCGTGTTCGTCAACTGGTGCGAATCACAAGCGGAATATGCCGGGCTGGTGCCTGCTGGCGCTTGCAAAGCGCAACAGGTACGCGACGAAATGCCCAGCAAGAACGCGAAGGAGGGCGACAGTCTGCAACGCGAGCAGCTTGCGCCGTGGTTCAAGGCCGTGCGTGAAATGGGGAACGCCGTGCAATCGGCATACCTGCAAGCCTTGTTGCTCACTGGCGCACGCCGCCGGGAGCTTGCCGCGCTGCGCTGGGAAGACGTGGATTTTCAATGGCTGAGTATAACCATTCGTGACAAGGTGGAAGGGGAGCGCACGATACCGCTATGCCCCTATGTGGCGCACCTGCTGGCCGCGCTGCCGCGCCGCAATGAATGGGTGTTCTCAAGCCCCACGTCTGCGAATGGACAGCTTGCAGAGCCAACGCCAGGGCACAAGCGCGCATTGATTGCCGCCGGACTGCCTGACCTTACCTTGCATGGCTTGCGCCGTTCGTTTGGCTCACTGGCGGAATGGACCGAGACACCGGCGGGCGTGGTGGCGCAAGTCATGGGACACAAGCCGAGCGCCATAGCCGAGAAGCACTATCGCCGCCGCCCGCTCGACCTGCTGCGCATGTGGCACGTCAAGATTGAAGGCTGGATGCTGGAACAGGCGGGAATCGATTTTGTACCAGTCACGCCGGGCTTGCGAGTGGTGGCCGCCGCCTGACGATATCAGGCAAAGTTAAAGCATCAGTCTATCCCGACGGGGAGAAAAGCCGGAAACTTCGACGGCCTGTCTGATGCCCCGATTTGAAGATTGATGCCTCGAAGGGGTGCCAGTGATTTATACCAAATTGTGCCAATTACCGAAAAGGGAATCAGACCAGTGGGAACACGCCGAGGTATTGGCCGATGGTTTTTCTAGACGCGTCGCCAGGTTCAGAATAGACAGTCAAATCGATGAGACTTTAGAGGGCTTCTTAGATGAAGTGTCGGACCGATTAAGCAGGTGGCAAAGCGGCTATTACTTTGCGCAGGAAATTGCCTTAATTTATCAATATGAAAAGCCAGATTTAGACGCCTGGGGATTTGTTAAGCAAATGAAAGGCGCAGTAATCGAAGGTGAACTTATCATCCGAAAAAATGACATCCCAATTAGTCAAGCTCACCTGAGCCTCGACATCATCAGTATGGCAAAATTTCGCTCAGATGATGTCAACGAATGGCTCGCGCGGGTTGGGGCTGGGTATAGGTTGAGCTACCCCTATGAGGATGAAACATTGGACGATAAGTCGCAAGCAGCGCCAGCAAGCGAGCCGGTGACGCCTGCCGCTGCGCCGACCTGCGCGCCGCCTGATGCCTTGACAGACACCAGCGCACAACGGCCCGGTAAAGAGCCGAGCACTTTAGTTGGAAAACTTGCCATAAAAGCAGCATTGGAAATTGAGTGCGAAGAAAATCGAAGGGCAACCGCTAAAGACGTTATGAGCCTTCTTCAAGAATGGGCAGACAACGGCGGTGAACCCGCAGTTCTGAGAAGATCAGACCAGAATAGCCGTGGCGTATTTTGGATGACTAGCAAATATAAAGAAAAAAAATACTCGCTGGAAGCCTGTCAAAAGACGCTTGAAACTTGGAACAATTCACGACAATAAGCAGAGTATAGGCTGACGCTAGACCTAACAGGAATACACCGGACCCGCTGAGATATTGCGGGTTTTTTTATGCGTAGATTCCTTAATCGTTCACTCAACGATAAGGAATAAAAATGCAAACCGAACCGAAATACACCGCACTGCTGCGTGAAAATCGCACTGTCATTGATACCAACGAGGCCGCATTTCATCTTGGCCGTAAGCCGCAGACTTTGCGCAAGTGGGCCTGTCACGAGGATGGCCCGCTGCGTCCGGTTCGCATCATGGGCAGATTGGCGTGGAATGTGGCCGACATCATGCGCATCGTATCCGAAGGGAGCGCCGCGCAATGAAAAACGCCCCCACCGCAAATAGCAATGAGAGCGCCCCAGACAAGCGCGATTATACGCCTGGCGCACTAGGCCGCATCATGGCAACGCTGCCGCCTGATTTTGTATTGCTGGCGCTGGTATGCGTCATGGTACGGGGGAACGCATGACACACGCCCAATTCCTGCGAATCAAGAAGCTGACCGGCAAGGCCATCATTGAGGTGGCCGCACGGCACAACCACCGCGAGATATTGGCCGAACTTGGAGCCGCGTCAGGTGGACACATCGACCCGGCCAGAGTCGTGCTTAATCGCGTCTTGCGTGGACACGGTACAGCCGTAGCCGTGGCAAGTGAGGCGAAAGCGTTGATGGATGCTGCCGGAATCAAGACGACGCGCAAGGATGCCGTGAGGGCACTTGAAATCATTTTCAGCTTGCCGCCTGATTCGCCCATCGACCACGACCTTTTTTTTAATGAGTCGCTCCAGTGGGCGGACAAATACTTCGCAGTGCCGGTTATCAGCGCCATCGTTCACAACGACGAAGCAGCGCCACATTGCCATGTCCTGTTGCTACCGCTGGTTGATGGCCGGATGATTGGCAGCGACTTGATGGGAGGCCCCGCCAAGCTGCGAGTTCATCAAGCCGACTTTCACGCACAGGTAGGGCAACGGCACGGACTAGCCCACCAAGCGGCACAGAAGCGCCCCAGCGCGGCAATACGGCAGCAAGCGATAGATTTGGCGTTTGATGCACTTGAAGCGAATAGCGGGCTTTCTGCTGCCGTGTTGCGGGCACTGTTGACGCCACACTTGGAAAATCCTGCGCCGTTGCTGTTGGCGCTAGGCTTGACCATGCCGACACCGACAGCCATCAAGGGAGGCTTTGTCAAGATGATGACGAAGCCATGCAAGCCGGAAAAACCTATAGGGTTCGGCAAGAAGAAGCCTATAGGGTTCGATAGTTCCGCAGCGCCCGAAAATGAGCAAACCCTATCCTGTGTAGGGTTCGCCAAATTTTCACCATCATTTCCACCGCCAAACGAGCCGCAGACAGCCACTCAAGACCAGCCACCAGCGCCAGCAATCGCAATCACAGACAGCGCATCTATTCGCCGTGGCGAGATAGAGCCATCCAGCATGACCAGTACCGCCAGTTCATCACTGCAAGCATCCGTAGCGACAGTAACAGACCCACAACTTACCGACACCGAAGGCGACTACACCCGCGAGCGCGACGACGAGCAGCCAGCCGAGCAATGGTCCTGTGACCTGGGTGACTTCATCAAGTCAACCGTCAAGGCATCCTGCAAGCCTGCCGTCATCGCTTCGGTTCGTGTTGCACTGGAAGGAATCGGGCGACAAGTGGCAAGCCCGCCATATCCACCATAATTTTCCGAGTCCCTAAAAGGGCCAAGCCATGCCGCAAATTGACTGATGGTATGGAAGCCAGGCATTTAGAGACCAGTACGCGCACACGCGCCCGCGAGGCTACCGGCCGCGATGAGCTTTCGCTCGCCATCGCCCGCACGCGCATACGCGAGGCTACCAGCGCCCGGTAAGTTTGATTGAGTTTTTTTAACCGCACGCGAGCGACGCTACCTATTTTTTGCCGACATCGCGCGCGTGCGCGAGGCGATACGAGTCAAGGGAACAACAACCAAAACAAAACATCAACGGCCTGTAAGGTTGCGGCGAGAGAAACCACGCTCTTCCAAGTCAGAAAGAATCGCTTCTTTAGCTTCGTCAAAATTGTGCGGTGGCTGACCCGCTGCCAAGACAGTTTCCTTGACCATGTCGTCAAAAGATAAGTTTCGATTCCGCAATTTCCAACGATATTCTTTGACGGATTGCGGTGCGCCGATGTCTTTTGAGAAGGTATAAATAAATGACATCACGGCCATCACAACATAGCCCCAACTAAGCAGCACAAAAACAAGCCCAGTAAAAACGATAAGAAGATACTTACAGATTTTGTGCCAAAAAGGTTGCTTTTCAGAATCAAGATGGATGACCCTTCCAGTAGTCCAGCTCAACCTTTGCCCGATTTTGTTTAGGTTCCGCTCAAGCTGCGAATTGACCCGTAGTAAGATTGCTACGGAACTATAGAGCCAGATGAGAAAGGCGACTAGAAGACCGAGTTCGTACATGCCAGATTCCTATTTGTAGATGAGGATTTTGAAAGTTGGGTTACATAGCGGTTACATGGAGCGAATCGGGGAACTAAAAAGAAAAAAGGATTACAAGCCGAAGCATGTAACCCTTTGATTTTGCTACTTATTCTGTGGGGTGGCTGATGGGGCTCGAACCCACGACAACAGGAATCACAATCCTGGACTCTACCAACTGAGCTACAGCCACCACTGTCTTACTTACCTGTTTAGCTGTTTTGCTGAACAGGTGCCGAATTATACAAAGAACTCGGCGAAGTGGCAAATCTAAATGCAGTCTTTTTCAAAAAGCCGAAAGATTGCTGGAAATTGCCTCTCGCGACTCATACCTCCAGGTGCGCGACGGGGGGATGCAAGTCCAGCAAACCTGAGAATGCCTTTGCCAGCGCATCGACGCTGGCCGTCGTGTAGCCCTGCAGTCGCGGTGCGTGGTTATTGATGCGACGCAAGCTTGCCGCGTCCAGCAAGCGGGCCAGCTGGCGCGCCACGGCGTCGCCGGTGTCTACCAGGGTGATCTGTTCCTGCGTATGCGCGCGCACCGTGCGGACGATGGCGTCTTGCACGAAGGGGTAGTGCGTGCAGCCGAGCACCAGGGTGTCGACGCCTTGCGCCAGCATGGGCGCGATGTAGCGTTCCAGCATGGCGCTGGTGGCATCCAGCGGGTCGTGGCCCAGCTCGCATTGCTCGATGCGGTCGGCCAGGCCGATGCAGGGCTGCAGGAGGAACGTGGCACCCGTGGCGGCGCTCACCTGTTCGCGCAGGGCCAGCAGCTTGTCGCCGCGCAAGGCGCGTTCCGTGGCCAGCACGGCGATCTTGCCGTTGCGGCTGATGGCGGCCGCCGGTTTCAAGCCCGGTTCGACGCCGACGATGGGCAGGTCGGGATAGCGCGCGCGCAGCGCCTTGATGGCGGCGATGGTGGCCGTGTTGCACGCCACCACCAGCGCTTTCGCGCCTTGCTGCAATAAAAAGGCGGTGATCGCCAGCGAACGGTCGACCACTTGCTGTTCCGTCTTGTCGCCGTATGGCGCATAGGCGGAATCGGCAAAGTACATCAGGTCTTCCTGCGGCAGCTGCGCGCGGACATGGCGCAGCACCGACAGGCCGCCCACGCCGGAATCAAAAATGCCGATGGGGGCGTCCGGGCGGGCAGTGCTTGCAGTAAAAGTCATAGGGAACCGTTGAGGATAAAAAAACGCCGCGCTATGTTGCCGCGCGGCGTCTATGGTAGTGCTTGTTTAAGCGACCGTCACGGGAATCTTGCTGACGCTATTGAGTTGCTCGATCTTCGCCTGCCATTCTTTCGGGCCCGTGTTGTGCACCGAGGTACCTTTCGCATCCACGGCCACCGTCACTGGCATGTCGACGACGTCGAATTCGTAGATCGCTTCCATGCCCATGTCGGCAAAGCCCAGCACCTTGGCGTGCTTGATGGCTTTCGACACCAGGTAGGCGGCGCCGCCCACGGCCATCAGGTAGGCCGACTTGTGCCGCTGGATCGATTCGATGGCGACGGGGCCACGTTCGGCCTTGCCGATCATGGCGATCAAGCCCGTTTTTTCCAGCATCATGTCGGTGAACTTATCCATGCGCGTGGCGGTCGTCGGACCGGCCGGGCCGACGGCTTCGTCGCGCACAGGGTCGACGGGGCCGACGTAATAGATCACGCGGTTCTTGAAGTCGACCGGCAACTCTTCGCCACGGGCCAGCATGTCCTGGATGCGCTTGTGCGCGGCGTCGCGGCCCGTCAGCATCTTGCCGTTCAACAGCAAGGTCTGGCCCGGCGTCCACGAAGCGACTTCTTCTTTCGTCAGGGTATTGAGGTCGACGCGTTTGGACTTTTCCGTGTCCGGCGTCCAGTGCACTTCCGGCCACGACGACAGCGATGGCGGCGTCATGTAGGCGGGGCCGGAGCCGTCCAGCACGAAGTGGCCGTGGCGCGTGGCGGCGCAGTTCGGGATCATGGCGACAGGCTTCGACGCGGCGTGCGTCGGGTGCATCATGATTTTGACGTCGAGCACGGTCGTCAGGCCGCCCAGGCCTTGCGCGCCGATGCCCAGCGAGTTGATCTTGTCGCACAACTCGATACGCAATTCTTCCAGCTTGTTTTGCGGGCCGCGTTGTTTCAGCTCAAACATGTCGATGTCTTCCATCAACACCTCTTTTGCCATCAGCATGGCTTTTTCAGCCGTGCCGCCGATGCCGATGCCCAGCATGCCAGGCGGGCACCAGCCGGCGCCCATGGTCGGCACCGTTTTCATGACCCAGTCCACCAGCGAATCGGACGGGTTCATCATGATCATCTTGGATTTGTTTTCCGAACCGCCGCCCTTGGCAGCGACTTTCACGTCGACGGTATTGCCTTCGACCAGTTCCATGTGCACCACGGCTGGCGTGTTGTCCTTGGTGTTCTTGCGGTCGAAATGCGGGTCGGCCACGATGGAGGCGCGCAACTTGTTGTCGTCGAAGTTGTACGCGCGGCGCACGCCTTCGTTGACGGCGTCGGTGACGGTACCGGAGAAGCCTTCGAAGCGCACGCCCATGCCGATTTTCAGGAAGACGTTGACGATACCCGTGTCTTGGCAAATCGGACGCTTGCCTTCCGCGCACATGCGCGAGTTGGTCAGGATTTGCGCGATCGCATCTTTTGCCGCCGGGCTTTGCTCGGCCGCGTAGGCGCGTGCCAGGTGCTCGATGTAATCAGCAGGGTGGTAGTAGCTAATGTACTGCAACGCTGCGGCGACGGATTCGATCAGGTCTTCTTGCTTTATGACAGTCATGGTGTTCTCGCGGTGGATAAGGAGGGTAAGACTTTGATGCTGTTTGCTAATCAGTATGGGAGCGCCGGAATTTAGTGGGGCGCCCGGGCCTGGTTCTGCGTCACGGTCATGATGCGGTCCGTGTACGCAATCGCCATCGCCGACAGGATGAAGACCATATGGATCGCCGTTTGCGCGATGACCACATTCGGTTCCTTGGCATACGCGGTGGCGTTGATGAAGGTCTTCAGCAGGTGGATGGACGAGATGCCGATGATGGCCATCGCCAGTTTCGTCTTCAGCACGGACGCATTCACATGCGACAGCCATTCCGGTTGGTCCGGGTGGTCATCGAGGTGCATGCGCGAGACAAACGTTTCGTAGCCGCCGATGATGACCATGATCAACAGATTCGAGATCATGACCACGTCGATCAAGCCCAGCACCACCAGCATGATGGTCGCTTCATTAAGCTTGACAGGTGGCGGCACGCCGGCCACGGTGACGGCGCTGATGACGTGCTGCAGGGCCGCATCGTTGCCGAACACGGCGCCGATCAGGTCCGACAGTTCCACCCAGAAATGAAATACGTACACGCATTGCGCAAGGATCAGGCCCAGGTACAGCGGCAGCTGCAGCCAGCGCGACATGAAGATGAAGGCAGACAGGGGGTGCAGTTTGCTATGTTTGGGTTTTTGTGAATGGTCAATCATCTGGAGTTTCCTGGGGGTAAATACCAATTTTTGGTATGCCCGACATTTTACACTTGCTGCTGATCCCTGCGCATGCCCTCGATTTCGATTCTTGGCCTTGATGAAACACAAAGTGGCATCAAGTAGTTGGTGAGTTATCAGTTTTTCCATCCAGAATGCTGAACGGCGCGCCCTTGACGCCCATCGCCAGTGGCGATTATGGTGAGAGTGATCGAGGAAAACGCTGCATGTAAGGCGTCAGTAAGACAGCAGGCATATGGTGTTAACAAACAATTACTACACTGGAGACTAGCATGGCCGCTATAGAGAACCAAGGGCAGGGCACTGAGCAGCAGGGACCGGAAGAGTCGCGCGTATTTCAACCGTCGGCAGCATTTGCCGCACAAGCAACGATTTCCGGCATGGACGCTTACCGCGCCATGGTGTTGGACGCCGAACGCGACTACGAAGGCTTTTGGGCCAAGCTGGCGCGCGAAAACCTGAGCTGGAAAAAACCGTTCACCCGCACCCTGAACGAAGACAACGCCCCATTCTACAAATGGTTCGAAGACGGCCAGCTGAACGTGTCGTACAACTGCCTGGATCGCAATATCGAAAACGGCCTGGGCGACAAGACGGCCATCATCTTCGAAGCGGACGATGGCACCGTCACCAAGGCAACATATAAAGAACTGCACGAAAAAGTCTGCAAGTTCGCCAACGGCCTGAAAGCCAAGGGCATCGCCAAGGGCGACCGCGTCATCATCTATATGTCGATGTCCGTCGAAGGCGTTGCCGCCATGCAAGCCTGCGCCCGCATCGGCGCCACGCACTCGGTCGTCTTCGGCGGCTTCTCGGCAAAATCCTTGCAGGAACGCATCATTGACGCGGGCGCCGTGGCCGTCATCACGGGCGACGAGCAATTGCGCGGCGGCAAGAAGCTGCCATTGAAATCCATCGTCGACGAAGCGCTGGCGCTGGGCGGCTGCGATTGCGTGAAAAACGTCATCGTCTACCAACGCACGGGCAGCGACTTGCCGATGGTGGCCGGCCGCGACACGTGGCTGCACGACCTGCTCGAAGGCCAGTCGGCGCAATGCGAGCCGGAATGGGTCGATGCCGAGCATCCACTGTTTATCTTGTACACCTCCGGTTCGACGGGCACGCCGAAGGGTGTGCAGCACTCGAGCGGCGGCTACCTGCTGTGGGCCGCGCTGACGATGAAGTGGAGTTTCGACATCAAGCCGGACGACGTGTTCTGGTGCACGGCCGACATCGGCTGGGTGACGGGCCACAGCTACATCGCATACGGCCCGATGGCCGTGGGCGCCACGCAAGTGGTGTTCGAAGGCATCCCGACCTACCCGAACGCGGGCCGTTTCTGGGAAACCATCAAGAAACATAACGTCAGCATCTTCTACACGGCGCCAACGGCCATCCGTTCGCTGATCAAGGCGGCCGACGTGGACCCGAAAGTCCATCCGACAAATTACGACCTGACCAGCCTGCGTTTGCTGGGCACGGTCGGCGAGCCGATCAATCCGGAAGCGTGGATGTGGTACTACAAGCATATCGGCGGCGAGAAATGCCCGATCGTCGATACCTTCTGGCAAACGGAAACGGGTGGCCACATGATCACCCCGTTGCCAGGTGCTACGCCGATGGTCCCCGGTTCCTGCACCCTGCCATTGCCGGGCATCATGGCCGCCATCGTCGACGAAGCGGGCCACGACGTGCCGAACGGCCAGGGCGGCATTCTGGTGGTGAAGCGCCCATGGCCATCGATGATCCGCACGATCTGGAACAACCCCGAGCGTTTCAAGTCCAGCTATTTCCCGGAAGAACTGGGCGGCAAGATGTACCTGGCAGGCGACGGCGCCATCCGCAACAAGGAAACGGGCTACTTCACCATCACGGGCCGCATCGATGACGTGCTGAACGTGTCGGGCCACCGCATGGGCACGATGGAAATCGAATCGGCCCTGGTGGCCAACCCGCTGGTGGCCGAGGCGGCCGTGGTGGGCCGTCCGGACGACACGACAGGCGAATCGATCTGCGCCTTCGTGGTGCTCAAGCAGGCGCGTCCGACAGGCGAGGAAGCCAAGAAGCTGGCCCTGGAGCTGCGCAACTGGGTCGGCAAGGAAATCGGCCCGATCGCGAAACCGAAGGAAATCCGTTTCGGCGACAACCTGCCGAAAACCCGCTCCGGAAAAATCATGCGCCGCCTGCTGCGCGTGCTGGCCAAGGGCGAGACGATCACGCAAGACGTCTCGACCCTGGAAAATCCGGCGATTCTGGATCAGCTGAAGGAAACGTCTTAATTGACAGGCCAGTCCCTCCGGAAGGGCCGTGCGCACCGCTGGCGCGCATCCTTCCGACGGGCCTGGTCAAACTTTTACCGCAGGGTAAATAACTTTGGCAGTCTGTAGAATCTTTGCTATAATCTGCGGCTTCGCGACAAGCGATATGCAGTACACAATGTGAGCAAGCAAGACGCGCGCATTGCCTTCAGGAGAGATGGCTGAGCGGCTGAAGGCGCACGCCTGGAAAGCGTGTATAGGGTAATACTCTATCGGGGGTTCGAATCCCCCTCTCTCCGCCACGGATAGCAATTAAGTAACATCAGGACGTCTCAGGAAGTCCCTCAAAAACCGCTTAGAGCTTGATTCTAAGCGGTTTTTTCGTTTTTCGGCGTCTCACGTCGTGTCAGCCCATTTCAATGCATCGCGCTTTTTTTAGGGTAGGTGATGCGGGAGCGGCACCATACGTTTGATCGTCTACTCTTTTAATTTGCGCCATCTTGTCTATAGTGTTCTTTCAACACGTTGACGTGGAGGTGCATCATGCCCAAGATCATTGCTCCGCTGACTGACGCTCGTATCAGGAACGCCAAGCCACGCGAGAAGTTGTACAAACTGTTTGATGGCGATGGCTTGTATATCGAGGTGACGCCAAGCGGTTCGCGCATCTGGCGCTTCAAGTTCCGACAGTCCAACGGCAAGGACAACCTGCTGACCTTCGGCCCATATCCCGAAATTACCTTGCAGCATGCTCGCGAAAAGCGCCTGGAGACCCGCCGCCTGATGCTGCAAGGGATCGATCCCGGCAAGCACCGCGATGACGCCAAGCGGCGATTGAAAGAGCGCGCCGCCAACACATTTGAAAAGATTGCCCGCGAGTGGCACGCCAACAGGGTGCCGACCTGGAGCGAGCGCACCGCCAAGAACGTCCTGCAACGGCTGGAGGCAGATATCTTCCCGGCCATTGGCCGCAGGCCCATCGATGAACTCAAGCACCTCGATGTAATCGCTGCACTGCGCAAGATTGAGGAGCGCGGCGCAAGCGAAATCGCCCATCGCCAGAAAGCGGTATGTGCGTCAATTTTCAGCTACGCGATTCAATGCGGATTCACAGAGAGTAATCTGGTCACCGATATGAAGGATGTGTTGAAGACCGTTCGCGCCGGACATTTTGCCGCTATCAACGCCGACGAACTACCGCAGTTTCTGGCCATTCTGGACCGCAACGAAGCACGCATGTTCGCGCCGACCCGCATTGCGCTGCGACTGATGCTGCTGTGCTTTGTGCGCACCAGCGAGTTGATCGAGACGCCCTGGAGTGAAATCGACCTGGAGCGCAGCGAGTGGATCATTCCATGGCAGCGCATGAAGCGCGGCAAGCTGACCGTCAATCCGGATATGACCAATCATCACGTATGCCTGTCGCGCCAGGCGCTGGAGCTGCTGCGCGAACTGCACGCGATCACGGGCCGCAGCAAGTACCTGTTCCCGAATCAGCGCGACCACGAAAAGCCGATCAGCAATAACACGATACTGGTGGCGCTTGGACGCATGGGATACAAGGGCAAGATGACCGGCCATGGCTTCCGTGCGCTGGCCATGAGCACCATCAAGGAACGCCTGGGCTACCGGCATGAAGTCGTGGACCGGCAACTGGCACATGCGCCGAAGGATAAGGTGGCCAGCGCCTATGACCGGGCGCAGTTCCTGGCAGAACGGCGCCGGATGATGCAGGATTGGGCCGACTACATCGATGCCGTCAGCGGCAAGGGAGCGCCGCCGCCGACGCCAAGATTAACGCTGGTCAGCGGCGAATTCAGCCGGGATGGCGGAACAGGAGGGCACCATGTATAAGTATGTATTGCGCCTCACGGATGCGCTTATCAAGCAAGCTGCTCCCAAGGACAAATTATTTAGACTAGCTATCGGAGCCTTTGTCCGGGCTGAAACGCTGCCGGTCAATGCCAGTAGTACCAGCCCAGTCCGCGCCGGTCGCAATTCTGCGTATTACCAAAAGCGCACTTGACGAAACGAACCGCTTGCAAACGTCGATATCAGGCATAGAATGAAGCTCTCTTATGTGGGAATCGCTCCCACGAGGGCATGCTTCGAGCATGTCCCTATGCTTAGCGGCATAGGCGTTGCGGTCGTTACCCGCCACTACGATATCTAGCAGCTTCTGCTAGACAGATCGCCGGGCCATGCAGAAGCATGCACATCTCGGCACGATAAAGCGCTGCCTTCAGCGCCTATATATCCCACATTCCGCAAGACGGATTGCCTGGATGATTGCGCCCGGTGGGCGCTTCTTCAAACAGGAGCAAGACTCCTGCCCCGATTGGTTCGCATGCCCCGCGAGGTAGCGCACCCTATGAAGCACAGCATGGCTTTGCCGCGAGCCGCACCGTCAGCAGAAATGCCAGCGATGCGATGCCATCGCGGCTGCCGCCAGTGCATGTGCTTCAGAGTCGCCAGTATCGTCACCGCGAGTGCGATGCTGGCATGTATGCCGTCACATGCCATGGCTACGTGCGCGCGTCGTTACTGGCGGCGTGCTGCCAGTGACGACGCGCCGCCAATGGCATATGCCCAGGCGGCAAGCGGAATTCCACCGCGTGATGTTGTTCAGTGACGGGGCCAGGCGCCCCGCATCGCAGGCAAGCTCTGCGATGTCCTTTGCCCGCTACGGGCTGATTAGTAGAAGTTGATCCGTGCACGATGTGCACTCCATGGACCCTGGGTGATTGGTCCCCGCTGCGGCAGCTTCCTCCGGGAGCGCGCAGCGGTGCCACACGCGCATGCGGCGCGGGCAGGCAGTAACAGCAACCGCATACACGGGAGTGGTGTCCCGAGGCCCTTGATTCAACCTTTTCTGCCGAGGCAGTGAGGGTGGCCAGAAACACTTACCAGACAGGATTACACCACGCGGCATCGATGTGAAAACCAAAGATCGAAAGGATGACTTTGCCATGCGCGACCTGAACTACCAGCTCAAGCAACTGTGTCACCGCAACCGGGATGGCAGTTTTGCGACGCAGGCGGACCGTGAGCGCATATTAAATCTGTGCGCCAATGACCTGGCGGAACGGGGCTTTCAGCATATGAGCGTGGACAGTCTGAAGCCGAAGCATGTGGCGGCGCTGCTCGACAAGTGGAAGCAGGATGACGTCAGTACCGGAACGATCAAGAATCGCATGAGCGCCCTGCGCTGGTGGGCTGAGAAGATCGGCAAGGAAAACATCATCGCGCGCACCAACGGCGAATATGGCATCGCGGAGCGGGTGTTTGTCACCAACGTCTCGAAGGCGAAGGTGCTCGATGCCGACACGCTGGCCCGCGTGAACGATCCGTATACGCGCATGTCTTTGCAGCTGCAGGCGGCGTTTGGTTTGCGGCGCGAGGAAAGTATCAAGATCAAGCCGGGATGGGCCGATGGTGGGAACATCCTGCGGTTGCAGGATAGCTGGACCAAGGGCGGAAAATACCGAGAGGTGCCGATTGCCACCATGCAGCAGCGCGCCGTGCTGGACGCGGCCAAGGCGCTGGCCGGAAAAGGCAGCTTGATTCCGGCGCAGTTGCGCTATCGGGACCAGTTGAACCGCTTTCGGGCGCAGTGCGACAAGGCGGGCCTCCATGGCGTGCATGGACTGCGCCATGAGTACGCGCAGCGGCGCTATGCCGAGTTGACTGGCCGACCTTGTCCAGCCAGTGGCGGCCCGACGTCCAGACAGCTGGATGCTTCAAAAAAACTCGCGGATCAAGCTGCGCGGCTAAAGATTTCGGCGGAGATGGGGCATGGCCGTGAACAGGTCACCTCCATCTATCTGGGCAGATAACCGACCACTTGTATCAGGAGCGCAGCGCATGGAACAGAAGAGATGCAAAGGAGTGCAGCCTTGGTGCTGCCGGAATGATCGCGGAGAGTCGGCATGACTCTCCATTGTTTGCTGTTCATCAATCGAAGGAGAATCTTATGACCACGACTAAAAAATTCCTCCGCTTGCCTGCGGTCATCGAGGCCACCGGCTGGTCCCGCGCCACAATCTGGCGCAAGGTGAAGGCAGGCGTGTTGCCAGCACCTATTCCTATCGGTCCCAAGTCTATCGCGTGGGACGCAGAGGAAATAGCCCAATGGCAGCAGAGATGCATAGACTCTAGCCGCAGGGGCGTCTGAGCGAGAGGTTGAGCAACCGCTGGATAGCAGCACGCGCATCATCTATTCTGTCGGGAACGGCAGGCGGCCGCCACACTCACGGCCGGGCCTCGACGCGGCATGTCGATTTCGGCGGCTAGTGTGGCAAATCCGATATGTTGCTCCAACCTCAGCGCGTCGCCAAGCGTGTTCAGCTGCGCTTTGCGTTACTGGTCTGCGAAGGCTGGTTCTGATCATGGGAAGAGGGGCAATGTTGGCTTAGCAACATCATGCCATCTTCAATGAGGTTTTTCGAGGTATCTATAAAGCCGAGCCGATAGATCAGCGATTCGGATTGCAGGGTACGCGTTGGGATGGGTGCGGCAAACGTAGCCATTGTACTGTTTACAGTAGTGGTGTTCACTCTTGGAATACGTTCAGGATACAGCTCTGAAGCATTACTGAAACTCCTTTCGATAACCTGTTCTGTCGGCCTGAGCTGCTGAGATGAACTCCGTTGTCGGTTGGATAACCCTCTAAAATTGATAATCTTTTGTGCCAGATGCTGATTCCTGATGCACGGCTTTTCCTACTGCCGCTGTATCGCGTCGGACATTTCAATCGAAATCGCCTGTGGCTTGAACACAAGTGATGCCTGTTGGCTCTGATTTTGCCTTGTAGACTACTCTCCTAATTCCTCAACATGCAGTGTGGGAATTTAAAAATCTCATCGTCACTAACAATGATCTGGAAATTAGTCGCGGAATGCTGCTACTCTCTACCGTGACAATTTGTGTATTTTTCAGATTTTCAAGATGTTATCCTCACGGTCAACAGTAGGTCTCTAATATTGGTCTCAGCAACGATGAAATTATTTTCGCTGGGAGGGATTCGTTAAATTTTAAGAAAATAAAAAAATGGGCCGCTCAGCAGATTACACAATTCAAGGTTTTTTATATCAGTTTAATCAAACGCTTTCTGAGTTATTAAAAGCTGCAGATGATGCTGTGATCACTATAGAAGGAATAGTGGAAGACATCGAGGTGGCAACGTTCGCTGGAACGAAAGCGATACAATGTAAATACCACGAAACTCAAGATAGATATACGCCGAGCATTATATATAATCCATTGCTTCAAATGATGAAGCATTTTAAGTCCAATCCGACTGCAAAAATCAGCTATTACTTATTTGCACATTTTCCGAATGATCAAGTAATTACGGTGTCTTTAGATGATCTAAATAATGCGATTAAATCAAAAAATAAGGATTTGAAAGACCTAGTATTGGAAGTTGCGGGCGTTAATGTTGATGAATTCCTAAAGGTTTTTTCAATTTATATTACCCCAAAGTATGACGATCTAATGGCGGAAAATGGGAAACTATTAGAAGCGCTCGGCTATAGCAAGCTAGAGGTCGAGACGATGTTCTACCCTAATGCGATTCAAATTATCGCTGACTTGAGTATAAAACACGATGTAAAGCTTAGGGGAATAACAAAAATTCAGTTTTTAGAGACACTACGCCAAATTAGATCTACGGCCGTATCACAGTGGACACTTGCGCTGAATACTAGAAAGGTAGTACTTGATACACGTCGTAAACAACTTAAAGAAAATCTCAATGAAAATGTCCGTTTGCGACATCTTGTAATATTTCCTAAGTTTATTGATAAATTTGAAGATCAAATTGTTCTTTTTATTAAGTCATTTACTGATAAATATCATTTTAAAGTATCACATACCCATACTCCTCTTTTTGCGATAGATGTTAATGTAAATCTTTTCGATGAAATTGCGGAACGGCTTGTTGGGAAAGATGTAATACCCAATCATGGTCGGCCGGTTAAAATTTTTTCAGAGGCAAATTTTTTTCGCGAGCCATTGGTCCAAAAAGATAAAAAAGAATTTGTTTTGCGACTTATTCGTTGGGAGGAGTATAAGAATATTGCTATTAATACGAAGCCAGATGATCTTTTCGTAATCGGTGATGGCGAGAAAATTACATTGAACGTAAGGGATGTAAATTTAGAATTTCTCGGAGCCGAGAAATTTAATGAGATAAAATACATGATGGGGATAAGCAATGCCTATTAAGATTGGATCTGTGCTTTCCTGTGCTCCTGAGGCTATTGTTGTTATGGTCGATGGTCTTGAAATTTTCGAAAAAAACAAACAAGGTTTGCAAGTTGGTCGTTTTTTAAAAATCGCTCAAGGCAATCTTGACTTCACGATTGCTACTATTCGAAATATTAAAGGAACTAACAACCTTGGCCTAGATGGAAGGCCAATTTGGAGTTTCCAGATCGAATGCCAAGCCATTGGGACATTGGTTGAGGATAAGACGTTTGATCGAGGCAGTTTACTTCTGCCTGTGCCGACTGAACATGCATTTATCGCAGAGGCGGATACTCTCGATAAAATATTTTCTGCAGATGGTGAGCACGATTTCCCGCTAGGAAAACTCTCTATGAATAAGACGATTGATCTTATGATAGATGGAAATCGTTTTTTTAGTAAACATATTGCTGTTGTCGGCTCAACTGGTTCTGGTAAGTCATGTACGGTTGCGAGCGTATTGCAAAGTGTTGTAGGTATTTCTCAGAATAAGAATAAAAACAAAAATGCGAGAAATAATTCGCATGTTTTGATATTTGATATACATGATGAATACACCGCCGCTTTCACACTTTTAAAGGAAGAGTCTTTCACTCTAAGTCGTCTGGATATTGATTCTTTACAGTTGCCATACTGGTTAATGAATTCAGAAGAGTTGGAAAGTATGTTCATTGAGAGTAATGAAGCAAACTCTCATAATCAAGTTAGTCAATTTAAGCATGCTGTTGTTCTTAATAAAGAAAAACACAATCCAAAGATTACTGAGGTTACCTACGATACGCCAGCATATTTTTCGATTGGCGAGGTTTATAGATATATTGAAAACTTGAATCGAGAAGTCATAGGGCGACTACCTGGGGAAGATAAGCCTAAGTTGGCTGATGGGAACTTGGTAATAGATCGAAAAATATACTTTGATAAAATTCATGATTTTGTTCCGAACTCTACTGCGAAAGAGAGTAAAGCAACTAGCGGGCCGTTTAATGGTGAATTCAACAGGTTCGTTTCTCGACTTGAGGCAAAGCTAGCCGACAAACGTTTGAGATTTCTTTTGAATGCGAAGAAGCCTGATGGGCAACCTCATGTTACCGAGGACTTTGAAGCATTGATGAAACAATTCATCGGCTACCTTGATTTGGCGAACGTCACTATTGTAGATTTGAGTGGTGTACCTTTTGAAGTTTTGAGTATTACCGTCAGTTTGATATCACGTCTTGTCTTTGATTTTTGTTTTCATTATTCCAAGTTGCAACATGCGCAGGGAAAGCTAAATGATATCCCTGTTATGTTGGTTTGTGAGGAAGCGCACAACTATGTTCCACGGAATGACCATGCTGCCTATCGAGCATCTCGAAAATCTATCGAACGAATCGCGAAGGAAGGACGTAAATATGGCCTAAGTCTGATGGTTGTAAGTCAGCGTCCCTCAGAAGTGTCAGAGACGATCTTTGCTCAGTGCAGTAATTTCATTTCCTTGCGACTGACAAACGATGCGGATCAAAGTTATGTACGACGGTTATTTCCAGACAACGCTAATGCTATAACGGAAATTCTACCTAACTTGGCTCCGGGAGAGTGTGTGGTTGTCGGTGATGCAGTTTTGCTGCCTGCAGTCATCAAGATGCCTCTACCTGTTCCAGAACCCCACTCGCAAAGCGTTAAGGTTCATAAGGAGTGGAGAGAACCTTGGCGCGACGTTGTGTTTGCGCAAGTCATTGAGCGTTGGCGCAAGTAGATTCAGAGCGAAATTAATGGTATTGTAAATTAGCTACCTCGCGTATTCGATTGATCCCCTAGTTCTCCATGGATACTTTGTGGCCGAGAATTTTTTCGTTCAATGAATACTTAGGGGGCATTTTCGGGGGAGGGCGAATGGACCTCTATCGGTTGGATCGCAACGGGAGCTCCATGCCTTTTCTAAGTATTGGTGAGGATGGCGATATCGAAAAATACTATCAATAGACAAGCACATTCAGTGAAGTTTCGCAGATTATTCATTGGCTCTTCTTGATAGCTGTCTGGACATAATTCGGCTGAAATTCCAGGTTGCCGAATATTGGCTAAGTGATTGATTTTTGGGGTATGGTTGAGGGTAAATCCGAGATCGAATTCTGTCGAAAACAAAGTTTGGCGCGGCTTGCTGCGGAAGATAAAAATCCCCCTCTCAGACGAAAAAAGAAAAAACTACCCTCGGGTAGCTTTTTTTCGTCTGTGGCGAAGAGAAGCATGCCCCCTGCGGGGCTGCGCGGGGATTCGAAGGTGCGGGCCTACCGGCCTGGCCCTCTCCGAATCCACTGACTGCCGCCGCTGCGCGGCAGCCCCGCGCGCCTGCGGCGCGCGTTCGTGGTTCTAATTAGATTTCAACTGAGCATGCTTCGACGGCGCCAATTGCGTCAGTCCGTGTCCGAATGGCAGCCCTAGCCCTAGGCCGCTGCTGGCTTCGCTGCCGCCGGCTTGCCCCGCGAGCGCGGTTTCGCAGCCCCCGCTTTTTTTGGAAGCGCCATCCACCTTATCCCCCTTCCCAGACCCAATAACCTCCGCCACCAGCCGCACCCCAAGCGCACCAAGTACGCGGGTCATGGTTTCCATGCGCGGCTGGCTATTCGGGCGCAGTGCCTTGTACAGACTCTCGCGCCCCAAGCCAGCCGCCTTGGCGATTTCGCTCATGCCGCGCGCACGCGCGATATCGCCAATGGCGGCGGCAAATATGGCGGCGTCGTTTGTTTCCAGTGCTTGCGTGATGAAGGCGGCCGCCGCCTCGTTGCTGGTGATGTATTCCGCTGGATCAAAATCCTCCAGATCCAGTCCTTCAAAGTCGGACAGCGTGATGTTGTGCTCAGTCATGATGCACCTCCTGTATTGCTTCGGTTCGCTATTATTTTGTCGGTTTTGCGGTGGTTTTCTTTGCGGCAGCTTTCTTTAATTCCTTGACCATCTGCCTGGCCTTCTTGATGTCAGCAGCCTGGGTGCTTTTGTTGCCTCCCACGAGCAGCACGATCACGTAGACTTCAACTTCAATGAAATAGACACGCCAACCTGGGCCTACATTAATGCGTAATTCGCGGACGCCGCCACCCACCGGCTTCACGTCACCCAGCCCATTTTCCAGCCGGACGATGTGCTGGGGTCTTGTCGTCCTTGATCTCGGACAAGCAGTTGCTGAAGTGCTTGGTTTATGTAACCGTCTTCTGAGATAACTGTATTCATTCGAATACAGATGCGCAATCAAATTTGAGCAAGCCTTATCCCCCCGCAAACCTTGTCCCTTCTCAACTCCCTCATAGTTTCCCCGATGTATCGTAAGCCTCTCCCACAAACCCTGGAGAGCCCCATGCCCTACGCCTACAGCAAAGTCGACGACCTAGAAAAAACCACCATGGTCGGCAATCATCAATGCGTTGCGCTGGTCCGCCATTACGCGGGCGCGCCTGTCACGTTGGCCTGGAAGCAGGGGGAAGCAGTGCTGGGAAATCGCTTGCTGCGCAAGGGCACGGCCATTGCCACGTTTATCAACGGGAAGTATGCGAATCATCAACAAGGCAATCACGCGGCCCTGTATATGGGGCAGACGCTGAACGGTATCCTCGTCATGGACCAGTGGACGGGCAAGCGCCTGGGCATCGTGACTTCGCGCACCTTGCGTTCCAAAGGCCAGTACAAGAATGGCTTGCATATCGACCCCAGCAACAATGCCGATGCTTTTTTCGTCATCGAATAGAGGAGCATCCATGCAACATAAACGTTTGATGACTTGCGCCGCCTGCTGTATTTTCCCTGTGTTCGTGCAGGCTGCCGTGGCTGCTTCTTATGCTTGCCCGGAGAGCGTGCCCGAGACGTCGATCAGCCTGAATACCGTGCCGGCTGGCTGGACACCCTATGTCGACAGTCCGCTCTACCTGAGCGCCGCAGCGCCTATCGATGGCGCACCGGAGCGCAGGGGGCAGCTCGTGCCCAGCGGGGAGCGCAGGAAAAAAGGGCACGCGACGCTCAGCTACCGTCTGGAAGGCAGCTATCCAGAAGGCAAGTGGTTGCAATGCCGTTACGGCGTGCATGGTGAAGTAACACTGTCGAGAAGGATGGACGACAGCATCAGCCTGTGCGAATTCACCTACAGAAAGGGCAGCAAGGCCGGGCAGAACGATATCGATATCGATTGCCGTTAGCATCGGCGCTATCGCTTCGCGGTATGTCTATGAAGTATTAGCATCCTTAAGCAAGCGGGATTGCCGTTCGGTTAACGAAAAAAACCCGCCGAAGCGGGCTTTGTCACTCTACAGCCAAACCAAAAACTTAGAACTGGTTCATGGTGTTGTCTTTACCAGCCGCCTTCAACGCCGCTTCGCCGCTGAAGTAATCCTTGTGATCGTCGCCGATGTCCGAGCCGGACATGTTTTGATGTTTCACGCAGGCGATGCCCTGGCGGATTTCCTTGCGCTGCACGCCGGCCACGTAGCCCAGCATGCCCTGGTCGCCGAAGTATTCCTTGGCCAGGTTGTCGGTCGACAAGGCTGCCGTGTGGTAAGTAGGCAGGGTGATCAGGTGATGGAAGATACCGGCTTCGCGGGCCGAGTCGGCCTGGAAGGTGCGGATTTTCTCGTCGGCCGTGATCGCCAATTCCGTCTGGTCGTATTCCACGCTCATCAGCTGGGCGCGTTCGTAGGCGGACACGTCCTTGCCGTCAGCCTTCATGATGTCATACACCTGCTGGCGGAAGTTCAGGGTCCAGTTGAACGATGGGCTGTTGTTGTACACCAGCTTGGCGTTCGGGATGACCTTGCGGATTTCGCTGACCATGCCGCCGATTTGCGCGATATGCGGTTTTTCCGTTTCGATCCACAGCAGGTCGGCGCCGTTTTGCAGCGAGGTGATGCAGTCGAGCACGCAACGCTCTTCGCCGGAACCGGCGCGGAACTGGAACAGGTTGCTTGGCAGGCGTTTTGGACGCAGCAGCTTGCCTTCGCGCTTGAGGATGACGTCGCCATTGCCCAGCGCGTCGGCCGACACTTCTTCGCAGTCGAGGAAGGCATTGTATTGGTCGCCCAGGTCGCCTGGTTCATTGGTGACGGCGATCTGCTTGGTCAGGCCGGCGCCCAGCGAATCGGTGCGGGCGACGATGATGCCGTCGTCCACGCCCAGTTCCAAAAAGGCGTAGCGGATGGCGCGGATCTTGGCCAGGAAGTCTTCGTGCGGCACCGTGACTTTACCGTCCTGGTGGCCGCATTGTTTCTCGTCGGATACCTGGTTTTCGATCTGGATGCAGCAGGCGCCCGCTTCGATGAACTGTTTCGCCAGCAAGTAGGTCGCTTCGGCATTGCCGAAACCGGCGTCGATGTCGGCGATGATGGGCACGACGTGGGTGATGTGGCCGTCGATCTTGGCCTGGATTGCTTGCTTCTCAGCACCTTGGGCCGCGTCCAGCTGGCGGAACAGGCCGCCCAGTTCGCGGGCATCGGCCTGGCGCAGGAAGGTGTACAGCTCGCGGATCAAGCTGGTGACGGCGGTTTTTTCATGCATGGACTGGTCTGGCAGCGGGCCGAACTCGGAGCGCAGGGCGGCGACCATCCAGCCGGACAGGTAGAGGTAGCGGCGGTCGGTGCTGTTGAAGTGCTTCTTGATCGAGATCATCTTCTGTTGACCGATGAAACCATGCCAGCAACCGAGCGACTGGGTGTACTTGGATGGGTCCGCATCATAGGCGGCCATGTCGTTGCGCATGATCTTGGCCGTGTAGCGGGCGATGTCCAGGCCGGTCTTGAATTTGTTCTGGGCGCGCATGCGGGCGGCGGACTCGGGATTGATGGCGTTCCATGCGCTACCTTGTTGCTCTTTCAAACCGGCAACAGCCTTGATGTCGTCTTGATATTGGGACATGTGTATCTCCTAAAGAAAAACTAAGTTTGAGAAAATCGTCGAGTGCGCCACTTTGTCGATGCGAACTGCATGACTAAATAGTAGGCCGATTGACGTCGATGTTCAAGTCTTATATAAGACATATAAGTTAAATTTAATCCTTATTTTTCAAGGGCTTAGTTATAGTTTTTCAGGATGTGAAATGAATTTTCAAAAAGTGAGAGCATTAATGGCTGAGGCTGTTGTTTGAAATTTCGCGATGTGAAACGCCTTTTCAGAATTTGGTGCAGCGCGACAAATCGGGGCGAAAAAAAAGCCACCCGAAGGTGGCTTGCGCCGCAGGCGGCTGATCTACCGTCCCACGGTCTGCCGCTGGTCCTTGATGAAGAGCGCCGTCAGCATGCCAATCACGCACACGCCGATCACGTAATAGGCGGGGCCCAGCACGTTGTTCTTCAGCATCAGCGTCACGACCACGGGCGTCAGGCCGCCGAAAATCGCGTATGACAAGTTATAGGAAAACGACAGTCCCGAGAAGCGCACCTGGGCCGGGAACGCCTGCACCAGCACATAAGGCACGGCGCCGACGACGCCGACGAACAGGCCCGTCATCGCGTACAGGGGCAGCAGCAGGTCGGGGCGGCTGCCGATGGTGGTGTAGAAAATGTACGTGGAAATGGCCAGCAGCACGGAACCGACGAAGATCACGCGCTTGCCGCCCAGGCGATCGGCCAGCATGCCGGCGATGATGCAGCCGAAGGCCAGGCACAGGGTGGCGATGGTATTGGCGACCAGGGTGGTGCGCGGCGCGATGTGGTGGATCTTTTGCAGCAGGGCAGGCGTCATCAAAATGACGACGACGATGCCGGCCGACAGCATCCACGTCAGCAGCATCGACACGGCGACGGCGCCGCGGTGACTGCGCAGCACGGATTTCAAGGGCATTTCCGTGGACAGCGCCTTGCGTTGCTGCATTTCCGCAAAGACGGGGGTTTCATGCAGCCAGCGGCGCAGATACATGGCGCCAAAGCCGAAGAGGCCGCCCAGCAGGAATGGATAGCGCCAGGCGCCATCGGTGATTTCTGCCGGCGTGTAGACGGTGTTGAGGCCCGTCGCGACGAGCGAGCCGAGCAGAATGCCGACCGTCAGGCCGGCCGTCAGCACGCCGCAGGCAAAGCCCGTGAAACGGCTCGGCACGTGTTCGGACACAAATACCCAGGCGCCCGGCACTTCGCCGCCCACGGCCGCGCCCTGGAAGATGCGCATCAAGAGCAGCAGCAGCGGGGCGGCCAGGCCGATGGTGGCGTAGGTCGGCAGCAGCCCGATCAGCAGGGTCGGCACGGCCATCATCAGGATGGAGAGGGTGAACATGCGCTTGCGGCCCAGCAAGTCGCCGAAGTGGGCCATGACGATGCCGCCCAGCGGACGCACCACGTAGCCGGCGGCGAAGATGCCGAAGGTTTGCAGCAAGCGCAGCCATTCCGGCATTTCCGGCGGGAAGAACAGTTGGCCGATGGCGTTGGCAAAGAAGACGAAGATGATGAAGTCGTAGAATTCCAGCGCACCGCCGAGGGCGGCCAGCGACAGGGTCTTGTAGTCTTGTTTGGTGAGGGGACGGCTTGCGGCGTTGATTGCGGCGGTGTTGGAAGTAGGCATGTGTCTCGTTCTTGTGTGTTATCGGAGATTGCCAGACCTAGCATACGCATTTCCGCCGCGTGAGTAAATGCGGTGCGTATGGGGAACAGCCTCAGCTGTGCTTAATACAACGCCGCTATCATCAGCGTTGACTTCATTGGAAAGGACACACAATGCACATCATGATCGTGGGCGCCAGCCGGGGCCTGGGACGCGCGCTGGTGGACGGTTTGCTCGCTGACGGACATACCGTCATCGGCGTATCGCGCCAGCAACCCGCCGACTTGCCTGCTGGCCAGGGCACACAGCTGCAATGGATCGCGGCGGACCTGGCCGCACCGGCCGAGGCCGTTGAACGCATCGCGCGCGAAGCGCCCGCCGCGCTGGACGCGGTGATCTACAACCTGGGCGTGTGGGAAGAAAAGGCCTTCAGCTATGACTATGCTTTTCTCGGCGATACGGACGAGGCCATCGTCGACATGGTCAATACCAACATCACGGCGACCATTTTGCTGCTCAAGCGCCTGGTGCCCCGCTTGCTGGCCAGCAGCAAGCCGCAACTGATACTCACGGGGTCGACGTCGGGCCTGCGCCAGAGCGGCCGCCCGGAAGTGACGTTCAGCGCCTCGAAATTCGCCCTGAACGGCATCGCCGACGCCTTGCGCGAAGGTTTCCGCGCACAGGGACTGGCCGTGACGGCGCTGCAGCTGGGCTATCTGAATACCTACGATGGCTTGTCGGTGCCGCTGGCGGACGCTGCCGCGCGGGGCGAGGGCGAGCTGATTCCCGTGCATGACGTCGTTGCCGTCGTGCGTATGCTGCTGAGCCTATCGAATGCCTCGTTCGTGCGCGAGCTGGTGCTGCCTGCGCTGCGCGACGAGCGCTTCTGACTGTTACGCGTCTTTGCCGAGCATGGGTTTCCTTGATGGGGCAGTGCTCGCCTGAGCAAACATGGACTATACAAGCACCCGGCGCACGCAGCGCGCATAGCCGTCAAACTCGTGCGCATTCTGATAGCTGACGCCCGTATCAAAATCCTTGCACCAGGCTTCGTCCGCGATGTCGCCCGGCTCGCCCGACCAGTGCCAGTTTGGCCGGAATTCATCTTTCAGCGTCGCATACAGCAGTGTCTGCTCGCGTCGTCCCGGCAAGCTGTGACCCAGGCTGGCGGCCCAGGCCGATGCGGCTTGCCATGTCTGGCGCTCCAGCTCGCACTCACCCGGCTGCAGCACCAGGTGGTAATCGGGCGCGCCATCCGTACCGAGGATCAGGCCGGCATAGCGTTCGCCCTGCCGGAGGGTGACGGGCGCTGCGGCCGATGGCGCCAATTCGACCCTGCGCACGGCGCAGGCGCGGCCTGAGCAGGTTTTGCGATAGTTGTACTGGGTGCCGTTGTCGAAATCGTGGCTCCAGGCCATGCGGGGCAGGATGGCGTCCGCCTCTGACGACCAGTACCAGGCATCCGGGAAGGCGTGGCGCAGGTTGGCGTGCAGCAGGGCCAGTTCGCTGCGCGTCGGCAGGCAGGCGCCGCGCGCTGCGGCCCAGGCTAGCGCGGCTTGCCAGGGCAGGGCGCCGGCCTCGCCGGGCAGCAGGAATAGCTGGTAGCTGACGGCGCCGTCCTGTCCAGGCATGACGTCCGCGTAGCGCTCGCCGTCAACGGCGCCTTGGTCGTTATGCCGGGCGTGCATAGGCAAACATATGTTGTACATACTCGGCCTTGCCTAGCGGTACGCCGTTATGACGCAGGATGTTGTAGGCCGTCACCAGGTGAAAATAGAATTGCGGCGTGGCCCAGTTGAGCGCGTATTCCTGGCCCGTCATGTCGAAGGTCAGGCCATCGGCCAGGGTGATCGACACTTGCCGCTCGGCGCCATCATCGATCACTGCGCGGTCCGCCAAAGCGAGCATTGCCAGGGTGTCCTCGATCAGCGCCTTGGCTTGCGGCATGTTGGCGGGCGTGGCGAGCCGGGGCAGCGCCTGCTGCGTCAGCCGGTACAGTGCTTCCTGTGCCTGGGTGCACGTGAATTCCACCTGCCGCGCCAAGGTGAGCATATCGGGCGCCAGCCGCGCGTCGAGCAGGTGTTGCGGATCGAAACCCAGTGCAAGGGCGCGTTCCTCGCCTTTGATGAGCAGCGTCGTCAGGGAGCGCAGCATCTGTGCAAAGCAGGGGATGGTGATGGCGTAGAGCGACATTGATATTCCTCAAGTAGTGATGCTGACAGGGAGTGGAACGGCGTCCGGCTTTTACGAATGCCCCAGCACGCCCGGGCAATGCGCGAACCAGCCGTCGTCTTCTTCCTGTGCAATAAAGGCCGCGATCAGCGCTTGCTGCGCCGACGGCGCGCCGGCCAGCAGGGCGTTGAAGCAGATGATGGTCGAGGCGCTGGGCGTGCCCGCGCCATTGGCGATGCCGACGAGAAAGTCGCCTGCCCAGTCGGGCAAGCTGGCGATCAAACGCGGCAGTTCGTGCAGCAAGGCCGCGCAATACGCGGTTTCACCGAAGCGCCAGGCGACGCGGTTGGCCGTCTGGTAGGCGCCGTAATCGTGCTCGGCTTGCACGGATTGAACAATGGCCAGCGCGTATTGCGCACCTTCCGCGCCCGTCAGCGCGTCGAGCATGGCGCAGTAGTGCTGGAAGCGCCGATGCGCTTCATCGGGTGGCGTGGCGCTGTCGTCATCCTGGACGATGTTACCCACAATTAAAAGTTCGGCTTTCCAGCGTTCGAATGAGGGTGGCATGGAATGAATGAAATGATCGCGATGGGGCTGCCATTATGACTTGTGCTGCCTTTGTCTGTAATTTTATTGATGGTGGCAGATCTCCTTTCGATGAAAATGAATCATCCTTGTTTTCGTGTTTATCAATTGGATTGTCCATGGTGACTCATCGTTACAAATAAAGGTTAGTCGATGGTTTCGATGCGCCTATTTTTTCTGTACTTGAAATGGATAATACGAAGACGGCGCTGGAATTAAGATATTTTTATGCCGTTCAATTCAGCGGTTGCCTATCATATTTTTTATTTATCGTGAATAATTCGGGTCGAGTGAAATATCATTAACCTGATCGGAATATCACGTGAATAGTAGGATTTTATTTTGTGCGCTGGTTTTTGCTGCCTTGTCGGCCTGTGGGGGCGGGAGCAATGACGCGGCGGACAATGGCGGCGTCGTGGCGCCACCCGTAACTCCCCCCGTCACCGTGGTCAATACGCAGCCAGTCGCGCAAGCCGGGCCCACCCAAAGCGTGGTGGTTGGCAGCGTTGTGACCCTGGATGCGAGTACCAGTTCCGACGCCAATGGCGATGCCTTGACCTATAAATGGGTGATGAGTTCCAAACCCGTCACCAGTGCCGCCGCCCTCGATTCCTTATCCGCCGTGAAACCGACCTTTACCGCTGATGTGGCTGGCACTTACGTGGCTACCTTGCTGGTCAGTGATGGCAAGATCAGCAGCGAACTGTCTTCGGTTACGATCACCGCGTCGGTAGCCAATGCCCCGCCGGTCGCCCACGCGGGCCGTGCAATGACCGTTGTTGCGGGGATGGGCATCATGTTGTACGGTAGCGAAAGCAGCGATGCGAATGGCGATATCCTGATATTTAAATGGAGCCTGGTATCGAAGCCGGCCGGCAGCACTGCGCAGTTGTTGGATGTCAACTCGGTGCGCCCGTATCTCTCTATGGATTTGCCCGGTGCATATGAAGTGAGCCTAATTGTCAACGACGGCAAGGTGGATAGTGCGCCGGCTTTCGTGACGATGACGGCGGTTGTCGCCAATGCCCCACCAGTGGCCAATGCGGGCGTGCTGCAGAACGTGCTCAAGGGGAGCACCGTCATTCTCGACGGCAGCGCAAGTTCCGATGCGAATGGCGATACCCTGACGTATTACTGGACCTTGACTTCTAGTCCGCCCATGAGTACTGCCACGCTGTCATCTCCCAGGCTGGTGAAACCCTCATTCATCGCCGACAGGGCTGGCACGTATGTTGCCACCTTGCGTGTGGATGATGGGAAGATAACGAGCAATCCAATGAACGTGACGATAACGGCGACGTCCACGAATGCCGCCCCGGTGGCGAATGCCGGCGTGGATCTGCATGTATTGTCAGGCGCGGATATCGTGACCCTCGATGGCAGGGGCAGTTCGGATGCGGACGGCGACAATCTCAGTTATAAGTGGACGTTCATCTCCGTGCCTGCAAATAGCATGCTGCAACCATTTCCTGGCGCATGGAACCGCAGCCAGGCAGTCAGCAGCTTTTGGGCGAATGTGCCGGGAACCTATGTTGTCAGCCTTGTCGTCAATGACGGTACGGTCGACAGTGCACCATCGACCGCCACCATTATTGCCACTGCGGGCTTGACTAATGGGCCGCCGATGTCCAATGCGGGCATAGACCAGGTTGTGGCGCCGGGAACGACCGTGCGTTTGACGGGACTTGGCAGTGCAGATATAGAACACGATGTCTTGACATACCGCTGGCAATTGAAGAGTAAGCCTGCTGGCAGCACGGCCGTGCTGTCATCGCTGACTGCCGCGCAGCCGACATTTGTCGCGGATATGGCCGGTGATTATGTCGCGACATTAATCGTCAACGATGGTTCGGTGAATAGTAGCGAAGATAATGTCACGGTGACGGCGACGCCGAATCTGCTCAATTTGTACCAGGTGCAAGACAATGGGGCCGGTCCTGTTGAAACGAAGGCCGGTTTGCCTTACATCACCAATGCGACGGTACAGAAATCGTGCTCAGGTTCGTGTGCGGCCAACTTTACGGTCGATACCTTCAAGGTGGCCGCAGCAGGGACCAGCTTCATGATTACCAATGTAACGGCCGTCGACAGTACCGGCAAGGTCGTTCCAGCCATCGTCGGCCTGGTGTCGGGCCAGCTCATTCCTGCCGGCAGTAGCGCCACCTTTTCACTGGTGTCACCCAAGACCAATGGCGCAACGACCAAACTGACGTACAAGTTCTTTGTGGCGGAAACGGGCCAGTCTTTCGTTTATAACGCAGACTTCACGTCAAACTAAGTGATGTAACTTAGTGATGTAATATGGCGAACGCCGGGTGTCGGTCCTACGTTCGCCAGCCCTTCTCGCCTCCTTATCCCATGCCCACCTGGACTTCCCCGCCACAACTCGTCGCCCTTGCCGCCTTTTATGCGCAGGTGCAAGCCCAGCCGGACGCCTTCAGCGATGCGGACTTCCTCGACGCCGTCAAGGCTGCCCACTGGCCCACCAACTGCTGGAATTATGTGGAAGCATCGTTCGCTATCATTGCGCCCGCCTGCCTGCTGCGTCCGCATTTGACCGCTGAGTTGATCGCCTTGCCCATCGACGCCATGATCGCCGGTGGCCTGGAGGATGCGGGGCAGGTCATCGCGATCGGCCTGGACTGCGCCACGCGCAGCGCGCCGTATGTGGCGCCCAGCGAGGAGGGCAGGCGCTGGCTGACGCAGGTGTGGCCAGGACTGGGGGATGTGGTCGAGACCGTGTTTCAGGCCAGGCTGCAGGAGGCGCTGACGGAAGATGAGGACTAGGAAAGCCTGCGCTTGACCTGGAATGTGGGTTTACGTTGGGATATACGTAACTACTTACATATGCCCATGCTAAACATGTCCTCCAACTTGCAAACCTTCGGCTCGCTGATGCTGGCCAGCCGACTGCGCCGTCTTTCCGATCAACTGTATGCGGGCGTCGATACCAGCTATGTGGCGGCGGGCGTCGAGCTGACGTCGCGCTGTTTTCCCCTGTTGCTGCTGCTGCGTGACAACGGCCCCACGGCGATCACGGCCCTGGCCGCGCAGATCGGGCAGACGCACCCGGTGGTGGTGCAGCTGGGGCGCAAGCTGCTCGATGCGGGCGTGGTGGCGGAGATGCCAGACGCCAAGGATGAGCGGCGGCGCCTGCTGGCGCTGACCGACGCGGGGCAAGGCTTGCTGCGCAATATGGCGCCCCTGTGGGACGATGTGCGCGCGGCCGTCGATATGGTATTCGAACAAGGCACGCCGCAGCTGATGGCCAGCCTGGACCGGGCTGAAGCGCGTTTGCAGGCGCAAGGTTTTGGCGAGACGATCGCCGCCTGCCGGCGCCAGCGCGAACGGGCCGCCGTGGAGATCATCGATTATGCCGCGCCCTACGCGGCAGATTTCAAGCGCCTGAATATCGAATGGCTGGAACGCTATTTCTATGTCGAGGCGCTGGACGACAAGGTGCTGTCCGATCCGCAACGCTCGATCCTCGACGCTGGCGGGCAGATTTTCCTCGCGCGTCTCGATGGCAAGATCGTCGGCACTTGCGCGCTGATCCGCGCTGGCGATGCCAGCATCGAGCTGTCGAAGATGGCCGTCACGCCAGAATGCCAGGGGCTGGGCATCGCGCGCCGGCTGATCGAGCGGGCCTTCGACGCCTTCGAGGCCAGCGGTGCGCAACTGCTGTTCCTGGAGTCGAACAGCAAGCTGGCGCCTGCCATCCGCCTGTACGAAAGCAGCGGTTTTACGCACGTGGCGCGGCCGGCCGGCGACGCGCATTACCAGCGCGCCGACGTCTACATGGAGTGGCAGGGCAGGTAGCACACGCGAGGGCGCCACACGGCGCTCCCCATCGGCCGTCTCCCGCGTTACAATACGCGCACCCAATAACGGAACCACGGTTCCACTATCGAGAGACGCCGACGCCGCATGCCTTCCTTCCCGATGCCCTTCCCGCAGATGATCGTTCCACCGGAGCCCACCCAGGCGCGCAGCAAGCAAGCGTTCGAGCGCTTGCTGCTGGTGGGCGAACAGTTGCTGGCGGAAAACCGTTTCGATGAAATCGGCGTAGCCGACCTGGCCAGGCTGGCGGAAACATCCGTGGGCACCTTTTACCGCTTGCTGGGCGACAAGGACACCCTGAGCCGCTTGCTGCTGCAGCGCTTTTTTTCCGACATGGTGGAAAAGGTCGAGACCCTGACGGAATTGCGCCAGTGGGAAACACGCAGCCTGGAAGACTTCATCCGCGCCATGGTAGCCATGTTCGTGGCCGTGAATGGCGGGCGCAGTGGCGTCTTGCGGGCCTTGATCACGCGCGCGTCGCAGGATGCGCAATTTCGCGACAGGGTGCACCAGATCAATCATTTGATCTCGCAACGCACGGTCGCCGTGCTGGCCAGCAAGTCCTCCAGCATCCGCCACCCGAACCCCACGCAGGCAATGATGGTGGTGCCGCCCGTGCTGCTGGGCATCCTGAACCAGCACACCTTGACGGGTTCGCTGTCCTTTTTATCGGGCGCGGCACTGGAAGATGAACTGGTGCGTGTTGCTTTAAATTACCTGACTTAAGATATTTATCGATTTAACTTGAAATCGGAATTCGGATTCCGTATTATGTTTTCCAACAGCAGGAAAACATATTCCTGCACCTGAACACAAAGCATGTTCAACAGCAAGGAGACAGAATGCGGCGTCACACGACATCCGATGTTACATTGCATTACCTCGACCTGGGCAAGGGGCAGGGCGAGCCCGTGTTTCTGTTGCACGGCCTCGGGTCCTGCGCCGAAGACTGGCGCCCGCAAATCGACGCCCTCGGCAGCAGCTATCGCTTGATCGTGCCCGATATGCGCGGCCATGGCGCCAGTCTCGCGCCTGGCGGCGACTGGAAGATCGGCGACTTCGCCAACGACCTCTTCAACTTGATGGACCAGCTCGACGTGCCGCGCGCGCACATCGTCGGCTTTTCCCTGGGCGGCATGGTGGGCCTGGAAATGGCCAACCGCGCGCCGGGCCGCGTGGCCAGTTTGTGCCTGATCAATTCCCAGCCGTTTCAGGGCAGCAAACCGGCGTCTTTGCTGTTTGCCTACTGGCTGCGCCGCACCGTGATCGCCACCCTGGGCTTGAAAGCCATGGGCAAGATCATCGGCAAGAAACTGTTTCCTGATCCGGCACAGCAAGCCCTGGTCGAACGCTTCGCCACGCAAATGGCGGGCATGGACAAGCGCGCCTACCTGGCCGCGCTGGACGCTATTTTCCAATGGGACATCGACATTCATTTCCAGGCCCTGGCCATGCCCGTCTTCATCATGGCAGCCGACCAGGATTACACGCCCGTCGCCAGCAAGCGGGCCTTTGCCGCACAGTTTCAGCAGTGCGAGATCGAGATTATCGCGAACTCGCGCCACGCCACGCCCCTGGACCAGGCGCAGCGTGTGAATACCTTGTTGCAGTCCTTCCTCGCCACACATTCAAAATAAACAGGCCACTTGCCGCACGGGCAGGGGGCCGGGAAACAGTCATCGCAGGGCAGGTGCTCGCTATACGCGTGCGGGTACCGTGACGTCTTGCGCTCCTGGAATCCGGCCGTCGTCCCTGGTGGTAAGCAAGCCTGACATTGGAGACGCTATGAAACTTGCTTTGAAATTAATGCCCGCCGCCCTCGCCGTTGCCGGTGCCTTCAGCTTTTCCACCCAGGCCCTGGCGCAAGAGGCCGCCACGTCTGCCGCCGCCAGCGCCCAGAGCGCCAGCGAAGCCAGCGATGCGAAAGAACGCATGGAAACCGTGACGGTCTCCGCCCGCCGCCGCGAAGAGCGGCTGCAGGACGTGCCGCTGGCCGTCACGGCGTTTTCCGCCAAGGCCCTGGAACGGGCGAATATCCAGAACCTGGCCGACTTGCAGGAGCGCGTGCCGAACCTGACCGTGTACGCTTCGCGCGGCACGAATACCACCCTGACGGCCTTCATCCGCGGCGTGGGCCAGGCCGACCCCGTCTGGGGCGTGGATCCGGGCGTGGGCATTTATTTTGACGACGTCTACATGGCCCGTCCGCAAGGCGCGCTGCTCGACGTGTTCGACGTGCAGCGCATCGAAGTGCTGCGCGGCCCGCAAGGCACCTTGTACGGCAAGAACACCATCGGCGGCGCCATCAAGTACATTTCGCGCCCCTTGGCGAAGGAAAACGGCGCCTCGGCGGAAGTGGGCCTCGGTAATTACAATCAGCGCAACTTCAAGGCCGCCTTCAACCTGGCCAACGAGAACGGTACTTGGCGCGCGCGCCTGGCCGCTGCCAAGCTGGACCGCGACGGTTTCGGCCGCAACACCTTCAATGGCGAACAGGTAAGCGACCAGGACAGCACGGCAGCGCGCCTGTCCGTCGGTTACTTTCCGCAAGACATACCTTTGACCGTCGTGTTGAGCCTGGACGCCACGGACGACAAATCGGGCGTGCGCGGCTTCCAGCGCATGGGCGTGAGCGCCTTCGACCCGCTCAGGCGGCCGGCCAGCACCAGCGCCTACGATATCCAGAGCGGCATGCCGGGCCACAACTTCACGCACAACCGGGGCGGCTCGCTGGTGGCCAACTACACGCTGTCGAACGAGTGGTCCGTGAAAGTGATCGGCGCCAAGCGGCGCAGCACATCCGAGCAAACTATCGACTTTGACGGCTTGCCGCAGCCCATCGCCGACGTCTTCGGCGACTCGCGCGACGAGCAGAAAAGCCTGGAATTGCAGGCGTCGTACAGCGGCGACTACGGCGCTGGCGTGATCGGCCTGTACCGCTTCGAAGGCACGGCAGGCGGCGGCATCTACAACAACTTCCTGGGACGCCAGTTCACGGCCGCCGTCAGCACGGTAGAGACGGACAGCACGGCGCTGTACACGGACTGGACCTGGCCGCTGGGCAAGGTGTGGAGTATCAATGCGGGCTTGCGCCACACGCGCGAGGAAAAGCGCGCCATCGTGCTCAACCGCGCTTTTGCCGACGTGGGCTTTACGCGGCCCATCCAGACGGCGGCCGATTTCGACAAGTCCCTGTCGGTCAGCAATACCTCGCCGAAAATTTCCGTGCGCTACGAAGCGTCGAAGACGACGAATTTCTACAGCAACTTGTCGCGCGGTTTCAAGTCGGGCGGCTACAACGTGCGCGCCAACAACCTGGTGGTGCCCGATTCCGCGCGCCCCTACAAGGATGAAAAACTCGATGCGCTGGAGGTGGGCATGAAGTACGCGGCGCCGGACGATACGTTCGATGCCAACGTGGCCCTGTTCTACAACCGCTACAAGGATATCCAGCTGTCCGTCTTCACCAGCTATGTGCAGCCGGGCGGCGTGCCGGGTTTCTATGGCGACTTCACGAATGCGGGCAAGGCGACCGTCAAAGGCGCCGAGTTCGAATTCTCGTGGCGGCCCAACCGCCAGTGGGAAGTCAACGGCTTTCTCGCCTTGCTCAATGCCAGCTATGACGAGTTCATGAGCGGAGGCAAGAACATTGCGGATACGCAAAAGTTCAGCAACACGCCGCGCCGGCAAGTGGGTTTGAACTTGACGCGCACGGACCGCGACGTGTTTGGTGGTGCCTTGCGCAGCATGGTCGGCTATGGCTACCGCAGCAAGGTGTATCCGACCACGGACTTGAGCGAAACCCTGGCGCAGGGTGGCTACAGCATCTGGACGGCTGGCGTCGTATGGGAAGCGCCGAAGAACTGGACCTTCAGTCTGCACGGCAGCAACCTGGGCAACAAACGCTACCGCACGGATGGCTACAATATTCCCGCCGTGTTCATCCTCGACGGTTTCTACGGTCCGCCGCGCCAGATCATCGCCAAGGCAGGCTACAAATTTTAAAGTTCTTCACTGCCGGGGCCGGACCCGTCGGGTCGGGCCTCGTCGGTCAGAAGTGCCGGCTTGATGTGTATCAAGCCGGTTTGTTGTCGCTGTTTTCGTCGTTAATAATAATCAGGAGACTGGCATGGCACATCTGAATCAGCAACTGCGTCACTTGTTATCTGCACTCATCGCCGCCTGCGGCTTGCTGGCCGCGCTGCCGGCTGCCGCCGGGCAGTGGGACTTCGGCCTGTACGCGAGCCTGTGGGGTTCGCGTGAATACCAGGTTTGGCTACCGAGCAATTACAATCCGAACACGCCGCTGCCCGTGGTGTTGATGCTGCACGGCTGCGGTTCCGAGCCCAACAGCATGGCCGCCGTCAGCCGCTACAACCAACTGGCCGACAGCGAGAATTTCATCGTCGTCTATCCGCGCCAGAACGCCACGGCCAATCCCATGCGCTGCTGGAATTTCATGTTGCCGTTGAACCAGGAGCGGGGCACGGGCGAGCCGGCCGTGCTGATGGGCATCTTGAACAAGGTCAAGAACAAGTATGCGGTGCAGGACAGCCGCGTGTATGTGACGGGCATCTCGGCGGGCGGCGCCATGGCCTCCATCATGGCCGCCTGCTACTCCGATGTGTTCGCTGCCGTGATGGTGCATTCGGGCGGCATGTACAAGGGCGCCATCGGCATGCTCACGGCCGCCGATTCGCTGTTCAACGGCAGTGCGTTCGACCCGAAAGTACGCGGCAAGGATGCCTGGCGCTGCTCCGGTTCGCCGCGCCGGCTGATGCCGACGATGGTGTTCCACGGCACCTCCGACATCGTCGTCAACCCGGTCAACGGCGAGCAAACCATCGAGCAATTCCTGCAGACCAGCGATTACGGCGACGATGGCCTCGACAATGACAGCGTGCGCTACCGTGCCGACAGTATCGTGCGCCAGACGGTGCCGTACGGCCGCAGTTACTCCATCGACACGTACCTGCACAACGGCGCCGTCATCGCGCAAAAGTATACGGTCGAGGGCATGAACCACGCGTGGAGCGGCGGCCCTCCCGGCTGGCCGTTCAGCGATGAACTGGGCCCGGACGCCACCGTGATCAGCTGGAATTTCTTCAAGAATTACCAGCGCTGATGGCCTGAGGAACTGCAGCTTGTACAATGGGGCGCAGCGATTGCGCCCCATTTTTTGCCTGTGAAAAATCCCATGCCTGCTTGCTGCCTGCTGTCCTGCCTTGCCGCCGTATTGCTATCCGCCTGCGCCAGCGTCGGCCCGTCCGCGCCATCGGCCGCTTACACGCAAGCGTTCGAGCGTGCCGCCCAGCAAGACAGCATGCGCATCTCCTGACGCCGCGTCCGCCCACCATTTCCTGGTAACTATATAATCTGCGCTTGGGCGATACCCGCCCCTGAACTCCGATTGAAGGAATGCCATGCCAGGATCCATGCCAGGATATATCGTGCGCCCCTTGGCGCTGTGTGTAGTGTCGGCCGTGTGCATCTCTGCCAGTGCCGCCGAGGCGGCGGTGGATGCGCAGCAGCGCGCGTCCTTGCTGGATTTTTATGCGCAGCAATATCCGGGCGAGCCTGCTGCGCGCACCGTGTTCGAGAGCGTGCCCGTGGTGGGTAGCCGAGGCCGCGAAGTGGTGGGTAGCGTGGAAACGCCGCCGTATCGCGGCCATGGCGCACTGTGCCGTACGCAGCGCACCAAGTTCGTGCTGCACGGCGAGGGCAAGCAGGCGCGCTGGCAGGAAGCGGGCATGGAGTATTACGCCTGGCTCGACCGTGGTACCTGCCGCGCGGTGGCCGAACCCGTGCGCATGCTGCAGCGCGTCCCCGATGCGGAACTGGAAGGCGTGTTGCTGTACCAGAAGCCGCTGCTGGAGCGGGCGCGATTATTAATGGCCGGCAATACGGCCTGCGCCCCATTGCGGGCGCTGAAGTTTACGCTGGCGGCCGTCGACGTGGGCTCCGCTGCGCCGCGTGCCGAAGAGCGCTATGCGCTGGTGTTCAAGAGCGACCGCGACAGCTACGCCCGCGTCTGGCTGCGCAAGAGCGGTGCCCAGTATGACGCCTGGAATGTGACTTGCCCGCCAGTGCTGTAAGCTGCGCACCCTCGATTTATTTTTTTGACTGTTGCAACCATGAACCAGAATTCCACTTCCGCCCGCAGCTGGGGCACCATCGTCACGCACAGCGACGAGATGGCCATCATCTACCGCTATGTCGACGCCTTCCATGACGACTGGGACCTGTCGTCGCAGCCGGACCGCATCATCATCGCCTGGCGTTATGAGGACGAAACGGGCATGCCCGCGCCGAACGAGCGCGAGCATATGGAAGAGCTGGAAGCGGCGCTGGCGCCCGTGGTGGAAGAGGGCGGCTTCGCCACCCTGGCGCTGGTATCGACGGGCGAAAACTTGCGCGAATGGATTTATTACACGCAGTCGGGCGAAGAGTTTTTCAATCGTCTCAACACGGCGCTGGCGTCGCGCCCGAAATTCCCGATTGAAATTCGCAGCGCGGCCGACCCCGCCTGGTCCACATATGCAGGCTTTATGGCCGCGCTGCCGAAGTAATTACACCAATGCGGCCACCACGATGCGCGTGGCGGCCGTGATGATGTCCTGGTTGGTGTCCGCGCTTTTCTGTTCGCGCGTGTAGTACACGGCGATGACCAGCGGCGCGCCGCTGGCCGGGTAGGCGACGCCGATATCGTTGACGCTGCCGTAGGCGCCCGAGCCCGTCTTGTCGGCTACCTGCCAGCCAGCTGGTACGCCGGCGCGGATGCGTTTGTCGCCCGTTGTGTTGCCGCGCATCCAGGCCTCCAGTTGCTGGCGCTGCGGTGCCGGCAAACTATTTCCCAATAACAATTGCTGCAAGCTGTGCGCCATCGACGCAGGGCTGGCCGTGTCGCGCACTTCGCCGGGGATGGCGCTATTGAGTTCCGTTTCCCAGCGTTCCAGCTGGAACACCGTGTTGCCGATGCTGCGCGCAAACGCCGTCACGGCTTGCGGCCCGCCCAATAATGTCATCAAAAAATTGGCCGCGCTATTGTCGCTGTATTGCAAGGTGGCGGCGCACAGGTCCGCCACGCTCATGCCGTCGGCCAGATGTTTTTCCGTCAGCGGCGAATAGGTGACCAATTCTTTTTTCTCGTAACGCACGTGCTGATCCAGCAAGCCCGGCTGGCTGACGCTGCGGGCCAGCACGGCGGCCGCCAGCATGGCCTTGAAGGTGCTGCACAGGGGAAAGCGTTCGTCGGCGCGGTAGGCGACGCGCAGCTCGCTGCCCTGGCGCCAGGCGGCAACGCCGAGGCGTCCGCCTGCGGCCTGTTCCAGCGCGGCCAGCTGCGTGTGGGCGGCGGCGATACTGGTGGCGGGTGCGGCAAACAGCAGCGGTGTCGGGCACAGCAGGGCGGCACCGCTGGCCAGCAAGAGGTGGCGGCGGACGTGGTTTGGGGATTTAGTCATGGTCTGTAGGTGTTGTTGGGGTGGAAAGGGTGGCCAGCAGTTCGCCGATGGCGAGCAGGTTGGCCGGTTTGGTCAGATGGTGGTCGAAGCCGGCCGCGCTCGATTGGCTGCGGTCGTTTTCGGCGCCCCAACCCGTCAAGGCGACGAGCACGACGTTGGCGCCGGCCGGTATCCGGCGCAGCGCGCGCGCCACGTCGTAGCCGCTCATGCCGGGCAGGCCGATGTCGAGGAAGATAACGTCTGGCAAAAATTGCGGGGCCATGGCCAGGGCTTGCTCGCCGTCGTGGGCTACTTGCGTGGCATGACCCATCATGTCGAGCACGGCGGCGAGGGTATTGGCCGCATCGGCGTTGTCGTCGACTACCAGCACGCGGAAGCGTGGGCCAACGGATGTGCTGGCGGGCGCGGCCGGAGCGACGGGGGCGGCTGGCTCCGCCGCCAGCAGGGGCAGGCGCACGCTGAAGGTGCTGCCCAGGCCAGCGCCGGGACTGGCCGCCGTGGCGCTGCCGCCATGCAACTCGGCCAGGCGCCGCACCAGCGACAGGCCGATGCCCAGGCCGCCCTGAGCCCTGCCCATGTTTTGCCCCACCTGCGTAAACATGTCAAACACGGTCGTGATCGATTCGGCGGGAATGCCCACGCCGCTGTCCTGCACTTCGATCAGCACCTCGTTGCCGTCGCGCAAGGCGCGCAAGCTGATGTGCCCGCCCGCCGGCGTGTACTTGGCGGCATTGTTGAGCAAATTGCCCAGCACTTGCGCCAGTCGCGTGGGGTCGGCCTCAAGCCGCAGCGCCTGTTCATCGAGTGCCACCTGCAACTGGTGGCGGCCCGCTTCGATCAGCGGCAGGCTCGTTTCCACGGCGCTGGCGATGATGGTTTTCAAATCCGCCCGTTCCAGCTTGAGTTCGATCTGGCCCCGCGTGATGCGGGCCACGTCCAGCAAATCATTGACCAGATGCACCATCTGATTGACTTGCCGTTCCATCACGTCGCGCACGCGCGCCACGGTGGCGGGCTTGTCGGCGGCCAGGTGCATGATCTGCAAGCCGTTGCGGATGGGCGCCAGCGGGTTGCGCAGTTCGTGCGCCAGGGTGGCCAGGAATTCCGTCTTGCGCCGGTCCATCTCGGACAGGTTGTCGGCCAGCTGGCGCAATTGCTGCTCCGAGCGCTTGCGCTCGCTGATGTCACTGAACAGCACCGTCAGCAGGCGGCTGCCGGGGCCGCCCAGGCGCGCGGCGAAGACTTCGAACCAGCGCTCCATGGCCACGGCTTCGTTTTCGTAGCGCACGGGCTCGCCGGTTTTCACCACCTGGTCGTACAGGTCGAACCAGTGCTGGTCGTGGTCGGGCACGAAGCTGCGGATGGTCTTGCCGATGGCATCGTTCAGCCCCGACTGCTTGACGAAGGCGGGGTTGCCTTCCAGATAGCGGAAATCGATGGGGCGGCCTTGCTCGTCGTACAGCATTTCGATGACGCAAAAGGCCTGGTCCATCAGCTCGATCAGGGTGCGGTAGCGTTCCTCGCTGTGGCGCAGCGCATCTTCCACCTGTTTCTGGCGCGTGATGTCGAGCAGGACGCCTGGAAGTTGCAAGGGTGTGCCATCGGGCGCATATTCTGCGCGGCCCCGCGCGATGACGGAGCGGTACCGGCCATCGCCGGCACTGATGCGGTAGCTGGCTTCGAAGGGCGCGTGCGCGTGCACCGCTTGGGTAATCTGCGCGCTGACTTGCTCGCGGTCATCGGGATGGATGATGTCCAGATAGCGCGCCAGGGGCGCCGCCGTGGCC
This sequence comes from Janthinobacterium breve, assembly GCF_051380895.1. Classification (NCBI taxonomy): domain Bacteria; kingdom Pseudomonadati; phylum Pseudomonadota; class Betaproteobacteria; order Burkholderiales; family Oxalobacteraceae; genus Janthinobacterium; species Janthinobacterium breve. The sequence goes on along the minus strand of NZ_JBNYXY010000002.1, from coordinate 295,866 downwards.
GCACCGGCATTGACGGGGAACAAGCGCGCCATGTTGCTGTCGGCCGTGACCCGATCGGCCACGATGTCCCAGTTCCAGGTAGCCACTTCGCCGGCCGCCAGGGTCAGGCGCAGGGTTTCCTCGTTCTGCTTGCTCGCAGTCAGGTCGAGCGAAATGCCGGACAGGGCAATCACGTTGCCGGCGCCGTCGCTGGTGCAGGTGCCGCGCATGTGCGCCCAGTGCAGCGCGCCATCGGGCCAGCGCACGCGGATGTCGATCTCAAAATCGCTGGCGCTGGCGATGGCCGCATGCACCACCGTCTGCCACTGCTGCAGGTCGCCCTCGAGCATGGCGCCCGTCAACTGTGCGTAATCGATGTGGCTGGCAAGCGGCAGGCCCAGATTGGCCTTGAACGCATCGGAGCAGGCCATGCTGCCACTGCCCAGGTCGATCTCCCACGTGCCCATGCGTCCGCCCTGCATGGCCAGGCGCAGCCGCTGTTCCGTCTGCCGTTGCTGCGTCACGTCGCAATGCGAGCCCAGCCATTCAACGATGCTGCCGTCGGGCCCGCACACGGGCAGCATGCGCACGATCATATTGCGGTAGCTGCCGCTGACGTGGCGTAGCCGGTATTCCGCTTCGAACACGGTCGTCAGATGCGAAGGCATGACGTAAGGCAAGTTGCGGTCGTCCGGATGCAGGGCATTGAGCCAGCCGCGGCCCAGCAGTTCGGCTTCGGTCTGGCCCGTGAAGGCGCGCCAGGAGGGCTGGTCAACATCGAACTGGCCGAAGGTTTTCGTGCTCCAGACGATGTCGCAATGGGCGCCCAGCAGTAAATGTGCAGCCTGGGCGGCGGCGATGGAGGACGGGACGGTGTTGCTGGGCTGGCTCGGTTCTGACATGGAGGCGATCAACGATGGTGCAAGGGGGTGCAGGGGGCCGCCGCCGCACTGGAATGGGGCGTCCTTGCAACGCAATTCTGGCGATATTACAACTATTTTTATCCTCAGGGCTGTCTTATAGGATGCCAATCCAGCTTTTGGCTGGCCAGGAGAAAAAGGCGCGCCATGTGGCAAATCATCGGGTGAAACAGCAAGGCGAGGCCGCTATTGTGGCTGAATAACCACTAGTCGGCCCTTTATGTTGATGAATGAATATTTTACATAACAATATTCTTGCAGCGCATAAGGCGCTTGAATTAAATTGGCGCCTTACTTAAAAGTTGGTGTTCATCAGACATCCCAGAGATGCGGCCGGCACCGCTGTCAGCTTGGAGGACAGCCAGGGCAGAGCCAGTGACGCCAGGAGCGGAGAAACATCCGCTCGCGCTGCTGCACCATGACGGTGCGGAGAACGCCAGCGCCGTAGATAAGCCGGAGACAGGTTGGAAGACAGATTTCGCAATTCTTTTTTAAACTTCTGGGAAACAACATGATCAAGATGTCCAAGATGCACCAGCGTTTGTGCGCCAAAAGCGCCGCCATGCTGGCACTGTCCGCTGCCCTGCCCATCGGCTCGGCGTATGCTGATGAAGTCGCTGCTGATACGACCCCTGCCGCCAGCCAGCTGGAAACCGTGACCGTGACGGCGCAGCGCCGCAAGGAAAATATCCGCGACGTGCCCGTCTCCGTGTCGCTGTTGCGCGACGAGAAGCTCGACGTGCTGGTGTCCGGCGGTCAAGATATCCGCGTGCTGGCCGGCAAAGTGCCGAGCCTGAACGTAGAATCGTCGAATGGCCGTACTTTCCCCCGCTTCTACATCCGCGGTTACGGCAATACCGACTTCAACATCTTTGCATCGCAACCTGTTTCCCTGATTTACGACGATGTCGTGCAAGAAAACCCCATCCTCAAAGGCTATCCGATTTTCGACGTGGCGGGCGTGGAAGTGCTGCGCGGCCCGCAAGGTACCTTGTTTGGCCGCAATACGCCTGCCGGCGTGGTCAAGTTCGAGTCCGTCAAGCCGAACCTGGACAAGGTTGAAGGTTATTACAACGTTTCCACGGCCACGCACAACACCAGCAATTTCGATGGCGCCGTCAACGTGCCGCTGAGCAAAGAATGGGCGCTGCGCTTCTCGACCCTGCGCCAGCACCGCGACGACTACGTCGACAACACCTTTACGGGCCAGAAAAATGCGCTGGACGGTTACAACGAACACGCCGAGCGCGTGCAACTGCTGTACGCACCGAACACCATGTTCAACGCCCTGTTCAATGTCCACCAGCGCAACACCACGGGCAGCGCGCGCATCTTCTACGCCAACCTGATCAAGCAAGGCACGAACGATATCGTTGACGGCTTCGACCCGAACAAGTCGTTCACGAATGCACCGAACTTCCAGCGCCTGCGCACCAACGGCGCCAGCGCCCGCTTGAGCTGGGACCTGGACGGCGTCAAGCTGTACTCGATCACCGGCTTTGAACAGGTCGGCAATTACGTGTCGCATGGCGACATCGACGGCGGCACGCCGACGGGCCCCGGCTTCATTCCTTTCCAGGTTGAAACGGCTGGCGGCATCACCAGCGTGAAACAATACTCGCAAGAATTCCGCGCCGAATCGAAGAATGCCGGTCCGCTCAATTGGCAGGCTGGCGTGTACTACTTCAATGAAGATGCCAACGGTTTCACCGACAACTTCGATACCAACACGCATGTGCTCACCACGCACCTGGCCAGCCGCCAGAAGAATTCGGCCTGGGCAACGTTTGGTTCCGTCAACTACGCCGTCAACGATGACTTCATGCTGCGTGCCGGTTTGCGCTACACCAAGGACAAGAAGGATTTCAACACGGTGGAAGCGACCAACATCGTGCAAGTCAACCCGACCAGCGCCGATGTCAGCAAAGCCAAGGTCAACTGGGACCTGAGCGGTACCTACAAGTACAACAAGGACGTGAACTTCTACGGCCGTATCGCCACCGGTTTCCGCGCGCCAAGTATCGCGCCAGCCAGCACCAGCGTGCCTGTCACCGTGGCTGATGCGGAAACCATCACCTCGTTCGAAGCGGGCATCAAGGCCGACCTGTTCAACCGCCGCGCCCGTGTTGCGTTCAGCGTGTATGACTACCAGGTGAAGAACCAGCAGTTGACGGTGGTGGGCGGTACGTCGAACATCACGCGCCTGATCAATGCTGCCAAGACGAATGGCCGTGGCGCCGAGCTGGAACTGGAAGGCTTTGTCACGCCTAGCCTGAAGATGTCCCTGGGCGGCAGCTACAACTTCACGGAAATCAAGGACCCTAGCCTGTCGATCGCCACCTGCGCCCAAACGCGTTGCACCGTGACCGATCCGCTGACGACTGGCAACCGTGCCGTCATCGATGGCAATCCATTGCCGCAAGCGCCGAAGTGGACGGTCACCGCCACGGGCCGCTACTCGATCCCGATGGAAAACGGCGAATTCTTCGTCTTCACGGACTGGGCTTACCGCAGCAAGATCAACTTCTTCCTGTATGAGGCAACCGAGTTCACCGGCAAGCCGATGGTCGAAGGTGGCTTGCGCGTGGGCTACACCTGGGATGCTGGCAAGTATGAAGTGGCCGCTTTTGGCCGCAACATCACTGACACCCAGCGTATCACGGGCGCCATCGATTTCAACAACCGCACGGGCTTCATCAATGAGCCACGTCAATTTGGTGTGCAATTTAAAGGCAACTTCTAATTGCCCGATACCAGGCGCCGGCCCTTGCGGCCAGCGCCTGCTTCAACCCGCCCGGTTTGCGCCGTGGCGGGTTTTTTTATGCCCGCTCGGGAAGTTGCGCCAGCCGCTGCGCCCAGGCGGGAATGGCTTGCCGCCAGAAATCTTCCAGGTTGTCGGCGCGCACGTCGAGACCGAGGAAGCGGGCAGCTGGCAGCAGCGCTGAGGCCAGCAGTTCGGCGGCATGGATGCCCGTATCGAAGGCGAGGGCGCCTGTCTGCTTCGACAGTTTCTCGCCGCTGGCATTATTGACGACAGGTACGTGCAAAAAGCCGGGATGGGGCAAGCCCAGCACATCCTGCAGATACAACTGGCGTGGCGTGGAGTCGAGCAAGTCCGCGCCGCGCACCACCTGCGTGATGCCCTGCGCGCCATCGTCGACCACCACGGCCAGCTGATACGCCCAGTAGCCATCGCCGCGCAGCACGATGAAGTCGCCTACCTCGCCGGCCAGGTCCTGCTGCTGCGGCCCATGCCAGCGGTCGGCAAAACCATACACGGCTTGCGGCCCCTGCGGCACGCGCAGCCGCAAGGCCCGCGCCGCCTTGCCCGGCGCCAAGCCATGACGGCAGGTGCCCGGATACACGGCAGCGCCGTTCTTGGGCGTACCCGCGTGCAGCACCGAATCGTGGATTTCCTTGCGCGAACAGCCGCACGCATACACGAGGCCGTCATCCTGCAATTGCTTGAGCGCCGCCTCGTACAGCGGCAGCCTGCGGCTCTGCCACGTCGCCTCGCCATCCCACGCCATGCCGCAGCGCTGCAGAGTGGCCAGGATCGCCATATCGGCGCCTTCGACATTGCGGTCATAGTCCAGGTCCTCGATACGCAGCAGCCACGTGCCGCGATGCACCTTGGCATCGAGATAACTGGCCATGGCGGCAACGAGCGAGCCCATGTGCAGGGGACCGGAGGGGGAGGGGGCGAAGCGGCCGATGTAGGGGGCGGTGGACAGGAGCATACGGATGAAGGTTGTTGACGGTAGTAATATGTGCTGGTGTTGCTATGAACCCTGACTCATCTAAAGTAGGCAGCGCTAAGTATCGTTCAGAGTGATATTCAAGTCAAATTACGGCCCTGATTCATAAGTGGCTAGGGATCGTTGGCCGACTGTAGCAATAGCGAACACAAACGTTTTGCACGGCCGCAAGGTTCAATCGTTGAGTGAGGGCATCAATTGCATTTCGTAATGCATGTCATCGCGGTGGCGCGGTGTGGCCGCAGCGCCCAGGAAACTGTCGCATCCGAGGCTGTCTTTGATGTGGCAGGGCACGCCAAAGTGGTCGCCAAGGATGCGCGCCATGACGATGGACGAGATGTTGCGCTGCTGGAGCAAGCCGCTGTACAGGCCGATCGCCGCCTCGTCCTGGCCCTGGCCCGGCTGGCACGCGGCAAGGGCCAGCAGGCGCGACAGGAAATCCCCGCCGTGGCCGGCCTGCTCGATACGGTATTTTTGCCACGCCTGGTAAAACAGGGCGACGGCGCGGCTGGAAAACAGGTCGAGGAAGGCGCGTGGGCTGGTGTCGCGCTCGCTGTACTGGTGCGCGGCAATGCGCTCCGAATAGTGGCTGGGCAAGCTGCCCTGGCAGCCCAGCAGGCCCATGACGGTGGGCGTGAGGTGAATAGGCTGGCTGTGACCGGACAGCAGCGCTTGCAGCAGGGCATCGGCATCGGCAATGCCGTTTGTCGTGAGCGCTTCGACCTGGCTGGCGGGAAAGCGCGGCGAGACGCTATTGTCGAAGCGTATGAGTTTTGCCAGCGCCGTGTGCTCATCGATGCCGTGTTCAGCCAGCCACGCCAGCAGCAGGCGCAGCGCCTGGAAGCACTCGAAGCGCTGCGGCGCGTCGAGTAATTGCTGGATCACGCTGGCGTGGCGTCAGCGCTGCGTTCCGGGCATCGCAGGAGTTCCTCGCCGCTGCGCTGGGACAGCAGCGTCAGTTGGCTAAAGCAGTTGAGCTGGCTGTTCAGGGCGAAATAGCGCTGCAGCACCTGGGCAAAAATATAGATGCTGCTGCCGACGAAGGCTTGCTCGTCGATGCCCAGGCGGATGGCGATGCCGGGCATCAGGGTGGGAAACGGCACGGTCGGCATCCACGCGCGCGTGCTGCCGTGTTCGAGCGTGACGATGCCCTGGATCAGGCGCTGCGTGGTGGGCGAGCGAGGCAAGTCGTACAGGCTGAGCATTTTCTGGAATTCGCCCAGGCCCGCCTGCGTCAGGCTGGCGTAATTGAGCGACAGGTGCGCAATCAGCCGCCAGTGCGTGTCCGCCGGGAAGCGCATGCTGGGCGTGGGCTTGCGCAGGAAGCGCGCGGGGATGCCGTCGGGCACGTCTTCGGCCAGCAGGTCGCCGCCGGGCAAGCCGTAATGCAATTGCGTGGGCAAGTCGCGGTTGCTGCACCGCAGCTGCGTCGAGACGGTGGCGCAGGCCGCGCTGCCCGGTGAAAACTGCGGGTCGATCAGGCTCAGGCGCATTTCATGGCCGGGGCTGATGGCCGCCACGGCTTCGTCGCGGCGCGCCAGCCAATATTGGCCCTGCTCGGCCTGGGTGCCTTGCAGCGAGGCATACAGCGGCAAGAAAGTGCTCAGGCGCTCGCCGGCCTCATCCTTGCGCACCAGGGTGACGCTATCGATGCTGTGGATGTCGTAGGCAAACGCATGCGTGGCATCGGCCAGCAGGGCGTAGTCGGGCTCGGTATGCGTGAGGCGGATCGGCACGCCGGACTTGGCGAACAGATTGACGACGGGCGTGCATCCCAGCAAGAGGTTGTCGGGGCTGACGCCGGACAAGAGCCGCGCCTCGTGGCTGTCGCTGCGCATGCTCTTGAGTGGCAGGTGCAAGGTGAACTGGCTGCACTGTTGCGGTAGCAGGGCTGCCAGCAGGGACCAGGCGATATCGATGAAATGAAATTTTTCCGGAAAGGCGAAATACTCGGTCAGCAGGCGCAGTGCCGGGTGGGAACGGGCGGAAATGGGGATCAGCGCGTCGTCTTGGGCATAGCCGGCCGGCGTCAACAAGGTGCCATCGACAGCTAGCCACGGGCTGTGTTCGTCCAGCGCCACATACGCGCCCGCGCCGCGCAGGAACAGGGCGTCGAGCAGGGCCGCGCGCACCGATGGTTCGCCATCGGCAAACAGGCGCAGGCTGGCAAAACCCGTTTGATCCAGATGGTACTGATCGCTGCTGCTGGTGAACTGAATGCTGAGCAGGGCGCTGGCGCCGGCGGGCAGGCGCAGGCCGGGCGGCGCGTCGATGATAGGTGAAAAATGCAGGCGAGAAATGGCCAGTGGCGCCAGCGTCACGTCATACGCGCTGGTAAATTTGCAGGCCACGCCTTGCACCGGTTGCGAACGCAGCACCGTGCCGCGCGCAACATGCGCAAGCTGGGCCAGCTGGCCGCCACCGGGCGCTTCGGCGGCGGCGATGCGCACGATGGAACACGCGGGAAAGGGCCGCAGATAGTGCGGGTACAGGGTGTCGAGCAGGGAATGGGTGAATTGCGGATAGGCGTCGTCCAGGCGCTTGGCGACCCTGGCCGTGAGCAGGGCGACGGACTGGATCAGGCGCTCGACATGCGGGTCTTCGCACGTCTCGCCGGCGATCAGCAGGCGCCCGGCCGCTTTCGGGTAGCGGCTGGAAAACTCGTGCGTGTACTGGCGAAACAAGCCCAGCTCGCGCTCGTAATACGGCAATAGTTGTTCCACGGTCGCGCTCTCCGCCAGCAGGAAAGCTTCATGCTGGCATCAGGCGCGAACGTGGGTGTTGATGCGTAACAATGAATTTTAGAAATGGTACTCCGCGCGTATCATCGGCGTCTTCGCCGTCTGGCCTACATTGCCCGTGGTGGCGGGCGAGTTGCCGAACTTGTTCTTCCAGTACTGGTATTCCAGGCCCACGCGGAAGGTGTTCTTCGCGCTGCCCAGGGCCGCGCCCACGTCGCACATCACTTGCATGTCGATATTCGTTTCCACCGCCGTGTCGCGCCCCACTTCATCTTTGCCTTTGGAATCGATGAGGTTAAAGAAGCCTTCGAACGAAAACAGCGGCGACAGGGGGATGGCCCAGGCGCCCGTCAGCATGGCGTGCGTTTTATACGTGTAGCGGCCCCTCACTTGCGAGATGGGTGGGAAGGCGCCGCTGGGGGCGTTGCTTTCACGCAGCAACAGCAAGCTGGTGTTGAAGAAGCCGGGCACGTCCCACATCAGGGTGGGGCCTGCCACCAGCATGCGCTTGCGCGAGTTATAGCCGACGTCATTTTTCGTGTTGACGTCAAAGCCCAGGGTGACGCCGACGCCGCGCACGGGACCGAACTTGATGTCGCTGCCGCGCACCTTGCCGATGTCGATGGTGTTGCGGTACACCAGATACGCCTCTTGCGCGCCGGAAGTCTTGCCCAGCGCGCCAGGGTCCTTGCTGTCGGAGATCAGGAAATCCAGGTTGACGAAGTTGCTGCCGTATTTGTAGCCGCTGGCGTGCGTGATGGCAAAGATGTTTTTCTTGATGTCGTCCGGATTGAAGGGCTCGCGGTAATCATTGCCGGCGCGCCAGCTCAGCGCGGTATCGCTCCATTCGGCAGCCTGGGCGGTCGTGCCCACGCCGAGGGTGGTAGTGAGGCAGAGCAACAGACACGGTATGGTTTTTGGCACTTTCGGCTCCTGATGGCGGTGTTGGAAAACGGGAACTGGGGGATGGCAGGGCGCAGGGGGTTAGCCCACTAGAGCGCATGAAGCGCTGCGATGGGGCATATTGCGCGCCGTTCAATCCATGATGCGAGCATCGCCGCATCGGACGATATGTATTTTCTGCATACTTACTATCATTTCCTGCATATAATCATCGCACCTTCCCGCCCTTGCGGGGCAAGGCGGCTGCTGTAAAGCTGATAATTTTTTTCAAAATTGTATACAGGTGTTGTTTTTTTGCGGAAATAGAAATGCGCGCCGCCACGCCCGCCCCCAAGCGCCGCGGATGCCGATACGATAGAGACACCAGTTTGATTTTTCCCGCCGGCGACCATGCCGGCGACCATGCAGCGAGGCACGAAAAAAACAATGACGGCACGCCTGGAATTACACGACATCAGCAAGCGCTATCCGTCCGTGGTGGCCAATGACGGCATCCACCTCAGCGTGGCGCCCGGACAGATCCACGCCGTGCTCGGCGAAAACGGCGCCGGCAAATCGACCTTGATGAAAATAATCTATGGCGCCGTGCAGCCCGATGGCGGCCGCATCCTGTGGAATGGCCGCGAAGTCGAGATCGCCAACCCGTCGGCTGCGCGTGCGCTGGGCATCGCCATGGTTTTCCAGCACTTTTCCCTGTTCGATACGCTCACCGTGACGGAAAACATCGCCCTCGGTTTGCCCGCCGGCACCAACATGACGGAACTGGCGCAGCGCATCGAGGCGACGGCGCGCCAGTACGGCCTGGACCTGGAGCCGCAGCGCCACGTGCACACCTTGTCGGTGGGCGAATGCCAGCGCGTGGAAATCGTGCGTGCCTTGCTGGCCAAGCCGCAACTGTTGATCCTCGATGAACCGACGTCCGTGCTGACGCCGGGCGCCGTGGAAAAACTGTTTGCCACCTTGCGCCAGCTGGCGGCCGAAGGCTGCAGCATCCTGTACATCAGCCACAAGCTCGATGAAATCCGCGCCCTGTGCCATACCTGCACGGTGGTGCGCGCAGGCAAGAATGCGGGCGTGTGCGACCCATCGCAAGAGTCTGCGGCCAGTCTGTCGCGCATGATGATCGGCGCCGAGCCGCCCGCTGTCACGCGCGTGGCGCGCACGCCCGGTGCCGTCATGCTGAGCGTCAAGAATTTGCAATTGCCGAAGAGCCATCCGTTCGCCACGCAATTGACGGATATTAATTTCGACGTGCGCGCGGGCGAGATCGTCGGCATCGCGGGCGTGTCCGGCAATGGCCAGCAGGAATTGCTGGCGGCCCTGTCCGGCGAGGATATGCGCGCTGCTCCCGCCAGCATCGTCCTGAACGGCACCCAGGCGGGACGCTTGCCGCCGGGGCGCCGGCGCGCCCTGGGTTTCGGCTTCGTGCCGGAGGAGCGGCTGGGGCGGGGCGCCGTGCCCGACATGGGGCTGGCCGACAACGTGTTGCTGAGCTTGCAGACACCAGCCACCATCCGCCACGGCTTCGTGCGTCATCACGTCATCGCGCAGCGGGCGGCCGCCATCATCGCCCGCTTCCAGGTGAAGGCGGGCGGGCCGCAGGCGCTGGCGCGCAGCCTGTCGGGTGGCAACTTGCAGAAATACATAGTCGGACGCGAAGTCATGCGCGAGCCCACCGTGCTGGTGGTGGCGCAGCCGACCTGGGGCGTGGACGTGGGCGCGGCTGCGCAAATCCGCGCCGAATTGCTGGCGCTGCGCGACGCGGGCTGCGCCCTGCTGGTGGTATCGGAGGAACTCGATGAATTGTTCGAGATCAGCGACCGCCTGCTGGTGATGGCGAAAGGGAAAATTTCCCCGTCCCTGGACGTAGGCGAGGCCAGCGTGACGCTCGTGGGGCAATGGATGAGCGGGCTGTGGCCGCAGGAGGTAGTCCATGGCTAAGTTTGCCTTGCGCCTGGAAGCCCGTCCCACCCCGTCGCGCCTGATGTCGTGGCTGTCGCCCGTGCTGGCCGTGCTGCTGACCGTGCTGTGCGGCGCGCTGTTGTTTCTTGCGCTGGGACACGATCCGCTGGCGGGACTGGCCGTCTTCTTCGTGGAACCCCTGCGCGACGCGCACGGCTGGTCCGAGCTGGGCATCAAGGTGGCGCCCCTGCTGTTGATCGCCGTCGGCCTGGCCATCTGCTTTCGCGCCAACATCTATAACATCGGCGCGGAAGGGCAACTGACTCTGGGCGCCATCTGCGGCGGCGCGGCCGCCCTGTATCTCGACGACGGCGTGGGGAGTACGGCCATCATCGGCGTTTCCTTGCTGGCCGGCATGGCGGGCGGCATGGCCTGGGCGGGACTGGTGGCCTGGCTGCGCGACCGCTACAACGCCAGCGAAATCCTCGTCTCGCTGATGCTGGTCTACATCGCCCAGTTGCTGCTCAGCTATCTCGTCTACGGCGTGCTGCGCGACCCGGAAGGCTTCAACTTCCCTCAATCGAAACTGCTGTCCGACGGCTTGCTGTTGCCGATGATCGTGACGGACACGCGCTTGCATGTGGGTATCATCTTCGCCCTGCTGGCCTCGCTGGGCGGCTGGCTGTACCTGTCCCGCAGCATTGCCGGATTTCGCCTGCGCGTGGGCGGCATGGCGCCCGCCGCCGCCCGTTATGCGGGCTTTTCCTCGCGCAAGACCTTGTGGTCATCGTTGCTGATCTGCGGCGCCCTGTCCGGCCTGGCGGGCGCGTGCGAAGTGCTGGGGCCGATGGGGCAGCTCACACCCACGGTCTCGCCCGGTTACGGCTTTGCCGCCATCATCGTCGCCTTCGTGGGGCGCTTGCATCCGGTGGGCGTGATTTTCTCCAGCTTCGTCATGGCCCTGTTTTATATTGGCGGCGAACTGGCGCAGTCGCGCCTGGGCTTGCCCAGCGCCATCACGGGTGTGTTCCAGGGCATCTTGCTGTTCGCCTTGCTCGCCTGCGACGTGCTGATCCAATACAAACTGCGCTGGAGGAAACATGGATAACCTGGCCTTGACGATAGCGCCCTTGATCGCCGCCAGCATCAATGCGGGCACGCCGTTGATGCTGGCCGCGCTGGGGCTGCTGGTCAATGAAAAGGCGGGCGTGGTCAACCTGGGCGCGGAAGGCATGATGCTGGTGTCGGCCATTACGGGCTTTGCCGTGGCCGTCAACACGGGCAGCCCCACCCTGGGCTTTCTGGCGGGGGCGGGGGCCAGCATGGTCTTGTCCGGCTTCTTTGCCTGGCTGACCGTGTGGCTGGGCACGAACCAGTACGCGACGGGCCTGGCCTTGTCGCTGTTCGGCGCGGGCGCGTCCACGTATATCGGCCTGAAGTATGTGGGCAACAGCTTGCACAACGGCCGCTTCGGCATCCCTTTCCTTGAAGACATTCCTGTGCTGGGACCGGCCCTGTTCCGCCAGCATGCTATGGTGTATCTGTCGCTATTGCTGTGCGTGGCCATCGCCTGGTTTCTGTACCGCACGCGGGCGGGACTGGTGCTACGGGCCGTGGGCGAGTCGCCAGCGTCCGCGCATGCGCTCGGTTACCCTGTGCGCCGCATCCGCCTGGCGGCCGTGCTGTTCGGCGGCGCCTGCTGCGGCCTGGCCGGTGCCTTCTTGTCATTGGTCTACACGCCGCTGTGGGTCGAAGGCATGGTGGCGGGACGGGGATGGATCGCGCTGGCGCTGACCACGTTTGCCACCTGGCGCCCCGCGCGCGTGGTGGGCGGTGCCTACCTGTTTGGCGGCATCACCATTTTGACGTTCCATGCGCAGGCGCTGGGCGTGCCCATTGCCTCGCAACTGCTGTCGATGCTGCCGTACGTGGCGGCCATCGTCGTGCTGGTCTTGATCTCCAGCAATGCCAATTACATCAAGCTCAACATGCCCGCTTCGCTGGGGAAAAATTTCAATCCCGGAAATTAATCACTCACCACAAGGAAAACCATGTCCAAGAAACTATTCTGCGCTGCCGTTTGCAGTGCTGTTTTGATGCCCGTCATGGCCGCCGCACCCGCCACTGCGCCGCTGAACGTCGGCTTCGTGTATATCAGCCCCATCGGCGACGCGGGCTGGACCACCCAGCACGACCAGGCGCGCAAGGAAATGGAAAAGGCGCTGGGTAACAAGATCACCACCAAGTATGTGGAAAACGTGCCGGAAAGCGCCGATGCGGAGCGCGTGATCCGCGACCTGGCGCAAACGGGCAGCAAGCTGGTCATCACGACCTCGTTCGGCTACATGAATCCCACCTTGAAAGTGGCGAAGCAATTTCCTAATGTGAAGTTCATCCACCTGACTGGCTACAAGACGGCCGTCAACGTGGCCAATACGAATGCCCGTTTCTACGAGGGCCGCTACCTGGCGGGCGTGTTGGCCGGCAAGATGAGCAAGACCCATGTGGCCGGTTATGTGGCGGCCTTTCCCATCCCGGAAGTGTTGCAGGGAGTTAACGCCTTCACGCGCGGCATGCGCAGCGTCGACCCCAAGGCGGAAGTGAAAGTGGTGTGGGTGAATAGCTGGTTCGACCCGGGCAAGGAACGCGACGCGGCCATTACCCTGATCGGCCAGGGCGCCGACGTGGTCACCCACCACACGGACTCAACCGCCGTGGTGCAGGCGGCGGAAGAGAAGGGCAAGTATGCGATCGCCTACCACTCGGACATGAAAAAGTACGGGCCGAAGGCGCAGCTGGCAGCCGTCACCCACCATTGGGGCGAGTACTACACGAAGCAGGCGCAAGCCGTGCTGGACGGTACGTGGAAGTCCAGCAGCACCTGGGGCGGCATCAAGGATGGCATGGTCAAGCTGGAGGGCATCAACGCTGCCGTGCCCGCCGATGTGAAACAGTTTGTATTGGCGCGTGAGAAAGACTTGGTGGCTGGCAAGCTCAATCCTTTCAGCGCACCGATCAAGGATAACGATGGCAAGGTGCGCCTGGAGAAAGGCGTGCTGGACGATGCGGCGCTGACGAAGATGGATTATTTTGTCGAAGGCGTGGCAGGAAAAGTTTCCGGAAAGTAATAGGAGTGGCTGTAAACATGCTGTAATATTGCCGGAAACGGGAGCCGGGCCGGGAGCGCATTCCCGGCCCATCCACACAGCAGAGCCTGAATAGGCCCGTACCGGAGATCGATCCATGGACAGACTGGAAGTATTCAAGATTATCGCACTGCAAGCGAGCAAGGGCGAGCTGACGTTCCCCGCCAACGTCAAGGCCACCTTGAAGCTGCAGGAAGCGCTGGACGACCCCGATTGCCATATCGAAGCGGCCGCCCGCATGGTCATGGCCGAGCCGCTGCTGTCGGCGCGGGTCGTGGCATTGGCCAATTCAGCCGCCTACAACCGTTCCGGCAATGAAATCGCCAATGTGCGCGCGGCCGTCTCGCGCCTGGGCTTTGCCACCTTGAAGTCGATGGTGGCGTCCGTCATCGTGCGCCAACTGGGCAGTCAAATTACCGACCCGCAACTGCGCGCCAAGTCGGCCAGGCTATGGGAGCACACGGCTCACGTGGCTGCGCTGAGCCAGGTGATTGCCAAGAAAGTCACGCATGTGGACGTGGAAACGGCCATGTTTGCCGCCATCGTGCATGAAGTGGGCGGCTTTTATCTGTTGTCGCGCGCCGAGGAGTATCCGGGTTTGCTGGACGACAATACGGAAGACTGGATCGAATACGGCGAAAAACTGATCGGCCGCGGCGTGTTGCGCCAGTTGCAAGTGCCCGACATGGTCTTGCAGGCAGTGGAAGGCATGTGGCATGGCGGCAGCCCGTTCCCGCCCCGTACCTTGGGCGCGACCCTGGTGCTGGCCAACGATCTGTCGCCTGTGGGCTCGCCCCTGCATCCGCCGGAAAGCGCCGAGCGGCGCCAGGCGGCGGCGAAGATCGATTTTGGCATCGGCGGCAGCACCCTGCACACCATTCTCGACGAATCGGCCGAAGAGATCGAATCCCTGGCGGCCGCCTTGCTGGTGTAAATTTCTCATCAATGACATCCCCGCCCTGCTTGCGGGGATTTTTTTCGTCCGCATTTTGCTGCGCTTGCCCCATGGCATACAATCGCCGGCCCGGCTATCCGCCGGACCGCTTTCCTCCTCTTACCCAAAGGATTTTATGCAGAAGCTGTTTTCTTCCCTGGCCGTCACGGCGCTCGCTTCCAGCCTGGCGCTGGCGTTTTCCGCGCACGCCGCCGCGCCTGCAGCGCACGGCTTGCCCATCGTGCAGGAAGCGCCGTTGCGCGCCCATCTGGCCTTCTTGTCGATCGATTTACTGGAAGGCCGGGGCACGGGCCAGCGCGGCGCCGACCTGACGGTGGCTTACCTGGAAACCCAGGCGCAGATGGCCGGCTTGCGCCCCGTGCGGGGAAACAGTTACCGCCAGAGCGTGCATATCGCCGGCGTGAAGTCCTTGCCACAAGACAGCAGCCTGCAGGCCGTGGTGGGCGGCAAGGCCGTGCCGCTGGCGTTCGGCCCGGACTGGGTTTGGGCCACGGGCGATTCCGTTGCCGCCCATACCTTTGATGCGCCGCTGGTATTTGTAGGCTACGGCATCACGGCGCCGGAAGAGGGCTGGAACGATTTCAAGGGCGCCGATGTCAAAGACAAGATCGTCGTCATGATGGTCAACGACCCGCAACCCACTAGTGCCGAGCCGAACCGCTTCGCTGGCAAGGCGCTGACGTATTACGGCCGCTGGACGTATAAATTCGAGGAAGCCAAGCGCCAGGGCGCCGCTGGCGTATTGCTGATCCACACGAAGCCGTCGGCATCGTATGACTGGAGCGTGGTGCAGAACAGCTGGAGCGGCAGCGAACGCTTCCAACTGGTAGACCGCACTGCCGGCACGCCGCTGCAGGGCTGGATCGCGGAAGACGCGGCGCGCCGTCTGTTTGCGGCAAGCGGGCAGGACCTGGACGCCTTGCGCGCGCAAGCGGAAAGCAAAGACTTCAAGGCCGTCGCGCTGGACGCCAGGCTGAGCGGTGAAATGAAGTCCGCCGTGCGCAAGGTGGAGCAGTTCAATATCGCCGGCATGGTGCCCGGTACCGATCTGGCATTGAAGGATGAAGCCGTCATCTACAGCGGCCACTGGGACCACCTGGGCAAGCAAGGCGAGGGGGACGAAAAAGCGGGAGATACGATCTACAACGGCGCGGTCGACAACGCTTCGGGCACGGCCGGCTTGCTGGCCATGGCGCAGGAAGCCGTCAAGAAACCGGCCAGGCGCACGCAGATTTTCCTGTGGGTAGCGGCCGAGGAACAGGGCTTGCTGGGCAGCGCCGCCTACGCGGCCGACCCGCTGTGGCCCCTGGACAAGACGGCGGCCGCGCTGAACCTGGACAGCCTGAATTTCGTGGGCGCCACGCACGACATCGGCGCGCAAGGCAGCGAGCGCACGGAACTGGGGGCCATGGCCGCCACGGTGGCGAAATCCATGGGCATGCACATTGCGCAAGCGCGTCCCGACTTGGCCGGCGGTTATTTCCGCAGCGACCATTTCAGCTTTGCCAAGGCGGGCGTGCCCGCGTTTTCCGTCAATGGCGGACGCGAGTACATCAAGGACGTGGCAGCGTCGAAAGCCAAGGCGGCCGCCTACGGTCCCCGCTATCATCAGGTGACCGATGAGTACGACGCCAGCTGGGATTTGTCCGGCATGACGCAGCAGGCGCAATTCACCCTGAACCTGGGGCAAGCCGTGGCGAATGCAGCCAGGATGCCGGCCTGGAAGGCGGGCGATGCGTTTGGCAAGGCGCGCGAGCAGGCGAAGTAAACCCGGGGTCAGACCCTCAACACCGCCAACATCAAGATTAGCGTTAACTCGCCCGGGGGGCTGACCCCAGCTTTCGCTGCTCGAATCGGTACTTGCTCCACACCAGCAGCAGCAGCAACGGCATGGCGCCACCCACGGCGCACAGGGCCGGCCAGCCGCCGGCGGCAAAGCTGGCGCTGGCCAGCGCCGAGCCTGCCGAGGCGCCGATGAAGCCGCCCGCGATGAACACGGTGGTCACGCGCGCCCGCGCATGCGGCGCCAGCTTGTAGATGATGGACTGGTGCGTCACTTGCAAGCCCATCACGCCCATGTCCAGCAGGACGATACCGATCAATAACAGCACCAGCGAGTGGGCGCCAAAGCCGATCAATGCCCAGCCCGCGATCGAGGCGACGGCCAGCAGCCAGGTGGCCTGGCGCGCATAGCCGCGGTCGGCCATGCGGCCCGCCGTGTTGGCGGCAAAGGCGCCGGTGGCACCGGCCAGGCCGAACAGGCCGATCTGCATTTCCGAGTAGTGGTAGGGTGCGCCGCTGAGCAAGAAGGTCAGGCCCGTCCAGAACACGCTGAAGGTGCCCAGGCCCAGGCCCGAGAACAGGGCGCGCTGGCGCAGCAAGGGTTCCTGGCGGATGATGTCGGCCAGCGACGCCATCAGCTTGCCGTACTGTAGTTGGCCACGCGGCGCTTCGTTCGGCAGGATGCGGCGCAGCATGACGAGCAGGGCGGCCACGACGATGGCCGCCAGCACGTAGACGGTGCGCCAGCCGCCGCTGATCTGCGACACCGTGCCGGACACGGTACGCGCCAGCAGAATGCCCAACAACAAGCCCGTCATGACGGTGCCCACCATGCGGCCCCGGCTGTGATCCGGTGCATACGAAGCCACCATGGCCGTGACCACCATCAATGCGCTGGCCGTGATCCCCATCAAGACGCTGGCGATGGCGAAGACGATAATATTCTGGCTGGTGGCGGCCAGCAGCAGGGCGCCTATCTTGGCGATCAGCATCCACGTCAGCAACTGGCGGCGGTTCAGCACGTCGCTGAGGGGAACCAGAAACACGATGCCCAGCACATAGCCGATCTGCGTGGCCGTGACCAGGTAGCCCGCTTGCGGCACGCTCACGCCAAACGAGGCGGCCAGCATGGAAGTGAGCGGCTGCACGTAGTACAGGCTGGCGACGAGCACGCCGGCGGACAGGGCAAATAGCAGGATGCGGGTGGAGCTCAGCAGGGCGCTGGCATCGACGGAAGATGGTGCAGATTTCATGCGATACAACTTTCTTGGAATGACGCTTTTGGATCAGCATGATAGCGGGGCTGCGCATTTCTTGCCGGGCGCGGCCGATTTTGCGGTTGGGTGGCAGGTAAAAAAGCCAGGCAAAAAAATCCCGGTGATCGGTGCCGACGGCCGGGAAAAGGGTATAGGGGGATATACCGAGGGAGGAAAACAAAACGTGTTCTAAACTTACTGCGCGTCGTTAGTCGCGGCCTGCGATGCTCACTGCCTCGGCGGCCCCGTGCATCCGCACAGTTCCGCGCCTCGTCCACAACTCACTTCCGCTCGTGACAGTTTAGAAAGCGTTTTTATGAATGCTGCGCCAGCTCCGCATGCACCTGCGCCGTGATTTCATACGAGCGCAGCCGGTGCTGGTGGTCGAAGATCTGCGAGGTAATCATCAGCTCGTCGGCACCTGTTTCGGCAATAAAGGCGGCCATCTTCGCCTTCACCGTGTCCGGCGCGCCGATGGCCGTGCAGGACAGGACGGAATCGAGCATGGCGCGTTCCTGCCGGCCCAGCTGTTCCAGATAGCCGGGCACGGGCGGCTGCAAGCGCGACGGGCGGCCCGTGCGCAGGTTGACGAAGGCTTGCTGCATCGAGGTGGCGCGCAGGTGCGCCTCCGCATCCGTGTCGGCGGCGAACACGTTAAAGCCCAGCATTACGTAAGGCTTGGCCAACTGCTTCGATGGCTTGAAATGTTCGCGGTAGTAGGCCACGGCTTGCATCATCATTTGCGGCGCAAAGTGCGAAGCGAACGCATATGGCAAGCCCAGGTGGGCGGCCAGCTGGGCGCCGAACAGGCTCGAACCGAGTATCCACACGGGCACTTTCGCGCCCTTGCCGGGCACGGCCAGCACGCGCTGGCGCGGCTCGTCGGACATATAGTCGATCAATTCCAGCACGTCTTGCGGAAACTGCTCGGCGTCGGACTGCAAGTCGCGGCGCAGGGCGCGCGCCGTCGTCTGGTCGGAGCCGGGCGCGCGGCCCAGGCCCAGGTCGATGCGGCCCGGGTGCAGCGCTTCCAGCGTGCCGAACTGTTCCGCGATGACCAGCGGCGAGTGGTTCGGCAGCATGACGCCGCCCGCACCCACGCGGATGGTTGTCGTGCCGGCCGCCACATGGGCGATGACGACGGCCGTGGCGGCGCTGGCGATGCCGGGCATGCCGTGGTGTTCGGCCAGCCAGTAGCGGTTGTAGCCCCAGCGTTCGCCGTGCTGCGCCAGGTCCAGCGTATTTTTGAACGACTGGCTGGCGTTGCTGCCTTCGGCGATGGGCGCGAGGTCGAGTATGGAAAATGGAATCATGGTAGCGATATCGGGACGTGGTGGAAAATCACAATGGACGATTTGTCTATCCCCTGACGACAATAGGGTCGGCCTTGGAAGCGGCAGGGATGACAGGCTGTGCACATGATAATGCGAATCGGGAATTTGCGTACTGATCGGTAAAAAACTCGTATCGATTGGAAATCGTCCCTGGCAATGCTAGAGTGAGCCTCCTCACTTTATGCATCCCGCCATGTTCAAGACACCCCTCCTGCTGACCCTGCTTGGCCTGCTGCTGCAGCCCTCCGTTCACGCCGCGCCCGTCAGCCTGCAGGCGCAGGACACGGCCCGCTACGCGCTGGCCACCTATCCCGAAGCGCTGATCGCCAGCCTGGCAACGATGGTCAGTTTCAACACGGTGGCCGACCCGTCCGTGCCGTTTGCCGACAATCCCCAGCACATGGGTTTCAAGCGCTACCTGGCGCAAGAGGCGCAGCGCCTGGGTTTCGATTTCCACGATCATGGCCACGTGCTGATCATCGGTATGGGCAGCGGCAGCGAAAGGGTGGGCGTGATCACGCATGGCGACGTGCAGCCCGTGAACCCTGCCAAATGGGCCCGTTCGCCGTTCGAGCTGGACCGCAGCAGCGAGCCTGGAAAACTGCTGGGACGGGGCACGGAAGACGACAAGGGGCCTATCGCCACGGCCCTGTATGCGATGAAAGCCATCCAGGATAAACAGGTGCCGCTAAGCAAGCGCATCGAACTGTACGTCTACATGGCCGAGGAGTCCGACTGGGAACCGTTGAAACAGTTCCTCAAGACCCATACGCCGCCCCAGGTCAACATCACCATCGATGCGGAATACCCGGTGGTGACGGCCGAGAAAGGCTATGGCTCCATCAAGCTGACCTTACCGCCACGCATGGCTTTGCCGGTTGCGGGCGGCCCCGTACTGACGCAGCTGACGGGCGGCTTTTTCGGCAGCCAGATTCCGGAAGACGCCAGTGCCGTCATCGAGCACGCACCGGCGGCGCTGGAAGCGGCCATCCGCGCCCGCGCGCAGGGCCAGCAGGGCATGCGCTACAGCTATGCGCGCGATGGCGACACCTTGACGGTGACGGCGCTGGGCGTGTCGGCCCACTCGTCGAAGCCGGAAGACGGCGTCAACGCCATCAGCATGCTGGCCGACGCCCTGGCCGTACAGCGGTGGCAGGGCACGCAGGCGGCCGACATGCTGTCGTTCCTGAATGAACTGGTGGGCACGGGCATCTACGGCGAACGCTTCGGCCAGATCGCCTACCGCGACGGTTTCATGGGACCGATGACGGTGGCGCCTACCGTGCTCAAGCAACAAGGCGGCGCGTTGGAGCTGAACATCAATGTGCGCCGTCCGCAAGGCAAGACGGCGGCCGTGTTGCAGCAGCAGGTGACGGCCGCCTTCTATGGCTGGAAGGCGCGGCGCCAGGTACCGGCAGCGCTGCAAGTGCAGATCGGCGAGCCGTGGCTGCAGACGGACGCGCCGCAGATTCCCACCTTGCTGTCCGTCTTCGAGCACTACACGGGCATGGTAAATCCGCAACCGGTCGCCATCGGCGGCGGTACCAATTCGCGCCTGTTCCCGAATGCCGTCAGCTTTGGCCCGGCCATGCCGCACACGGTGTACACGGGGCATTCCGAACACGAGTTCATCACGGAAAAACAGCTGCTGCTGAACTTGCAGATGTACACGGCCGTGCTGATCGAGCTGGCGAAATAGCCGCTTGCAAAAATAGAGGGAAGTCATAGACTGCAAGCCTGAGACGAATCCGGGCGCCGAACTTTTTATGCGCATGCGGGTCTGACGTTTCCATGTAGGAAGGGAGCAGCTATGCATGAGCAACAGGAGGCCCGGCTGGCGCCAGGCAGTGCAGGCGGGGTGGTACCGCGCCTGAACCCGGACGAGGGGCGGTCATGAACTGGCCGCTGGAACTGGAAGTGGCGCACAAGCTGGCGCAGATGCGGGGCTGGCTGGAGCAGGAACGTGCCGGTGCCGTGCGCTTGCGTGGCGTGGACTGGTTTGCGTGGGCCACGGCGGGCGCGTCGAACAGCCATAGCCATACGGCCGAGTGCGGCTGCGCGGAAGTGCTGGTGACGCGCGATGCCGCCTACATCCTGACGGACGAAGCCGAAGCCATGCGCATGCGCGAGGAAGAAGTGCGCGGGCCATGGACGTGGCAAGTGTCGCCCTGGATGCAGCCGCAGCTGTATGAGTTGCGCGAGCATTTCGTGCAGCATGCGGCCGGTGGTGCGCCGGTCTTGTCCGACCGGCCAGGCTTGCACGAACGCAGCTTGCCCGTGGCCCTGCGCGAAGAGCGGCTGGTGCTGCTGGAATCGGAGCAGCAGCGCTATCGCCAGGTAGGGCAGCTGGCTGCCGGCGCGGCCGCGGATGCGCTGCGCCAGGCCCGCCCCGGCTGGAGCGAGCAGGAACTGGCTGCCGCGTGCGTGCGCGCGCTGTGGCTGCGGGGCTTGCAGGCCGTGCATGTGCTGGTCAGCGGCGAGGAGCGCCAACAGCGGTATCGGCGCGCGCCGCCGGCCCAGACGGAGCTGGGCACGCAAGCCGTGCTGGCCTTGTGCGCGCGGCGTTTCGGCCTGTGCGCCAGCCTCAGTCGTCAACGGCGCTTCGGCCCGGCGCAGCGTCGCGCCGATGGCACGGCGGTGGCCATGGACGATGCCGATGCCGCCATGCTGGCGCTGGAAGCGGTGGCGCTCGACGCTTGCGAAACGGGCCATGCGCTGAGCATGGTGTATCACGCGCTCGACAGCGCCTACGCGTATGCCGGCCAGCCCGACACGGTACGCACCAGCCGGCAGGGTGGCATCCATGGCTACCTTGCGCCCGAAGTGGCCGCCGGCGCACACACGGAAATCATCCTCAAGCGTGGCATGGCGCTGGCCTTCCACCCCTGCTTGCCCGGCAGCACGGTGGAAGATACGTTTTTGCTCGACGGCAGCCAATTGCACAACCTGACGCACGACCCGGCCTGGCCCTCGGCCGTGGTGCAGGGGCGCAGCCGGCCGTTGACCCTGGCCTTGGCCTGATGCGGCCATGTGCGAAAAACATTGGCAAGCATCGGCAAGCCCTGGCACCTATCAATAGCGCTGCATCACGCCTTTTTGCACGCTGACCCGGTCGCCGATCTGGAAGACGGGCTGAGTATTTTGCATGAGGGTGCGCGTCGTGCCATCGTCCAGGCGCAAGGTGACGCGGTACAGCATATTGCCCGCCGCCCCCGAGGTGCTGCCGCTTGTGCCTGATGTGCCCGCCTGCGTGTCGGCACTGCCTTGATCCATGCCGCGCGGCACGGTGACTATCGACTGCACCGTGGCTGAGCTGATGTTCATGCTGGACTGGCTCATGTCACTGCGCATGTCACTGTTCACGTTGCTGCTCATGGCCCTGCCGGTATCGGTGGCGGTGCTGGCCGTGCTGCTGGCCGGCGCGGCATAGCTTTCGCCACTATTGCTGCTCGCCAGGTCGGTATTGTCCGTGGAATGGCAGGCCACCAGCAAGGTACAGGCCAAGCCGGCCAGCAGCAGGGTTTTTTTCGATCTCATCTTGGTCTCCTCATGGTCGAACACTCAGGATCGGCACCCGCGGTGATGCGGATAGCAGCGATTGCTGCATGTAAGAGCACGCTGGCACCCGGATGTTCGGCAGCCGTCACTACCGATTGCGCTAGATCAAGCGGCTCATTGCCGTGCTTGGTATAAACGATGCTGGCAATCACCATTTGTGCATCCGCACGTTTCCTCACTGTTGAATAGGGAGAAAAAATGTCATCTGGTCCTACCGCAAAACTGATCGATGAGTTGGTGCTGGCCGTCGTCGGCACTACGCGCGATGCCCGTGCGCGCCATGTACTGAGCCAGGCCTTGCATGGCCTGGTCCGGCTGGCGCGCTCGGAACAGTTGCTGGACATGCAGCGCGATGCGGCACGCGCATTGGGCGCCGACAGCCGGCGCGAGGCGCGCGCCCTGATGCGCCGCCTGGGCGCGCGCAGCCAGGGGCAGTTGCAGCTGGCATTGCTGGATAGCGAAGCGGACCGCGCCTGACGGGCGGTCATGCCCCGTTCAGGCGTTGGGCTGCGGCGTACCCTTGCCGAGGGCAGCGGAGACCATTTTCGGCCAGAGGAAATACAGCGGCAGGCAGACCGCTGCTGCGGCCGTGATATCGACCACCCAGTCGCTGACGGCACCATGGCGGTAAGGCAGGAAACTCTGGATGAATTCGTCCAGCGCGCCCATGGCCGCCACCATCAGCACCGACAGCAGCGCCCGGCGCGCCATGCCGCCGCTCGTGCCGCTGAACAGGATCAGGGCCAGTACGCCATAGCCGAAGGAGTGCAGCACGCCGCCCGAGGCATATTGGCCCACGTCCGCGCGCACGCCGGGTATGTCGCCGACCAGGATCACCAGGACATACAACAGCAGTGCCGTACGGTAGCGCAGGCGTTCGTGGCGGTCGGCAAAACAGAGTTCGAGCAAGGGTGCAGGCATGATGCGTCAGGACAGATGGAAAGGCAGTCACAATATCATGTGCAGGGCGGGCCGCCGTGTTTTTGCGCAAGAGCCTGCCGTACAGGCAAAAAAAAGGCCCGCAGGGACGCGGGCCAAAAACCCAAATGAAATGGGTCAAGAGTTGAGAGTTGCTCGGTACTTGCCATGTCGCCCGCCTTGCCGGCGCGCGCCACAGTCATGAAAGGGGAGTGGTGTGCCATCGCAGCACACCTGTCTGTAGTCAGGCATATCGGTTGCCTGTACAGCAGATGAAGCAAGTATAGGGGGCGAACATGACCGGCCGATGACACGCCGCAACATTTTTTTGCAGCAGGCAGAATGACCGGGAAAATTGTGGGATATGGCAAGAATGGCCATGTTTCAGGAGTGACGGCAAAAAAAAAGCCCGCTGGTGAAAGCGGGCTTAAAACTATTTTCTTGGAGGAGAATAGTGGAGACAGGTGCATTATGCTGCGTCGCACGATATGTGTCTAATGATCTTTTTAGATATGCATTATTCTTTTTTGATATAACTCTGCTGTTTCACTCTCACTCCTTCACGGCCACCGTGTAGTTGAGCGCCATGCGTCCGCCATCGACATAGATGGTCTGGCCCGTCATGTAGCTGGCGTCGTCGCTGGCCAGGAAGGCGGCGATGCCGGCCACTTCTTCCGGTTCGCCGCAGCGGCCCAGAGGCGTGCGCGACAGGATCGTGTGGCGCGCCTGCGGGCTCGACAATACTGCCTGCTTGGCCAGTTCCGTCAGGATGGTGCCCGGCCCGATGCCGTTCACGCGCACACCGTGCGAGGCCAGATTCAAGGCCATGACCTTGGTCAGTTGGTTGATGGCGCCTTTCGACACCACATACGGCACCTGGTTCGGAATCGCCAGCTCCGCATTCACGCTGGACATATTGATGATGCAGCCGCTGTTGCGCTTGACCATCTCGCGCGCCACGGCCTGGCCGCACAGGAACATCGATTTCAGGTTGATGCGCATGACGCGGTCGAAATCATCTTCGCAGACGTCGAGGAAATCGGCCGCGTGCGTGACGCCCGCATTGTTGACGAGGATATCGATGTGGCCGAACTGCGCCAGCGTTTCCTTCAGCATGGCGTCCACGTCCGCCTTCTGGCTGACGTCGGCGCAAAAGAAGCGCGCTTGCGGGCCGAGGGAGGCAGCCGCCTGCGCGCCTTCTTCCTTGATGTCGACCAGCATCACTTGCGCCCCTTCGGCGATCAGGCGCGTGGCGCAGGCCAGGCCGATGCCTTGCGTGGCGCCCGTGACGATGGCGGTTTGATTGATCAGTTTCATATGTGCTCCTCGGCGGTAATAGGGGCCGCGCTGCCCAGCCTGCCAGCCTGCGCGGCAATGGGCAGATTTTAATCCCTGGGCAGGAATCAGAGGAGGATGGGTTCGTTCGGCAACTGGTTGCCGCGCGTACCGTCGGCGGGGAAGTGGCTTTGCAACAAGGTATTCAGTTGCTGCAAGGCGTCGAGCGTGCTGTCGTGATAATTGCCATCCTTGAAGCCTTTCGTCATGGTGCGGCACACGGCTTGCCACTGTTCCGGCGTGACGCGCCGGCCCACGTGGCGGTCGGCCACGATATCGACCTGGTGTTCTGCCAGGTTGATATAAATCAGCACGCCAACGTTATCTTCCGTATCCCACACGCCATACTGGGCGAACAGTTCGCGCGCCCGCTCGCGGTTGCTCACGCCCTGGTAGGCCATGCCCGGTGTCAGGGCCGCCTCGACGATCAGGCGCACTTCCGCCTGGTGCATCGCTTCACCGTCGGCAATGGCCGTCTCGATGGCTTTCAGGGTGCGTTCGGGAAAGGCCTGGCGCGCCGTCGCGGGCGTGCCCCGTAGATGCTTCAGGGCGCGTCCGCAGCGTTGTCCAAATGATAGTTGTTTTGTCATTACCAATCTCCCGAGGCGCCGCCGCCGTCAAAGCCGCCGCCGCCGCCGCCGCCACCGAAACCACCGCCGCCACCGCCACCGCCAAAACCACCGCCTCCGCCGAAGCCGCCTCCGCCGCGGTTGTTCAGCGCCTGGCTCAAAATGCTGCCCAGCACGACGCCGGTGGCGCCGCTGGACCAGTTGCTGCCGCGTTGCAGCCGGGTCGGCCCGCCGCGCGAGCGGAACACGGTCAGCACGATCAGGAAGCCGAAGAACAGCAGCGGCAGCCAGAAGGTCAGGCCGCCCGCTTCCACGGTGGCCGGCGCTTTCTGCTGTGCGGGAGCGGGGAATTGCTCCTGGTTCAGCAGGGTGGCAATCGCGCCCACGCCAGCGACCAGACCGCCGTAATAGTCATTTTGCTTGAAATGCGGGGCGATCACGTCTTGCAGGATGCGTTTCGATTGCGCATCCGTCAGCACGCCCTGCACGCCGCGGCCCGCTTCGATGCGCAGGCGGCGCAACGATGATGGATTGTCTTTCGCCACCATCAGCAGCACGCCGTCATCGACGCCCTTGCGGCCCAGCTTCCAGGCATCCGTCACGCGGATGCTGTATTGCTCGATGGCTTCCGGTTCCGTGCTCTTGACCAGCAGCACGGCGATCTGGCTGCCCGTCTTGGCTTCGTAGTCGGCCAGCACGCCTTCCAGCGCCGCTTTCTGCTTGGCGTCGAGCATGCCGGCGTTGTCCGTCACGCGCGCGGCCAGCGGCGGCACGGGCTGCAAGCCCTGCGCGCTGGCAGGCAGGCTGGTGCACAGCAGCAGCGCCGTCGCCAGCGCCGCCAGATAAGACCAGGCTTTCATCTTATTTGCCGAAGTTGACGGTTGGCGCGGTCGAGATGGCTTTTTCATTTTCCACCGTGAACGACGGCTTGACCTTGTAGCCGAAGACCATGGCCGTCAGGTTGTTCGGGAAGCTGCGCGCATGCACGTTGTAATCCTGCACGGCGACGATGTAACGCTGGCGCGCCACGGTGATGCGGTTTTCCGTGCCTTCCAGCTGCGACTGCAAGTCGCGGAAGCTGGTGTCGGCTTTCAGGTCCGGGTATTTCTCGGACACCACCATCAAACGCGACAGGGCCGACGACAGCTGCCCCTGCACTTGCTGGAACTTCTCGAAGGCGGCCGGGTCGTTCAGCACTTCGGGCGTGATCTGGAAACTGGTGGCGGCGGCGCGCGCCTTGGTCACCGCTTCCAGCGTTTCGCGCTCGTGCGTGGCATAGCCCTTGACGGTGTTCACCAGGTTGGGGATCAGGTCGGCGCGGCGCTGGTACTGGTTGACCACTTCGCCCCAGGCGGCCTTGGTGGCTTCGTCCTTGGTCTGGAAATCGTTGTAGCCGCAGCCGGTCAGGATGCCGGCCAGGACGGTGACGCTCAGCGCCAGGCGCAGCCATTTGGTGAATTGATTGGTGATTTGCATGATGGGTTCCGTGCGTAATGGGGGAAGTGAGGCAAATATACCTGAAACGGCCCGGGATGTCGGTTTAATAAGCGCTGGACGCCGCCCCTGGCTGCCTTGGCGCGCCGTGGCAACCCTGCGCCGCGTTACAATACGGTGTTTGCAACTGAATATAGAGAAGGTGTGCCGTGAATTTCATCAATAAATTATCCGCCGCGTGGACGGCCAATAATTCCCTGCTGTGCGTGGGACTGGACCCCGACCTGGCGAAACTGCCGGCCGAATTGCGCGACTTGCCCGATGGAATCACCACCTTTTGCACGCGCATCATCGACGCCACGGCCGACCTGGCCTGCGCATTCAAGCCGCAGATCGCCTATTTCGGCGCGCTGGGCGCGGAAAAGCAGCTGGAAGACATCTGCCGCTACGTGCGCGAACATTATCCGCACATCCCCCTGATTCTCGACGCGAAACGGGGCGATATCGGCGCCACGGCCACGCAATACGCGCGCGAAGCGTTCGAGCGCTACGGCGCCGACGCCGTCACCGTGAATCCGTATATGGGCGAGGATTCGCTCGACCCCTACCTGGCGTGGCAAGACCGCGGCGTGATCATCCTGTGCCGCACCTCGAATCCGGGTGGCTCCGACCTGCAATTCCTCGACACGGACGGCGTGCCCCTGTACCAGCGCGTGGCGCGCCTGGTGGCCGAGAAATGGAACAAGAACGGCCAGTGCGCGCTCGTCGTCGGCGCCACCTTCCCTGAAGAGCTGGCGCAAGTGCGCGCCATCGTCGGCGACATGCCGCTGCTGGTGCCCGGCATCGGCGCCCAGGGCGGTGACATCGCCGCTACCGTCGGCGCGGGCCAGACGGCCAACGGCATGGGCATGATGATCAGCTCTTCGCGCGCCATCATTTACGCCACGCCGCAAGCGGGCGAAGATTTCGCCGATGCGGCGCGCCGCGTGGCGATCGAAACGCGCGATGCGATCAATGCGCACCGTTCTGTATAAAAAACCCAACACCTTAAATGCTGGGGTCAGACGGGGACGCCGAGTCCCGTCGGGTCTGACCCCGGATTTTAGTCGCGCTGCGGGGCGACGATCTCCGCGTAATCGTAGAGCTCGCCCAATATCTCTTCCCCTCGTTCATCCACTGATTCCGACAGCACGTCGATTTCTGTAAACAGCATCTCGATGGTGCGGGCGCCGCCGTCGCCGTCGAACAGGCGGGCGGCGCGGTGCTGTTCCCAGCGCAGGTTTTCTGCTTCGCTCAGGGTTTGCGGAAAATTGCGGGCGCGGTAGCGGAACAGCAATTCCTGCAAGCGCTCATCGGCAAACGAGGGACGGGCCGTGGCCAGCTTGGCCGGCGTTTCCCGGCGCAGCGATTCGAGCAGGCGGCGGTCGTCGTTGCTGACGAAGCCGTTGTACAAATCTTCATCCACATCCAGCGGGATATGCGCGCCCGGGCGCTGGAACACTTCGGCCCAGATGGCATCCATGTTCGGCGCCGTGGCGGCCAGCTGGGCGTTGACTTTCGCGGCGTCCATGTCGATGCCCCACTGCGCGGCCATGGCGGGCGACAGGGTTTTCAGATTGCCGACCAGCATGGGCGACTTGTTCAGGTGCACGCTTTTCACGGGCAGGCGCGTCATGCCTTCCGGCATGGCCTCCTTGCGCGTGAACAAACGCGTGCGGATGGTGTCCGCGTCCAGGCTGAACAGTTCGCGTGGATCGTAGGCGCAATCCCAGACGAGGATTTCATTCTTGTTGCTCGGGTGCGTGGCCAGCGGCCAGACGACGCCCAGGCAGCCCCGTTCGGCGGGGAACATGCCGGACACGTGCAGGAAAGGCAGGCGCTCGCTGGCCGCCAGGTGCATGCCCATCTCGCTGGCGACCCTGTCCTTCTTGTGCAGCGCCAGGCAGAATTCGAACAGTTTCGGCTGTTTTTCGCGGATCAGGCGCGCCAGGGCGATGGTGGCGCGCACGTCGGACAGCGCATCGTGCGCCGCTTCGTGGACCAGGCCATTGGCCTTGCTCAAGTGTTCCAGTTTAAAACTGGTCTGGCCATCGTCGCGCTTCGGCCATTGAATGCCTTCCGGGCGCAGCGCGTGCGTCATGCGCACCACGTCGAGGATGTCCCAGCGGCCGCAATGGTTTTTCCATTCGCGCGCATACGGGTCGATCAGGTTGCGCCAGAACAGGAAACGCGTGACTTCATCGTCGAAACGGATGGTGTTGTAGCCCACGCCGATGGTGCCCGGTTCCGAAAAGGCCGCTTCGATGGTGGCGGCGAACTGGTGTTCGGGCACGCCCAGCTGCAAGCACTGCTGCGGCGTGATGCCCGTGATCAGGCATGATTGCGGATCTGGCAGGAAATCATTGGCAGGCTGGCAATACAGCATGATGGGCTCGCCGATCTCCTTGAGTTCGGCATCCGTGCGGATGGCGGCGAACTGGGCCGGGCGGTCGCGGCGCGGCTGGGCGCCAAAGGTTTCGTAGTCGTGCCAAAGAAAGGTCTGCTTAGTCATTGATGGTCGTTACTTGATTGGTTATCCGGGCCGGTAAAAGCGCCACTGCTACAGTTTTCTGAAAACCTGCCGATACTACACGAGAGGATGGTCATCATTGCGTTTCCCGCATGGTGGCATATATTGCCCGTTCAAGGAGGCCTATCGTGTCAATTCCCATCGCCGCAAGCGGCAATTCCACCCCTTCCGTGACTTCCGTCAGTACGGGCGTTGCCGGCAAGGACGATAAAGTACAGCAAAAGGACGGTGTCAATACTGAAATGAGCGTGAATGACCGCAGCAAGCTGCAATTGAACGCTTCCATCATGCAGGCCTCGCTGAACGTCTCGATCGGTTCCGAGAACGAGCCGCTGGCGCTGCTGTACAAGACGGCCATCACGAATATCAATGAAGCGCTGAAGGGCCAGTACGGCGAGGACGCGATCCAGAACGCCGCCTCGCAGGACAATAGCGCCGAAGCGACGGCGAGCCGCATTGTATCGCTGTCGACGGGTTTTCTTGACGCTTACAAGAAACAGAATCCCGGCATGGACGACGATACGGCCCTGACCAAGTTCATGGACACCATCAGCGGCGGCATGGAAAAAGGCTTCAAGGAAGCGCGCGACATCCTGGGCGGCTTGAAAGTGCTGAATGGCGATATCGCCGGCAATATCGACAAGACGTATGAACTGGTGCAGAAGGGCTATGCGGATTTCGTCGCCGCGCACAGCAGCAAGAAGGACGATGCCGCCAAGCCGGCTGACAGCAAGGCTGCCTGAGCTACAGCATGACCCTGTTGCGGCCGCTGGCCTTGGCGCGGTACAGCGCCGCATCGGCCGCCGCGATCAGCGCTTCGTCGTCCTGTTCGGCCGCCAGGCTGGCCACGCCGAAGGAACCCGTGATGTGCGGCAACGCGCTGCGCATGTCGGCGAAAATGACGGCTTGCTGCATGCGCTCGCACAAGCGCTCGGCGACCCGCAGGGCCACGTTTTCGCTGGTGTCGGGCAAGATCACCATCATTTCCTCGCCACCATAGCGCACGGCAAAATCCGTGGGCCGCAGGGCTGCTCCCAGCACTTGCGCGGCGATGCGCAGTGCCTGGTCGCCCGCCTGGTGGCCGTGGGTGTCGTTGAAACGCTTGAAATGGTCGAGGTCTATCATCACCAGCGACAGCGGCGAACTGCTGGCGTGGGCCGTGATGATCATGTTTGGCAGTAAATCGGTGAGCCAGGCGCGGTTGTACAAGCCCGTCAGGCTGTCGACCATCGATAGCTGGCGGTAGAATTCGCCCAGTTTCTGGCGCCGGCGCAGCAGGGCATTGGCGGCGCGGATGCGGAAGGACAGCAGTCGCAGCAGGTTGCGTGCCAGGCCGTTCGATTGCTCGATCAATTCCCAGACGACGGCCGCATCGATTACCAGCAAGTCGGTTTCTTCCAGGGCGGATATGGCGGCCAGGTTGCTCGCTTCATCGAGTACCGATTGTTCGCCCACGCTTTCGCCGGGCAAGACCTTGCTGACGGTGCCGTCATCCATGCCCGTGTGGGTGTCGGCGGCCACGGCCAGCGAGCCGCGCAGGACGATGTACAGGCTGGTGCCCTGGGTGTCGGCAATGGCTTCGCCCGCTTCCAGGCGCATGACGGGGCAGGGCGCCAGCATGGCGGCCGTCTGGCTGTCCGCAGCATCGCTAAATAGCTGTAAATCGCCGATGTTGCAGCCTGAAGCACCGAAGTTGCCGATCTGTTCCACAATCATACTTTCAAAAAGCCGGCGCGCGCGAGCAGTGGGCCGGTATCTTCATGATAGCGTAAAGCGGCCTAGACCGTAACGGCAAAAGCTTGCCTGATGTCACTTACTGTGGGAAATACGACAATTATTTCATTCTCGCCTACATGCGCTGGAATGCTGATGCTTTTGGCGTTGTGGTTGCCGCGCGCGAAAGGCGGGCCGCATGTGCAAAGGCAGCCTTGAACGGCTGCCTTGGTCTCTGGCGAATGTTGCAGTGGGGGAATTACTCGGCGGTTTCTTCCGCTTCGGCCGTATCGATCACGGCATTCTTGCCGCTGGCGTGGCGCTTGCTGTCTTGCAGGCGGCCCAGGGCACTATCGATGGCGCGTTTCAGTTTGTCGGTGGCGCCGGCAACGGATTGATGCACGGTGGCGTTCTGTTCGGTCACGGCAATTGGCTGATAGCCAGCAACGCGTGCTTCCATGACGCAGCGAATATCATCGGCGCCGCCTTTCGGGCCATTCGTGTCGCTGATGTGGACTTCGATGCGGGTCAGGTTGTCGCGGAAGCGGTTCAGTGCGCTTTCAAGTACGGATTGCACATGTTCGTTCAGTCCAGCGGTGTTGGCGATGGTGCTGTCGGTATGAATATTGATTTGCATATGCTTACTCCTGTCAATTCAAAAAAAACCCATCTCAGGCGTGTTGCGGCCTGGTTGCTGCCTCATGCACATGACCTCGTGCATGGAACTTATCTTACTCCAGTTTCCACAATTTCAAGGGGGCTGCACGATTAAGATGCGCTTAACCCTTCAGTCAGGTCAAGTTTCCCTGCGGAATTCTTTTGCCCCGCTGCTTAGCCATTGATCAGGCCGGCGGCGATATTGATCGACAGTCCCAGCACGACCAGGTTGAAGAAAAAGCTCAGCACGGATTGCCCCAGCACGATCTGCCGCATCAGCCGCGTCTGTACGCAAACGTCCGACGTTTGCACGGCCACGGCGATGGTGAAGGCGAAATACAAAAAATCCCAGTAATCGGGGTTTTGCTCGTCGTCGGGAAATTTCAGGGGGCGTAGTGCTGGGTCGGCCTGGTAATACAGGTGGGCATAATGGAAGCAGAACAGGGTGCCGACGAGGAACCAGGAGCCGACCAGGGTGAGGATCGTCAAGCCGTAATGCAGCGCGCGCTCGTCCGGCGCCATGTCTTTCATCGAGGACAGCTGCGAGACGATGGCCACCAGGCTCATCACGGATGCGACGGACAGGGCCGACAGGACCGTGGCGGCGCGCTCATCCTGGCGCGCCGCCATCACCTTCACTTTGTGATGGTTGGCACGCATCATCATCCAGGCCATCGTCGCCAGGTAGAACCAGACGGCGACGTTCCACGCCGTCAGCAAACGCGTCATCTGTTGCCAGGACGCGGGCAGCAGCAGGCCGGCCGCCACGCCGATGGCCGTGGCCATGCTCAGGTGGGGGCGGCTGCGGATGAAGCTGTGCAAGGGAAGCGTGATTTTCATGGTGCGGAGTGGTCAATGACAATAGCGCATCTTAGCTCTTAGTGCGCGCTCGCGGTGGCCGTTCTGGCGGCCGCTTCCTTCTCGTGGTGGGGGAAGCGGTCCATGCGCGACAGCACGGGAAATAGCACGGCCCAGATGCCCGTCACGGCCAGGGTGGCGGCGCCGCCGAAGAGGACGGCGCGCACCAGGCCGAACCAGCCGGCCGTCAAGCCGGATTCAAATTCGCCCAGCTCGTTCGAGGCGCCGATGAAGACGGCGTTCACGGCGCTGACCCGGCCGCGGATCTCGTCAGGCGTCTCGAACTGCACCAGCAGGTGGCGGATGTAGACGCTGACCATGTCGCCGGCGCCCATCAGGAACAGCGCCACGAGGGCCAGCGGGAAATAGCTGGTGCTGCCCAGCACCAGGGTGCCCAGGCCGAAGACGGCGACGCCGCCGAACATCCAGGCGCCCACGCGGCGCGTGATGGGAAAGATGGCCAGCGCGATCGAGCACAGGGCTGCGCCGGCGCCCGGTGCCGTGCGCAGCAGGCCCAGGCCGCTGGGGCCGATATGCAGCACGTCATGCGCGAGCGCCGGCAGCAGGGCCGTCGCGCCGCCGAACAGCACGGCAAACAGGTCGAGCGAAATGGCGCCCAGCACGATGGGTTTCGACCAGACGAAGCGCAAGCCTTCGAGCAGGGTGTGCCAGCTGACGGGTTCGCGTTTCACCACTTGCGGCGCGGGCGTGGTGGCGCGCATCAGCAAGACGGACACGATCAGCAGCGCGGACGAAATCAAATACACCACCTTGGGGCCGAAGTAATACAGCAAGCCGCCCAGGGTAGGCCCCAGGATGATGGCCACATGCGAGCTCGAAGAGCTGAGCGCGACGGCGCGGCTGAAGTGTTGCGTGGGCACCATGTTGACCAGCACGGCTTGCGTGGCCGGCATCATGAAGGCGCGCGCGCTGCCAAACAGCACCAGCACGGCAAACACGGGCCAGACGATGGAAATATTACTTAACGTAAACGCCAGCAGGGCCAGCGCGCAGGCCAGCTGCGCCGCCAGGCACCAGGCGATGATGTTGCGGCGGTTGTAGCGGTCGGCGACGTGGCCGGCCGGCAAGATCAGCACGAGGAAGGGCGCGAACTGCGCCAGGCCGATCAAGCCCAGGTCGAACAGGCTGCCCGTGATCTGGTACACCTGCCAGCCGATGGCCACGCTTTGCATTTGCACGGCCAGCGTGCCCAGCACGCGGGCGGACAGGTAAAAAGCGAAATTGCGGTGACGCAGGATACTGAAGCCGTTGCCGGCGGACGCGAGGGACATGAGATTTCCAGGGAACAGCAGGGTGGAGCGGTGGCGGCAGCGGATGCCGCGCCAGCAGCACCCGCTGTCTGGATGCTTACTTGGCCAGGTCGGCTTCGGTGGTGAAGGCGTCCGCGTAAAACTCGTCGGGTGGAAGTTGACACAATTGCACGAAATCGCGGTTGGCCGATTCGACGACGATCGGTGCGCCGCAGGCATACACTTGATAAGCGGACATATCCGGCAAGTCGGCCATGACGGCCTGGTGCACGAAGCCCGTGCGGCCGCTCCAGGCGTCTTCCGGCAGCGCTTCCGACACGACGGGCACGTAGGTGAACTGCGGCAAGTCGGCGGCCCACTGGCGGCACAGCGCATCCATGTACAGGTCGTGCGGACGGCGCGCGCCCCAGTACAGGGTGATCGGGCGCGGGGATTGCTCGTTGATCATGTGCTCGACGATGGCTTTCAGGGGAGCAAAGCCCGTGCCCGAGGCCAGCAGCACGACGGGCTTGTCGGAATCTTCGCGCAGGAAGAAGGTGCCCATCGGGCCTTCGAAGCGCAGGATGTCGCGCTCTTTCATGCTGCCGAATACCTGGTCGGTAAACAGGCCGCCCGGCATGTGGCGGATGTGCAGGCTCACGGGGCCGCCGTCGACGGGGGCGCTGGCCATGCTGTAGCTGCGGCGTTTGTTGTCGCGCAGCATGATTTCGATATACTGTCCGGCGCGGTAGTGCAGGCGTTCGCTGGCCGGCAACTGCAGGGTCAGCACGACGACGTCCGGCGCGACCTTTTCAATCGTGGTCACGCGTGACGGCATTTTCTTGATCGGATAATCGCTGCTGCCCGCCACTTCGCGCGCCTGCACCACCAGGTCGCCCTGGGGCACGGCGCAGCACAGCAGCGAGTAGCCTGCCGCCGCTTCATCTTCCGTCAGGGAGCGGGCCTGGTATGGCTTATGCTGTACATTGCCGGACACGATCTTGCCCTTGCAGGAGCTGCAGGCGCCGCTCTTGCAGCTATACGGCAAGCCCACGCCGGCGCGGATCGCCGCCGACAGGACGGTTTCGTCCGCTTCACAGCTGAATTGGTGGCCGCTGGGCTGAACAGTAATTTGAAAAGTCATACAATCCTTGAAATGAAAAATATGTTAATGCACTCTTTGCGCAAGCCGGTGGGCTTGCCGCGCCTGCTGATCCTGGGCTGCGGCGACGTCGGCCTGCGTCTGCTGCCCCTGCTGCGCGCGCGCTTTCGCGTCTTTGCCGTCACCAGCCAGCCTGCGCGTTGCGCGCAGCTGCGGGCGGCCGGCGCCGTGCCCATCGTGGCCGACCTCGATGACCGCGCCAGCCTGAAACGGCTGGCGGGACTGGCGTCGCTGATCGTGCACCTGGCGCCGCCCTTGTCGTCGGGCTTGCTGGACCGGCGCACGCGCAATCTGGTCGCCATTTTACCCGAGCATGCACGCATGGTGTATGTGAGTACCAGCGGCGTGTATGGCGATTGCGCCGGCGCCTGGGTCGACGAGACGCGCCCGCCCGCGCCGGCGAATGCGCGGGCGAAGCGGCGCGTGGATGCCGAACAGGTCTTGCGGGGCTGGGGCACGCGCCGCAGCGCCAGTGTGGCCATCCTGCGCGTGCCCGGCATTTATGCGCACGACCGCCTGCCCTTGAAGCGCCTGCGCGAAGGCACGCCGGCCCTGGCCGCGAGCGACGATGTGTACACCAACCATATCCATGCCGATGACCTGGCGCGCGTCATCGAACGGGCCCTGTGGCGTGGCAAGCCTGGACGCGTGTATCACACCAGCGATGACAGCGAACTCAAAATGGCCGAATATTTCGATGTCGTGGCCGACACCTTCGGCCTGCCGCGCCCGCCGCGCCTGCCGCGTGCCGAACTGCAGCAAGTGGTCACGCCGATGCTGCTGTCGTTCATGTCCGAATCGCGCCGCCTGCGCAATACCCGCCTCAAACGCGAGCTGGGCGTGCGCCTGCGCTACGCGCGCGTGGCCGATGCCTTGCAGTCGCTGTCCGCCGATGCGGCCAGCATCGGGTAAAATGGTCGGTTATCTGCGCACTTTGCTGGGCCGGCGCGCAGCGCGCCGTTGCGGCGGTGCGCCATTCACCTAAGGACTACAGCATGACCACCCTCACTTACGAAGCATACCTGGACGAGGTCACCACCGTCCTGACGGAATTGTACGACCTCGACGACGATGCTGCCATCAAGCTGGTCGTGGCGGCGCAGGACGCCGAATTTTTTGTTCCGCACGATGCGCATGAGGAAATGCGTACCGCCGAACAAGCCAAGAAAGATGCGGTCACCCTGTTCGAGCGCAAGCAGAATCGCCAGCAAACGCAGGAAAAACAGCAACAGCGCGTGCGCCAGCAAAAGAAATAAGAGCAGGCCATCGGCCGCCAGGCCGCTGGAACATGGCGCAGTGCGGCCTTCGGTGCAATACCGGGGTCATGCCATTTGATGCAGCGCAAACGCGTCATGGCGCGCTGGCGATATGGTGAGCAATGTCGTCACGCGTCCTGGCTTTTGTGGCGGGCTCCACAATTAGCACGACTTAGCGCGACGCTGTTTCTCGTCAGCAGGAGCGAGCCATGCGAGCTACTAGCCACCCCAGCAAGGAACAGGTGCGCGCCTATATGCGGCGCCGTGAACATGCACTGCAGCCGCCGCCGCCGCCCGATGAAATTCGCCGGCAACTGGCCTGGTGCCGCGTGGACGCCTTCCCCGGCACCTGCCTGACGGCCACCCCGGCCGGCATGGCAGCGCAAGGCTGGCATTTATCCGCGGACATGGCTCGCCTGAGCACGCTCATGGCGATTGCCTGGCTGATGCACAGCGGTGTTCCTCATTGTAAAAATTGATGACTTGCAGCAAATTTTTCCGATTTGAGTTATCCTCTAGCACATTCCAAGTGCGTCAATTCTCTTCAATTATCACAATTTTGCTTTAAGTTACGCAAAAATCAACAATAGCGTGTATTATATTGTTTGTGGCGTAAAGGCCGCATAATTGATGGCGCTTTTTAGTGTGTTTACCCTGAATTATTGCAGAAGAGACATTCGGTTTCTTTGTGCACTAATACAACAAGTACGGATTTTTGATCATGTCTCTCAAACAAATTACCTCTTTGCCTACCTACAACCCGAATCGCGTCCTCGATGCGATCATCGACAAGCTGCAACTGAAAAACGATGCAGCCTTGTCGCGCGCGCTGGAAGTGGCGCCACCAGTCATCAGCAAGATTCGTCACAACACCTTGCCGATCGGCGCCACGATCCTCATCCGCATGCATGAAATCAGCGATTTCAGCATTCGTGAACTGCGCGAGTTGATGGCTGCCTAAGAGCGCCTGACAGACGGCAAACTGAGAGGTGCCGTCTGGGTACGTCAGGCTTGCCGCGTGCGGCAGCCAGACCTGTTTTCCGCTGTTCTATTGCGTGTCACGGTTCAGCACCGGACGATCGATATAGAAACGCCCCATTTCCAGGCCGGTCGTGGACGACTTGACCACTGCTGCAGCCAGTGTGGCGGGCGCGCTGGAAAATGCGGTGTTGGCAGCCCCGGTCGCGCGACCCGAATACGCTGTCGCCTGCACCGCTGCGCTGGAAAAAGCCGTCTGCACGGCCCGACCCGAGTACGCTGTCGCCTGCACTGCGGCACTGGAAAACGCTGTTTGTACAGCCCGTCCTGAATACGCCAGCTGCACTGCGCGTCCCGAATACGCCGCCTGCACGGCGCGGCCCGAATACGCCGTTTCTGCACGGATATAATCTTCCCCGAACGTTTGCTCATACAGCTGCTTCATGCGCTCGCCCACGCGCTGGTGCGCCGCTTCGTCGTCTTCGCCGCGCAGGCCGATGTACGGGAAGTGATGCAGGAAGTAGCCGAAGACCTGCTCGCAGTCTGCCGCATATTTCAGGGTGTCGAGGATGTGGTAATGCCAGAAGGTATCGACGTCCATCAGCGGCGCCGTTTCTTCCTCCGGAAACTGTTTCATCAGGATCAGGAAGCGCCGGTATTCGAACTCCACCGCATTGGCTTTCTCCAGGCTCCATCCTTCGCCTGACTCCCTGTGCATCAGCTTGACTTTGATCGCGTCCAAATTCAAATCGGCAATTGCCTTGAAACTGTCGTTCGTATCCATGAATGTCCTTTGGTAAAGAGCGTTGTGGGAAATACAGTGCAACAAGGGAGAGGGGTGGGTGTGTACTCCTGGCAAGTAGTCGAGGAATGCCTGGCCCATGGCGGGCAGGCGCTGAGTTGTTCTACATCAATATTGCATCTAATTACAAAATATGCAAGCTGAGCTTGATTCAATGGGGCGTGCCTGTCAGGTGTTGGCCCGGCTGTCTTCCTGGTAGGGGAATGCGGTGGCGTCCGCACCCAGCGGCACGCTGACATGCACGCTCATGCCGGCGCCGGGGCTGCTTTCGATGTAGAAAGTGCCACCCAACAACTTGATGCGCTCTTCGATCCCCACCAGGCCAAATGAGCCCAGCTTGTTGCGTCCGTCGATGGCCGCGCCCACGCCGTTGTCGCTGACGCTCATCGACACGGTGTCGTGGCACTTTTCCAGCTTGACTTGCACGCTGCTGGCATTGGCATGCTGGGAAATGTTGCTGAGCGACTCTTGCAGGATGCGGAACAGGGCCGTGGCACACTGGTCGCTCAGACAGATGTCGTCATGGCTTTCGCTGACTTCGCAGGCGATGCCCGTGCGCAGGCGAAATTGCGCCACCTGCCATTCGACGGCCGCATTCACGCCCAGGTCCAGCACGGTAGGGCGCAAGTCGTTGATGATGTGCCGCACGCTCTTGATGGTGGCGTCGATCTGCTCCAGGGTCGAGCGGGCGCGGGCGTTCAGGCGCGGGTGGCGGCGCTGCGTGCGCGAAGCCAGCATGTCGGCATCGATGCGCAAGACCAGCAGATTCTGTCCCAGGTCGTCGTGGATTTCGCGCGCGATGCGCTTGCGCTCTTCTTCCTTGATCCGGTCGGCGTGGGCTGCCAGGCGGCGCAGTTTCTGGTGCGACAGCTGCAGGCGGATCTGGCTGGCGCGCAATTCCTCCGTCATGCCCGTCGCCATCTGGATGGCGCGTCGGCGCGACGACGTCAGGGCGTGAAACAGCATGTACAGCAGCATGCTGCTGGCAAAACCGGTCAAAAGTGCCAGCCACGGCAGGAAGGCATCGAAGCGCGTATACACGTCGCTCTTGCGCACGCTGAACAGCGCTTGCCACGCGCGGCCATTGTGCTCGATGAGCATCGTGCTGCTCAGATAGCGCCCCGAGTTGCCGGGCAGCCACCATGGCGCATGCATGCCCGCCGTCGTGCTGTCGAAGATGGGGCGCATATCGTGCGGCAGCTCCAGCGGCAAGTCCGGCTGTTCAAGCGCCTGCGGGTCGATATCGAACAGGGTCAGGCGGACATTGCGTACCGGCATGTCGGCCAGCGCGCTGCGCATCATCGTCACCAGGTCGTAGCCGATGCCGACGGAACCCTGGTAGGCCGCGCGCCTTTGCTCCACCGTGTCGGTCGGCATGCCGAAGCGGTACACGGGCAGGCGCATGGCCATGCCCGTCAGCTGCGGCCGGCCGTCCATCGGCACGGGTGCGCCGGAATTGCTGATCTGTCCCGTATCGCGCGACTGCGCCAGCGTTTCGGCGATCAGGGGGCGCGAAGCGATGTCATAGCCATACTTTTCCGGGGCGCTGGCAATCGGCTCGATGTATGCCAGCACGGAATAATGGGGGCGCGGGCCGGGCGGATGGATGGCAAACGCCGGATAGCCGTCGCGCCCGGGCGGATAGTCGCGCTGCATGGCCGCTTCGAAGGCGGCGCGCTGCGACTCGTCGAGTTCCCGGCTGTAATTGAGATTCATCACGCCCGGGTAGTTCTGTTGCAAGGCGATATTGGCCACGTAGCGGTGGAATTGCTCGCGGCTCACGTGTTCGTTGGCGCGGAACAGGCTGGCCGTGCCGCGCAGCAGGTTGGCATAGGACTTGACGCGCGAGCTGATGTTTTTCTGGGTATTGCGCGCCAGATTGTTGAACAGCTCGCTGGCATCGTTTTCGATCGACAGCGAGGCGGCCATGTAGAACAGCAGGCTCACCATCAGCGACATCACGAAACCGAGCAGCCAGAGCGGTTTTTTTTCAGCAGATAAGGGGTGTTTGCCGCCAGTAGAAGACATCGCCATCCGCATCAGGAAGAGGAATCGGGTGCCGCCTGTGTGCCGGAGGCTGTACTGAGTTGCACAATCACTATCGACATTGCAAATTGCTCAATAGCTGCCTAATATACAAAATTATCGTGAATATAGTCAACAGGCAATATTTCTGTTGGGAACGAAAAAAAACCGCCGCAGCGGTTTTTTCGTGGAGCGTGCGGCGCCTTACTTGGCGGGCTGCCAGCTGTCTTTCAGGGTGACGATGCGGTTGAAGACGGGCTTACCGGGCTGGCTGTCGACCCGGTCGGCCGCGAAGTAGCCGTGGCGCTCGAACTGGAAGCGCTGTTCCGGCTGGGCCAGTTCCGCGCCCGGTTCCAGCCACGCTTGCACCACGTCCTTGGCCAGCGGATTCAATGCCAGCTTGAAGTCCTTGCCGCCCGCGTCCGGTTGCGGGTCGGTAAACAGGCGGTCGTACAGGCGCACTTCGGCAGGAATCGCCGTCGCTGCGCTGACCCAGTGCATATTGCCCTTGACCTTGTAATTGGAGCTGCCTTCCGTGCCCGACTTGCTGTCCGGGAAATAGTTGCAATGCACGGCGATGACCTTGCCATCTGCATCCTTGTCAAAGCCCGTGCATTCGATCACATAACCGTAGCGCAGGCGAACCTTGCTGCCCGGCTTGTCGGCTATCGGTGGATACAGACGGAAATAGCCTTTATTGGGCACTTCCATGAAGTCGTCTTCCTCTATCCACAGCTCGCGCGAAATGGGGAAGGTGCGCAAGCCACGCTCCGGGAAGTGCGGATGCACGGGCGCCGTGCATTCCACGCTGTCGTTTTCAGGGAAATTGTCGATGATCAATTTCAACGGACGCAGCACGGCCACCGTGCGCGGCGCCTTCGGGTCCAGGTCTTCGCGCAAGCAGCCTTCGAGCACGCTGTAGTCGATCCAGCCGTCGGATTTCGTCACGCCCGTGCGTTCGCACATCAGTTGAATCGCTTCCGGCGTGTAGCCGCGGCGGCGCATGCCCACCAGGGTCGGCATGCGCGGGTCGTCCCAGCCGTCGACGATTTTTTCTTCGACCAGCTGGCGCAGCTTGCGCTTGCTGGTAACGATATAGGTCAGGTTCAGGCGCGAGAATTCGAACTGGCGCGGCACGGGCTGCTGGAAGAAGCCGCCGGCCGACAGGGTTTCCAGCAGCCAGTCGTAGAAGGGGCGGTGGTCCTGGAATTCCAGCGTGCAGATCGAATGCGTGATGTTTTCCAGCGCGTCCGAGATCGGGTGCGTGTAGTCGTACATCGGATAGATGCACCAGGCATCGCCCGTGCGGTGGTGGTGCGCATGGCGGATGCGATAGATGGCCGGGTCGCGCAAGTTCATGTTCGGCGAACGCATGGCATCTTCGCTCATCTTCGCGCGCAGGATGTGCTCGCCATCTTTGTATTCGCCTGCCTTCATGGCGCGGAACAGGGCCAGCGATTCGTCGCGCGGACGGTCACGGAACGGCGAATTCTTGCCGGCCTGACCGAAATTGCCCCGGTTGGCGGCCATGTCTTCGGCGCTCTGGCTGTCCACATAGGCGAAGCCGGCCGTGATCAAGTACTCAGCCATCGCGTACAGCTGGTCGAAATAGTCGCTGGCGTAGTGCAGGTGGCTCTGGCCATCGGCATGCTTCGGTTCCCAGTCAAAGCCCAGCCATTTCACGCTGTCCATGATGGTGTCGACGTATTCCTGCTCTTCCTTCGCCGGATTGGTGTCGTCGAAGCGCAGGTTGCACTGGCCGGCGTAATCGCGCGCCAGGCCGAAGTTGACGCAGATCGACTTGGCATGGCCCACGTGCAGGTAGCCGTTCGGCTCCGGCGGGAAACGCGTGATCACCTGGGGCAGGCCGGGACGCACATGGGCGCCGGCAGCCAGGTCGGCTTCGATGATGTTACGCAAGAAATTGGGCGCCAGCGCTGGCGCGGCGGTATTCGGTTTATCGTTGCTCATTGATCAATGCGGAAGAGTGACAGTAAAAAGCATTTTACCGTACCGCAAGCGCTTTATAAGCACGTATTTGCCCCCATATCCCAGCATGCAAGCGACGCGGGCGCCGTTCTATAGGATAATCTGCCTTTAATTAGCAAACAAATCGTGACCCCGGAGCCATTTATGGAAAATTTATATAACGTCCTCGGTGTCGCACCCAATGCCAGCGACGATGAAATCAAGAAGGTTTACCGTTCGCTGGCCATGCGCTTCCACCCCGACCGCAACCAGGCCCCCGGCGCCGAGGCGCGCTTCAAGAGCGTCACCAAGGCGTATGAAATCCTGGCCGACCCGGCCAAGCGCGCCGAATACGACCAGAGCGTGAACCACCGCATCATCATCGATCCGGAAGCGGAAGCCTATGCCCTGTGGTGCGGCGTGTTCCGCCTGCATGGCACCGTCCTGCCGGCAGATTAAGCCTGCTGGCGGCTGCCCGGCCAGCCCGAATGATTTGAAAAACAACAAACAATGGTGCTTTTGCTTTTAAGTAAAAGTGCCGCGCATCACATTGGAAAGCACAGCATGAGAAGAGTACACCCTGAATTCGCGTACCAGTCGCGCGAGCTGGAAGGCCAGATCGATGGCATCCTCGGCGACCCGCCGAACCGCAAGAACTATAAAAGCATGGTCGACGCGCTGGTGAGCGAGTACGCCAGCGGCGGCGGCATTGAAGACGTGAACATGCTGGCCTTCGCGCTGGTCGACCACATCACCTTCAGCGACCCGAAAGGCTTGCTGGCCGAAAGCGAAGACTACGAGTTTGGCGACCCTGCCCGCGTGTTTTCCATGGCGGCCTGCGCCGCGCCGGAAGCGGCCAAGATGTACGCCGCCATCGAAGAGAGCTTCCCCGACCTGGCGCGCCAGGCCATCATCACGGCCTTCTTGCACAAGAATCCGCGCCTGTGGGACGACGACGACCAGTCGCTCGACCAGCTGGCGGCCAATGACGACGGCGACGACGAGCACGACGAAGACGAAGCCACCGACGATTTCGCCCAGATGTTTGACCAGGATGGAGATGACCATGGCCGATAACAAGGATGATCAAAAGAGCAATCTTCCCGCGCTGACGAAACAGGTCACGGAACTGGTGCTGTCCGGTTCGCTGGGGCACGCCGAGCAGGCGTTTGCCGACGCGGCCGACCAGTATGGCGATCTTGCCGTGGTGGAAGTGTTGAGCGCCATCCCGCCGCAAGTGACGGCCCTGCACCTGGCCGGCTTTGACGGCGGCAAGATGTCGCTGGCAACCCTGCTGGTGCCGCCGAAAGCCTGGGCGGACAGCCTGGCCTTCATCGCCGCCACCTGGAGCGACGACCAGATCGAGGATGATCCGGAACGCATCGCCGAGTCGCTGTTCGCGCACATCCACGGCGTGGTGTTTTCCACCGACGACGCCGAGCGCCGCCGCGAGCTGCTGCTGGAAGCGTCCGCCACCGACTGGGGCGCCACGGCGTTCGCCATTTTGTTCTCGATGGCGCCGAAGGAAATCCTCGAAGTGGCGGGCGAAATCGTCATCAAGGGACCGTATGTGACGGGCGTGACCTCGTCCGACAACGACATCGTGCCGCTGGCCATTGAGCTGGCGCAAGCGAATGAAGACGGCTGGGACCGCTCGCTGTTCGAACTGTTCCCTGACTTCCGCCACAGCGCCGACCTGGCCGATGCCGAATACTCGGACGACCCGGACGAAGAGCCGACCATGTTGCAGCGCAGTACCAAGGAATTGCTGTACCGCCTGCGCAAGCAAGTGCCGAGCACGCGCAGCGCGCCGCGCTCCAGCACGCGCCGCAGCCTGGGCACGGGCATTTTCTCGTGATGAAAGCAGGGAACGTCTAATGCTGCCAGCAATTGTTGTAGAAAATCTTCCGCGCCTGGTGCGCGCCATCAAGCTGTTGCCGAACGACCCGCGCGAAGACGCGGCGCTGGACCTGGCCGATGAATTGACGGGCATCACGG
Source organism: Janthinobacterium breve (assembly GCF_051380895.1). NCBI lineage: Bacteria > Pseudomonadati > Pseudomonadota > Betaproteobacteria > Burkholderiales > Oxalobacteraceae > Janthinobacterium > Janthinobacterium breve. The sequence goes on along the minus strand of NZ_JBNYXY010000002.1, from coordinate 252,140 downwards.
CCATGGTGGCCGAGAAGTTCACGAATGAACGCACGGCCGACGGCATCCAGAAAGCGCTGTACCTGACGGTGGGCGGCGTGTCGCTGGGCCTGGAGCAGGCCGTCACGCATGAAGGCGACCAGGCCGCGCTCGATTTCCTCGTCGAGCATGGTGCCGAGCACGCGTTCCAGGTGGGCTTTCGCCTGATCAAGGAACTGTCGCAGCTGCCGGAAGACGCCCTCGTCGGTGAATACGACCAGGACCCCGTCTACCTGCAGCGCCGCCTGCGCGAGCTGTTCATCGATATTTGCCAGGCCGACCCGAACCAGAACTGGGCCGGCTATGAAAAGTATGCGCTGCAGTTGCAACAGCGCAAGGAAGTGCAGGCCGTGGTGCGCCTGGCCAGCTGGCTGCGCCGCCACCATGACAACGGCCCCGTCAGCGACAGCGACTTGAATGCCGAGGGCGTCATTGCCGTGGCCATCATCTTCGCCATCGAAGGCGGCGGACGCATCATGGCGCGCACGGGTCAAAAGGAGTTTGAACGCTTCGTGCGTTCCGTGCGCAAGAACAAGCCCGACTTCGAAGAGGGCTGGGCCGCCCTGGTGGCCAAGGTGCCCGTGCAGCACCACCCGGTGTTGCTCGAGCGCATAGAATCCTACCGTCGCAGCTGCACCGTCGTGCATAAAATCCTCACGCGGGCCAGCATGAAGAGCCTGTTCGAGGACCTGGAAAATTACGCTGGTTCGGAGCTGGACGCCGATTACTCCTGATGTACGTCAATGTAGGCCGGCATGTGCCGGCCTATTCTTTTTCTTCCAGCGCCGCTGCCTCGGCCAGTTTCACGAACGCCGCCACCAGCGGCGACGTCTCTTCTTCCCTCTGTGCCAATAACAGGCTGGTGGTCGCCTGCGGGTCGGCAATGGGGCGGTAGCACACGCCATCCATGCGGATGCGGTCGAACGAGGCGGGCAGCACGGAAATGCCGCAGCCTGCCGCCACCAGACCGATGATGGTCGATGCTTCGCCCGCTTCCTGCGCCACCTGGGGCACGAAGCCGGCCGCCTTGCACAGGCGGAAGATTTGCGGATAAATCCCCGTGCCCGCATCCTTGGGGTACATCACAAAGCTTTCGCCCGCCATGTCGGCAATGGCGATGGCCTCCTTGGCCGCCAGCGCATGGGCGACGGGCAGCACGAGGAACAGCGGGTCTTGCCGCAGTTGTGTCAGCTTGATATCGGATGGGTACGTCGTTTCCGGCGGGCGCACGAAACCCAGGTCCATCGTCCTGCCCGAGATCGCTTCCAGCTGATGCAATGTCGCCATCTCGTGCAAGGTCAAGGTGACGTGCGGAAACAGCTGACGATAGCGGTTGATGACGGTGGCGAAATACGGCGTAAACGGCGTGGAAAACGTAAAGCCGATGCGCAATTCGCCCGCTTCGCCCCGCTGCGCCCGGCGCGCCGTCACGGCCGCCTGTTCCGACAGGGCCAGGATGCGCCGCGCATCGTCGAGGAACAGGCGGCCTGCTTCCGTCAGGCGCACGGAGCGCTTGTTGCGCTCGAACAACTGCGCACCCAGCTCTGCTTCCAACGCCTGGATTTGCTGGCTCAGCGGCGGCTGGCCGATGTGCAGGCGCTCGGCCGCGCGCGTGAAGTGCAGCTCCTCGGCGACGGCGACGAAGTAACGCAGGTGGCGCAATTCCATAGTCAGTAATATATTTAAAGTATGAGTTGGGCCTTAAATATATATTGGACGATATGAGTTGGCAATCCTAAGATGAAGACTCGCTTTCTTTCCGAAACACGGCCATGTCTGATTCATCGCTTGTCTTTGCCCCCGCTGCACCTTCCGCCACCCCTGTTTCTGCTCCCGCTCCCCGGTCGGCCATTGCCAAGGGGACGGCGGAATTCAAGCGCAGCAACCGCGCCCTGTTCTTCGGCGGCTTTTCCACCTTCAGCTTGCTGTACTGCATCCAGCCCCTGTTTCCCCTGCTGTCGCAGCAGTTCCACCTGACGCCGGCGCAAAGCAGCTGGTCCTTGTCCGTGTCCAGCGGCTTGCTGGCCATCTCGCTGGTGCTGCTCAGCGCCGTCTCGGACCGCATCGGCCGCAAGCCGCTGATGGTGGCGGCTATGTTTTCCGCCGCGATGTTGACCATTTTGTCCGCCTTCGCCCAGGATTATGCGCAACTGCTGGTGATTCGCGCCGCGCTGGGCGTTGCCCTGGGCGGCATGCCGGCCGTGGCCATGGCTTACCTGGGCGAGGAAATCGAGGGGCCGTCGCTGGGCCTGTCGATGGGCCTGTACATCGCCGGCAGTGCGTTTGGCGGCATGTCGGGGCGGCTGGTGGCCTCCATGCTCAGCGATTTCCTCTCGTGGCGCTGGGCCCTGGGCGTGCTGGGCGTGGCCGGCCTGCTGGCGGCGGCGGAATTCTGGCGCAGCCTGCCCGCATCGAAAAACTTCGTGCCCAGTACCCGTGGCTGGAATGCATTGCCGCACGCCATCAAACAGCATTTTTCCGACCGCGGCTTGCCGTGGCTGTTTTGCCTGGCGTTCGTGCTGATGGGCTGTTTTGTCAGCCTGTATAACTACATCGGCTACCGCCTGCTGGCCGCACCATTCAACTTGCGCCAGAGCACGGTCGGCTTGCTGGCCTTTTTATACTTGATCGGCATCTTCAGTTCCGTCTGGGCGGGCCGCCTGGTGGACCGGCTGGGACGCCGGGGCGTGCTATGGATCATGCTGTCGGTGATGCTGTCTGGCATCTTACTGACCCTGTTCGATTCCTTGCCGCTGATCGTCATCGGCATGGCGCTGGCCACCTTCGGCTTTTTCGCCTCGCATTCGATCGCCAGCAGTTGGGTCAGCCGCCGCGCCCGCGCGCCGCAGGCCCTGGCCTCGGCCTTCTACCTGCTGTTCTATTACCTGGGTTCGAGCCTGATCGGTTCCGCCTCGGGCATGATGTGGGGCTTCGACGGCTGGACGGGCGTCATCATCATGCTGGGCTTGTGCCTGGGTGGCGGCGTGCTGATCGCCCTGCGCCTGCGTCATCTGCAGCCGCTGGGGGCGCGCGAAGCGGTGGGCTGAACGGCTATTTGGGACAGTTGCCGATCATCGTTTCCCCATTCTTGCCTGCGCCCGTGGTCACGCACAAGGTGCCCAGCGCGCTGGTGATTTTATAAGTGCGGCTGCCTTTAGCGGCATTCGCGCCCACTTCCTCGATTTTTGATGCTTCATACCATTTCGGCGGCACGGCCGCGTAGGCATCGGCAAACCCCTGCTGCATGCGCTTGAAGCCCGTGTCCTCGAATTTCTGCCCACCCCGTTGCGGGAATTCCTTGCGTAAGTCCCTGTCGATCTTGCCCACGTCGCGCTTGGCTTGCGCCAGGATGTCGGCTGCGCTGGGCGCTGACGGCGCCGTGATCGCTTCTGGCGTTGCTGGCACTGGCGCTGGTTCGACGGTGCGAGGGGGCAGGGGGCGGCTGATCGGCGCCACCATTGGCAGGCGCGGCAGGCGCGCGGCGGCTGGTTTGATGCTGGGCACTGGCTTGTGCGGCGCCGGGAGCGTGTGGTGCAGCCAGGTGATGGCCGGACCCTGCGGCAGGTTTTCGTCGCTGGCGAGGCGGGGCCGTGACTGCACGATGACATATGCCAGCCCTGCGTGCAGCAGGACAATCAGCAGCAGGCCGGGAGCGCGGCGGGGCAGGATGGGCAACGAGGTCATGGGTGGCATGGTGGTTCAGGTACGCCAATGTATCTGAGGTATTTGATCATTGTCTAAAATGTCACAAGCGCTTACAAAAAAGTGCCACACGGAAATTTCGACGCCATGGCCGTTAGTGGGGAACCCTGTGCCAGCTTGGCGATCCAACCCGGATACCACGCGAACAGGAGATCATCATGATGCAGGTAAAGGAAGTGGCACGGCGCTTTGGCGCCATCGAACACGCGATCGGCCAGGCGGCCCAGCTGTGCGGCAAGCAGCAGGGCATGCCCATGGACTTGAAGGATTGCATCCACCAGCTGGATCAGCAAAAGAGCGCCGTGCGGCAAGCCATCGACACGCACGACGATGCGCGCATCCGGCAAGCCGTCGAGCAGATGGAATCGCTGGGCGACCGCGCCAAGCGGGCCTGCGGCACGGCGTCCAGTGTGACGCCGGAAATGAAGAGCGCCGTGCTCAAGGTACACGATGAATTGTCGGACTTGAAGCAGCAGTTGCACTAGGCATCACTTCTTGAGCGTTTTACATCTGGCGGAACAGATGGGCATATAAAGGACTGACGCGCAGCTGCGCCGGATGCTGGCGCAGGGTCAGTGACAGCTTGCCCGCGTCGTCGCGTACGGCCGTGGCGATGGCGCTGGCATTGACGATGGTGCCCCGGTGGATTTGCCAGAACTGTTGCGGGTCCAGCTGGGGCAAGAGTTCCTTCAGGCTCGTGCGTATCAGCGCTTCGCTGTCCTGGCAGACAACGTTGATGTATTTGTCCAGCGCCTCGAAATACACGACGTCGGTCAGGGCGATCATGCGCACGCTGTTGCCGACGGCCGCCCGTATCATTTGCAGGCGCGGGGCGGGTGGCAGCATGGCTTGCAGCTGGCTCAGCAGGCGGGCCAGGTTGTCGTCGCTGTCGGACGCTGTTTCCGTTGCCGCCATGGGTGCCAGCGTGGCCGCCCCCGCTGGCGTTGCCGTTACTGTACTGCTTGTACCGTTGCTGCCGCCGCTGTCGCGCAAGCGCTGCTGCAGGCGTTCCACCGTCTTGCCCAGGCGTGCATCGTTGACGGGTTTTAAAACGTAGTCGGCGGCCGCATGTTCGAAGGCGGCCAGCGCGTATTCGTCATAGGCCGTGACAAACACGATGTTTGGGAAAGGCACGCCGTCGGGCCACTGTTCTGCCAGCTCCTCGGCCGCTTCCAGGCCCGTCTTGCCGGGCATTTTGATGTCGAGAAATAGTATGTCGGGCTGCATCGCCAAGCCTTGCTGCAAGGCCTCCAAGCCGTTGGGACAGGTGGCGACGATGTCGAGCTCCGGCCACAGCCGCTGCAAGGCGTGTGCGAGGGCGGCGGCGAGGATGGGTTCGTCTTCGGCGATCAGGGCGCGCGGCGCGCGCAGGGTGTGGTGGCTCATGCGAGGGGACTCGTGATGGTGGGTGGAAGGGGCAGTGTTAGGCGGGCGGTCGCGCCGGCCGGATGGTTGGCAGTCAGCGACAGGCTGGCGGCATCGCCATGCATGCCGTGCAGGCGTTCGCGGATATTCGTCACGCCCAGGTGCGTGCCCTTGCTCTGGCCCGGATGCGCGAGGCCCAGGCCATCGTCGCTGACGGTGAGGATGAGGACGCCAGCGTCCGTGGACGCCTGCACGTGGATATGTCCGCCTTCGATCTTCGGTTCCAGGCCGTGCTGGATGGCGTTTTCCACCAGCGGCTGCAGCAGCATGGGCGGCACCTTGATCTGGCGCAAGGCCTCGGGCAAGTCCAGCGTAAAGCTCAGGCGCGCGCCCATGCGGATGGACATCAGGCCCAGGTAGGCTTGCATCAGGGAAAACTCCTGCTCCAGGGTGGTGGATTCGGCGCGCGAGGAGGAAAGGGTGGCGCGCAAATACTGGATCAATTGATCGAGTAGCAACTGGGCGCGGTCCGGGTCAAAGCTGATCAGGCCCTGCAGGTTGGCCAGGGTATTGAACAGCATGTGCGGTTCGATCTGCGCCTGCAGCAGCTGCAGTTGCGCTTGCATGGCCTGGCGGGCTACGGATTCGGCGCGGGCCTTTTCCTGGGCAGCTTCCATTTGCAGGCGGGCAATCTTTTCGCGGCTGGAGAAAAACAGCACGGCGCCGCCCGTGGCCAGCAGGGTAAATACGAGCGTGCCCATCATTTGCGTAGGCAGCATGTTCTCGATACCGCCCACGTCCACGCCCGTCAGCCAGCTGAACAGGGCCAGGCCCAGCATTTGCGCCACGGGCACGGAAATCAGGATGATGAGCATGAAGGGCAGGAATTTTGGCCGCTGGCTTTCGCCCCACAGGGTCAGGCGCATGCCGTCGATCAGCAGGAAGGCGATCGTGCCGATGCACATCGAGGCGACCAGGTTTTGTCCAAAATGGCTGCCCGGATTGAGGATGAAGGTGATGACCAGCGCGCAGATCACATTCAGCGCCAGCGCATAGCGCGCGTCGTGCAGCATGCGATAGTAGGGCGAGCGGCGCTTGGCGGTGGCATCGGCGGAGGGGGCGTCGGATTTCATGTAGGTGTCTGCTGGTAGCGATGGGGCATTGTGTGCCAGCGCAGGCCAGGGCGCAACCTGACTGCGACGAAACGGGGCAGGCGTGCCGCCATTCGCAGCGGCGCGTCGCGAAACAGGGCCACTTTACTTTTCAAGAAGGGCGCGGGATAGTATGGCAAGACAGTCTTGAAACGCTAGATTTGCAATAAAGGAAACCTCCATGTGGCCCTATCCACGCACCCTGGCGCACCGCGGCGGCGGCACTCTGGCGCCTGAAAATACCTTGGCCGCCCTGCGCTGCGGCCTGGCGTACGGCTACCGCGCCGTGGAATTCGACGTCATGCTGGCATCCGACGGCGTGCCTGTCGTCGTGCACGACCCCGAACTGGGGCGCACGGTGGCTGGCAGCGGCGCCATCAATGACTACACGGCCGCGCAGCTGGGGGCCATGGAGGCGGGCGCCTGGTTCGGCCCCGCTTTCGCGGGCGAAGGCGTGCCCACGTTTGACGCCGTGGTGGCGTATTGCAAGGCGCAGCGTATCTGGATGAATATCGAGATCAAGCCGGCGCCCGGCTTTGAGGTGGCTACGGGCGAGGCGGTGGCGCGCGCCACGCGGGGCCACTTTGCACAGGAAATTGCTGCAGGGGAATTATTGCCGCTGCTATCGTCGTTCAGCATCGCCGCCCTGGAAGCGGCGCGCCAGGCGGCGCCGGAACTGGCGCGCGGCTGGCTGGTCGAAGCCATACCATCCGATTGGGCGCAAAAGGCGAAGGAACTGGGCGTGGTGGCGCTCCATTGCGACCACCAGCAGCTGACGCCGGAGCTGGCGCGAGAGATAAAGGAGGCGGGATACGGGCTGTTCTGCTACACCGTCAACACCCCGGAACGGGCCGGCGAGTTGCTGGCCTGGGGCGTGGACGGCTTTTGCACGGACCGGATCGATTTGATCAAGGCAAGTTGACAAGCTCTCGGCTCAATCTCAGCTTGACGGCGCCTGACAGAAGCGTAGCGAGCGGAAGTGAGATGTGGCCGAGAAGCGCAGCTGTGCTATAGCACAGCGAGCATCGCAGGCCGTATATCACGACGCGCAGTAGCTTATGTCAGGTGCTACTAGAAAGTCACGCGCATGCCTACAGTGAGGTTGCGTCCCATCAACGGGGCCGCATTCTTGATGAAGGAAGTATGGCTGTATGCCAGTTCATTCGTCAGATTGTTCGCCTTGATGTAGAACTGGGCTGGCGTCGTACCGATGCGCGTGTCGTAGTTGGCGGAGAGGTTGAGCATGTTGTAGCCCGGGGTTGCCGTTTCAAACGCGGCGACCTTGTCCTGCTTGCCCACGCGGTAGAACTCGGCGACGCCGCTCCATGCCTGCCAGTTGGCGTCAAGCTTCACGCCGACGCGCTGGGCGGGGATGCGGGGTAAATTGCCGCCGCCGTCGGCCAGCTTGGCCCGCACATAGTCGCCGAACACGCTGGCGCCAAACATCGGGTTCAGCTGCTGGCGCACTTGCCCTTCCACGCCCGTAAACGTGGCGTCGCGCTGGGCGTACTGGATCAGCTGGAAGCCTTCGTGGCTGTCCAGCGTGCTGCCGAAGATGTAGTTGTCCACCTTGTTGCGGTAGGCGCTGGCCGAGAAGGTCGTGGCGCCCGCATATTTGCGCAAGGTCAAGTCGATATTGTTCGACGTTTCCTTGCCCAGGTTTTGATTGCCCAGTTCATACGTGGCCGTGGCCATGTGCACGCCGTGCGCATACAGTTCCTCGGCGCTGGGCAAACGGTGCGTGCGCGAGATGGTCGAGCCCAGCGAATACTGGGGCGCGAATTTCCACACGGCGCCCAGCGACACGGACGTGCCCTTGGCGCTGCGGTCCTGCAAGGTGGCGCTGTCGACCGTGATGTCTTGCCATTCGTGGCGCAAGCCCGCCTCGAAGCGCCATTGGTCAAGCTTGTATTCCTCGACCAGGAAGGCTGCGTGTTTCTTCGTTACCGTGGGCGCCACGTACGCTTCCTCGCCCAGGGCCGAGAAGTCGCGCTTCGACGTTTGCAGGCCGACCACGCCGCGCCAGCCGAAGACGGGATGGTGTTCCATTTCCAGGCGCGCATCGTGGCCCTTGTTCTTGAAGGTGGTGGCGATTTCTGCGCCTTCGATTTCATCGTGCTTGTAATCGGTGAACGCGGCGCGCAGGCGCAGCTTGGCGAAGCCGGGCACGGGGTCGCGCAATTCGCCGCGCACATCCCAGCGCTCGCTCTTGAGTTTCACATACGGCACGCTGCCGTGCTCGTGGTCATGTTCTTCTTCATCCCCATGGTCGTGGCCTTCGTGGCCGCCGCAATGCAGGTGCGCGCCGTGCGGGTGGCAGCTCTCGAATTCGTGGTTGTGGCCAGGCAAGCCGTATTCTGCATGCTGGCTGGTGAAGGCCAGGCCCAGGAAGCCGCGTGAGCCCACCCAGGACACGCCTACGCTGCCCGTGTCCGTCTTGTTGTAGCTGCCGGCCACCTTGGAGCCGCCTTCCCATCCGCTGCCAACCTTGTATTCCTTGGCGTCGCGCTTGACGCCTTCCGCGTGGAAGGCGATGTTGCCGGAGCCGCCAGTCACTTCAAAGGCGCCTGCCTTTTCGCGCGCTGCCGAGTTGGCGCGTACTTCCGCGCTGCCTTCAAAGCCTTTTGCCGGCACGCGCGTGGGGATTTTCTTGTCGATCACATTGACGACGCCGCCGACGGCGCCGCCGCCGTAGGCCAGCGCGGACGGGCCGCGCAAGACTTCAATCTGTTCCGACAGCATCGGTTCGGCCGCCACGGCATGGTCGGGGCTGATGGTCGAGGCATCCTGCACTTCGGCGCCGTCGGACAACACTTTGACACGGGGGCCATCCATGCCGCGGATGATGGGACGGCTGGCGCCGGCGCCGAAATGACTGGAGGTAATGCCGGGCTGGCCGGCCAGGGTTTCCCCCAGGGTCGCGGCCCTTGCCAGCACCAGTGCCTCGCCTTCCAGTACGGTCACGGGCGTGCTCATGTCGTCGCTGCCCAGCGCCAGGGCGCTGGCCGAAACGGTCACGGCAGGCAAGGTGGCCGTCTGCTGCGCCAGGGCGCTGGCAGGGGCGGCAAAGGCCAGCATGATGGCCAGCGCGAGGGGAGTTGGTTGTTGAGGACGGACGGACATGGGCAAGAATTCCTTTATCGGCTATCGGTGTTGGCGGGGTTTGGGCAGGCGGTTGCCGGATGGGGTGACTACCCGAAGATGATAATGATAACCCATTATCATTACTGCGTGACAGTTTTTGCGGGCAGTGGAAGAAGGCGGATGGTGTATTCTGTCGGCTATGGAACGCACAACACGTCAAAAAACCGCTATTCAAGCCGCCATCGAGTCGGCCCAGCGCCCCTTGTCGGCGCAGGAAATCCTCGAACAGGCCAGCTTGCAGGTGACGCAGCTGGGCATCGCCACCGTTTACCGCAACTTGAAGTCCTTGGTGCTGGAAGAAAAGGTGCATGTGGTGACTTTGCCAGGTGAAAACCCGCGCTATGAGTCGAACACGGCCGCCAATCACCACCACCACCATTTCCAGTGCACCACCTGCCAGCGCGTGTTCGACGTGCATGATTGCCCGGGCGACTTGAAGCGCATGGCGCCGCAAGGCTTTGTCGTCGAGCGCCACGAGCTGACCCTGTACGGCCGCTGCGCCGACTGTAATGCCGCTGCCGGCGCCGCACCTGCCGTTGCGGCGGCAGTTGCCACCACTGTGCACGCCTGCGCCAGCGGCCACGAACCGGCCTGAGCGGTCCGGCCCTCCGTGTTGGCATGGGCGCAACAATGCCCGTGCCCGCCGCAATTGCCACACCCCATATCACGTATAATCTTCCCTTTAAAGCTGCCGCCACTCTTTGCCAAAAAAACATGAAATCATCTGAAATCCGCGACAAGTTCCTCAAATTTTTCGAGTCCAAGGGCCATTCCATCGTCCGTTCCAGCTCTTTGGTGCCAGGCAACGATCCGACCTTGCTGTTGACGAACAGCGGCATGGTGCAATTCAAGGATGTGTTTACGGGCACGGACAGCCGTCCGTACACGCGTGCCACCTCGGTGCAGCGCTGCGTGCGCGCCGGCGGCAAGCACAACGACCTGGAAAACGTCGGCTACACGGCGCGTCACCACACCTTCTTTGAAATGCTGGGCAACTTCAGCTTCGGCGACTATTTCAAGCGCGACGCAATTCAATACGCGTGGGAATTGCTGACCAAGGTGTATGGCTTGCCGGCCGACAAGCTGACCGTCACCGTGTACATCGAAGATGACGAAGCGTATGACATCTGGGCCAAGGAAATCGGCGTGCCAACCGAGCGCATCATCCGCATCGGCGACAACAAGGGTGCTCGCTACGCCTCGGACAATTTCTGGCAGATGGCCGATACGGGCCCGTGCGGTCCGTGCACGGAAATCTTCTACGATCACGGCGCCGACATTCCTGGCGGCCCGCCGGGCTCGCCGGACGAAGATGGCGACCGCTTCATTGAAATCTGGAATCTGGTGTTCATGCAGTTCAACCGCGACGAAGCGGGCGTCATGCACAAGCTGCCGAAGCCGTGCGTGGACACGGGCATGGGCATGGAGCGCCTGGCCGCCGTGCTGCAGCACGTGCATTCGAACTATGAAATCGACCTGTTCCAGCATTTGATCAAGGCCGCCGCGCGCGAAACGGGCGCCACCGACCTGGAAAACAAGTCGCTGCGCGTGATCGCCGACCACATCCGCGCCGCCGCCTTCATGATCGTCGATGGCATCATTCCGGGCAGCGAAGGCCGCGCGTATGTGTTGCGCCGCATCATCCGCCGCGCCTTGCGCCATGGCCACAAGCTGGGCCAGACCAAGCCGTTCTTCTACAAGCTGGTGGCCGATCTGGCCATCGAGATGGGCGGCGCCTATCCGGAGCTGGAAGAAGCGAAAGAAAACGTGTCCAACATGCTCAAAGCCGAGGAAGAGCGTTTCGGCGAAACCCTGGAAACGGGCATGAAAGTGCTGGAAGCGCAGCTGGCCAAGGATGCCACGGGCATCGACGGCGCCACCGCCTTCACCCTGTACGAAACCTACGGCTTCCCGCCGGACCTGACGGCGGACATTTGCCGCGAACGCAATATCAGTTTCGACCAGGTGGGCTACGACGCGGCCCTGAAAGAAAGCCAGGAACTGTCGCGCAAGGGCGGCAAGACGCACAAGGACAGCAAGGTCGAGTACACGGGCGAGAAAAACAAGTTCGTCGGCTACGATCAATTGACGTTCAGCAGCAAGGTCGTGGCGCTGTACGCAGCCGGCACGCCCGTGCAGGAACTGAAGGCCGGCCAGGATGGCATCGTGGTGCTCGACACCACGCCGTTCTACGCGGAATCGGGCGGCCAGGTGGGCGACCAGGGCGTGATCGCCTCCGGCGCGGCCACGTTTGCTGTCAGCGACACCTTGAAAATCCAGGCCGACGTGTTTGGCCACCACGGCGTGCTCGCATCGGGCGTGTTGAAAGTGGGCGACGCCGTCTCGGCCGAAGTCGATACGACCAAGCGCGCGCGCACGATCCGCAACCACTCGGCCACGCACCTGATGCACAAGGCCTTGCGCGAAGTGCTGGGCAGCCACGTGGCGCAAAAGGGTTCGCTGGTCGACCCCGATAAAACCCGTTTCGACTTCAGCCACCATGCACCGATGACGGCGGAGCAAATTGCCGCCGTGGAAACCATTGTCAATAAAGAGATCCTGGAAAACTGCGCCACGCAGTCCCATCTGATGTCGTTTGACGATGCCGTCAAGCATGGCGCGATGGCCCTGTTCGGCGAGAAATACGGCGACGAAGTGCGCGTGCTCGACATCGGCAGCTCGAAAGAGCTGTGCGGCGGAGTCCACGTGCAGCGCACGGGCGACATCGGCCTGTTCAAGATCATCGGCGAAAGTGGTGTTGCCGCTGGCATCCGCCGTGTGGAAGCCGTGACGGGCGAGGGCGCGCTGGCGCTGGTGCAAACCATCAACCGCCGCCTGGTTGAAGCGGCCCACGCCCTGAAGGCGCAGCCGGAAGAACTGACGGCCCGCATCGTCCAGGTGCAGGACCATGTGAAGGCGCTGGAGAAGGAACTGGCCGCGCTGAAATCGAAACTGGCGTCCGGTCAGGGCGATGAGCTGGTCACGCAAGCCGTCGATGTGAACGGCATCAAGGTGCTGGCCGCCGTGCTGGAAGGCGCCGACGTGGCCCGTTTGCGCGAAACCATGGACAAGCTGAAGGACAAGCTGAAGACGGCGGCCATCGTGCTGGCCAGCGTGACTGACGGCAAGGTCAGCCTGATCGCCGGCGTGACTTCGGACGCGACTTCCAAGGTCAAAGCGGGCGAGCTGGTAAACTTCGTTGCACAGCAAGTGGGCGGAAAAGGCGGCGGACGCCCCGATATGGCGCAAGCGGGCGGCACCGATCCGAGTGGTCTGGCGAATGCCCTGGCGGGCGTACCGGCCTGGGTCGGCGAACGCGCCAAATAAAGCGTAAGCTTGCAGGCATGCGGGGTTTTCACCCCACTGTCTCTTGAAAACGGCCCGCAGACGATGTTTGCGGGCCGTTATTTCTTTTGGAATCCCGTTGTGACCCCACAACAGCCGATGAACTATTTTGGTGCAGCGCGTCAATGCCCCTGATTTAGAGTAGTATGTCGAAAATCAGTGCAACAAAACAATGGTGGGATATTGATGATGAGCGACACACTACTTGATACCGAGATTATGGAATTTCACAAAGAACTCGACGCGCGGGGCTTGAATTGCCCCTTGCCGATTCTGAAGGCGAAAAAGGCTTTGTCAGAGCTGCAGAGTGGGGAAGTGCTGCGCATCATGGCAACCGATCCCGGTTCCGTGCGCGACTTCCAGGCTTTCGCCAAGCAAACGGGCAATGCCCTGCTGTCGCATGTGCAGACGGGCACCGAATTCGTCTTCCTGATGCAACGCAAATAATTCTGCCAGCCGGGGCCGCCGTGGCGCGGCCTGTTTGATACCTTGCCGTGCCGTTTTTATATCACTTTCACGCCCTTTTGCTGCCCTGCAGCGTAGCGGCAGACTCCCCTGAAATCCCCGAAGCCGGACAGTTTAGATGGATTGCTCTAACAAAAAATCGCACGATCGTGCTTAAATTCGGTTCAGGATTCAAATTTCTCTTATAATCGAACACACAATCAGCACTTGATCCGTCATTTTTATAATTTCCCAAAGGCATAGCTATGAAAGTCTTGGTACCCGTCAAACGCGTGGTCGACTATAACGTCAAAGTCCGCGTCAAGAGTGACGGCACTGGCGTCGATACCGCCAACGTCAAAATGTCGATGAACCCTTTCGATGAGATCGCGCTGGAAGAAGCGATGCGCCTGAAAGAAGCCGGCAAGGTCACTGAAGTGGTCGCCATCTCCTGCGGCGTGACGCAGTGCCAGGAAACCTTGCGCACCGCCATGGCCATCGGCGCCGACCGCGGTATCCTGGTGGAAACGACGACTGAACTGGAACCGCTGGCCGTAGCCAAGCTGGTGAAAGCCCTGGCCGAGAAAGAACAGCCGCAACTGATCATCCTGGGCAAGCAAGCCATCGATGACGACAGCAACCAGACCGGCCAGATGCTGGCAGCCCTGCTGGGTTGGCCGCAAGCCACGTTCGCCTCGAAAGTCGTGCTGGAAGACGGCAAAGTCACCGTCACGCGCGAAGTCGACGGCGGCCTGGAAACCCTGGCATTGACCTTGCCAGCGATCATCACCACCGATTTGCGTTTGAACGAGCCACGCTATGTGACCTTGCCGAACATCATGAAGGCCAAGAAAAAGCCGCTCGAGACCGTCAAGCCGGAAGACCTGGGCGTCGACGTTGCGCCACGCCTGAAGACCTTGAAAGTCGTCGAGCCAGCCAAGCGCTCGGCCGGCATCAAGGTGCCAGACGTGGCCACGCTGGTCGCCAAGCTGCGTACCGAAGCCAAGGTTATTTAAACATACCCCAAGACAAAAACTGGGGTCAGACCCTGAGGGTCCGCCCCCCGGCACTTGCACATTACTAGGAATAATCATGGTCGCATTAGTTATTGCTGAACACGACAACGCTACCTTAAAGGGCAGCACCCACCATACCGTGACCGCGGCTGCCCAGTGCGGCGGCGACGTGCACGTGCTCGTCGCTGGCTCGAACGCATCGGCCGCCGCCGCTGCCGCCGCGCAAATCGCCGGCGTGACGAAAGTCATCGTGGCCGACGCGCCATACTTTGCCGACGGCCTGGCCGAAAACGTGGCCGAGCAAGTGCTGGCCATCGCCGGCAACTACAGCCACATCCTGGCTCCCGCTACCGCCTACGGCAAGAACATCCTGCCGCGCGTGGCCGCCAAGCTGGACGTGGCGCAAATCTCGGAAATCACCAAGGTCGACTCGCCTGACACCTTCGAGCGCCCGATCTACGCCGGTAACGCCATTGCCACCGTGCAATCTGGCGACAAGGTCAAGGTCATCACCGTGCGCACCACCGGTTTCGATGCGGCTGCCGCCACCGGCGGTTCGGCTGCCACCGAAACCGTCGCCGCCGTTGCCGACGCCGGCAAATCGGCCTTCGTGGGCCGCGAACTGGCCAAGTCCGACCGTCCTGAACTGACCGCCGCGAAAATCATCGTGTCGGGTGGTCGTGGCATGGGTTCGGCCGAGAACTTCCACATCCTGGAACCGCTGGCCGACAAGCTGGGCGCCGCCATGGGTGCCTCGCGCGCCGCCGTCGACGCCGGCTTCGTGCCGAACGACTGGCAAGTGGGCCAGACGGGCAAGATCGTCGCGCCATCGCTGTATATCGCGGTCGGTATCTCGGGCGCGATCCAGCATCTGGCCGGCATGAAAGACTCGAAAACCATCGTTGCCATCAACAAGGATCCGGAAGCGCCGATCTTTGCCGTGGCCGACTACGGCATCGTGGGCGATCTGTTCGAGATCGTGCCGCAACTGGTCAAGGAACTGGGTTAATTTCAACCCGTCCCGGTTTTGTTACTGACAAAGCCACGCCGGCCCGCCCCACACGGCGAGCCGCGCGTGGCTTTTTTCTTGGAGAAAAGAAGATGAGCTATCAAGCCCCGCTGAAAGACATGTTGTTCGTCATGAACGAACTGGCCGGCCTGGCCGAAATCCATACCTTGCCGGGCTGCGAAGACGCGACGCCCAACACGGCCGAGGCCGTGCTGGAAGAGAACGCCAAATTCTGCGGCGGC
This sequence comes from Janthinobacterium breve, assembly GCF_051380895.1. Lineage (NCBI taxonomy): Bacteria > Pseudomonadati > Pseudomonadota > Betaproteobacteria > Burkholderiales > Oxalobacteraceae > Janthinobacterium > Janthinobacterium breve. The sequence continues at coordinate 236,704 of NZ_JBNYXY010000002.1, read as the reverse complement.
GTGGTGGCCCCCTTGAACGGCCTCAGCGACAAGGAGCCCAGTTTCTGGCACGACGGCCAGGTCACCACTTCGAAAGGCTTCAAGGAAGCCTTCAAGGCCTACGGCGAAGCGGGCTGGCAGGGCGTGCAGCACCCGACGCAGTTCGGCGGCCAGGGTTTGCCCAAGCTCTTGGCGACGCCCTGCATCGAAATGCTCAATTCGGCCAGCATCTCGTTCGCCCTCGTGGCCCTGCTGTCGGACGGTGCCATCGAAGCGCTGCTGACGGCCGGCAGCGATGAACAGAAGGCCGTTTACCTGGAAAACCTGGTGTCGGGCAAGTGGACGGGCACCATGAATCTGACGGAGCCGCAAGCGGGGTCCGACCTGGCCGCCGTGCGCACGCGCGCCGTGCCGCAGGGCGACGGCACCTATAAAGTCTTCGGCACGAAGATTTTCATCACCTACGGCGAGCACGACATGGCGGAAAACATCGTCCACCTGGTGCTGGCCCGCACGCCGGACGCGCCTGCTGGCGTGAAAGGCATCTCGCTGTTCATCGTGCCGAAGTTCCTCGTCAATGCGGATGGCAGCCTCGGTGCGCGCAATGACGCCCACTGCGTCTCCATCGAGCACAAGCTGGGCATCAAGGCCAGCCCCACGGCGGTATTGCAATTCGGCGACCACGGCGGCGCCATCGGCACCCTGGTGGGCGAGGAAAACCGCGGTCTCGAATACATGTTCATCATGATGAACGCGGCCCGCTTCGGCGTGGGCTTGCAAGGCATCGGCCTGGCCGAGCGCGCCTACCAGCAGGCCGTAGCGTTCGCCAAGGACCGCGTACAGTCGCGCGACCTGGCCGGTTCGCCTGGCCCCGTTTCCATCATCCACCACCCGGACGTGCGCCGCATGCTGATGTCGATGCGCTCGCAAACGGAGGCGGCGCGCGCGCTGGCCTACGTGGGCGCGGCCATCAGCGACGTGGCGCACCACCATCCGGACGCGGACGTGCGCGCGGAAAGCCTGGCCACCTATGAGTACCTGGTGCCCGTCATCAAGGGCTGGGCCACGGAAATGTCGCAGGATGTCACGCGCGACGGCGTGCAAGTGCATGGAGGCATGGGTTTCATTGAGGAAACAGGCGCTGCCCAGCATTACCGCGACGCCAAGATTCTCACCATCTACGAAGGCACGACCGCCATCCAGGCCAATGACCTGGTGGGCCGCAAGACGGTGCGCGACGGCGGCGCTGTGGCGAAAGCCATCATCGCCCAGGTGCGCGCCACGGAAGCCCAGTTGGGTGAACTGACCGGCGCCGACTTCCAGGCCATGCAGCGCCACCTGGCCGAAGGCAGCGCCGCGCTCGAAGCGGTGGTGGAATACGTGGTGGCGAACATGAAGACGGACATCAAGGCCGTGTTCGCGGGCAGCGTGCCGTACCTGAAGCTGGCCGGCATCGTGCTGGGCGGCTGGCAGATGGCGCGCGCGGCCGTGGTGGCGCAGCAAAAGCTGGGAGAAGGCAGCGGCGACGCCTCGTTCTACAAGGCAAAAATCGGCACGGCGCGCTTCTTTGCCGACCACATCCTGTCACAAGCGCCGGGCTTGCGGGCCACCATCATCGACGGCAGCGCCGGCGTGATGGCCTTGTCGGAAGAGCAGTTTTAAGTTGAAACTTGGCCGGCGCAAGCCGGCTGAATGCAAAAAAAGCGCTGGAGATCACTCTCCAGCGCTTTTTTTATGGGTGGTAAATTGTGCGCCGTATTATCTGCGGGCGATGCCACTGCCCGAGTTGCGTACGAGGTCGCCAGCAGCCAGGCCAGGGTCCTGGTCAAACGCGAAATCGGCCTTGGCGCCCGTTTCGTATTGCACGGTGACGGTCCAGGTCTTGGCATTTTTCATGTGGCCTTCCACTTGCTTGCCCGCGTAGGCGCCGCCGGCGGCGCCGGCCAGGGTGGCCAAGTCCTTGCCGCGTCCGCCGCCGACCTGGCGGCCCAGCAGGGCGCCGGCCACGCCGCCGCCGATCAGGCCCAGCGCGCCGCCTTCACCCGCTTTTTCAGTGACGTTGACTGCCAGCACCTTGCCGCAATCGGCGCAGATTTGCTGCTGGGCTGGCTTGCTGTTCTGGCCCGCATACGCGTTGCCAGTCTTTTGCGCGGCCTTGGCGTTGATGATGGCCTGGTCGTATTCGCCCTTGGCGTCGCGCAGGCATTGCATGCGGGCTTTCGAGCTGCTTTCTTCTGCGCACAGTTTCTTGTCGTCGGCATAGCGCGTGCTGGCTTGCTTCGTGTCGTAGGCGTATTGCGCCTTCGGCGACAGGTTTTGCGCGAAGGCGGATGTGCTGAACAGGGCCGTGATGGCCACTGCGAGGATGAGTGGGCGACGAATCATGATCTTCTCCTAGGGTGTTGAATGTGCCAGTAATGTCGGCATTGTGAATGCAGTATAGAGGAAAATCATAATTGCTTACCAACACTTACATGTGCGTGTGCGGCGCGCAAGGTGATGTTATTTCTACACGGGGATTAACCGTAGGCGCCGCCTGTGTACAGCAAATCGAACAGGCGCGCCATGGTGGCGATCAGCACGCCAGCGCCTAGCATCAAGGTAGCGACCAGCACCACGGCCAGGGGCCAGCCCGTGTCCGACAGGCGGCCGGAGGCGGCGTTGTAGCGGGCATCCCACTTGTCGTCCGGCATCAAGCCCAGTACCAGCGCTTCCAAGAAGCCGCCCAGGGCGGACAGGGTCAGGGGCAGTATCTGGTAAAACCAGTCGGCCTCGGGAAACAGCTGACGCAGCAGCAAGGCGGCGGGCAGGGCGGCCAGATGTAGCCAGCCCCAGCGGTCTTTGGCGCCATGCAGGTAGAAGCGGTGCGCGCCCAGCGTACCCAGCAGGAAAGCCAGCAAGGTGGTGAATGCCTTGTTCTTGTGCGACTGTTGCAAAATGGTGGCGGTGGTCATGGGACTCCAGAGTTGCTCATCGGTAAAGATTGCCAGTATCGGTCATTGTCCCGCACAACGATAGCACTTTCCTGTGGCGTTTATGCAATGATTTAGCCTGATTTCAAGCCATGGCCGGCACGATAGGCGCACACGCCTATTGCGTCTTCGGCCATGACTGGTCATAATGTTTGATTAGCCCAAATTACACGCCCGTCATCATAACGCTTGCTGCCTGGCGGTAAAGCGCGCTATAATTTGCGGCTTTTTCCGCCTCAGCACACTTTTTGGAAATATTATGGTCGTTATTCGTTTAGCTCGTGGAGGCGCCAAGAAGCGCCCGTTCTTCAACATCGTCGCTACTGATTCGCGCAATCGCCGCGACGGTCGCTTCATTGAGCGTATCGGTTTTTACAACCCGATGGCGCAAGGTGGCGAAGTTCCACTGCGTATCACCGCAGACCGTCTGGCCTACTGGCAAGGCGTTGGCGCACAATTGTCGCCAACCGTTGCTCGCCTGGTAGCCAGCAACAACAAAGCAGCAGCTTAATTAGATCACTGGTTTGACGGTCAAGACTGCATCCGGGGTGAAAGTCCCCGATGACCTGGTACAGGTAGGCTATGTCTCCGGTGCTTATGGCATTGCTGGCGGGGTCAGGATCACTCCTTTCTCCGACGACGCGGATGCATTATTAAGCGTCAAAACCTGGTGGTTTGATAAACCGACCTTGCATGATGTTCAAGTCAGGCAAGCGAAGTTACACGGCGGCGACGTCGTGGCCCAGCTGGTGGGTGTGGTCGGGCGGGATGCCGCAGAAGCGCTGAAAGGTGTCTCTGTGCAAATTCCGCGTAGCCATTTCCCGACGCTGACGGCCGATGAATTTTATTGGTCCGATCTGATCGGACTGACAGTCGAGAATTTGCAAGGCGAGTGCCTCGGCACAGTGCACGACATGATGAGCAATGGTCCGCAGTCGATCTTGCGCGTTACGCCCGTCGCCACTGCCGATGAGACCGTTGAAAAGGCGCCTGAGCGCCTGATCCCGTTTGTTGGCCAGTTTGTCATTAACGTTGACAAGACCGCCAACAAGATCAGGGTCGACTGGGGCCTCGATTATTAAACCGCCTGCGCTTTATATTGCGCCGGGCAAACTTTGCAGGATGGTGAACGATGCAATTTGATGTCGTGACCCTGTTCCCGGAAATGTTTGCCGCGCTGACGCAGTCGGGTGTGACCCGGCGCGCCTTCGAGCAGGGTAAATGTGGCTTGTCGCTGTGGAATCCCCGTGATTTCACGACAGACAATCACCGTACCGTGGATGATCGCCCGTATGGCGGCGGCCCCGGCATGGTGATGATGGCCCGTCCCCTCGAAGCGACAATTCATGCCGCGAAGCAACGCCAGGCCGCATTGGGACTGGCGGCGCCGCGCGTGGTGTTCATGTCGCCGCAAGGCCGTCCATTGACGCACGAGCGCGTCACGCAGCTGAAAGCCGAGCCTGGTTTGGTGATCCTGTGTGGCCGCTATGAAGCCGTGGACCAGCGTTTGCTGGACCGCTGCGTCGACGAAGAATGCAGCGTCGGCGACTTTGTCCTGTCGGGCGGTGAATTGCCTGCCATGGCGCTGATGGATGCGGTGATCCGCCTGTTGCCGGGTGTCTTGAACACCGAGGCATCGGCCATCGAGGACAGCTTCGTCAATGGTTTGCTCGATTCGCCGCACTACACGCGGCCGGAAACGTATGAAGGCATGGTCGTGCCGCCCGTCTTGATGGGTGGCAATCATGCAGAGATCGTCAAGTGGCGCCGCCAGCGCATGCTGGAAGCGACTGCGACGAAGCGGCCTGACCTGCTGGTCAGTGCACGCGCCGCCGGCTTGCTCAGCAAGACCGACGAAAAATTCTTGGCCAGCCTGTAAGCCGTCTCCGGACGGCCGGCAGGGTGGTCAGTAGTGCCGGGCATGTTGCCCAAATTGTGTTACCCATCCTCTACCGGGCGGATACTTGCTATCCACAGTGCGCCGGCATGATGGTTTTCGGAGTTATAAAAATGGACTTGATTCAACAATTAGAGCAGGAAGAAATTGCTCGTCTGGGTAAAACCATTCCTGAATTCGCACCAGGCGATACCGTTATCGTCAGCGTCAACGTAGTCGAAGGCACGCGCAAGCGCGCCCAGGCTTACGAAGGCGTCGTTATCTCCCGTCGTAACCGTGGCCTGAACTCGAACTTCATCGTTCGTAAGATCTCGTCCGGCGAAGGCGTTGAGCGTACGTTCCAACTGTACTCGCCGCTGATCGCTTCGATCGAAGTGAAACGCCGTGGTGATGTTCGCCGCGCCAAGCTGTACTATCTGCGTGAGCGTTCGGGTAAATCGGCGCGTATCAAAGAAAAATTGCCAAACCGCCGCGTTGTGGCGAAAGCAAGCGCGTAATATCAGCGTCTGCATTGGAAAAAAGGGCGCCTCAGGGTGCCCTTTTTTCATTTGTGGCGTTGTGATGAGAAGAGATAGTTATGGCGACTTTATTTGATCCAAAACAACTAGCCATCGATTCGATCGCCGGCGAGGCGGCGCTGGACGCCGTGCGCCTGACGCCCGGCTGGCTGCGCCAGCGCCTGGCCGAACAGCCTGACTGGCAGCCCGAGATTACCCAGGATTTCCTTTCCGCCCGCGCCGTGCCCGTGCGCGCCGCCGTGCTCATTCCCATGGTGCAACGCCCGCAAGGCTTGACCATCTTGCTGACCATGCGCACGGACCACCTGAGCAGCCATGCGGGCCAGGTCAGCTTTCCCGGCGGGCGCAGCGAAGCCTTCGATGCGTCGCCCCTCGCCACGGCCCTGCGTGAAACGCAAGAAGAGGTGGGCCTGGCGCCCGAGCACATCGAAGTGCTGGGCTGCCTGCCCGATTACCTGACGGGCACCGGCTACCAGGTCACGCCCGTGGTGGGCCTGGTGACGCCGCCGTTCGAGCTGCGCGCCGACCCGTCCGAAGTGGCGGAAATCTTTGAGGTGCCGCTGGCCTTCCTGATGGATGGCCTCAACCATCAGCGCCTGTCAGTGGAATTACCCGGCGGACGGCGCTCGTTCTACGCCATGCCGTATGAGCGCTTCTACATTTGGGGCGCCACCGCCGGCATGCTGCGCAATCTGTTTCACCTCCTGCGCGCGTAAAATGGTGCCCCGCACGTAATAAGTTTGATTCCAGCACTGCACTGCGCTATCGTAGCGGGCATTGCGGTATTGCTGAAAAAGACAAAAAGGACGTTTGATGACATTTCTCTCCATACTTTGCGCATTGCTGATCGAGCAGCTCAAACCTTTGCGCGCGGACAATCCGATCTACGCCGAAATCAAGAGCCTGGCAATGCGCATGGAGACCTGGTTCAATGCCGGCCACGCCAACCACGGCCGCATGGGCTGGTTCCTCATGATCGGCGCGCTGATGGTGCCGACGGCAGGCGTGTACTGGCTCTTGCAGCATTATCAGCTGACCCTGCTGGCCTTTGCCTGGAACGTGCTCATCGTCTACCTGACCCTGGGCTTCCGCCATTACAGCCACTACTTTACCTCGATCCAGCTGGCCCTGAGTGCCGGCGACGAAGCGACGGCGCGCACCTTGCTGGCAGACTGGACCAAGCTCGACACAGTGGGCATGGAAGCGAGCGAAATCGCCCGCATCGCCGTGGAAAAAGCCCTGGTCACCACGCATCGCAATGTATTTGGCGTCTTCTTCTGGTTCCTCATGCCGCTGGGCCCTGCCTGCGCCGTGATGTACCGCGTGGCCGAATACCTGGCGCGCGCCTGGAACGAGCCCGAGCACATGCGCAATGAAGCCTTCGGCCAGTTCGCCGCACGCGCCTTTTACTGGATCGACTGGATCCCCGTACGCCTGACGGCCGTGGCGTTTGCCGTGGTCGGCAATTTCGAGGATGCTATCTATGCCTGGCGCAATTTCGCCCAGCGCTGGCAGGACGAAGCCATCGGCATCATCTTGACGGCTGGCGGCGGCGCCATGGGCGTACGCCTGGGCACGCCAGCCGAAACGGCGGCGCGCGTGCTGACGACGCCGGACTTGGCCGTCGATGACAGCGACAGCGAAAGCGATATCCTGCCCGGCGAAGAGCCGGGCGCGCGCGCCTTGCAGAGCACGGTGGGCCTCGTATGGCGCGCCTTGCTGCTGTGGATGTTGCTGCTGCTGCTGATGTCGGGCGCCGTTTTCCTCGGCTGACGCGGGCGCACACGCGCTGTCCATGCGCCTTGCGCGTGGAACAAGGTTAAAATAGGGGCTGGCGCGTTACGCGTGCCGGCCCCTGTTTGCAGGGGCAGGGCAGATCGAGGTAGAACCCAAGTCTTCTATAAGATATAATACTGACTTACCGCAGCAAACGTAGTTGAATTACCAGCCCGGCTTACCCGCCGGGGCCATTCACGCAATCCAGTCCCGACAAGCCACATGGCCGAGTTATCTCAAAAAACAGGGGAACTCTCAGACGAGTTCTTCATCCTTGGTCTCACCAGCAATGGCAAGCAATTCCGACCCAGCGATTGGGCCGAGCGCCTTTGCGGAGTGATGTCCTGTTTCAATCCCGAAGGTGGCGGGCGCAATGCGCACCTCCAGTATTCGCCCTACGTGCGCCCGACCGTCGTCAATGGCGTCAAGTCGGTGGTGGTCAACACCAAGCTGCGCGAGATCGAGCCCATGGCGTTTCACTTCGTGCGCGAGTTCGCCAAGGATAACGACCTGCAGATCGTCGAAGCCTGCTTCCTGCCGCCCCCCGAAGAAAAGTAAGACCCGTTCGATTGATGTGCCTCAAACCCGCCACGGCGGGCTGGCGTAGCGTGGACACTCTGCCTCAAACGGAGTGGCGACATCTGTACCCTGCAAACCATCCATTGCCAGCGAGATACCGGCGTGCAAGCAGCGGCGCGGCTGATGCGCCAGTATCATGTGGGCGACCTGATCGTGGCCGAACAGCCGAATGGCGAGCGCGTCCCCATCGGCATCCTCACCGACCGCGACATCGTCATTTCCGTCATTGCCCTGGGCCTCGACCCTGCCAGCTTGCTGGTTGGTCGCGCAGCTGCTCACCGCCAGCGAAGACGAAGACGTCTACGAAATGAGCAGGCGCCTGCGGCATGCCCGGCATTGCGCAATTCCGGTCAAGTCACGGCTCCCTGAAAATGCTACAGTCGCTGCTCGTTCAACGGGAAGCGTTCATGCACTATCTGGCCAAGGCTCTCTGGTATATCGAATCGCATTACGCCGACAATCTCTCGCTCGGCGATATCGCCCACGTGGGTGGCGTCTCGCCGTGTCACCTGACGCGCGCGTTTGGCCTGGCCACGGGCCACTCCGTGATGCGCTATGTGCGGGCGCGCCGGCTCAGCGAGGCCGCCCTCGTGCTGGCGCAGGGCGCGCGGGACATCCTCGCCGTCGCTCTGGAAGCCGGTTACAGTTCCCATGAGGCATTTACACGGGCGTTCCGCGACCAGTTCCAGATCACGCCGGAAAGAGTGCGGGCCCAGCGCCATGTCGGCAACCTCACGCTGGTGGGGGCGATCAAAATGGATGTGGCGCCGGGCGTGGCGCTGGAAGCACCGCGTTTCGAGCAGGGTCCCGCCTTGCTGGTGGCGGGGCTGGTCGAACGTTATCGCGCAGAAACTTCTGCCGGTATCCCCGCCCTGTGGCAGCGCTTCCTGCCCCATGTGGCACCCGGCCAGCTGGTGTATGGCGTGTGCTGCAACAATGATGATGCGGGCAATTTCGATTACCTGTGCGCCATGCCGGTGAGCGACTTTTCCCAGGCGCCCGAGGGCTGGACGCGGTTGCGCATCGCCCCGCGGCGCTATGCCGTGTTTCGTCACCGGGGCCATATTTCCACCATCCGCGCCACCTGGCACACGCTGTGGAACGCGTGGCTGCCCCAGTCCGGGCTGGAGGTGGCGGACGCGCCCGATTTTGAACGCTACGACCAGCATTTCGATCCTGCCAGCGGCATCGGCGGCGTGGAAATCTGGCTCCCCTTGAAAGCATGAGCATGTTCAATACCGTGTCTGCGCCGGCTGCCGGCAGTACTGCGCTGCGCCAGCGCCTGTTGCAAACCGCCGCCGCGCTGGCGGCAGGCCTGCCCCTGTACTGGGTGCTGGGGCCGCAGCCGCTGGGCTGGCTCGCCTGGTGTGCGCCGCTGCCCGTGCTATGGCTGGCCCTGCGCTCGTCCCGTCGCGATGCCGCCTGGATGACGTTCCTGGCCGCCATGCTGGGACTGTCATCCAACGTTGCCTATTTCCGCTTGCTCATGCCCCTGCCGGCCGTGCTGGCCGTGATGCTCGTCAAGGCACTGCTGTGGCTGCTGGTGGTGCTGGCCACGCGGCGCCTCGTGCTGCGCTACCGCTCCGGCTGGACGGTGCTGGCGTATCCCGTGCTGTGGGTTGCCATCGATACGCTGATGGCGTCTTTACTGCCCGATGGCAACTGGGGCAGCCTGGCGTATTCGCAAGCGGACAATGTTGCCATATTGCAGTTGGCTGCCTTGGCGGGCGTGCCTGGCCTGCTGTTTTTGCTGTGCCTGCTGCCATCCGCGCTGGCCTTGCTGCTGGCGGGCGGGCGCACATATGCGCCAGCGGCGGGCGCCACCGTGCTATTGCTGCTGGCTGCGTGGGCGGGTGGCACCTGGCGCGTGCAGGGCGCGTTGGCCTCAAGCGGGCCGGCGCCAGGCGGGCCGCTGGCGGGACTGGTGGCCATCGATGACTTTATCGGCCCGGCCACGCCAGTGGCACGCGCGCAAGCCATCTGGGACCAGTATGCGCGCCACGTCGAGCAACTGGCCGGGCAGGGCGCCACGCTGGTGTTGTTACCGGAAAAGATCGCCGTGCTGGCGCCGGCGCAGGCGGATGCCGTAGAGCAGCGTTTTCGGGCGCTGGCGCGCAGTGCGGGCGTGTGGATCACTCTGGGCATCGGCGTACAAGACGCTGCCGGCCGGCGCAACCTGGCCTGGCTGTTTTCGCCCGATGGCGCCATGCCCATCCGCTATCAAAAACATCATCTGGCGCCGCCCGAGCGCGATTTTCTTGCTGGCAGCACATATGCCGTGCAGCCGGTGGTGGGTCTGGCGATGGGCCTGGCCATCTGCAAGGACATGCATTTCGCGCCCCTGGGGCAAGCGTATGGCGCGGCCGGGGCGCAGGCGATGCTGGTGCCGGCCTGGGATTTCCAGCTGGACGCCTGGATGGGCGCGCGCATGACCGTGGTGCGGGGCGTGGAAAACGGCTATGCGGTGCTGCGCGCGGCGCGCGAGGGTGTGCTGACGGTCAGCGATGCGTATGGACGGGTGCTGGCGGAACGGGCCAGCAGCGCTATGCCGGGCAGCACCTTGCTGGCGCCGTTGCCGGCACACCCGCCCGTCGCCACCTGGGCAGGATGGCTGGGGCCGCTGTTCGGCTGGCTGTGCGTGGCGCTGGGTGTGATTTTGCTGTGCCTGGGGCGCCGCGCCGCGCCCGCTCCCTGACGTGAAATGTTACGTTTTGCTGCAATGCGCAAAACCGCATTGCGTCACCCTTTTTATATTCTCCGTACGCTGACCATATAATCGCCGCCGATTATTGCACCATTGCCGTGCTTATATCGGCGCGACGCCGGCATATATATTGCACTGCAATAAGTGGTTTTATCTGGTATTGAGAAATTCGGGCGGCTGGTATTAATTGGTACTTAATTCGGCCACGAAGTCATACATATCGCCGCGGAAGTAGGAGCGGCAAAATTCCACGGCGCGGCCATCGCGCAAAAAGCCCAGCCTTTCCACCGACAAGCCCGCATCGCCTTCCTCCGCCTGCAGCAGGCTGGCCTGTTCCCCCGTCAGTAAAAGCGCGCTGAGGCGCTGCAAGGCGCGCACGGGCCGGTTGCCCGCCTGTTCCAGCGCGTCATACATGGAGATATCGACGGCGTCGAGGTCCGGCAGGCAACTGGCGACGATGGTGGCGTACTCCAGGCACATCGGCACCTCGTCCGCATAACGAATGCGGTGGAAGCGGTACACGGGCGCGCCCGGCGACAGCCGCAGGCGCAAGGCCTCTTCCGGCGTGACGGTACCCTCTGCGCGCTTGAGCCAGACACTGCGGGGCGTACGTCCGCGCGCCCGCATGTCCTCGGAAAACGAGGTCAGCTTGGCGAAATTCTTCTCGATGCGCGTATTGATGAAATTGCCCGAGCCGGGCCGGCGCACCAGCAAGCCCTCGTTGACGAGGCCATCGATGGCCTTGCGCACGGTGATGCGCGAAACGGCCAGGTCGGTGGCCAGCTGGCGCTCGGCCGGCAGGGCTTCGTCGGGACCGAGGATGCGCTTGTCGATCGCTTCGCGCAGTGCGCGCTGCAGTTGCTGGTACAGGGGCAGGCTACTCGTCTGCCCCAGGCCTTGCATGATGTGAGCCAGGGTTGTCATACGCTGAGGGTCTCCGTTACGGCGCGTTGCAGACGCGCTCTGTATCTGTTTTGTGTCGCTGGATAATACCAAAAAAGACCGTTATAAAACCAATTTGAATTATCAGGCCGGCAATTTATGCCTGGCCTCGCTGGTATTTACCCCGCTCATACGGGCTACAGATTGATTCAGCTGAAGTGGTCTGTGTGATTCAAACAACGTTATAAAAAAAAAGTTGCAACTGGTAGTGTTCTGGTATTGGATAGTAGTATATTGGCGTTGAATTGGTTTTGTAAGTGGTTGTGCCGAAGGGTCTGCAGCATGCCGGCGAGAGTGGGCGGGCTGGAAAGAAGACCTACGTTAAAAATGAAAAGGTTCCAATCCTGGAGCCTAAATCAAGGGGGAGTACATGAAACGCAATTTGACAGCTAGCTCTGCAGCACGCAATTTGACGCCTATCGCCGCTGCTGTGGCTATGTTGATGGCAGGCGCGAGTTTCTCGGCGCATGCGCAGGAAGCCGTGGCCAAAGAAGCCAAGCCGGCAGCAACGGCCGATGCTGACGCCGGCCAGACCGTCGTCGTGACGGGTATCCGTGCATCGCTGGAACAATCCTTGAACCAAAAACGTAATTCCGACAGCCTGGTTGAAGTGATCACGGCTGAAGACGTGGGCAAGATGCCCGATAAGAACGTTGCTGATTCCCTGCAACGTTTACCTGGCGTCAGCGTGGCCGCTGCCGGCGGCGGCGAAGGCAGTTTTGGCGAGAACGACCGTGTCGCCCTGCGTGGCACACCGTTCGGCCTGACCCTGACCACTTTCAATGGCCATTCGGTTGGCAGCGGCGACTGGTTTGCCGACAACATCATCGGTGGCGGCCGCAGCGTCAGCTTCTCGCTATTCCCATCGGAACTGATCGGCCGCGTGACGGTGCATAAAGGTTCGCAAGCCAACCTGCTGGAAGGCGGCGCCGAAGGCGTGGTCGATATCGAGAGCCGCAAGCCGCTCGACTTCAAGAAATCCCTGACGGGTCAGGTCAGTCTGGGCGCAGTTTATTCTTCCAACTCGGGCAAGAAAGATCCTCAGTTCAGCGGCATGATCAACTGGAAGAATGAAGCCAGTACGCTGGGTGTGCTGGTGCAGGGTTTCCATCAGAAACGTACGCTGAGCCGCGTCGGCCAGGAAAATCAGATCTGGTACGACAAAGTTGAGCCAGGTTCGGCCATGGCCCAGGGCATCCCTGGTGCAGCTGGCGCCATGACCAACTATCTGGGTGGCACTGCCTGGTTTGAACAGCAGCGTACCCGCGATGGCGGCCTGATCGATATCCAGCTCAAGCCATCGAAGGACCTGATGCTGGACTTGACCCTGTTCCATTCGCAGCTCGATGCACCGAACATCAATCACAACTTCATGCAATCGCTGGGCCGTGCAATCGGCAATAACTGGGCGTCACCTGGCTATCCTGGCGCGAATGTCAGCGGTACCGTCAGCAATGGTGTCGTCACCAGCGTCAATGCCACTGTTCCGGCCAACTGTCCGACTTGCGCCACAATGTCCGGTTCGGTGCAGGAAATCTTTAGCCGTCCTGTTGCCAAGAGCAAGTCCGACTTTATCAATCTGGATGGCAAGTATCGCGTCAATGATCGCCTGATGCTGACCGGTAAGCTCGGTACCACCAAAGGTGTCGGTGAAACCGTCAGTGGTGCTTTGGGCGTTTGGATGCCTTGGACGGGCGGCGGTTACACCATGAACGGTGCAAACAATCCAATTACCTACAATATTCCTGGCGCCAACAAGTTCTCGATCGGCGGCAATAGCGGTGATCCGTATACCTACGGCTCGCACGTGAAGGCAGTCGACAAGGAAACATATGGTCAGGTCGATGGTACGTTGAAACTCGATTTGCCAGCCATTTCGTCCCTGCAGTTTGGCGTGCGCGTAGCTCAGCACGAACGCAAGCTGGATGCGATCGGCATCAATTCGAATATCGCAGGCAATACTGCTGCTGGCGCACTGGGCAATCCAGCCAATCTGCCATTCGGCGGCCTGACCTCGTTCCCTAGTGGTTTTAACGACTTGGGCACGAATGGCGCTGGCTATTGGACGTTCTCGCAAGATGCCGTCAATGGTTGGCTGAGCAAGTATGCCAACTACTCCGGCAACCTGCGTCAGAGTGAATTCAACATCAAGGAGCCAACCCAATCGGCTTATGCGATGTTGAATTTCGGAGCAGAGAGTTTCTCGGGTAATATCGGCGTTCGCTTTGTCCACACCAAGGAAGATGTCGACCGCTACGAATTGAATCCGGCGGCACAGTATGTCATCAAGAACTATACGAATACGTATAACGACTTTTTGCCTAGCGCCAACTTCCGTCTGGATGTGACGAAAGATATCGTTGGTCGTTTCGGCATCAGCCGCACGATGGCGCGTCCTGAACTGGGCATGATGGCTGGCCTGGACTTGCGCGACCAGCAATTGTTCGGCATCGTCGGTAATCCGGATCTGCGTCCGATTCGTGCCAACAACGCTGAAATCGGCGTGGAATGGTATTTCGCTCCGAAATCGATGGTGTCGGCCGGCGCTTTCTACTCGGCACTGGATGGTTATGTGACGTATGGTAGCGGCAAAGCAACGTTCTTCAATCAGTTGCAAGGTAAAAACACCGAGTACGTGATCGGCACCCCGATCAACACGACGGCTGAAGTCAAAGGTGTGGAACTGGCCTACGTGCAAGCGCTGCCAGCTGGCTTTGGTATCAATGCCAACTATACCTATACGGATGGCAAGGAAACCGGCAAAGCAGCAGGTTCGGCTTGCGGCGCCTTGGTCAGCCCGGATTGCACGCTGATCGGTACGTCGAAAAATGCGTACAACGTTGGCGGTTTCTTTGAAAACGACAAGTTCAGCGCGCGTTTGACGTACAACTTCCGTTCGGGTTACCTGAACGGTACCAGCCGTAACAGTGCGGCCTTCCAGTCGTCGATCGGTAGCCTGTCGGCATCGATTGCCTATCAGTTGACTGAAAACCTGGCAATCACGCTCGATGGCAAGGACTTGAACAATCCGACTGTGCGTTCCGTCATCCATACTCCGGGTGCCGGCGATATGCCAGGCGCGCTGTACAAGAACGGCCGCCAGATCTACCTGGCACTGCAAGGCAAGATGTAAGACGTTTTACTTGGTTGATGCCTCCCGGCGGACACCCGGGATGGCGTGACAATGGCGGAGCGCAACTGGCTCCGCCATTTTTTTATTGCAAGATGGCTTTTTTATATGGTGGGATACCTCCGATGACATTACACGCAATGCTGGCTTGCTTCGCCTGCGCGCTGCCACTGGCTGCTTCCGCCACTTCCGCCGCGCCGGCCTTCGCGCCGGAAGTGGTGGCTTATTATCCCGGCTGGAAATCGGCCGATTTTCCCGTTAACGAGCACAATATTCACGCTGGCAATGTCAGCCTGATCCAGTACGCGTTTGCCGACATTTGCTGGGATGGCGAACATGGCAATCCCGCACCCGATGGCGGCGGCGTGAGCGTCTGCCTGGATGTGCAGGGCCAGCCGTCCCGGCCGGAAAATGGCAGCATCGTGCTGCCGGCACCGCAAACCGATGCCGACAACTTGCGCAAGCTCAATGCGCTCAAGCACAGTAATCCGCGGCTGCGCGTCTTGCTGTCGGTGGGCGGCTGGATCTGGTCGAACCGCTTTTCGGACGTGGCCGCCATGCCGGCTGCGCGCCAGGCGTTCATCGCTTCCGCGCTGGAGCTGGTGCGCCGGCATGGCCTCGATGGCATCGATATCGACTGGGAACATCCGGCGAGCGGGGGAATCCCCTGTATCGAAGGCAAGCTCTGCCACCGCAGCGACGACAAGGAAAATTATGTGCGCCTGGCTAGCGAGCTGCGTAGCGCCTTCGACCAGGCGGGCCAGCCGGCTGCCGGCCGCCATTACCTGATCACCATCGCTGCCGGCGCACACGCCAGCCTGAGCGACGACAGCGACGCCGCGCCCGGCTGGATGGCCCGCCTGGCGGCACAGCTGGACTGGATCAACTTGATGACGTATGACTACCGCGGCGTATGGGATGCCGAGAATGGCCAGCTGGCACCCCTGTATGCCGATCCCGCCGACCCGCAGCGCGCAAAGCAGTTGCATGCGGACGCCACCGTGACGCGCTTCCTGCGCGCCGGCGTGCCTGCCGCCAAGCTGGTACTGGGCGTACCCTTTTATGGCTATGGCTGGAAACAGTGCGCTGCCGGCCCCCGCGGCGATGGCCTGTACCAGGCGTGCCAGGGCGCGGCCAGCGGCAATGACGGTACGCCGACCTTCACTTACCGGCATCTGATCGAGCAGGGCTACCTGATCGATGGCAAGGGCGCGCGCGGCTTCCAGCGCTACTGGAATACCGCGTCGCAAGTGCCGTATCTGTACAACCGCGACAGCGGCGTCTTCATCAGCTATGAAGATGTGCAGTCGGTGGCCCATAAAGTGCGCTATATCCGCGACCGGGGCTTGCGCGGTGGCATGTTCTGGGAATTGAGCGGCGATGCGCAGCAGGTGCTGGGCACGGCCCTGGCACCCGTCATGACGGAGAAACGACCATGAACCAGCGCTACCTCGCCCTCGACGTCCTGCGCGGCCTGACCGTCGCCCTGATGATCGTCGTCAATACGCCCGGCGACTGGGGCAGCGTGTATGCGCCGTTCCTGCATGCTGACTGGCATGGTTTTACCCTGACGGACCTGGTGTTTCCCAGCTTTTTGTTTGTCGTCGGCAATGCGCTGGCTTTTGCGCTGGGGAAATATGAAAATCTGGGGCATGGCGCCGTGCTGGCCAAGCTGTGCAAGCGCAGTGCGCTGATCTTTTTACTGGGATTCTTGCTGTACTGGTTCCCTTTCTTCAAGATTGACGACGCGGGCCAGTTCGCCTGGTCGCCCCTGTCGCAGACGCGCATTCCCGGCGTGCTGCAGCGCATCGCCGTATGCTACCTGGCCGCTGCCCTGATCTTGCATTACTGGAAGACGCGGGGCGCGCTGGTTTTCAGCGCCTGCGCCTTGCTCGGCTACTGGGCCATCCTGGCGACTTGGGGCGACTACAGCTTGCACGGCAATGCGCCGGCCAAGCTGGATCTGATCCTGCTGGGTGACAGCCACCTGTACCACGGCGAAGGCATCGCCTTCGATCCGGAAGGTATCCTCGGCACCTTGCCATCGGTCGTCAATGTGATTGCCGGCTACCTGGCGGGCAGTTTTTTGCGCCAGGCGGCACCGGCGCAGTTGCGCTACAGCCTGGTTCAGCTGGCCGTCGCCGGTGCGCTCTGCGTGGCGGTGGCCCTGTGCTGGAATGAAGTGTTTCCGATCAACAAGAAGCTGTGGACCAGCTCTTACGTGATGCTGGGCATCGGCCTGGACTTGCTGCTGCTGGCGTTGCTGATGTTCGTCATCGACGTGCGCAAGATCACGGGCTGGACGTATTTTTTTGAAGTCTTCGGCAAGAACACCCTGTTTATCTACCTGGTGTCGGAAGTGCTGGTGATCATCGCGTTTACCGTGCGCATCGGCGGCGGCAAGCTGTACCAGTGGCTGTACCAGCATGGCTTTACGGGCTGGGCGCCGGCGCGGGTGGCCTCCTTGCTGTTTGCCATCAGCTTCATGCTGCTGTGCTGGCTGATCGCCTACGGCATGGACAAGCGCAAGATCTATATCAAAGTCTAGCGCTAGAACTTCAGCTTCAGGCCGTAACGGGTGGCCAGCGCGGTGAAGAGCAGCATCAGGGCGGTGACGGCGGCGGCATTCCACAGGCCGGCCGCGCCGCCCGTCTCCAGGTAGGGCCACCAGAAGCGCGGCAGGTGCAGTACGGCCGCCAGTTGCTGCCACAGGTCGGGCACGATGTAGGCGAACAGGGCATTGGTACCGGCGGGCAACAGCACCACCGCCCAGGCGCGCCAGCGCCACACGTCGATGACGACATAAAACACCAGGAACAGGGCCAGGATGATGGCGCTGCACACCAGGGTATACGATTCCGTCGCCGCGATCTTGTTGATGTGGTGATACGGTCGCAGCAGCAGGCCGGCCGCCAGCAGGCCCAGCGCGAACCACGCCATGAAACGTATCCTCCGGGCATGGTTCAAGGCGGCGCCGCGCAGGAACAGCTGGCCTACCAAGGTGCCGGCCAGCACATTGGCCGCCGTCGAGCCCAGCACCTGCGGCACGTTGACAATCCCGTTGATACCCACCGGCAGGAAATCCAGGCTGCCCGCCACACCACCCATGTACAGCACGATCAGCAGGGAAAACACGCCCATCAGCGCCGTGCCGCTACCCTGGCACGCCAGGTACAACAGGCTGCACAGCAGGTAGGACCAGCCTATCATGCCGAGGATGCCCCACCACGACGGTTGCAGCCAGGTGCTGGAAAACTCGCTGTTCAGTTCACCACGGAACGTCGCCAGCAGAAACAGCATCAGGGTTCCACCTGCGGCCAGCTCCAGCTTGCCCGCGCCCTGGCGCCATAGCAGGATCATGGCCACGTAAAACAGAAGGAAGAACACGGCCTGCGGCAGCAGCGCCGTTTGCGCATCATAGCGGTAGGCATTCGCCAGCACCACGCCGGCCAGCATCAGGCTGGCGGAGCGCCACAGCAGGCGTCCCAGCAAGGCTGGCGTGACATGGCCGCAATGGCGTTGCAAGGCCAGCGGAATGGCCATGCCGACCATGAACAGGAAGCCGGGGAAGACCAGGTCGGGCACGGTGATGCCGTCGGCGCGCGGCCCCGCATGTTCGAGCCACCAGGCAATGCCGGGCATGCCGGCCAGATAGTTGATCCAGATCATGATGACGATCACGCAGCCGCGAAAGGCGTCCAGGCTGATCAGGCGTTCGGCGGCGGCGGAGGTGGCTGGCGGCATGGAAGGATGAAAAAAGGTCGAAAAAAAAGCAGCCCCGGCGTGAGCCGGGAACCGCTTTGCGCATGTTGCGGGGAGCAGGAGTTACTGTGCCGCTGCTGCCGGCGCCGCCGCTGCCGTGGCAGGACGGTTCAGCCACAGAATCCAGTAACGGGCCAGGTCGCCCACGCCGTCGCCGCCCTTGATTGTTTCCAGGACCTTGATGGCATCATCTTTCTTGCCGGCCATGGCGTAGGAATAGCCGAGGCGTAGCTTGGCATCTTCCGGACGCTTCAAGCCGCCCTTGGCGATGCCTTTCTGGATCAGGTCGATACCTTTGTCGAACTGGTCCATCGTCACGAAGGCGTAGCCCAGGTTGATCAAGCCCGTGCCATCCTTGCTCTTCATGGCCGAGGCTTCGCCGCTGGCGATGTTTTTCGCATCGTCGGCAGCGGCCTTGGTGGCCTGGTCGCGCAATTTCTTGTGTTTGGCGGCATTCGCCCCCGTGCCCAGCACGCCTTTGGCAAAGCCCGCGTCGAGGACTTTTTTCGCTTCCGTCGGGAAGGCGTTCTGCAAGGCAATTTCAGCCATGTCGCTGTAATCTTGCGGCGGCATGGTGCCCACGGCCTTGAATTGCAGGCGCAGCACGTCCAGCGCGAAGCGGTCCGAATAGCCGGCCTTACCCTGCAGACGGCCCAGCAGGTCGCTCCAGTAGTCGTCCGACGGATAGTAGCGCACCAGGTTTTCCATGGCGACCAGATAAGCGGCCGGATCCTTGCTCTTCGATCCCGTATTGGCCAGCAATTGCAATTCTTCGATGGTCGGCGTCTTGCCCGCTTGCTGCTTGGCTGTCAGGTCGGCCATCAGTTCCTGTTTCGCGCGCGCGAAATCATTGCTGAAGTAGTAGGCGCGGATGATGTAGGGGCGCACGGTGGCCACGTCACCTGTTTCCGTCTGGTAACGGGTGAACCACTTGATGGCGTTCGGATAATCCTTGGCGTTGTAGTGATAGTTTGCCAGGGCCTGGATGAAGTCACCTTCCGATTTTTTATCCAGCTTGCCCGATTCGATCACCGCTTCCAGCGCCGTCATGGCCATGGTCGCATTGTTGGTGGTGGAGGCCAGCGCCACGCGCAGGCGGTTCAGCACGAACAATTCGTACGGCGTCAGGGCGGGAATGGCGGCAGCCTGGTCGATGCGGCTTTGCACGTCGGCATAGTTTTTCGCATCCATCGAGGCCTTCACGGCGGTCGGATCGAGCAGTTTGAATACTTCAGGACGCACCGTGTCTGCGGGCACGGCGGCGGGCGCACCGGCGGCAGCAGCTGGCTTGGCATCCTGCGCGTGCGACAGGGCTGGCAGGACGTTCAGGCCGATAGCGGCCAGGATCAGGCTGAGACGGGCAAGACGGAATTGGGACATGGGTTATCCTTCAATCAATAACAAAAATACGCACCGGCACAGGCTGCCGCAGCATCGCGCAGCGGCATCGCAAAGGGGCAGGGAATCTTAAAAAACACACATTCTGCCATTCCGACCGGATAAGGCCAAGGGCGTCAGTGTGATAAATAGCGGCTATTGTCACATAAACTGCTGGGCTGGTGCGGCAAACGTGCGCGCCAGTGCTTGCCCTTTGGCATCGAACAGCAGGCAGCGCTGCGCCGGCAGATGCAGGCACATGGCGTCGCCCGCCTGACGCAAGCCTTCTTCGGCCGGCAGCTTGACGGCCAGCATCTCGGTCACACCCGGCATGCTGGCGTAGACGATGGCCACATCGCCCAGGTATTCGACATGGCTGACGGCCGCGTCGAGCACGTTGTTTCCCGCATGACTGCCCGCATTGGCGTGCTCGCGCAGGCTGACATGCTCGGCGCGCACGCCCAGGGTCAGCTGCTCGCCCGGCGCCACGCCATCACCGTGCGCCTCGACCTCGATCACGGCGCCGCCGGGCAGGCGCACGGCCACCGTGCCGGGTCCGCAGGCAACGGCCTCGCAAGCGATGAAGTTCATCTTCGGCGCGCCCAGGAAGCCGGCCACGAACAGGTTGCCTGGATGGTTGTACAGCGCGTGCGGACTGCCCACCTGCTCGATGCGCCCGCCGTTGAACACGACGATGCGCTCGCCCAGGGTCATGGCTTCGACCTGATCGTGCGTGACGTAGATCATGGTGGTTTTCAGTTCCTGGTGCAGGCGCGAAATTTCCACGCGCATCTGCACCCGCAACGAGGCGTCGAGATTCGACAGCGGTTCGTCGAACAGGAACACCTTGGGCTTGCGCACGATGGCGCGGCCGATGGCCACGCGCTGGCGCTGGCCGCCCGACAGGTCCTTCGGTTTGCGCTTGAGCAAAGGCGTGATCTGCAAGATCTCGGCCGCGCGCTCGACGGCGGCGCGCACCTCCGCCTTCTTGTGTCCCGCCAGGCTCAGGGCGAAGGCCATGTTCTCGTACACCGTCATGTGCGGATACAGGGCGTAGCTCTGGAAGACCATGGCCAGGCCCCGCTCGGCCGGCGCGATATCGTTGGCCAGCTTGCCGCCGATATGCAGCTCGCCGTCCGTGATGTCTTCCAGCCCGGCGATCATGCGCAGCAGGGTTGATTTACCGCAACCTGAAGGCCCCACGAAGACGACGAATTCGCCGTCGCGGATATCGAGGTCGATGCCGTGGATGACCGGGTGCTTGTCGTCATACAGCTTGACGATATTCTTTAAAACGATATGTGCCATTTGGTGGTTCTATCCTAGCTGGCGCTGGCTGGCGCCTGGGGGGAATCGGCCTTGCTCAGGTCGGGCTTGTCGGTGGCATCCTTGGCGCCGATGCGCATGAAGCGCGACAGGATCAAGACAGGCAGGGCCGACACCAGCACCCACAGGAAAAAGGTCTTGTAGCCCAGCGCGGTCTGGATGTCGCCGCTGATCATCTTGAACAGCACGAAACCCAGCTGCATCACGCCGGTGGCGAACGCATAGTGGGCCGTCTGGTACTTGCCGACGGAGACCACCTGCATCATGAACAGGATCAGGCCGACGAAGCCGAAGCCATAGCCGAACATTTCCACGCTGAGCGCGGCCGTGATCAGGGTCAGATCGGTGGGCATGCTGTGGCTCAGGTAATAGAACACCAGGTTCGGCAAGTTCATGGCCAGGATCAGGAAGAACATGGCGCGCTTCAGGCCCAGCCAAGATGTGAAATAGCCGCCGCCTATGCTGCCCAGCAAAAAGGCCACGGTGCCGGCCGTGCCGTACACGGCGCCCACTTCCGTCGTCGACAGGCCCAGGCCGCCCAGTTCGCGTGCTTCGCGCAGGAACAGGGGGCCGATGGTCTGCACTTGCGCCTCGCCGGCGCGAAACAGGATGATGAAGGCGATCATGCCCCAGATGCCGGGCTTTTTCAGGAAGTCCACCAGCACGTCCCACAGGGTGCGGCTGATGCCAGCCACGCTCTTGTCAGCCACGGCCGCGTTGCGCACCTGCGGCAGCGCCCACAGGTGGTAGGCGGCCAGCGACAGCATCATGGCGCCGATGATCAGGAAGATCACCGACCAGGCGGGCTTGATGCCGATTTTTTTCTCCAGGTAGCCTGCCAGGATCACCAGGCCGCCCAGCGAGATGAATTTGCCGGCGTTGAAAAAGGCGCCTTGCCAGCCCGCGTAGGCCGCCTGCTGCTTGTCCGACAGGCTGGCGATATACAGGCCGTCGCAGACGATATCGTGCGTGGACGAGGCCAGCGCGGCGACGAACAGCACGGCGATGCAGGCTGCAAACCACAGCGGCGTTTGCAGCGCCAGCGCGATCAGGCCCAGGCTTAGTCCACCGGCGAACTGGAACAGCACCACCATGGTCTTCTTGCTCGACGCCAGTTCCAGGAAGGGACTCCACAGCGACTTGAAGACCCAGGCAAAGCCGATCAGGCCTGTCCAGCGGGCGATCTGGTCGTTCGGCACGCCCATGCTCTTGAACATCAGGCCGGCCACCAGGGCCACGGCGTAAAACGGCAGGCCCTGGGCAAAGTACAAGGTGGGCACCCAGGAAATCGGGCTGCGGACGCCGCCCTTGCTACTGCTACTGCTGATGCTCTTGTCGTTCATGGATGCTTCCTCGGGTCGTCTTGAAAGTCGGGTACTGCGTTCGGTGCAAAGGCGCGATTACTGGCAGCGCCGCCTGGCCTCGGCCATGATGATGCGGTCGGCCGCCTCCTGCGCGTACACGCCGCTGGCGGCCGGGTAGCGTGCGGCCATCGCCGCCAGGCGCTGCAGCCGGCTACCCACCGCCTGCAGCGGCAGGGCGCCCGACGCCAGCGCGGCGCTGACGTCGTCCAGCGCGGCCGGCAGCTGCGCGGCATCGGCCAGCAGGGCCATGTCGGCGCCGGCGGCCAGGGCGCGCGAGCCGACATGCCCGCCCTGCGCGTCGATGCCGGGCGTCAGCAGCACGCCGCCGTAGCCCCACTGCTGGCGCAGCAAGCCATGCATCACCGCGTGGGACAGGCTGGCAGGCTGGCGCGCGTCGAGGGCCGGATAGGTCACGTGTGCGCTCATCATCGAGGCCGTCTGCGCGGCGGCCTGGCGAAACGGCACGAAATCGTGTTCTTCCAGCTGCGAGCGGGTCTTGTCGACGCTGGGAAGGACGCCACTGGCGCTGTGCTGCGGCAGGTACAGCCTGGCGCAGCACGCCACGCCCTCGGCCTGGCAGCCCGCCGTCCATGCTTGCGCCATGGCGGCGGCTTGTGCCGGGTCGCCGCCAAACGCCTGCGCGGCGCCAGGCGCCTGTCCGGTGCCGGTGTCGAGATTGAGCAGGGGCGCCAGCAGCAAGTTGATCCCCAGTGCGCGCAAGCCGCGCGCCGTTGCTGCGCCCGTGCCGTTGGCCAGCTCCGCGTCGCCGATGGCGCACAAGTCCATGGCGTCGGGCGGCTGCGGCAGCCAGGCCGGATAGGCCGCCGGCATGCCGGCCGGGTCGATGGCGATCAGCGCCTGCGGACCCAGGGCACGGCGCAAGTCCGTGCTCAAGCGGTTCAGCTGCGCCGCATCGCGCAGATTGGCCGCGTGCAGGCACACGGCACGGATGCCGTTCTGCTGCAGCCATTGCGCCATGGCCGCATCGAGTTCGGTACCGGGGATGGCCGTCATCAGCAGCTGCCCGGCGAGCAGGCGCAGGTCGGTGGCGATGGCGGCGCTCATTTGACGGCGCCGTCCATGCCGCGCATGAAGAAGCGCTGGGTAAACAGGAAGGCGAGCAGGGTCGGCACGATGGTGATCAGGGTACCTGCGGCGATTACACGCGTGCTGCTGCCGAAGGTGCCGCGCAAATACAGCACGCCCACCGACAGGGGAAATTCATCGGGCTTGCTCATGACGATGGAGGGCCAGATGTATTCATTCCACGATTCGACGGCCGTCAGGATGCCGACGGTGGCCAGCCATGGCGTAATCAGGGGCAGCATGATGCGGCTGAAGATCACCCACTCGGAGGCGCCATCGACACGCGCCGCGTCGATCAGGTCTTGCGGCACTTCCTCGAACGCCTGCTTGAGCAGCAAAATGGCCACGGCCGTCACCACGTTGGGCAGGATGACGCCCGTGTAGGTGTCGACCAGGCTCATTTGCGTGATGGTGATGAAGTTGACGAGAAAATTCACCTCCGACGGCAGCACCAGGGTGGCCAGGATCAGGCCGAACACCAGCTTGCGGCCACGGAATTTCAGGCGCGCCAGCGGATACGCGGCCAAAGAGCACAGCAGCAGTTTCCAGAACACGGTGAACACGGCGATCAGCACCGAGTTCTTGAAAAACGACCAGATCGGAATGGCCTGGAACACTTCGATGAAGTTGTCGAAGGACGGCGCCTTCGGCCAGAAAGTGGGCGGGAAGGCGAAGATATTGCCTTCCGTGGAGATGGCCGTCACCAGGGTCCACCAGAACGGGAAGACGCAGACGACGGCGATCGCGCACAGCACGGCATAGTGGCCCGCATATTGGCCTATGCGTTGCAAACGCGTTTTCAGGGGGCGGGAGCGGGTTGTCATGGTCATTCCCTCTCAGCGGTGCTTGGGTTTGAGGTAGCGTAGGCACAGCAGGGCGATGCCTATGCAGAACAGCGAGACGACAAAGCTGGCCGCCAGCGCGCGCGGCAGTTTCAGATGCTTGAGGCCCTGGTCGTAGGCGTAGTACAGCGCCGTGAAGGTGGAATTCATCGGCCCGCCCTGCGTCAGTACGTCGACTTCCTGGTAAGCCTTCAAGGCCGCCAGCACGGACAGGATGGAACACAGCATGATGGTCGGGCGCAGCATCGGCACGGTGATCTTCCAGAAGCGCTGCCAGCGGTTGGCGCCATCGAGCATGGCCGCTTCCTGCATGTCCGACGGGATCGATTGCAGCGCCGCCAGGTACATCACCATGTACCAGCCCAGGCCGCGCCACAGGGTGACGAACATGACGGCAAATAGGGCCAGGCTGTCGTTCGTCAGCCAGCCCACGGGCGCGTTCACGAGTTTCAGCGTCAGCATCACGTAATTGAGCGCGCCCTGTTCGTGGAACATGAAGCCCCACATGATACCGACCACGGAAACGGTGGTCACCACGGGCACGTAGAAGGCGGCGCGGAACAGGCGGATGCCGGGCAGGCGGTTGTTCACCAGCACGGCCAGCACGATGGCGCCCACCTGCACGAAGGGCACCATCAGCAAAAACATCAGCGAGTTTTTCAGGCCCGAGACGAACATCTCGTTGTTGAAGATATAGCGGAAGTTATCGAGGCCGACGAAGCGCGTCTCGCGTATCAGGCTGTAGTCGGTAAACGCCAGCACGGAGCCGTAGCCGACGGGCCAGAAGGAAAAGGCGGCCAGCAGCAGCAGGGCCGGGGTCAGGAACAGCCATGCTTGCACGGTGTGGCGGTGGGCGAGTTTCATGGTGTCCTCAGTGGCGCGGCAGGGCGGCCAGCTTCTTGTTCCAGATGGCGACGGCCTGGTCCAGCGCCTGCTTGACATCCTGCTTGCCCGTCACGCCCGCCTCGACGGCTTTGACCAGCGAGCGGCGCAATTCGTCGTAGTCGTCGATGCCGGCCACGTACAAGGTGCGCGAGTGATGCATCGACAGGGCGCCGGCGGCCACCGCTTTTTCCGCCGCGCCCGCGTTTTGCGGCGTGGCGAGGAAAAACGGGTCGGCCGCCGCCTTGACGGTGGTGGGGAAGACGCTGGCCTGTTTGGCGAAGGCCAGCTGGTTGTCGTCGTTCGTCAGGAAGCGCGCGAACTTGCCAACCGATGGCAGCAGGCGCGCCGGCACGCCTTTCGGAATGGCGAAGTGCACCAGCCAGCCGCCATCAGCGATGCCCGTCGGGCCCAGCGGCGCGGGCGCCACGTCGGTGATGGTGTAGATGTCTTTCGCATCGCCGCGGATGCGCTGCATGGCCGTGGGCGGCGCGAGCAGCATGCCCAGGCGGCCACCCTTGTAGGCGTCGATCACGGCCGGGAAGTTATCTTCGGCGAACAGGCTTTCCTTCAACAGGCCACCCACCTTGTAGGTGTCGGCCAGCTTTTGCACCAGCGCGACGTGCTGCGGCGAATTGAAGACGGCGCGGTTGTTCTGGACCACGCCCAGGCCCTGCTGCATGAACAGGCCGTCGATCTTCGACAGGGCCGGGGCGATGCCGGCCTTGCCCGTGCGTTGTGCGATCTGGCGCGCGAACAGCAGCTGTTCATCGAGGCTGGCAGGGCCGCGCGTGAGTCCCGCCTGTTTGAAGATATCTGTATTGAAGGCGATCACCGCGACATTGCTGTACATGGGAAAACCGTAGGTGCGGCCCTTGAAGCGCAAGTCTTCCAGGGCGCTGGGGATATAGCTGGCGCGCGCCTCCGCGATCAGGCCATCGACGGGTGTGAGCAAGCCGTCGCGCGCAAATTCGTCGGCCCAGGGCACGTTCAGGCTGACCAGCGCGGGCGGCGTGCCGGCCACGATGCGCGTGACCAGCTTGGTCTGGATGACGTCCCAGGGAAAGTCGATCCATTCGATCTTGACGTCGGGATTTTGCGCCTCATAGCGCGCCACCACCGCATTGAAATACGGCGTGAACTTGGGCTTCATGCTGAAGGTCCAGAATTCGATTTTCTCGGCAGCCCATGCCTGCGGCGCGAGCAGGCCCGCGCAGGCAACAACCGCCAACAGTCTCTTGATCGTCATTTTTATCCTGGAGCGTGGCGCTCCAATGTCCATGAGTCCGCGGCGCGGGTACATGCCCTTGCCGTCGCTTATATTCTTGTTTCGCTGCCGGCAGCTGCGCCCCGTGCCGGGGACGCAGCTGCCGATACTGCTTAGTTGGTCTTCGTGACCTTGCTCAAGTGGCGCGGCGCATCCGGGTCCATGCCGCGCGCGGCCGACAGTTTTGCGGCCATCACGTAGAAGGACTGGATGGCGACGATCGGGTCGAGATCCGGCGTGGCCGCCACGGGCAGGGTCAGGTCGCGTTCGGCCACGTCGGCGGGCGCCGCCAGCAAGACCTTGGCGCCCCGGCCGCGCATTTCCGTGGCCAGTTGCAGCAGGCCGGCCTGGGTCGGGCCGCGCGTGGCGAAAATCAGCAGCGGGTAGCCGTCTTCGATCAGGGCCATCGGGCCGTGCTTGATTTCGGCACCGCTGAAGGCTTCCGCCTGCAGGGCCGAGGTTTCCTTGAATTTCAGCGCCGCTTCCAGCGCCACGGGGAAGCTGATGCCGCGGCCCACGACCATGATGTTGCGCGCCGGCGCCAACACGTCTATCGCCGGCGACCAGTCGACGCGGGTCGCTTCGAGCAGCGCTTCGGGCAGCGCTTCCAGGCCCGCTTGCAGCTCGGGGTCGTTCTGCCACTGGGCCACCATGCGCGCGCCGGCGACCAGGCTGGTGATGAAGCTTTTGGTGGCGGCGACGCTTTGTTCCTTGCCGGCGCGCAGGGGCATGGCCCACTCGGCGGCGTGCGCCAGTGGCGAATCGATGTCGTTGACCAGGGCCACGGTGGTGGCGCCGCCGTCGCGGAAGTAGCGGATCGGTTCGACCACGTCCGGGCTCTGGCCCGATTGCGAGATCGAGATGGCTAGGGTGTCGCGCGTCACCAGCGGCGATTTGTTCAGGGTCACCAGCGACATCGGCAGGGACGCGACGACACGGCCCAGGCGCGCCATGATCAGGTAGGCGACGTAGTTGCAGGCGTGGTCCGAGCTGCCGCGCGCGATGGTCAGCGCGGTCGAGAACGAGGTGCTCCTCAATTTGCGGCCCAGTTCCGCGTAGCGTTCCGTATCGCTGGCCAGTTGCAGGGCGACGCATTCGGCGGCGGAAATGGCTTCTTTAAGCATCATTGAGGTCACAGATTTCTCCTTCTATATACACAGCTTTGAGTTTGAGATCGCGATCGAGTACCACCAGATCGGCGTAAGTACCGGGGGCCAGCCGGCCACGTTCTTCCAGGCCCAGGTAATCGGCGGCATTGGTCGACACGCGCTTGGACGCGTCGGCCAGGTCCAGCCCCAGTCCCACCAGGTTGCGCAGCGCCTGGTCCAGGGTCAGGGTGCTGCCCGCCAGGGTGCCGTCGGGCAGGCGCACGCCGCCCATGCATTTCTGCACGGCGTGGCGGCCCAGCATGTATTCGCCGTCCGGCATGCCGGTGGCGGCGGTCGAATCGGTGACGCAGTACAGGCGCGGGATGGCGCGCAGGGCCACCTTGATGGCGCCCGGATGCACGTGCAGCAAGTCGGGTATCAGTTCGGCGTATTCGGCATGCGCCAGGGCGGCGCCGACCATGCCCGGCTCGCGGTGATGCAGGCCGCTCATGGCGTTGAACAGGTGCGTGAAGCCCATGGCGCCATGCTCCAGCGCGGCCACGCCGTCTTCATAGGAGCCGAGCGTGTGGCCGATCTGCACGCGCACGCCGGCGTCGGCCAGCGTGCGCACCAGTTCCAGGTGGCCGGCGATTTCCGGCGCCACGGTGATGACGCGCAGCTTGGCCAGGGTTTGCAGGCGTTCGATTTCGGCCAGCGTGGCGGCGCGCGCGTAGTTGGGCTGCGCCCCGAGCTTGCCGGAGTTGATGTACGGGCCTTCCAGGTGGGCGCCCAGCACGCGCGCCGTGTTCGGGCGGCGGTGGTTGGCGGCGATGCCGATGGCCGTCAGGGCCATGTCGATATCTTCCGGCGGCGCCGTCATGGTGGTGGCCAGCAGGCTGGTGGTGCCGTGGCGCGCATGGATGGCCGCGATGGTGTAGACGGCGTCGCCGCCTTCCATGATGTCCTTGCCGGCGCCGCCATGCACGTGCAGGTCGATAAAACCGGGCAAAATATAATCGTCGCTGTTGTTCGACGGGTGGAGGGAATTGCCCGTGATGCTGTCCACGCGCTCGCCGAAGGCGATAGCGCCGTGGATCCAGCCGCCTGGGGTAAGGATATTGCCTTTGATAGTGCTGCTCATCTGCGCGACTCCGCTACGAATTCATAATAATCACTGCGGCAATACGAGTGGGTCAGTTCCACCGCTGCGCCGTTGTCGAGATAACTGACACGGGTGATGTGCAGCATGGCTTCACCCGTCTTGATATTGGCCAGCTTGGCCTGTTCCGCCGTGGCGTTGACGGCGCGGATATGCTGCAGCGCGCGCATCGGGATGGTGCCGCGCGATTCCAGGTAGCCGTACAGCGAATCGGTCACCTGCTGCGGGTCCGGCATGTACAGCGCGGGGATGGTGGTGGTCTCGATCGCCATCACCACTTCGTCGGCCGTGCGCAGGCGGCGCAGGCGCGCCACCGGCATGTGCGGCGACAGGCCCAGCGACAGCAATTCCAGCGGCGCGGCCGTGCCGATATCGCGCTGCAGCCAGCGCGAGCCGGCCGTGAAGCCCCGCTGGCGCAATTCTTCCGAAAAGCTCGTCAGGCGCGACAGCGGCTGCTCCAGCTTGGGGGTGATGTAGGTGCCCGAGCCGCGTTTGCGCGTCAGCATGCCCCGGTCGCACAGCATGTCGATGGCCTTGCGCGCCGTGACGCGCGAGATTTCCAGTATGTCCGACAGCACGCGCTCGGAAGGCAAGGCCTGGTTGGCGCGCCAGTCGCCGCTGGCGATGCCGTCCGACAGCATGTTCGCCAGCTGCATGTAGAGCGGCGTGTCGCTGGCCGGATTGGGTTTGAAGGCAGACAGTTTGGCCAGCATGGTCATTGCTCCTGCAAGTGCTTGCGTATCAGGCGCAGGCCGCCTGCGGCCGAGTCGCCCTGTGCCGGCACGACCAGTTGCAACAATGCCGCCGGCAGGTAGGCTGACAACGGTGCCGCCAGGCCGCCGCACAGGGCCACGGGCAAGGTGCCGGCCGGGTCGAGGGCCCTGGCGATGAGGGCGATCTGCTGGCCCGCATCGACCAGGATGGTACGCGCCACCACATTGGTGGCCGCATGTTCGAGCACCAGCCGCGCCAGTTGCGCGAAAGTGGTCTGGCTGGCGGCTGCCAGCCACACTTGCATGGCGTTGCGCTGGCCGCCGCAGGCGTCGATGACGGCCGTGGCGAAGGCGCTGCCGGGCACGCGCCCGTCGACCACCTGCTGCACGTGGTTGACTGCGCGCATGCCGATCCAGGCGCCGCCCGCTTCGTCGCCGGAGGGGAAGCCCCAGCCGCCCACTTCGTGACGGCTGCCGTCCGCGTGCAGCACTTCGCCCACGCTGCCGGTGCCGATGGCGACGATGGCGCCTGGCTGGCCCGCATGCGCGCCCAGCAGGGTGGTCAGGGCATCCGATTCGAGTGCCACGGCGGCATAGCCGGGATTGTGTTCGACGAAGCTGGCGGCCCACTGCTTGTTGTGCACGCCGGCCAGGCCCAGGCCGATGGCCATGCGCTGCAGCGCCGGCTGTTCCAGGCCGGCCGCGCGAAAGGCCAGGGTGACGGCATGCGCCACGGAAGTCCAGGCCCGCTCGATGCCCAGTCCCAGGCCGGAAGGGCCGCTTTGTCCCTGTGCCAGCTCCTGGCCATCGAGGCGCGCCAGGCGTACGCGGGTCCCGCTGCCCCCGCCGTCGACGCCGATTATGTATTCGATCATGTTGTGCAGTCCCGCGTTTGGTTGAATGCGCCTGTCTCGGTTCTTTTATTTGTCGGGCGGCGTAAAGCTGAAGGCACTATATTGTCGCCTCGATAGCTTGTCAACAGGTATTTAAGTGGTATTGATAAATGCCTTGCGCGATGTCGCACCATGCCCGAGGGAATGATTGCAAGTGTTTGTTAATAAAGGAATTTTTGTATTACTCGAATGGTATTGAAACTGGCCTTGTTTAATGCCAATTTTTCCCGGGTGGTCTATGTCTGGTGTTGCGCTATTGCTTGTATGCATGCTTGGCAAGGGGCGCCATGAAGAGTAAAGTCCGCCTTTTACACTGAGTTGGAAGAGCATGATGAACGACAAGGCAGCAAAGAGCGAGTACTGGGACGACTGGCAGCAAGAGGCGCTGGCCGCCGGCGTGTCGGCGCCGCTGGCTAAGCTGGGCATGGAAATGATGCGCACGCACCGCAAGAACCGCTGGCCGAAGGATTTCCTGGGCCGCGAAAGCGATGGCCCGGTCATGATAGAAATGTGCCTGGAAGACGAGGCGGAAACGGAATTGTTCTTTATCGAGAACCTGCATCCCTACGATGCAGCGCTGATCGAAAAGACGCGCCGCCGCCTGTGCCTGCACTGATAGTGCGCTGATGCCTGACTGGAACGGCCGCCTTGTGCGGCCGTTTTGCTTTTCGGGTGGCATTTTCATGGGGGAGTGTCATAATGGCTCAGGCATTTTCGCCCAGGTATGGAGTAAATGATGAGCAAGGCACAGGACAGCAAGAAGGAAGCCAAGAAGGAACCGGCCAAGAGCATGAAGGAAAAGAAGGAAGCCAAGAAGGTCAAGAAAGAAGAGCGCAAGCGCTGATCATGCGCGTGCGCCGTGCATTGATGCGCCAGTGGCGTGCGCCGGCCCTGCTGGCGGCGTTCGCCCTGCTGGCCTTCGGCGTACCCGTGTCCGGCGTGCTGGCGCAGCAAAAGGCAGCGCCGTCCACGTTCGGGCAAGTGGTGGGCAATGCCGTGCTGTGCATCGACCAGATCGACAACAAGGCCTTTTATGCCTATCTGCTGACGGCCTTCGGCCCCGCCTACAAGCATGAAGGGGGCGCCTACTGGTTCCGCACGGACGCCACCTTGTGGGGCGCGCCGATTACCGACGTGATCGTCAGCGACGATACCAGTCCCCTCGTCTTCATGGGCGTGGTGGCCGATTCGACGCCGGAAAAGCTGGAACCGGCCATCCGCAGCGCCTCGGGCCTGCGTTTCAATAAACTCGACAATTCCGCCTTTCCTGTCCGTGGTTCCGTGCCTGGCAGTAAAATCGTCTACTTCCGTAGCAAGGCGAAAGTGTATTGCGCCAAATACAAGCCGTTGCCGCCCGCGCGCACCCGATGAGGGTACCGGCTTGCCGCCGCGCATTTTGATCGTTTCATCCGCAGGGTCTCCATGTACACGCATTATTTCCAGCTCAAGCAATCGCCGTTCTCGATCGCCCCCGATCCGCGCTACCTGTTCATGAGTGAACGCCACCGCGAAGCGCTGGCGCACCTGCTGTATGGCGTGGGCAGTGGCGGCGGCTTCGTGCTGCTGACGGGGGAGATCGGCGCCGGCAAGACCACCGTGTGCCGCTGCTTCATGGAACAGATTCCGGAAAACTGTCAGCTGGCGTATATCTTCAATCCGAAACTGTCCGTCGAGGAATTGCTGCTGTCGATTTGCGAGGAATTCCGCATCGCCCTGGCGCCCGGCGTGGCCAGCGTGAAAGGCTATGTCGACGCCATCAATGCGCATTTGCTGGCCAGCCATGCACAGGGCAAGAACAATGTGCTGATCATTGATGAAGCGCAAAACCTGTCCGCCGCCGTGCTGGAGCAGCTGCGTTTGCTGACGAACCTGGAAACGAGCGAGCGCAAGCTGCTGCAGATCATCCTGATCGGACAGCCGGAACTGCGCGCCATGCTGGCCCGGCCCGAGCTGGAGCAGCTGGCGCAGCGCGTGATTGCCCGCTATCACCTGGGTTCGCTGACGGCCGAGGAAACAGCCAGCTATATCCGCCACCGCCTGGCCGTGGCGGGCAGCACGGCGCAGACGCCGTTCGCGCCCCGTTTGATGGCGCAGATCCATGCCTTGAGCCACGGCGTGCCGCGCCGCATCAACCTGCTGTGCGACCGCGCGCTGCTGGGCGCCTATGTGGAAAACCAGCCGCAGGTGACGCGCCAGATACTGCGCCGTGCCGCCGAGGAAGTGTTTGCGGAAGAGGGCAAGCCGGCTGCCGGACGGGGCCTGCGCTGGCCGCACGTGGCGGCCGGCGTGCTGGCCGGCGCCGTGGTCACGGCCGCGCTGGCCTGGCATTTCATGCCGCACGCCAGCGTGACCGTACCGGCGGTCACTGCACCGGCACCGGCCTTGGCCGCATCCGTGCCGGCGGCGTCTGCAGCGGTGGCCGCGTCCGCACCCGCCAGCGTGCCGGACCGCAACGCCGTGCTGCGCCAGCTGGCCGCCCTGTGGGGCGAGCAGTTGCCGGCCGGCGATGCTTGCCAGGCGGGCGCCCGCGCCGGCCTGCGTTGCCTGCACAGCCGGGGCGGCATCGCCGAACTGCGCGTGCTGGACCGTCCCGCCGTGCTGGCCTTACGCGATGGGCAAGGGGCGGAACAGCTGGCGCTGCTGACGCGCTTGCAGGGCGAGACGGCCACGCTGATACTGGACGGCAAGCCTCAAAGCCTGCCCCTGGCCCAGCTGGCGCAGCGCAGCGATGGCAGTTTCACTACCTTCTGGCGCGCCCCGCGCGCCTGGCGCGACGAAGTACCGCTGGGTGCCCGCGGCTCAGATGTGGACTGGCTGGCGCAGCGCCTGGCGCAACAGCGGGGCTTGCCGACGCCGGCCGTCAACCTGCCGCTCGATGCCGAGATGCAAGGCCAGCTGCGCGCTTTCCAGCAGAGCCAGAACCTGCGCGCCGATGGCATGGCGGGACCGAAAACGTATATACGCCTGATGCAACTGGGTGACAACGGGGAGCCGCGCCTGAGCAGCGCAGCTCCTGCCGTGGCAGCGTCCGCTGCGACGACGATGGTGGCGGGGAAATAAGATGTCCTACATACTTGAAGCACTGAAAAAATCGCAAGCCGAGCGCCAGCTGGGCGAGTTGCCTTCGATCCATGCACCGCAAGTGCAGCTGCATGATGGCGCAGCGTCCTCTGCTGCGCGGCGCGCGCCCGTCTGGCTGGCGCTGGGTGGCGTGAGCGTGGTCGTGGCCGCCGCGCTGCTGCTGTGGCAGCCTTGGCAGGCGGACGCGGCTGCGCCTGTCGTCCCTGCCGTGCTGGCCCAGGCCGTGCCCGCGCCCGTGCCAGCAGCTACCCCGCCAGCGGCCCCTGCGCCGGCGCCTGTGCCCGTGGTTGCCCCGTCCGTGCCGCCAGCGGCCACTGCCGCGCCCGTGCACCATGCCAGGCCCGTGGCGGAACCGAAGCAGGAGACGCCCGGCCAGGCCGCGCCAGCGCCCGTAGTGGCCCCGGCGCCCGCCGCGCCCGCGCCTGCAGCCGAAGAGACCGTGCCCGGCATGCGCGACTTGCCCGAGCCGATACAGCGGCAAATTCCCACTATCGCCATCGGCGGCTATATCTATTCGAAGAATCCGGCCGACCGCCTGCTACTGATCGACAAGGTCCTGCGCCACGAAGGCGAGGAATTGGCGCCCGGTCTGGTGCTGGAAAAGTTGCAGCCGAAGGCAGCCATCTTCAGTTTCAAGGGCTACCGCTACCGCGTGCCGTATTGAGTTGTTGCGCATCAAGGCCGGCCCGCCATCGCTGAACCATACTGGCCTGGCCTGGTCGAACCAGGGTCGCTGCGCCCGTGTGCGCGGCCGGGGGAGTTCTCATGATTGCTGCTGCAACTGCTGGTGAGGGTGCGCTTGATACGGATGCGCCGGAAAATCTGGCGCGCATCGACCATATCGTCGTGCTGATGATGGAAAACCGCTCGTTCGACCACATGCTCGGCTATCTGAGCCTGGAAGGCGGGCGCGCCGACATCGACGGCTTGCAGGCCAGTCATGCCAACGTGCACGCGGGCGTGGCCTACCCCGTGCACCATTTGCGGCGCACGGCCTTCGGCCCGCAGCAAGACCCGTCGCATACGGGCCTGTCGGTGGCGCAGCAATTGCAAAACAATAACGGCGGCTTCATCGACGACTATGCGCAAACGCATCCGGGCGACCCCGACATCGATCTGGTGATGGGTTACTACAATGGGGCCGACTTGCCCATGTATGATTTCCTGGCGCAGCAGTTCTGCGTCTGCGACCGCTGCTACAGCTCCGTGCCTGGCGCCACCTGGCCCAACCGCCTGTATGCGATCAGCGGCAAGGCGGCCGGCAGCAAGGACAGCAAGCGCGTGCCCCAGTATGCAAACAAGTCCTTCGTGCGCCACCTCGAGCATGCCATGGTCAGCTGGAAATTTTATTCCGCCTGGAAACCCTGGAGCCTGGCGCTGACGGACGACCATTACCGCTCGTCCGAGTTTTACGAGCCCTTCGGCTCTTTCGGGCGCCGCTATGGCTTCATCGGCGATGCGCTGGCGGGCACCTTGCCCTCGGTCAGCTGGATCGATCCGCATTTTTTTGACAATGACGACCATCCGCCGGCCGATATCCGCGCCGGCCAGGCGCTGGTGGCGCAGGTTTACCAAGCCCTGTCGCGCGGTCCCGCCTGGGCGCGCACCTTGTTGATCCTCAGTTATGACGAACACGGCGGCTTTTTCGACCATGTGCAGCCGCCCGCCGCTGTGGACGACGACCCCGCGTTTTGCCAGTACGGCGTGCGCGTGCCCATGTTGCTGGTGTCGCCGCTGATCGCGCCGGGCAGCGTCAGCCACCAAGTGGTCGACCACACGTCCATCATCAAGACCATTTTGCAGCGCTTTTGCCGCGCCGCCGATGGCGCCTTGCCCCAGATGGGCGCGCGCGTGGCGGCCGCCAGCGGCCTGGGCGCGGTGCTGAGCATGGAGCAACCGCGCATGGCACCGGCCGTGCCTGCGGCGGTGCTGGCGCAGCGTGCCGCATGGGAAGCGGATGTGCGGGCGCAGGAGTTCGCCCCGCTGGCGCGGGCTGGCGAGCTGGCTGCCGCTGCCGCCGTGCCCGTGCAATCGGATGCCGAAGCGGGGGTGATCGCCGCACATCGGCAGTTGGCGCGCTCGACCAGGAGTGCACAGGCGGCGCATGGCAAGCCAGCGCCCCGGCCGGCTGGGCTGCGCCGGGGGCAGGGTGGCAAGCCGGCGCACGCCGATGTGCTGCCCGGCAAGGGCACGGTCGATGGCGGCGGCCGTTGAGCCAGACGCCGTCCGCAGGCGATGCCATGCGGAAATCCTGTGGCGCTTGATCTGGGCGTAGATCTTGGCAATGAGCTGGGCGTTGACCCAGGCAAGGCCCGGCGCTGGCGCTGGTGGGGCTGCGTATAATCACTGCTTCTCAATCAAGGAGTGACCATGCACGATGCGATGCCCGCCCACCCGGTACTGGGTGTGATCGGCCGTTCCGGTAGCGGCAAGACGACCCTGCTGGAATTTGTGGTGAAGGAACTGGCGGCGCGTGGCTTGCGCGTCAACCTGGTCAAGCACAGCCACCATGACCTGGCGCTGGAGCCGCCGCAAAAAGACAGCGCCCGCCTGCGCATGGCGGGGGCGGCGGAAGTGCTGGTGGCGTCGCCGTATCGTTTTGCCATCGTGCATGAGCTGCGCGGCGCGCCCGAGCCGAGCCTGGCGCAGCAATTGTCCCGCATGGGGCCGGCAGACCTGACGCTGGTGGAGGGCTTCAAGACGGACCCCATCCCCAAGCTGGAAGTGTTTCGCCCGGAAGTGGGGCAGGAGCCCCTGTATCCGCATGACCCGCAGGTGATCGCCGTCGCCTCCGACAGCCCGGCGCCGGCCGACTTGCGCGAGGGCGTGCAATGGCTGGACTTGAATGCGCGCGAGCACGTGCTGGCCTGGCTGCTGCTGCAGTTGGAAAATAAGCTGGAAAAATAAGCTAAAGGTTTGCTGCGGCCATCCGTTAATACTGGTAAAACCTCATTGGAGAAATGTATGGACGTTGCAAGCATTGCTCAACTGTCAACCACGATGGCGGAGACAGGTACGCGGCAAGCCGTCGGTTTGACTGTCCTGAAAAAAGCCCAGGATATTCAAAGTTCGACTGCCACTGCCTTGCTGGCAGCCCTGCCGCCAGTACAGTCGGCGCCGAGTCTGCCGGCTCACCTCGGCAACCGCATCAACACGACAGCCTGAGCGCAGGTCTGTAGCGCCAGTCTGGCGCTCGCGATACCTAAGCCCACACCACCGTCGCCGACGGTGGCGCGTGGGCGTTTTTGTTTTTCTTCGCTGTAATCGTCATCGCTGCCCGAATTCCCCGCCTTCCTTTCCGCCCCATAAAGTTAACTAAATGACCATTGTTCGCCATGACACGGCCGATTCAGTAAAATGACGCCCATCACCCCGCGTTGTCCATGACGCAGCCTGGGGCGTGCCGTCAGGACTTACCGATTACTTTGACCCATGCAAGAGGATTTCCCATGAACAAACGTCAAGCTCTCATCGCCGCCGCCCTCGCGGGCATTTGCGCCGGTACTACCGTCAACGCGGCCGCGCACGATGGTCCCGCCCCCGGCGACAAGGAAAAATGCTACGGCGTGGCCAAGGCCGGGCAAAACGACTGCGCCTCGTCCGATGGCGCGCATTCGTGCGCGGGCCAGGCGGAGGCGGACAACTTGCCCACGGAATGGACCTATGTTGCCAAGGGCACGTGCGAACAGGCGGGCGGCTCCGTCAAGCCCATCAAGGCCGACAAGGCCGCCAAACCGGCCACGCAGCCGTAAGCGTCCGCAGCCTGCCCATGCCGCCAGTTCCAGCGCTTGCCGGTGCCGGCGTCGGCTTGCGCGCCGCGCACTACCGCGACTTTCTGGCGCGCCGGCCCAAGGTAGGCTGGCTGGAAGTGCATACCGAAAATTATCTGCAGCCGTCGGGCTGGGATAGTCATGTGTTGCAGGCCCTGCGCCAGGATTACTCGCTCAGCCTGCATGGCGTGGGCCTGGGCCTGGGTTCCGCGCGGGGCTTTTCCGAGCCCCATTTGCAGCGCGTGCGTGCCGTGGTGGAGCGCATCGAGCCGGCCCTCGTGTCGGAACACTTGTGCTGGGGCGCCGTGGCGCGGCAGCAACTCAATGATCTGTTGCCGCTGGCCTTGAATAACGCCGCCCTCGATTTGCTGTGCGCAAGAGTGGGACGGGTGCAGGATGTGCTGAAAAGGCCGATCTTGCTCGAGAATGTCTCCACTTACCTGCGTTTTGCCGACGATGCCATGAGCGAGGCGCAATTCCTGGCGGAGCTGGCGCGCCGCAGTGGCTGCGGGCTGCTGCTCGATATCAATAATCTGTATGTGAACCAGTGCAACCACGGCGAAGATGCCCTGCTTGCCATGCAAGCCATTGCACCGGGAAGCGTGGGCGAACTGCACCTGGGCGGCCATCTGGTGACGCCGCAGGCCGTGATCGACCACCATGGCGCTGCCGTGGCCGATCCCGTCTGGGACTTGTATGCGGCCGCGCTGCTGCGCTTTGGCGCCGTGCCCACCCTGGTCGAATGGGATACGCATTTGCCGCCGCTCGACATCCTGCTGGGCGAGGCGGACAAGGCGCAGGCCATGCTGGCGCGCCATGCGCCGCCGGCGCCGTGGCAGGGAACGGCGCCGTCGCCGGTCGCTCCTGCCGCTCCTGCCGATACGCTGGTGGCCGGTCAGCAAGCGTTTGCCACGGCCTTGCTGGATACTGTGGCAGCCCTGCCATTGTTCGCGGGAGAGGCGGTGCTGGAGCGCTTTGCGCTGTATCGTGGCAATCTGAGCGCCATCTGGCGCCGCACCCTGGGTCAGGCCTATCCTGTCGTGCTGGCGCTGGTGGGCGAGGATTTCTTTGGCGGCCTGGCGCGCGTGTACGGTCGCCAGTATCCGTCAGATAGCGCCGATTTGAACCAGTTTGGCGCCCGTTTCGCCGATTTTCTGGCTGCTTTCCCGCCTGTAGCCGCATTCCCCTATTTACCCGACATGGCGCGCCTGGAATGGGCCTTGCACCTGGCCCATTACGCGCCCGATGCGCAGGCGCTGGCGCCCGAGTCGCTGGCCGCCTGGCATCCTGCTCAGCTGGAAGCACGCCGTTTTACCCTGCATCCCGCTTGCGCCTTGCTGGCATCGAACTGGCAAGTGGCGGCCTTGTGGCGGGCGCATCAGGAGGGGGAAGGACAGGGGATGTTTCCGCACGAGATGCAGGTGGCGAGCCGGGCACTGGTATGCCGGCCGCGCTGGAAGGCGCAGGTGCTGGTAGTGGATGCGGCAGCGCACGCGGCCTTGCTGGCGTTACAGCAAGGACAAACGTTTGGCGCCGCGCTCGACGTGGCGTTCGAGCGGGACCCGGCATTTGACCTGGCGGCACACTTGCGCCAGTGGCTGACGCATGCGGTGCTGGCGGCGTGACGCTTTATTCGAAGGCCCGCAGCACGCGCGCTTCGCCCGTCTGATCGCGGTACAGGGCATTCGCGGCCAGGGTGGCGTCCATCATGCGCGTCACCTGCTCCTCTTCGAAGCGGGCCAGTTCGGCCGTGGCCGCGACGAGGGCCAGTTCCAGCCTGGCGCGCGCGCTCTGGTACAGGCTGCTAGTGTATTTGTCTGTGTTACGCAGTAATTCTTCCGCGTTTTCTATCACCTGGCGCAAATCGCCGATCAGGCGTTCCTGGCTGCGCGTACCTTGTTCGGGATGGTCCATGGCGCTTCCCTTCTGCAATCGATATTTATCTGACAATAACGACACTTGCAGCTTGATCCGGGCAGCCGGGCTGGCAGGGGCTGGCTGGACGCATGGGGCTGCTTTCGCGCCCCATGCCGTGGTCAGGCAGGAGCGACGACCGTGATACGGATATCGCCCACGCTGACAACCTGGCCGGCGCGGATCTTGGCAGTCTTGCGCAATTCCTTCTTGCCATCGACCTTCACCACGCCGCTATCGACCATGACCTTGCCTGCGCCACCGCTGTCGCACAGGCCGACCAGCTTCAGCAGCTGGTTCAGCTCGACGAACTCGGATGTTAAATCAAAGCTTACTTTTTGCATTGTATCCCTTATTGCAATGATGTGTTTTAAACACTTGATGACGTCATCAACTAAGGTCATAGTTTACATGAAGCCAGGGATAATGCAGGCTGAGCCTTAACTTTTGTTGGGCCGCGTCATCTCCAATGGCACGATCCACGCACTGAATTGCTCTTCCGTCACAAAGCCCAGGGCCAGCGCCGCTTCCTTCAAGGTCGTGCCTTCGTGCTGCGCTTGCTTGGCGATTTGCGCCGCCTTGTCGTAGCCGATATGCGGCGCCAGGGCCGTGACCAGCATCAGCGAGCGTTCCATCAGTTCGGCGATGCGACCACGGTTCGGCGCGATGCCGTGCGCGCAATGTGCGTCGAAGCTGCGCATGCCGTCGCCCAGCAGGCGCGCGCTTTGCAGGAAGTTGTGCGCGATCAGGGGCTTGAAGACGTTCAGCTCGAAATTGCCCGAGGCGCCGCCCACCGTGATGGCGACATCGTTGCCGAATACCTGGCAGCACAGCATGGTCAGCGCTTCGCACTGGGTGGGGTTGACCTTGCCCGGCATGATGGAGCTGCCCGGTTCGTTTTCGGGGATCGTGATTTCACCGAGGCCGGAACGGGGGCCGGACGCCATCCAGCGCACGTCGTTGGCGATTTTCATCAGGGCCGTGGCCAGGGTTTTCAGCGCGCCATGGGCGGCGACGAGCGCATCGTGGGCGGCCAGGGCGGCAAACTTGTTGCTGGCCGTCTCGAACGGCTGGCCCGTCAGGCGCGCCAGCTCGGCAGCGATGCGGCCGGCAAATTCCACGTGGGCATTCAAGCCCGTGCCCACGGCCGTGCCCCCGGCGGCCAGTTGCCGCAGCGGCGGCAACGATGCCGTGATGATGTGCTCGGCAAAGTCCAGCTGCGCCACATAGCCGGAAAATTCCTGGCCCAGGGTCAAGGGTGTGGCATCCTGCAAATGCGTGCGGCCGATCTTGACGATGTCGGCAAACTCCGTGGCTTTGGCGTCGAGCGTGGCGCGCAGCTGGCGCAGCGGCGGCAATACCGTGTTGGCGACGGCCAGGGCGGCCGCCACATGGATGGCGGTGGGGAAGATGTCGTTCGAGGACTGGCCCAGGTTGACGTCGTCGTTCGGGTGCAGCAGGCGCTCGGCGCCGCGCAAGCCGCCGATCAGTTCGGAGCCACGGTTGGCCAGCACTTCATTCATGTTCATATTGCTTTGCGTGCCAGAGCCCGTCTGCCAGACGGCTAGCGGGAATTCTGCGTCATGCTTGCCGGCTAGCACTTCGTCGGCCGCCTGCGTGATGGCGATGGCTTTCTTGCCATCCAGCAATCCCAAGTCCAGGTTGACGTGGGCGGCCGCGCGCTTGACGGTGGCCAGGGCGGCGATCAGTTCGGGCGGCATCTTTTCCGTGGAGATATGGAAGTGCTCAAGCGAGCGCTGCGTTTGCGCTCCCCAAAGCCGGTCGGCGGGTACGTCGATCGGGCCGAAACTGTCGCGTTCGATTCTGCTACTCATGGCATCCCTTTCATCGATGGAGGTGGAATGAGTGTACTCCAGACGTCAAAAAGGCACAGGATGATGCTGTATTGCATCATTTTTGCCATGGCCCATCTATATTTTTGCGATTTCCTGCCGTTAAAGACAGGCGAGTTCCCATTATTTATCTTGTTATCAAAGCGATTAGTCCATGCAAAGCAGCATTGTTTCCCGTTGGTCCCTGATCGCGTGCGCCGCCGCCAGCCTGCCCTTGTCGCCCGTGGCGGGTGCGGCCGAACTGGGCGAGATGGCGGTGCTGTCGCACGTGGGTCAGCCCTTGCTGGCCGAGATTGAACTGACGGCCCTGGCGCCCGAGGAAGCCAATGGCGTGATGGTGCGCCTGGCCTCGCCCGATGTGTACCGGGGCGGCGGCATCGGCATGGACCCGGCCCTGCAGACCTTGACGATCAGTCCGCTGGAGCGGGCTGGCCGGCACTATGTGCGCGTGGCCACCCGGCAAGCGATCCAGGCCAGTCATGTGCATTTGTATTTATTATTGGGCAATGGCAGTGGCGCCATCGTGCGCCTCGGTACGCTGTGGCTGACGCCCGCACCGCCCGCAGCCGTCGCCGCCAGTGCGCCAGCCAGGCCAGCCATTCCGGCGCCCGTGCCTGTGCTGCAGCCGCGCGCTGTGCCCGCCACAGCGCCGCCCGATGCCGCCGCGCTGGCGGCCCGCGCGCGCGCCGAGGGCCTGGTGCGCCCGGCGCGCGTGTTTGTGCCGCCGCCCGCCGCGCCCATGCCGGCTGCCCCCGTGCTGCGCCCGCCGCCGTTGCGCCGCGCCATGGTGCCCGTGGCCGCTTGCGCGCCGCAGGCGGATGCAGGGCAGGCGGAAGCGTGCGTGGCGCTGGACCAGAAAAACGTGGCTCTGAATGAAAAGCTCGGCGAATTGGAAGGCAAGATCGGCGTCTTGCAAAAGGCGCTGGCAATACCCGCCGCTGCGAGCGCTGCCGTTCTGCCTGCCGTGGCGCAAGCGCCGCATGTCAAGCCCAAGCCCCTGCATGGGGCGCCAGCGGCTGACAAGGAAACGAAAGCGGGCGGCAACGGCTTGCTGTGGCTGGGTGTTGGCACGCTGATCTTCCTGCTGCTGACGGCGCTTATCGTGTATGTCGTGCGCAAGCGCAAGCAAGCTGCGGGGCCGGGCGCGCCGTCGAAATACTGGGTCTTGCTGCGCAAGCCATTCCGCCGCAAGAAGAAGGAGGTGCCGGTGCTGACGGAAGCGCTGGAGGCGGCGGCCGAGCCGGAACCGGAGCCGTTCTCGCGTTAATGATGCGGCAAGGCCGCGCCAAGATTTGATATAAAAAAAGATATTCAAAAAAGACAGAAATTGCCTGTCTATCGTGTTGCCTATTTTTCAAAGATGGTGATATGATTAATTCAGTGGACTTGCTCTACGACAAAACAGTCCCAGCCTGGCGCAGTCACCAATGATAGTGTGGCGCGGCAAACAGGTGTAGCGTTGCATAAACGCCTGGGTCTGGAAGCGGTTTGCGATGCCGACGATGTGCTCGCGAACGCCGGATGCAACCGGCAGCGAGGCGGCGCCAGGAGATACCTGGGGTTCGCCTTCCAAATTCCCTTCCTTACTTCCCGAGCGCCGCAGATGCCGCCCTCCCTGGCGCGGCGGCAGACGTAAAAAAAGCACCCGCGGGTGCTGTTTCTGGCGCAGCAGGCTTGCTGATTGACTTACATGTGGGCGCGTGATCCTGGCATGGCATTCGACAGCTGCGTCATCCACGGTTCCGTGATGGCGCGGATTTCGCGGTCATTGGCCAGGATTTGCTTGAGCAAATCGATCTTGCGCAGGCGCGAGGCGCCGGCCAGGGCAGGTACGCTGCCCGTCATAGTCGTGCTGGCGGCGCTGGCGCACTGGTTTTCCAGGGTATCCAAGCCATCCCAGTCGCTCGAACGTGCGGCCACAACCATTTTATTGGTCATTCCTGCAATATTTTCATACATCGAGAGAACGTCGTTGGAGGTCATGAGCACACCCGTAACTAGTGAATGGATTACCGCTTGTCTAGATTAACGGCGTGCTGATCCGAAACTTGAGGGTGTTTTTGAAAAAAAAGTGAAAATAATTTGGATGGTTTTGGCTGGCAGCCGGAATCTCCCGCCGAGCCGTTGTTCCGCATGCGAAAAAGGTATGATTTCAGGCTATGATTTTGCTTATTTTCATCGAAAGGATCGCCATGCACGGTTTGCGTTTTTCCTGGTCCCGGACGCCAGTCCAGGCTGCCATCGCCCTCGCCCTGGCCGGCGCCACCCTGGTCTATGTACCGGCCCAGGCGCATGGCCAGCCAGCGGCCGCCAGCACCCCTGTCCCCGCTGCCGCCACGGCCTTGCCCGGCGACGACTTCTATGACTACGTGAATGGCGAATGGCTGCGCGGCACGGAGATCCCCGCCGACCGCAGCAGCTGGGGTTCCTTCGCCATGCTTGCCAACGCGACCAACGAGCGCATCATCGGCCTCGTCGAAGGCCTGGCGGCGGCGGCACAGAAGGATGCGGCAGCGCGCCAAGTCAGCGATTTTTACCGTTCCTGGATGGATGAAGGGGCTATCGAAGCGAAAGGCTGGGCGCCGATCAAGCCCTTGTTGACAAAGATCAATGGCATCCACGACCAGGCAGGGCTGGCACGCGCGCTGGGCGAGAGCTTGCGCGCCGATGTCGACCCGCTCAACGCCACCAATTTTTATACGGAAAACCTGTTCGGCCTGTGGGTGGCGCAAGACTTGAACGACACCACGCGCAATGTGGCCTATCTGCTGCAGGGCGGGCTGGGCTTGCCCGACCGCGCCTTCTACCAGAGCGACAGCGCGCGCATGCAGGGCTTGCGCACGGGCTACCAGGCGCATATCGCCGCCATGCTCCAGCAAGCCGGCTACAGCGATGCGCCGGCCCGTGCCGCCCGCGTGTTTGCGCTGGAGCAGCAGATTGCCGCCAGTCACGGCAGCCGCGAGGATTCGGCCGATGTCGCCAAGGGCAACAACGCGTGGCGCGCCGCCGACTTCGCCAGCAAGGCGCCAGGCCTGGACTGGAAAGCCTACTTCCAGGCGGCAGGGTTGGGCAATCAGACAGATTTCATCGTCTGGCACCCGACGGCCATGACGGGCAGCGCCGCGCTGGTGGCGAGCGTGCCGTTGGCCACCTGGAAGGATTTCCTGGCTTTCCACGCGATCAACCATTTCAGCACCACCTTGCCGAAGGCGGCCGCCGACCAGCGCTTCGCCTTCTATGGCAGCGCCCTGAGCGGCACGCCGCAGCAGTCGCTGCGCAGCAAGCGGGCGCTGGCCGCGACGAACGCGGCCCTGAGCGACGCCGTCGGCAAGCTGTACGTGGAGCGCTATTTCCCGCCGGAATCGAAAGCCCGCGTGCAGGACATGGTGACGAATATCGTCGCCGCCTTCTCGCGCCGCATCGACAAGCTGGACTGGATGGCGCCGGCCACCAAGGCGCAGGCGCAGGAAAAACTCAAGACCCTGTATGTGGGCGTGGGCTATCCGGAACGCTGGGCCAGCTATGCGGGCTTGCGCGTGGTGCGCGGCGACGCGCTGGGCAATGTGCAGCGGGCGGAACAGTTTCATTACCAGCAGGAACTGGCCAAGCTGAGCCAATCTCCTGACCGCAAGGCCTGGGCCATGCCGGCGCAGCTGGTCAACGCCGTCAACCTGCCGCTGCAAAATGCGCTGAACTTCCCTGCCGCCATCCTGCAGCCGCCGTTTTTCGACCCGGCAGCGTCCGATGCGGCCAACTATGGCGGCATCGGCGCCACCATCGGTCACGAGATCAGCCACAGCTTCGACGACCAGGGCGCGCAGTTCGATGCCCAGGGCAAGCTGCGCGACTGGTGGACGCCGGCCGACCTGGCGCACTTCCAGACGGCATCCAAGCAATTGGTGGCGCAGTTCGCGGCCTATAAACCGTTTCCCGACCTGGCCGTGAATGGCCAGCTGACCCTCAGCGAAAACCTGGCTGACCTGGCCG
Source organism: Janthinobacterium breve (assembly GCF_051380895.1). Lineage (NCBI taxonomy): Bacteria > Pseudomonadati > Pseudomonadota > Betaproteobacteria > Burkholderiales > Oxalobacteraceae > Janthinobacterium > Janthinobacterium breve. Next base: position 191,843 of record NZ_JBNYXY010000002.1, on the reverse strand, counting down.
GCGTGGCGGCCGCGCATGACGCGTTCACCCTGTCGCAGCAGGGCAAGCCGGTGCAGGCGGGCGCGGACCGCGATTTCTTCACGGGCTACGGCGTCAGCTGGCGCAGCAAGGCGCGCGAAGCGGCGGCGCGCCAGCAAATCCTCACGGATGGCCATGCGCCGGCGCAATACCGTGCCGCCACCGTGCGCAACCTCGACGCCTGGTACCCGGCCTTCGACGTGCAGCCGGGGCAGCAGCTGTACCTGGCGCCGGAACAGCGCGTGCGCGTCTGGTAGCAGGGCTTGGCGCTGCCGGCCGGGGAGCGGGCCGGCAGCGTAAAATGCGCTCATCGATGACAGGAGCGCCATGAAGCCGACCCCACCGCAAGACCCCATCCACGCCATTACGGGCCGCACCCTGGCCCATTACGACGCCAGCGCCGAGCAGTTTTTTGAAGGCACGCGCGACCATGACGTCAGCCAGAATATCGCCGCGCTGCTGGCCGCCATCGGCAAGCCGGCGCCGTTGGCGATCCTCGACCTGGGTTGCGGCCCGGGCCGCGATTTGAAGGCGTTCACGGCCCTGGGCCACCACGCCACGGGCGTCGATGGCTGCCCCAGCTTCGTCGAGATGGCACGCTCCTACAGCGGCTGCACCGTGTGGCAGCAGGATTTCGTCGACCTCGATCTGCCCACCGCGCACTTCGACGGCGTGTTCGCCAATGCCGTGCTGTTCCACGTGCCCGGCGCCGCCTTGCCTGGCGTGCTGCGTGCTTTGCACGCGTGCCTGAAGGAGGGCGGCGTGCTGTTCAGCTCGAACCCGCGCGGCCACAACCAGGAAGGCTGGAACGGCGCGCGCTACGGCAGCTACCATGACGAAGAGCGCTGGGCCGCGTATGTGCAGGCGGCCGGCTTCAGTCTGGTCGAGCAGTATTACCGCCCGCCGGGCTTGCCGCGCGAACAGCAGCCGTGGCTGGCCACCGTCTGGCGTAAAGCTGCATGACTATGGAGTTGACGGACATTGAGTATGTGTTAGCAAGCGTACAGAGTTTTTGTTAGCTCAAGCGTAGTATGAACCTATCGACACGCAGCAAGCACAGCAAGAAGCTTGTGGCAGTGTGTGAGCCGCAGTACCGGCCCTTAGGGTGCCGGACTACAGAGGTACCAACTACAGTGAGGATTCATCATGAACAAAGATCAAGTCGAAGGTAAACTGAAGGAAGTCGGCGGTAAAATCCAGGAACAAGCTGGCAAACTGGTCGGCAGCGAAGAACAGCAAGCCAAGGGCCTGGCAAACCAGGTTGAAGGCAAAGTGCAGAAGAAGGTTGGCGATGTGAAAGACGCAGTCGAGACCGTCACCCGCAAACCGTAAATTTGGCAGCAAGAATGAAAAAACCGCTGCCTGTCGCGAGACAGGCGGCGGTTTTTATTGTGGGCGCGTTTTACTTCGCTACGCCCAGGTTTTGCTTGAAGAACATTTCAATTTTCTTGTACACGTGGCGCTGGCCCGCGCGCGATGAGATGCCGTGCTTGGCGCCCGGATACGTCATCAGGTCGAATTGCACGCCGCGGTTGACGAGCGCATCGATCAGGCGCGTGCTGTTGCTGAACAGCACGTTGTCGTCGGCCATGCCGTGCACCAGCAGCAGCGGCGACTTCAAGCCGTCGAGGTGGGCGAACACGGTGCTGTTCTTGTAGCCGTCCACGTTTTCCTTCGGCATGCCGAGGAATTGTTCCGTGTAGTGGGTGTCGTACAGCGACCAGTCGGTCACGGGCGCCACGGAAACACCCATGGCGATCTTGTCGGAGGCAGCCGACAGCAAACGCAGGGTCATGAAGCCGCCATAGCTCCAGCCGAACACGCCGATGCGCTTCGCGTCGACGAAGCTTTGCTTGCCCAGCCAGTCTATGCCCACCAGCTGGTCCGCCACTTCGGCTGCGCCCAGATTGTGATAGATGGCGTCCGTGAACGCGCGTTCGCGGCGCGAGGAACCCCGGTTATCGAGGCGGAAGACGACAAAGCCCTGCTGCGCCATGTACTGGTCGAAGTTGTTGCCCCAGCGGCGCGCCACGTGCTGCGAGTGCGGGCCGCCATACGTCGACAGGTAGACGGGATAGCGCTTGGTCGCGTCGAAGTTCGACGGTTTGACGATGGAGTAATACAAGGTCTGGCCATCGTTGGCTTTCAGGGTGCCGTACTCCGTCGTCAGGTGGTCCGCCTTGTATTTCGCGTACGGATGGCTGGCGTTCAGCGCGTTTTCTTCCAGCCAGCCCACCATCGAACCGTCCGGACGGCGGATGCTCACTTGCGGCGGCGTGGCCGGGTCGGAGTAGGTGTCGACAAACACTTCGCCATTGCGCGAGAACGTTGTGTCGTGCCAGCCATCGGCCTTGGTGACGCGCTGCGGCTTGTCGGCCGTGCTGCCATCGAGTGCCAGGGCGTAGGTCTGCTTGTCGATCACCGCATCGCGGTTCGACGAGACGAACACCTTGCCCGTTTTCTGGTTCACGGCCAGCACGCTGTCGATGCCCCATGCCCCGGAAGTGACCGGGTGCAGCAGCTTGCCGCTCATGTCATACAAATACAGATGGTTGCGGCCCGTGCGTTCGGACGACCAGAGGAAGGTGCCGTTCGACAGGAAGCGCAGGTCGTCATGAATGCTGACCCAGCTTGTCGACGTTTCCGTCAGCAGGGTGCGTTGCGCCAGCGTGGCGGCATCGACGGCGACCAGGTCGAGGGTCTTCTGGTCACGCGACTGGCGCTGGTACACCAGCGACTTGCTGTCCGCGCTCCAGTCGGCGCGTACCAGATAGATGTCCGGGTTCGTGCCCAGGTCCACCTGGCGTTGCGCACCCGTTTCCGGCGAGACGATCAACAGCTGCACCAGCACGTTCGGATCGCCCGCGGCAGGATAGCGCTGTTCCACAACATCGGTGCGGTCGGCGAAGATTTCGAAGCGGCGCACGACGGGCACGGGCGCTTCGTCGTAGCGTTTATACGCGATGGCGGAATCGTCGGGTGCCCAGTAGTAGCCGGTGCGCTGGCCCATTTCTTCCTGCGCCACGAATTCGGCTTCGCCGTTGCGGATGGTGCCCTTGCCATCGGTGGTCAGCTGGCGTTCCTTGTTCGTCTTGAGGTCGATCACATAGATGTTTTGATCGCGCACAAACGAGACGTAGCGGCCTTTCGGCGAGATTTTCGGGTCCAGCACATTGCCTTTGGCGACCAGGCGCGCCTGGTCCGGCTGGGCCGCATCGACCAGGTACAGATTGCCGGCCAGCGGCACCAGCAGCTGCTTGCCATCGGGCGACCAGCTGTAGCTGAGAATGCCGTTCAGGCTGGCCGTGCGCTCGCGTTCGCGGCGCGCCTGCTCTTCGGGCGAGATCGTTTCATTTGGCACCAGCGCCTTCGAGTCGATCAGGCGGTGCGTACTCTTGTCCTTCAGCTTGAATTCCCACAAGTCGAGCTGGAACTGGTTGTCGGCGCGGCCGCGCAGGAAGGTGACGCGCTCGCCGTCGGGCGAAACCTTCAGGTTGCGCACGCCAGGGCCGGCCAGCGCAGGATCGGCGTGGATGCGTTCCAGAGTCAGCTTTTCAGCCGATGCGGGAACGCTGGCCATCGCGGCCAGAAAACAAAGAATAAAACGCATGGATGTCTCGGTAGTTGGAAGAATGAATAACGCGGCATGCCAAACAGCGCAGGCAGGATCGAGCGTTGCCTAAGCGTAAGACGATACCAGAGCGTGCCTGTTTATGCGATAGCCCCGGCCACGGAATAAGACGTTCCTGGCCGTATTTCCTTCGTCAAAAATATCCAACAGCCGCCCATTCCATGGCGCTTTCCCTGGTTCAGGCCAATATCGTACCTTCTATCACGGTCAGGCATGCGCCGCCTATCCAGGCGTGGCCATCGCGGAAATTGACGGACACGCGGCCGTCGCGCTGCAGGCAAGTGCCCTGGCGCACGCGATAGTCGGCGCCCGCCAGCAGGTGCGCGATGCAGGCGTTGGCGCTGCCCGTGACGGGATCCTCGACCAGCGCGCCGTGCTCGCTGAGCAGCGCGCGCACTTCGTAATCGGCCGGCCCGCCGGCGCAGTGCGCGCCGTAGAGGGCCAGTCCGTCAGCCATTGACGCGGCCAGCAATGTCGTCAGCGCCGCGATGTCGGCATGGACGACCAGACAGGCTGCGGCGCTTGGCAGCGGCACGCACAGCCAGCGGATGCCCATGTCGACGACGGTGCCGCCAGCGGCCGCCGCGTCGCCCAGCGCCGTTTGCAGCAGCGGCAGCAGCGCGGGGGCGAGCGCGCGCGTGGTGCAGGGCGGCGCCTGGAACGCCAGCACGCCGCCGGCGCCGCGTTCTATCTGCACCAGGCCGACGCCGCATTCCTGCACGATGCGCGCGCCCTTGGGCTGCATGCCCGCATCGAGCAGGGCATGCGCCGTGCCCAGGGTCGGGTGGCCGGCGAACGGGAATTCCATCTCGGGCGAAAAAATCCGCACGCGGTAATCGGCGGCGGGATCGCGCGGCGCCAGCACGAAGGTGGTTTCCGACAGGCCGGTCCAGCGCGCGATCGCCTGCATCTGCGCGTCATCGAGGCCATTCGCGTCGAGCACCACGGCCAGCGGATTGCCCAGGAAGGGCAGCGTGCTGAAGACATCGACTTGCCTGAAGGGGCGTTGTTGCGGCATGGCGGTTTCCTTGTCGGCTTATCGGGCGGTGCGCAGGCGCTGCAGCGACAGCCGGTTCAAATACCAGGTCAGCAGCACGGCGGCCACCGTCAAGCCCGTGACAAGGCCGATCCAGAAACCGGCAGCGGCCATCGGCTCTGCCGGCGACCAGGGGAAGCCGGCCGGCGCGAGACCCAGCACATAGCCGATGGGCAGCGAGAAGCCCCAGAAGGCCAGCAGCTGGATCAGCATCGGCTGGCGCGTCACCTTGTAGCCGCGGATGGCGCACGAGGTGGCCACTTGCGTGGCGTCGGACAGCTGGAACAGCGCGGCAAACAGCAGCAGCTGCGCGCACAGCGCCTGCACCTGCGGGTCGGACGTATAGGCTTGCGCGATCTGGTGGCGGAAGACGGTAATGACGGTGGCCGAGACGATGGCCGCCGTCAGCGACATGGCCACGCCCACCCACGAAATGAAGCGGGCGCGGTGCAGATTGGCTTCGCCCACGGCATGGCCCACGCGCGTGACCAGCGCGATGCCGAAGGTGAGCGGCACCATGAAGACGACGGACGAGAAATTCAACGCAATCTGGTGCGCCGACACCTGGATCACGCCGAAGCGCGCCACCAGCAGGCTGATGACGCCAAATGCGCTCACTTCGGCAAAGTAGGTCACGCCGATGGGCAGGCCCAGGCGCAGCATGGGGCCGATGGACGACGGCTGCGGCCATTCCCAGTGCGTGAACGGATACGTGGCGTGGTAGGCGGGTGCGATCCTGATCCAGGCCAGCATGGCCAGCAGCATCATCCACACGCAGCAGGTGGTGGCCACGGCGCAGCCCACGCCGCCCATCTTCGGCATGCCCCAGTGGCCGTAGATCAGCAGGTAGTTGACGAGGATATTCAGGCCCAGCGCAGCCAGCGCGATGACCATCACGGGCTTGGTCTGGTTGATGCTGGTGCTGTAGCCGTACAGCGCGCGGTAGGCGGCGAACGGCGGCAGCGCGCAGCTGATGATGTGCACGAACAGCTTGGCCTTGGCCGCCACGGCTGGTTCGAGCATCAGGTGGTCGAACACCAGCGCCGCCATGTTCGTCAGCAGGCAAGCCACCAAGCCTACCAGCAGCGCCTTCCACAATGACTGGCGCACGATGTGTGGCACCTGGTCGTGGCGCACGGCGCCGATTTCATGCGCCACCAGCGTATTGATCGCCATCATGATGCCGCTCACGGTGACCAGGACGATGGACCAGATGGCCGCGCCCAGCGACACGGCCGCCAGTTCTTCGGGATTCGTATGGCCCGTCATCGCCACGTCGGCCGCGCCCATGCCAACGGTCGCCAGTTGGCCGATCAGGATGGGCCAGGCCAGCTTCCACAGTGAGGAAATTTCAGTACGGACGGCGGGCAGCGTGAACGAGGTAGTGTGTGGCATGGGCGGCAAGCTTAACTAAACACAAGATTCTACCGGCATTCGCCGTGCTTGTCCGCCGAGGCGCCCCATGCGCCCGGGAGTGCGCCGATCGATGTGCGTGATACAAGGCGCATGGCACGGCAAATGGCAATAACAGGCTCCGTGGGGCCTGCAATTGCTTTTAGTAACAATTTATTGTGCTTTTCCCATACTTTGTTACACCGTTTTTTCTACGGATGGCTACACTGACAGCAGTTGTCATGTCGATCACTTGTCCTTGGGGCGCGGTGTTCTTGCGCGGGACGATGCGGGCCAGCGGTTTTCCTCCCTGCGCCGCCTGTATTGAACGTGTGATCGCGCTGTCCCGTGGCCTTGTATTTGTTACACTAGCATCCTGACGCAACAGTCAGGCAAATCATCACCAAAGAATGAAGAATGGAGTTAATCATGACGGGCCCTTTCAAACACGCGCTGGCATGCGCGGCGACCTTGCTGCTTTCGCTGGGGGCCCATGCGGCCGCCCACGCGGGCGATATCACCCTGTTCGAAGACGTTGATTTTCGTGGCCGCGCAGTGAACCTGCGCGAGACGACGGACGATCTGTCACGCTTTGGCTTCAACGACAAGGCGTCGAGCATCCTGGTGCGTTCGGGCACCTGGGATGTGTGTACCGATGCCGGCTTCCGCGGCAGATGCAAGACCCTGGGGCCGGGGGAGTACAGCTCGCTGCCGGGCATGAATGACGCCATCAGTTCGGTGCGTGAAACGGGGCGCGGCGATGGCTACAATCCGGGACGCCCGGGGCGCGATCCGGACCGTGGCAATGGCGGCTATGGGCGTGGCGGCACGCTGGAGGTATATTCGGGCGCAGGACAGAATGGCGGCTCGGCGCGGCTGAACCGCGATACGGACGATTTCGTCAATATCGGTTTCAACGACCGCACCACCAGCATCGTCATCTACAACGGCTACTGGCAGTTGTGCAGCGACTCGAACTATAACGGCGTGTGCCGCATCTTCGGCCCCGGCCGCCACGACGACCTGGGACGCGGCCTCGATGGGCGCGTCTCGTCGGCGCGCATGGTCGATGAGCGCGAAGCGCGGCGCCAGCAGCAGTACGAACGGCCGCAGTATGAGCAGCCGCAGTACCAGCAGCCGCAGTACCAGCAACGCGGCGCTGTCCTGCTGTTCCCCGAAGCGGGCATGCGCGGCGAACCGCTGGCGCTGGACCGCAATGCGGAAGACCTGGTGCGCTACAACTTCAATGACCGCGCCTCGTCCATCGTCGTCAACGAGGGCCAGTGGGAAGTGTGCAGCGATTCGAACTTCCATGGCCGCTGCGAAGTGATCGGACCGGGCGAATACGGTCGCTTGAACGGCCTGGAAAACCAGATTTCCTCGCTGCGCCGCGTGCGCTGATTTTCTCCGGCACACATGCTGACAGGCCGCCTGCCGGGTTGATCCCGCCAGGCGGTTTTTACATTCGCTGCCGTGCGCTGACCTTTGCTTGCTCTTTGTTACACTCGCCGCCTGCCGCCCGGACTACACTGGCGAAAATGTAATCAGTATTGGAGTTGTCATGGTTCGATCTTTCCGGCCCGCGCTGCTGTGCGCCGCCACCTTCCTCGCCCCCCTTGCCGCATCTGCGGGCGAAATCACCCTGTTCGAGGACGCCGGTTTCCGCGGCCGCCCGGTCAGCCTGCGTTCCGACACGGGCGACCTGTCGCGCATGGGCTTTAACGACAAGACCTCCAGCATCATCGTGCGCTCGGGCACCTGGGAAGTGTGCAAGGACGCCAATTACCGTGGTAACTGCCGTACCTTTGGACCTGGCCGCTACGGCAGCATGCCGGGCATGAACGACGCCGTTTCCTCCGTGCGCGAAGTGGGCCGCCCGGGCCATGGCGGCGGTGATTACCGCCCCGATCACCGTCCCTATCCTCCGCGTCCGGAGCGTCCTCATCCCGGTTATCCGGGCCATGGCGGCGGACACCGTCCCGACATGAATGGCGCCGTGCTGATGTTTCCTGACGCCGGCATGCGCGGTCGGCCCGTGCGCCTGGACGGCGAAGTGCGCGACTTGAGCCGCTATGGCTTCAATGACCGCGCCGAATCGATCGTCGTCAACTACGGTCGCTGGGAGTTCTGCGTCGATGCCAACTTCCGTGGCCGCTGCGTGGTGATGGGGCCAGGCAGCTACGGCCGCCTGCACGGTGGCCTTGACCGCCGCATTTCCTCGCTGCGCCGCGTGCGCTAGGCGTTTTTCGCTGCCCCTTTCACCGCCCGCGCGCCCCGTGCCTCGCGGGCGGTGTTGTATTGTGCGCACGCGCTGTCGGCGCCAATTCGTGTACTCTTCCCATAGGCAGTTCAACCATGGGGAGCAAGCACGGTGGAATACAAGGACTACTACAAGGAGCTTGGCGTCGAGAAGACGGCGACCGAGGCCGAGATCAAGAAGGCGTATCGCAAACTGGTGCGCAAATACCACCCCGACGTGAGCAAGGAACCGGACGCCGACAAGCGCACCAAGGCCCTGAATGAGGCCTACGGCGTGCTGGGCGATGCGGAAAAGCGCGCCGCCTACGATGAACTTGGGCGTAACCAGGGCGCCCAAGGGCAGCCATTCCGGCCGCCGCCGGATTGGGGTTCGGGCTACGAATCGTCGGGCGCCGACGACAGCGACTTCTTTGCCGACCTGTTTGCCCACGTGGGCGGGCGCCGCCGCGCCGGCGGCAGTTTCCAGATGCAGGGCGAGGACAGCCATGCCGCCATCACCATCGATTTGCACGACAGCTACCAGGGCGCCAAGCGCCATATCGTCATGCGCGTGCCCGAAGCGGACGCGCAAGGCCATGTAGTGACGCGCGAGCGCACCCTGGAAGTGACGATACCGAAAGGCGTCACGGAGGGCCAGCAGCTGCGCATGAAGGGCCAGGGCCATCCTGGCAGCGGCGGCGCGCCCGCCGGCGACCTGTATCTGGAAATCCGCTTCCAGCCCGATGCACGCTACAAGGTGGAAGGGCGCGACGTGTTCGAGACGGTGCCCGTCACGCCGTGGGAGGCGGCGCTGGGCGGCGAAATCGCCGTGCCCACGCCATCGGGCACGGTGGCAGTCACCGTGCCGCCCAATTCGCAGACGGGGCGCAAGCTGCGCTTGAAGGGGCGCGGCATTCCCGCCGCCCAGCCGGGCGACCTGTATCTGCTGCTGGAAGTGGTGCTGCCGCCGGCGAACGACGACAAGGCGCGCGAATTGTATGCAACCATGGCGCGCGAGATGGCTTTCAATCCGCGCCAGAAGCTGGGAGGGTGAATCATGACAAACAAGGTAATTGGCGAACTGCTCGAAGATCGTGCCCTGAGCCTGGAGGAACTGGCGCGCGCCTGCGCCGTGGAACCGGACTGGGTGGTGCAGCATGTGCAGACGGGCGTGCTGCTGCAAAATGGCCCGCCAGCGGGGCAATTGACGGCCTGGCGCTTCACCAGCCTGGACCTGGTGCGCGCGCGCCGCCTGCACGAAATCGAATCCGTGTTCGACGCGAATGCCGAACTGGCCGCGCTGGTGGTCGATTTGTCGGAAGAGGTGGCGCGCCTGCGCCGGCGCCTGCACGTGCTGGGCGTCGATTAGACCATTCGCCCTTATACCGGCTCGCCGTGGCGTGTCACGGTGAGCCTGGCTATATAAAACTGCCCGTCGACGACCACCCGGTGCGGGATGCCGGCCACGTCGAAGCCGGGGCCGCCGTCTTCCATCCATTCCTGCGCCAGCGAGTCGAACTGCTGCGGCGTCATGCGCAGCATCTGCGCCGTGATGACGAAGCGCGCGCCAGGTTTTTGTTTGTTGACGAAGTCGTCGATGCCGGCCATGTGAATCTCTTCAATGTTGTGTCTGAAATCGGGGTCAGCCCCCCGGACACGTTGGCACTGAGCTTTGCGTTGGCGGTGTTGAGGGGCTGACCCCAGCAGTTGTTTGGGGCTTGCCCCCGCATGATACCCGCCCGCGCGCGCTTCTAGAAGACCTGTTCCAGCAAAGGCAACTGCTCCGCAAAGCGCTCGGTCAGCCACTTGCCCGCCTGGCCGGGCGGCGTGTCGGCGCGCTGGATCAGGTAAATCGGATAATTCTCGCCCTTGTCTACGGCCAGCGGCAGGTGCACCAATCGTCCTGCCGCCAGATCCTCGCGCACCATCGCTTCGGGCATGTTGCCCCAGCCAAGTCCCGCGCGCAGCAGCGCGTGCTTGGAACCGAGGTCGCCCAGGCGCCAGTTGCGCAATCCCAGCACGCCGAAATCCTGGCCTTGCGTCAGGTCGCTGCGGTCGCTGAGCACCAGCTGCACGTGTTCGCGCGCCACGTTGGAGGCAATCGGCCCTTCCTGCTGCGCCAGCGCGTGGCTGGGCGCGGCCACGGGAATCAGGCGCACATGGCCCACGGCCAGGCGTTCGAAGACGCTGGCCGTCGCCGTCATCCAGCCACCGAGGCCGATGTGGCAGCTGCCATCCATCACCAGTTGCGCCACGGCGCCCATGGCTTCGATGCGCAGGCGCAGGGCGACGGTGGGAAACTGCGCCTGGAACGCTTCCAGAACGCGCACCAGCACGCAGGTGGGAAACATCACGTCGACCACCACCGACACTTCCGCCTCCAGCCCGCCGGCCAGCGCCTTGGCGCGCGCGCGCATGCCATCGACCTTCAGGGCCACGGCGCGCGCATCGGCCAGCAGGGCCTTGCCCGCGTCCGTCAGGGTGGGCTTGCGCTTGCTGCGGTCGAGCAGCACCACATTCAGTTGTTCTTCCAGGTTGGCGACGGTGTAGCTGATCACCGACTGCGTGCGGTGCAACTGGCGCGCCGCGTGGGCGAAGCCGCCCGCGTCGATGACGGCGACGAAGACGCGCAACTGGTCGAGCGAAGGCTGGCCCGGTTCTCTCATGGCAACTCCATATCTAGAATTTCGATGCTAAACATTTATATTTATACGGTTTCATCGATGGTAGACCCGAACTATGCTGTGTGCAAGGGCTGCGACGTGGCCCATCCCGTCACCGATTTCCACAGGAGCAATTCATGAGCAAGGTCTTACACATCAATAGCAGCGTGCGCAACAGCGGTTCCCTGTCGCGCCAATTGTCCGGCGAATTCGTCGCCAAACTGGCTGCGCAAGGGGCCAGCGTCGTCGAACGCGACCTGGCCGCGCAGCCCGTGCCGCACCTGACGGAAGAGGTGATGGGCGCCTTCTTCACGCCGGCCGAACAGCGCAGCGCGCAGGCGGCTGCGGCCGTGCAATTGTCCGATACCCTGGTCGATGAATTGCTGGCCGCCGACGTGCTGGTGCTGGCTGCGCCCATGTACAACTTTTCCGTGCCCTCGACCCTGAAGGCGTGGATTGATCACGTGGCGCGCGCGGGCCGCACTTTCCAGTACACGGCCACCGGCCCCGTCGGCCTGGCGACGGGCAAGAAAGCGGTGATCTTCACGGCCAGCGGCGGTGTCTACAGCGCCGGCCCGGGCGCCGCGTATGACTACCTGAGCACCTATCTGCGCACGGCGCTGGGCTTCATCGGCATCACCGATATCGAGTTCGTGCAAGCCGAAGGCGTGGCCATGGGCGAGGACGCCGTCGCCAGCGCGATCGCCAAGGGCCGCGCTTCGATCGAGGCCCTGGCCGCCTGAGCCAGGTCCTCGGGGGGGTTGCCAATCTGCCATGGTTGACATAAGCTTGCCGGCGGCACGCCCCGTGCCAGCCCGGCGAGTGGTTCGCCATGAAAGTCCCCCATGCACAAGTTGGCAAGCGCAGTACTGTTCGGATGTTCCCTGCTGGCGGCAGGTATTGCGCAGGCGCAAACTGCGCCAGTGGCACCGCCCCACGTGGGGCGTCACGCCTCCACGCCCGACGATATCCGCGCCATCGAAAAAGTCGTCGCCGACTTCCAGGCGGCCCTGATCGCCAAGGATGTCAAGCTGCTGTCGTCGCTGATGCTGCACACAAACATTCTGTTCGCTTCGCCGGCCGACGACGGTTTCATCCAGAAAATGCGCGACACGACGGACGTCCATTTCGACGGCGTCGCGGTGGCCGGCTATATCGGTTTCGCCAACTTCATCAAGCGCGAACCGCAGCGCACGGAAGAAAAATTCTACAACGTCAAGATCACCCAGGACCGCCATGTGGCGTGGGTCAACTTCGACTACGAATTCCTCGTCGGCGACAAATTGTCCAACTATGGCGTGGAAGCGTGGCAGATGGTCAAGCGCGATGGCCAATGGAAAATCCTCAGCGTCGTCTGGTCCATGCATGCCGCCGCCGAGGCAGGGCAATAGGCGCCAGCCATGCCGCGTCAGTCGCGCGGCAGCTCGCGGATTTCTACCGTGCCACCTGCGTTCAGTACAGGGTTGCCCAGCAATAATTTTTTCGCATCGTCTATACTTTCGGCTTGCACACGTAGATAGCCTGACAAGTGCGGCGTCACCGGTCTGGCCTGGCCTGAGCGGTGCACGCAAATGCCGGGCCCGATGGAGCTGCCACCGCAGAAGCGGCCACTGGCCTTGAGCATGGCGAAGTAGTCTTGCCAGGCGGACGTGGCGATGTCCATTGGTGTTTCCGTGTCGTCATGCATGAAGATGATGTAGTCATTCATCTTTTTCTCCTGTGCCGCGTGATAAAAAGAGAGCTGAATTGAGTATCCTGAGCAATCGCGAGCGCATGGTTTTACCCTCACCGTGTCAGTCCGTAGAGACAAGCTGTCCGGCCATGTCATTTTTGGAGCGCACATCGTGCCGATAAAGTATGTTGATTTTTATGAGGTGAATTACACGGCAGAGCGCTTGCGCGGCTGCAAGCTATGGGGCGCGTACGTCGCCATCTATGCCCCCTCGTCCAACCCCATGCACCGGGTGAATTTGCTGCACAAGCGCAGGGTGTCGGCCGACCATCAGTTTACAACGGAAGCGGAGGCCATGGCGGAAGCGGGCGAGGTGGCCGTCAAGCTGGTCGAGCGGCGCCGGCGCCGTTATGTCTTCCACCCCTGAGCTGTCGCTCGGCTTGTTCAGGGACAAGTTATTGCGAATGAGCACGGTCCTGGCGTTGACGGTGTAGGCGCACTACCGAAGTTGCCCGTATCATACAAAATATCGTCACGCCTGAGGACCGCCATGAAACGCCAGTTGCACCTGCTCGTCATCGACCCGCAAAACGATTTTTGCGACTTGCCTGCCACCTGGCTGCCGCCAGGTGCCGCACCGGCCCTGGCCGTGCCCGGCGCACACGCCGACATGCTGCGCGTGGCGCAGCTGATCCGCGAAGGGGGCAGCGGTTTGACGCAGATCAGCGTGACGCTCGACGCCCACCACCGCTATGACATCGCCCACCCCGCCTTCTGGCGCACGGGCGATGGCGCTCCCGTCGCGCCGTTTACGCAGATCAGCGCGCAGCAGGTGCGCGACCGCCTGTTCCTGCCCGCCGCCAGCGGTGCCTTGCCGCGCGCGCTGGCTTATCTCGATGCCTTGCAGCAAGCGGGGCGTTATCAATTGATGGTGTGGCCCGTGCATTGCGAAATCGGCAGCTGGGGCCAGAATATCCATGCGGCCGTGCGCGCCGCCTATAACGGCTGGGAAGTGGATCAGCTGCAAGTGGTTGCCAAGCTGAGCAAGGGTTCCAACCCGTGGACCGAGCATTACTCGGCCGTCATGGCCGAAGTGCCCGACGCGCAGGATGCTGCCACGCAGCGCAACCTGGAGTTCCTCGCCACCCTGCTGCCGGCGCAGCAGATTTATGTCGCCGGCGAGGCGGGCAGCCATTGCGTGAAAGCCAGCACGGAGCACATCGCCGACTACTTGCAGGCGCAGCAGGGACCACAGGCGCTGGCGCGGCTGGTGCTGTTGACGGACTGCATGAGTCCCGTCACGGGCTTTGCAGCGCAGCAGCGCGACTTCCTGGCCGCCATGCACGAGCGCGGCGCGCGGCTGGCCACGTCCGCCGACGTCTTGCCCGAATTGCTGGCCAATGCGCTGGCCTGAGCCATTGTTGAGCGTGCGCTGCTGAAATGCTTGCGGTGGCGTACTATTCTGGCTTCAGGAAGTTGGAGAAAACACACATGACCCCGATAGTGCGCAGTTTGCTGGAAACCGATCTGTATAAATTTACAATGTGGCAAGCATTGCTGCACGGTCATCCGAATACCCATACCGAATACGAATTTGTCTGCCGTAACGCCACCGCCTTTCCCCTGGCCGAACTGAAGGTCGAGCTGGAAGAACAGCTAGACCACCTGTGTTCGATGTCATTTGCCGACGACGAGCTGGCCTATTTGCGCACCCTGCGCTTCATGAAGAGCGATTTCGTCGACTTTTTGACGGTGTTCCGCTTCCAGCGCAAGTTCATCGAGGTCAGCACGGATGGCGACACCCTGCTGGTGCACGCGGCCGGGCCGCAGGTGCATGTGATGGGTTTCGAGATTTTCGTGCTGTACATCATCAACGAACTGTATTTCCGCCGTTTCGACCTGGACGCGGCCATGCGCGAAGGGCGTCATCGCCTAGGCTTGAAAGTGGCGGCCGTCAAGGAATTCGGCAAGCTGCCACGGCGCAAGCACCCGTTTGAGTTTTCCGATTTCGGCGTGCGCCGGCGTTTTTCCGGCGCCTGGCACGACGAGGTGGTGCAGCGCCTGGCGCATGAAGTGCCGGAATATTTCAAAGGCACGTCGAATGTGTACCTGGCGAAAAAGCTCGGCATCGTGCCGATCGGCACCATGGCGCATGAATACATGCAGTCATTCCAGTCGTTCGGCGTGCGCCTGCGCGACTTTCAAAAGGCGGCACTGGAAGACTGGGTGCAGGAATACCGGGGCGACCTGGGCATCGCCCTGACGGACGTGGTCGGCATGGATGCTTTCCTGGCCGACTTCGACCTGTATTTTGCCAAGCTGTTCGACGGCTTGCGCCACGATTCGGGCGACCCCGTCGAGTGGGGCGAAAAGGCGCTGGCCCACTACGCGGCCCTGCGCATCGACGCCAATACCAAGCGCCTCGTGTTTTCCGACGGCCTGGACCTGGACAAGGCCTTCGCCCTGTACCAGCACTTCGCCGACCGCATCATGACGGGTTTCGGTATAGGCACCAATCTGACCAACGATGTGGGTTTGACGCCGCTCAACATCGTCATGAAACTGGTGCGCTGCAATGGCCAGTCGGTGGCGAAATTGTCGGATTCGCCGGGCAAGACACTGTGCAAGGATGAAACTTTCCTCGCCTACTTGCGGCAGGTGTTTCACCACCCCGCCGTTTAAGAGCCTATCCCAGTAGATGAATACATCCCCTGCTGGCGCCCCTCAGAAGCGGGGACTGCGTTGTTCGTCGTTGCGTGGCTCGCCACGCGTCCTCCTCACGCCTTGTCCGCGCTCCTGATCCGCTGCCAGCAGATGACGCTCCCTACTGGGATAGGCTCTAAGCGCTTGACATAAGCTACTGCGCGTCGCAATTTGCGGCCTCCGATGCTCACTGCCTCGGCGGCCCAGTGCTCAGCACAGTTCCGCTTCTCGGGCACAACTTGCTGCTGCTCGCTACGCTTCTGTCCGGCGCTTAAGTGCCAGTCTAGAAGCCTGCGACCACCGTGTTCATGTGCTCGACCTGGGGCGGGGCGGCGAAGAATTCGCCGACGAGACCGCGCCAGGCCTGGAAGTCGTCGCTGCCGCGGAAATGCACGGTATGGTCTTCCAGCGTCGTCCAGCCCACCACCAGACGGTAGGCATCGCCATTTTCGATCGAGCGCTCCAGGCGCATCGACTCGCAGCCGCGCGCGCGCTGGAACAGGGGCACGGCTTTGGCGACGGCCGCCTCGAAGGCGTCATGCGTGGCCGATTTGATCTGGATATGGGCAATTTCAAAAATCATGGCAAGTTCCACTGTGGAATGAAGGAAGCTTGATCTTGCCATAATTTGGCCGCGCGGGGGAGGGCCGCGCTCAGTGCGCGCCCGCTTGTTCTCTGCCATCCGCCTTGCCATCACCCTTGCCATCGCTTGCGGCCCGCGTGGCTGGCCGTGCGCTGTTCGATGTCGCTGCCGCCATGCGCTTGCACGATGGCGGCGGCCCGTTCGCTGTCCCCGGCCTGGTGCACGGCGACGACAAGGCGGAACATGCCGCGCCACGCCGCCTTGCCCTGCACGGTGACGGCCTCGTCGTCGACCGTATCGAGCTGCACGGCGTGCGCGGGGAAACCCTGCTCCAGCAGGGCGCTACGGGCCTGCTGCGCATCGGCAAGCTGGTCGAAGATGCGGATAAGGGCAGGCGAAACAAGGGGGCTGGTGGAGGTGCTCATGGCCAGGCTTTCCAGTAGGGGTATCCGAGTTTGACTTGCAAGCCTGTAAAAAATTCTGCCTCAGCCTGTAAAATCCTCGATCAAGGCGCAAAAGTTTGATAAATATCCAGTATGACTGCCAAGTCGCGCT
This sequence comes from Janthinobacterium breve, assembly GCF_051380895.1. Taxonomy (NCBI): domain Bacteria; kingdom Pseudomonadati; phylum Pseudomonadota; class Betaproteobacteria; order Burkholderiales; family Oxalobacteraceae; genus Janthinobacterium; species Janthinobacterium breve. Next base: position 175,352 of record NZ_JBNYXY010000002.1, on the reverse strand, counting down.
AAGATACGCCTTGCGGTGCATCTTGCAGGCAGGGATGCGGGGTCAATCTTTCATAGGAGAACTAAATGGCAGCGAAGAAAATTCTGTTTTTGACCGGCGATTTTGCAGAAGATTATGAAACGATGGTGCCGTTCCAGGCCCTGCTGATGCTCGGCCATACCGTGCATGCCGTTTGTCCCGGCAAGAAAAGCGGCGCGACGATCAAGACGGCCATCCATGATTTCGAGGGCGACCAGACCTACACGGAAAAGCCGGGTCATTTGTTCACCCTGAACGCCAGCTTCGACGAGATCGATCCGGCCGACTATGACGCCGTGATGATCGCCGGCGGCCGCGCGCCCGAATACCTGCGCCTGAACGAGAAAGTCATCGCCGCCGTGCGCCACTTTGCCGACGCGGGCAAACCTGTCGCCGCCGTCTGCCACGGCGCGCAATTGCTGGCCGCCGCCGATGTCATCCGCGGCAAGCGCATTTCCGCTTATCCCGCCTGCGCGCCGGAAGTCAAGCTGGCGGGCGGCACGTATGCCGACATCGCCGTCACGGACGCCGTCACCGATGGACAGTTCGTCACGGCGCCTGCCTGGCCTGCGCATCCGGCCTGGCTTGCGCAGTTCGTCAAGCTGCTGGGCACCGAGATACGTTTGTAACCTTCACCAGCCCGGCAGGCCGCAGCGCTTGCCGGGCGCACCACTTTTCAGATTCGAGTTCTTCATGCATGCGCCGCGCAGTCAACCTTCCCGCAAACAACTTCCAGCGTCGCGCTGGCGCCAGCGCCGCCTGGCGCAAGCCGAATCTGGCCTGAGCGTCGCGCAGGAACGCCAGCTGGCCACCCTGCATGAGATTTCCACCTTGCTGGCAGGCCAGCACGCCATCGATGCGCTATGCCGTGGCTTCCTGCACCATGTGATGCAGTTCGCGCAAGCCGAAGGCGGCACCGTGCGTATCCTCGATCCGCAGCACGATACGGTGCACATCATCGTGCATGAGGGCATTTCCGATGCCATGGTGGAAGAGGAACATTGCATCCGCAATAACGATTGCCTGTGCGGCGCTGCCGTGGCGCAGGGCGTGATCCAGATCCGCGATTTCCGCCAGGTCGATGCGCTGCAGCGCTTCCGCTGCCAGGAAGAAGGTTTTATTGCCATCGCCGTCTTTCCCATCCTCGCGCGCGAGCAGGTGGTGGGCAGTTTTTCGCTGCACTTTGCGCGCCCGCAAGCCGTACATGCGCAGCAGCAGGGCTGGCTGGAAACGCTGGGACAGAGCCTGGGCATCGCCATCGAGAACCAGCGCCTGATCGCGCGCGAGAAGGAATTTGCCGTCGCGCGCGAACGCAGCCTGCTGGCCGAAGGCTTGCATGACAGCATCGCGCAAAGCTTGAACTTCATCAGCCTGCAAGTACAGATGCTCGACGATTCCGTGCGCCGTGGCCAGCTCGACGAAGCGGCCGAAGTGTTGCCGCTGATGCGCATGGGCGTCGAACAAAGCTACCAGGATGTGCGCGAATTGCTGGTCAATTTCCGCACGCGCTGGCATGGCAGCGACCTGGAAAGCAAACTCAGCGAAGTGCTGGCCAAGTTCGAGCTGCAAACGGGCGTCGTCGGCACCCTGGACATGAGCGGCAATGGCGCGCCGCTGGCGCCGGAGCAGCAGTTGCAGATCCTGTTCATCGTGCAGGAAGCGCTGTCGAATATCCGCAAGCACGCGCAAGCGAGCAACGTGGCCCTGCGGGTGGAAAACGGGCGCGACTTTGCGCTGCAGGTGCGCGACGATGGTGAAGGCTTCGCCGCCAACCTGCGCGACAAGAAAACGGAATTGCAGATCGGCTTGCGTATCATGCAGGAAAGAGCCGAGCGGCTGGGCGCGCAATTTGCCATCGACAGCACGCCCGGCGGCGGCACGACGATCTCGCTAGCCTTGCCGGCAGCCCGGCGCCAGGCGGCGTAACAGACGATTCATTCCTACCAGTCAGAAGATACAAATACGTGAACGCTCCAATCAAAATCCTGCTGGTCGACGACCACACCTTGCTGCGCAGCGGCGTCAAGCTGCTGCTGCAGCGCAATCCTCTATTCCAGGTGGTGGGCGAGGCATCGAACGGACTCGACGGCGTGCGCCTGACGGCCGAGCTGCGGCCCGACGTGGTGCTGATGGACTTGAACATGCCCGGCGTAACAGGCGTGGAAGCGCTGCAGCTGATCTTGCAGGACATGCCGCAGATGGTGGTGCTGATGCTGACCGTATCGGAAAATGCAGCCGACCTGGGCGCGGCACTGCGCGCGGGCGCGCGCGGTTACCTGCTGAAAAATATAGAAGCCGAGCAGCTGGGCCAGGCCATTTGCCGCGCCGCCGCCGGCGAATCGGTGATTGCCGACGCCATGACGGCCAAGCTGGTGTCGCAGTTCCGCGCGGGACAGAACGCGCCCCAGGCCGACTACGACAAATTGACGCCGCGCGAACGCGAAGCCATGGCTTGCCTGGCGCGCGGCCAGAGCAACAAGGAAATCGCGCGCCAGCTGGACGTGGCCGAAAGCACGGTGAAAATCCACGTGCAAAATATCCTCAAAAAGCTTAAGCTCAGCAGCCGTGTGCAGATCGCCGTGTATGCGGTGGAGCGCGAACTCGGCAAATAAGAGTACCTACATAAGCTACTGCGCGTCGCGATTTGCGACCTCCGATGCTCACTGTGCTCAAGCACAGTTCCGCTTCTCTGTCGCAACTCGCTGCCGCTCGCTACGGTTCTGCTAGGCACTCTAAAAATCAAAAAATGCGCAAATTAATGGCAAAAAATGCGCGATTGTTTGATCTGCATGGCGTTCCGGCCTAGACAACCCTAGTTCCTTTGACGTATGGCCTTGACGGTGCCTGCGCATTACACTCTTAGTCATTCGCTAATCTAATAAGAGAGTGTCATGCATAAGGTCAACGTCGATGGCTTGCTATCGAGCCAGGCTCTGTTCCGCCATATTTCCCCTTCGCAATTAGAACAATTGCGCCAGGATGTCGTGCGCGTCGAAGTGGAAAAAGGCAAAGTGCTGTTCCGCAAGGGCGAAGTGGCGGAAGGCGCCTATGTGGTGGTCTTCGGCCTCGTCAAGCTGAGCGTGTTTTCCATGGAAGGTACCGACAAGGTACTGGAACTGATCCGCCCGGGTCAGAGCTTTGGCGAAGCCATGATTTTCCTCGACGAACCGTATCCGTTCTGCGCCGAAGCGCTCGAACACTGCCTGCTGCTGCGCATCCCGCCGCACGCGCTGCTGCGCCTGCTGGACCAATCGCCGCGTATCGCGCGCCAGATGATGAACAGCCTGTCGCACCACCTGATGGGTTTTATTCGCAACGTGGAACGATGCTCCGTGCAGAACGCCACCCAGCGCGTGGTCGAGTACCTATTGCAGGCGTCGGACCAGCAGCGTTCGAACGAGGTCAAGCTGGACTTGAAGAAAAGTCTGCTGGCATCGTTTTTGAACCTGGCGCCCGCCACCCTGTCGCGCGTGCTGCACCAGCTGACGGACTTGCATTTGATTAAAGTCAGCGGTTCGCTGATCCAGATCCAGCCTGATGCGCTGAAGACGTACCGTCACGGCTCCGCCACGGCCATGTTGAACTAAGCTTTTTCAGTAGGCAAGGTCAGCCGCCAGAACAGCAGGGCGAGCAAGCTGACCGCCGCGCCCAGCGCGCATACCCCATGCCAGCCCGCCAGCGCATATACGCTGGTGGCGGCAATCGCACCGACACCGCTTCCCACCGCATAAAACAGCATATAGCACGCCACCAGGCGGCTGTGCGCGTCGCTGTCATCCTGGAAGATCAGGCTCTGGTTGGTCACGTGGATGGCCTGGCCTGCCAGGTCCAGCGCGATGATGCCGACGACCAGGGGCCACAGGGCCGCGCCGGCAAAGCCGAGCGGCAGCCACGCGGCCAGCAGCAACAGCAGCGCCGCGCCCGTCGTCCACTGGGCCCGGCCCTTGTCGGCCAGCGCGCCGGCCCGCGCCGCGCCCAGCGCCCCGATCACGCCCACGAGGCCAAACGCGCCGATGGCCGCGTGCGTATAGCCTTGCTCAGTCAAGGGCAGTACCAGGGCGCTCCAGAAAATATTGAAGACGGCAAACATCAGCAGGGCCAGCATGCCGCGCACGCGCAGCACCTTGTTGTGCCTCAACATGTCCAGCATCGAGGTAATCAGGGCGCCGTAGGCCAGCCGTTGACTGGCCGGCTGCGCCGGCGGCAGCTTGTGCCACAGCAGCAACAGCAGTGCGCAAGCCATGGCCGCCGAGACAAAATACACGGCGCGCCAGTCGGCCAGATCGGCCACCACGCCGGACAAGGTGCGCGCCAGCAGCAGGCCGATCACCACGCCGCCCTGCGCCATGCCCACGACCCGGCCCCGCTCGTGGCTGGCTGCCGCACTGGCCGCGTAGGCGATCAAGCCCTGCGTCATGGCGGTGCCCAGCAAGCCTACCAGCAGCATGCCGCCCAGCAAGGCGGTCGTGGAACGGGCGCAGCCCAGCGCCGCCAGGGAGATGGCAAGCAGGCCCAGCTGGAACAAGGTCAGGCGGCGCCGGTTCAGCATGTCGCCCAGGGGAACCAGCAGCAGCAGGGCCAGCGCGCAGCCGAGCTGCGTGGCCGTGACGACCATGCCGCTGGCGGCGTCCGTCATGCCGAATTCGTGCGCCAGGGTGGCGAGCAAGGGCTGGGCGTAATACACATTGGCCACGCTGAGGCCGGCTGCGCAGGCGAACAGCCAGACGAGGGTGGGGGGAAGTGTTGTCGTGAGGGGAGGGTTTATGTCGCGCATAGAGTTTACAATAAAGTGGTTTCAAATTAAAACTAGTTGGAGTCTACGTCGGGAAGTTTTAAAATGCAACCACTCAATCCTGGAGACTGCCCGTGGCCAAGCGCAAAAGCCTGAAGACCGACCCCTGTCCCGTGGCGCGCGCGCTCGACGTGATCGGCGAGCGCTGGTCGCTCTTGATCGTGCGCGACGCCTTCGACGGCATGCGCAGGTTTGGGGAATTCCAGAAAAGCCTGGGCGTGGCGAAGAATATCCTGGCCGACCGCCTGCACACGCTGGTGGAAGAGGGCATTTTTACGGTCGCGCCTGCCTCGGACGGCACGGCTTACCAGGAGTACGTGCTGACGGCCAAGGGTCTGGGCCTGTTTCCCGTCGTGGTGGGCTTGCGCCAGTGGAGCGAGGCGCAATTGTTCGAATCGGGCGAGGCGCATTCCACCTTGCTGCAGCGCGGTTCAGGCTTGCCCGTGCGCAGGATGGACGTGCTGGCCGAGGATGGCCGCGTCTTGCAGGCGGGTGATACCGTCGTGCACAAGGTGTCGCCCCAATGACGCGCGTGGCCGTGCTGGGCGGCGGGATTACCGGCGTGACGACGGCGTATGCGCTGGTGAAACGGGGCATGGACGTGACCCTGATCGAGCGGCACCGCTATGCGGCCATGGAAACGTCGTATGCGAATGGCGGGCAATTGTCGGCATCGCACGCGGAAGTGTGGAACCACAAGGCAACGATATGGAACGCCCTGAAATGGATGGCGCGGCGCGATGCACCGCTGCTGCTCCATCCCTGGCCCAGCTGGCACAAGCTGAGCTGGTTTGCACAATTTCTTGCCGCCATGCCGGACTATGAGCGCAACACTATCGCCACGGCGCGCATGGCGATCGCCGCGCGCGAACATTTGTTTGCGTGGGCGCAAGCGGAAAACATCGCTTTCGATCATCGCCGCGCAGGCATCCTGCATGTCTATCGCGACAAGGCCGGTTTCGAGCGGGCGGCCGGCGTGTCGCGCCTGCTGGCCCGCGGCGGCTTGCAGCGGCGCGCCGTCACGCTTGCGGAAATGCGCGCCATCGAACCGGCCCTTACAGGCGACTTTTACGGCGGCTACTACACGGACAGCGATTCCACGGGTGACATCCACAAATTCACCAGCGGCCTGGCCGATGCCTGCGCGCGCCTGGGCGTGGCGTGCAACTATGGTCAGGAAGTCACTGCGCTGGCGCGCGAGCACGGCAAGGTGCGCGTCAGCATGGGCGGGGACAGCACCTTGTTCGACGCCGTCGTCATCTGCGCGGGCACGGCCAGCCGCGCCATGGCGGCATCGTTGGGCGAGCATGTGAATGTGTATCCCGTGAAAGGCTATTCGATCACCGTGCAGCTCGATGACGCAGCCAGCCGGGCGGCGGCGCCCAAGGTCAGCCTGCTCGACGACGCCACCAAGCTGGTCAGCAGCCGCCTGGGCGAGGACCGGCTGCGCGTGGCGGGCACGGCGGAATTCAATGGCGTCAACCACGACATCCGCGCCGACCGCATCCGCCCGCTGCTGGCATGGGTCGAACAATGTTTTCCTGACGTCAATACGAGCAAGGTGATCCCGTGGGCGGGCCTGCGCCCCATGCTGCCGGCCATGCTGCCGAAAGTGGGGCCGGGCAAGGCGCCCGGTGTGTATTACAACACGGGCCACGGCCATCTGGGCTGGACCCTGGCGGCGGCAACGGCCGAGATGGTGGCCGAGGCGGTGGCTAGTTCTTCGGCAGCAAATCGCTGAGCGCGGCGCGGCCCTTGACGGTGAGGAAGGGGCCGACCTTGCTGTAGGACAGTAAAAAATCGTTTTCGCAGCCGCTGCCGTTGGAATCTTCCCAGAACGACACGCCTTCCGGCTTCAGGGACAGGTGGAAGCGGCCACGGCCGTCGTAATCCGTGCCCTTGCACTCGGCGTCGATTTTTACATTCTTGAAGAGGGCCTGGCGCAAGCGGTCCGGCAATTCGGCCTTGTCGTCGCCATCGCTGGCGCTGGCGCCAAACCAGTTCCACACGTCCGTTTCCTGGCCCGTTTTTACGTCCCAGGTGCGGAATTTGATGGAGATGCCATTGGCGCCATAGCCTGCCGGCCAGCGGTAAAACTTGATCGTCACCCAGCGCGGCGACCAGTAGGTGGGCTCCGCATACACTTCGTCTTCCGTCGTGAAACCGTTGCGACCCAGGTATTCGCGGCGCGTGGCATAGAAGTCGGCCAGGTCCTTTTTGTTCTTTGCCAGCACGGCGCGCAGCTGCGCATTGATTTTCGCCACGCCGTCGCCGGGGCCGATCAATTCCGCCGTGATGGTGTCGCCGATTTGCAGGTTGCGGTATTGCTTGCCTTCGAAGGCGATGGGTTTGCTCACCTTGGTGCTGGGAAAGTCTTCCAGCGCCAGGTTGTAGGCATCGCTGGCGCAGGATGGATGGTCGCGGTCGCCCGCCGCTTCCAGCAGGGTCAAGGCCAGGGGTAGGGTCTTGCCGCTTTTTGGGTCCGTCCAGGTGCCGATGAGCTTGTCACTTAGCTTGCCGCCCTGCGACGCGTTGAGTTTCCACGTGCCCGTCGTGTCGCCCTTGGCGTCGGATTCGCTCCAGTCGCTCTTGCCGTTCGGCATGGTCAGCATGATGGGCGTCTTGTAGCGCGTGTAGTAATAATTGCCGCTGCGGTCAGCCCCTTGCGTGGGGCTGGGCTGGTTGAAGCAGGCGACGATATTGGCCTTGCCCAACGTGCCCTGCCACACCCCTTGCACGGGCGGCTCGGCCGCCATGGCGACATTCAGGGCGGGCAGGGTCAGGCAAGCAAACAGAAAGCGGCGCATCGGTTTTTCCTCTCGTGGGCGATGGCCGATTCTACATGGCCACCGCCTGGAAATGCCACACGCCAACTTTTATGCGGGCTTTTCCTGTGCCACCACGGCCATCGCCGCGCCCAGGTATTGCAGCATGGCGGCGTCGACAAAGCTGCCTTCCATCAGGCGCGGTTCCTGTTGGTGCGCCTGGCGGAATTTCAGCTGCGTGGCGGGGGCCGTGCCCGCATACGAACGGAACAGCTCCAGCCACTGCCGCGCCAGTTGCAGCACGGCCGGGTCGGTGGGCGGCGTGCGCGCATCGATGGCGGCGCGTACGGCGGCGATCAGGGCCGGCCACTCGCCCGAGCGCTTGCCGTAGTTGGCGGCCAGGTGCGCATATTCCTGCGCATCGAGGAAAGGACGATACAGCGCAATGCGCGAGGCATTGAAGGCGGCGATGATGAACTGCATCAGCTCCGCATCGATGCTGGTCGTCGCTTGCATGGATGGTTCCTGCGCGTGCATGTCGTTCAGGCGCGCGAACATGCCGGGATGGGCGCCCGTGTCGCGCACCAGCTTGACCATCCATTCCGTGGCCAGGGCCTGCGCTTGGGCATCATCGGGGCCGGCGCCCGCGTCCCTGGCGGCGCGCACGCTTGCCACCAGTGCCTTCCATTCCTGTGCCACGGCCGCATCGGACAGCAGCGGCAGTTGTTGCAGTTCTTCGTTGCTAAAGTATTTGTCGTACATGGTCATCAACTCCATTGTAGTGAGCCACTCGCTCAGTTCCGGGGCCTGCCCCTGCGCCAGCTGCGCCTGCAAGGTGCACAGGCGTACACGCAGGGTGGACGCCTGCGCGATCTGGCGCTCCAGCATGGCGATCTGCTGCGCCACGATGGTGCTCAAGGGCAGGTCCGGCCCGGCGAGGGCGTTGGCGATATCGGCCAGCGACAGCCCGAACTTGCGCAACGCCATGATCCGGTGCAGCCGGTCCATGTCGCCGTGCTGGTACAGGCGGTAGCCAGCTTGCGTGCGCGCCGAAGGCGAGAGCAGGCCGATGCTGTCGTAGTGGTGCAGGGTGCGGATAGTCAGGCCCGTGAGCCTGGCCAGTTCACCGATTTTCAACAGCATCGTCTTCTCCTTGTCTTCAGTGCGTGCAACCACGATGGCGCCTGACGCTACGTCAGGGTCAAGCAGGAATGTAGCAGAGGACCCGAAAAAACCGGCAAAAGAATCCGTTGACCTTCATTTTTTTGTACGGTATATTTATAAAACCGAATGACAGCATCAGCAAAAGAAGAGGGTTCGGGCCAGGCAGCATGACGGAATAATCGTTGTGCGGCGCAGCAAGATGCGCCCTTGGCAGGGCTGGAAAGACAATCCGCGCAGACGGATTTTTTTCACAGTTAGTTTGTACGTTAAATATAATATGCCGTCGGCAAGAGCCGGCCGGCGAGAGAGACGACCATGATGAAAAGTATCGTTTGCGATACGCCCGGCAGTTTGCGCATGGAGCAGCGCCCCGTGCCCGTGCCCGGCGAAGGCGAAGTGCTGCTGCGCATACGCCGCGTCGGCATCTGCGGCACCGACATGCATATCTTCCGCGGCACCCAGCCCTTCCTCAGTTATCCGCGCGTGATGGGCCATGAGTTGTCCGGCCATATCGACAGCGCGCCAGCCGGCTCGCGCCTGGCCGTGGGCGACCAGGTCTACGTGATGCCCTACCTTTCGTGCGGCAGCTGCGTGGCCTGCCGCCAGGGCAAGACCAACTGCTGCACCCGCATCGAAGTGCTGGGTGTGCACCGCGACGGCGGCATGACCGAATACCTGGCGCTGCCCGAGCGCTTTGTCTTCAAGACCGAAGGCATCTCGCTCGACGACGCGGCCATGATCGAATTTCTCGCCATCGGCGCGCATGCCGTCAAGCGCGGCGCGGTCGATGCGGCCAAGCGCGTGCTGGTGGTGGGCGCCGGCCCGATCGGCATGGCAGTGATGCTGTTCGCCTCCTTGAAAGGCGCCGACGTGACGGTGCTCGATGGCCGCGCCGACCGCCTGCAGTTCTGCCGTGACGCGCTGGGCATCGCCCGCACGGTGGCGCTGGGCGAGGGCGACAAGGAGCAGTTGTCGGAGGCCACCGGCGGCGAATTCTTCGATGTGGTGTTTGACGCCACCGGCAATATCGCCGCCATGGAGCGGGGCCTGGACTTTGTCGCCCACGGCGGATCCTATGTGCTGGTGTCCATCGTGCGCGACCGCCTGTCCTTTTCCGACCCTGAGTTCCACAAGCGCGAAACGACCTTGCTGGGCAGCCGTAACGCCACCGTCGACGATTTCGAGGAAGTGGTGGCGGCCATGAAGGCGGGACTGGTGCCGACCGCGCTGCTCAATACGCACCGCACGACGCTCGACGAATTTACCGGCGTGCTCGATCACTGGATGCAGCCCGAAGCGGGCGTCATCAAGGCCATCGTCGAGGTCTGAGATGGCTCACCCCGACCATAATCCCATCCTGCAGTTCGGCACCAGCCGCTTCCTGCAGGCGCACGCCGACCTGTTCGTCAGCGAGGCGGCCAGCCTGGGCCAGGCGCTGGGCAATATCACCATCGTGCAAACCACGCACAGCGCGCAGGGCGCGGCGCGCGTGGCGGCGTTTCGCCGCAGCGGCGGCTATCCGGTGCACATCCGCGGCTGGCAGGACGGCGCGCAAGTCGATGAAGAGCGCTGCGCCCGCGCCGTCACGCAAGCGTGGCAAGCCGGCAGCGACTGGCGGCAGGTGCGCGATGCGGCCGTGGCCGCGCGCGTGATCGTCTCGAATACGGGCGACACGGGTTACCAGCTGGATGACGCCGACCACGCCGGCATGCTCGATGGCGCGGCCGTTCCCGCCAGCTTTCCCGCCAAGCTGCTGGTGCTGCTGCACTGGCGCTTCCTGGCCGGCGCCGCGCCCATCTCGATTTTTCCATGCGAACTGGTGGCCGACAACGGCAAGGTGCTGCGCCAGGTGATCGTGACGCTGGCGCGGCAGTGGCAGCTCTCGCCAGGCGCCATCTCGTATCTGGAAACGGGCTGCCTGTGGATCAATTCCCTGGTCGACCGCATCGTTTCCGAGCCGATCGAACCGATAGGCGCGGTGGCCGAGCCGTATGCGCTGTGGGCCATCGAGGCGCAGGAAGGCATGCTGCTGCCGTGCCGCCATCCGCAACTGGTGGTGACAGGCAGCCTGCGCGTGTATGAACAGCGCAAGCTGTTCCTGCTCAATCTGGGCCACACGTATCTGGCGCAGCTGTGGATGGAACGGGGCAGTCCGGCCGGCATGACGGTGCGCGAGGCGATGGACGATGGCGCCATGCGCACCGCGCTGGAAGCCTTGTGGCATGAGGAAGTGCTGCCCGTGTTTGCCGCCATGGAGGCGCTGCACGGTGACGCCGCGCTGGCCTATGTGGCGCAGGTCAGGGAACGCTTTTGCAATCCCTTCCTCGCACACCGCCTGGCCGACATCGCCCAGCACCACGCCGGCAAAATCGAGCGCCGCATGGCGCCCGTGGTGGCGCTGGCGCAGCAGCTCTGTCCCGCCCTGGCACAGCCGGGCCTGCGCGCCATGCTGGCGCCGGGAGCGCAGCCATGAACGCCCCGCTCACCGCAGTTGTTTCATTTTCGGCATGCCGATCCAATCCGATATCGACTAAAATGGCCCACTCATCCACTTTCCCTTTCGCTGGCATAGCGCGTTCATTCATCCATGTCCAAACCCGCCACCGTCTTCAAGCGCAGCACCAATCTGCTGTTGCAATTTCTCGCCGAGAATGTCGCAGTGGGCGAGATGCTGCCGACGGAGCAGTTCCTGACCACCATCTGCCAGGGCAGCCGCACGGCGATCCGCAGCGCGATTGCCTACCTGTCGACGCGGCGGCTGATCGGCAGCCCGGCGGACCGGCGCGTGCTGAGGAAGCCCATACCGGGCGACTACTTCGATATCTCCGAATTGCAGTCGGGGGCAGAGCGCATCCAGCAAGTGCTGATGGAGCGCGTGTACCAGCGCGACATGCCGCCCGGCGCGGAATTCTCGGAAGCGGAGCTGGCGCGCGAGGCGGGCGCCAGTACCGTCAGCGTGCGCGAATTCCTGATCGGCTTTTCGCGTTTCGGCCTGATCGAAAAGAAGCCGCGCGGCGGCTGGCGCCTGTGTGCGTTCGATCGCTCCTTCGCGACCGAACTGGCGGACATGCGGCGCATGTTCGAAATGGCGGCCGTGGAGCAGTTTGCGCACCTGCCGCATGGCGATCCGGCGTATGCGGAACTGGCGCGGTTGATCAGGCAGCACGAGAAGCTGGCGGCCAGGATAGACACGCGCCACAACGCCTTTCCGGCGCTGGACCGCGAGTTCCACACCTTCCTGATTGGCCTCTTGAACAACCGCTTCGCGCAGGGCTTCTACGATATCGTCTCGTTTGTCTTCCACTATCACTACCAGTGGGACAAGGGCGAGGAAAAGGGCCGCAACCAGTACGCGGTGCAGGAGCACCTGGCCATCTTGCGCGCGCTGGCGGAGCACGACATACCGAAGGCGCTCGAGGCCATGCGCTCGCACCTGGATTCCTCGCGCCGCACCATGCTGTCCTCGATCGGCACGCGCGAAAAACTGAGCCAGCCAGGCGTCTAGCCATCCTGGCCGGGGAGGGTGCGCCATGAGCCTCGCTTCCCAGCCTGCCAGCCTGCTGTTGATGTCGCCCGAGGATAACTGCCTGATCGCCAGGACAGCCCTGGCCTGCGGCGACATCGTCGCCATCGATGGCCAGTCCGTCACCCTGGCGCAAAACATCCTGATCGGCCACAAGGTGGCGCGCCGCGCGCTGGCCGTGGGCGACAAGGTACTGCGCTACGGCGCCCTGATCGGCAGCATTACCGCCCCCGTCGCCATCGGCGAGCATATCCATACGCACAACCTGGCAAGCGATTACATCCCCACGTTTACCCTGGGCCAGGACGGCCACCATTTCCTGGACAAGGACGATCAAGCATGAACGCTCCCGTAACGACACCCGCCCTGTCGGGCTACCTGCGCGCCGATGGCCGCAAGGGCATCCGCAATATCGTGGTGGTGGCCTATATGGTCGAATGCGCGCACCACGTGGCGCGTCTGATGGTCAACGCCTTTCCCGGCCAGCCCGTGCACCTGATCGGTTTTACGGGCTGCTTCCCGAACGAATACGCGGACCAGGTGATGCGCCGTTTGCTGACGCATCCGAACGTGGGCGCCGTGCTGCTGGTATCGCTGGGCTGCGAAGGTTTCAATAAATATGGACTCTCCAGCGCGGTGGCCGACAGCGACCGTCCCGTCCACACGATCACCATCCAGGAAAACAGCGGCACGCGTCCCAGCGTGCGCAGCGGCACGGAATGGATAGGCTGGGCGTTGGAACACCTGGCGCAGCAGGAGCGCGTGCCGATGGGGATCGATGAACTGGTCGTCGCCACCATCTGCGGCGGCTCCGACAGCACCAGCGGCATCAGCGCCAACCCGGCCGTCGGCGTGGCTTTCGACACCCTGATCGCGGCCGGCAGCCCCTGCATCTTCGAAGAGACGGGCGAACTGGTGGGCTGCGAATACCACATGCAGCGGCGCGCCGTCAGCCCGGAGCTGGGCAATGCCATCGTCGAAACCGTGGCCAAGGCGGCCCGCTACTACACCATCATGGGCCATGGCAGCTTCTCGCCGGGCAACGCCGATGGCGGCCTCACCACGCAGGAAGAAAAGTCGCTGGGCGCCTACGCCAAGAGCGGTTCCTCGCCCATCGTCGGTATTTTGAAACCGGGCGACCAGCCGGCCGGCGGCGGCCTGTACCTGCTCGACGTGGTGCCGGACGGCGAGCCGCGCTTCGGTTTTCCGAACGTGTCGGACAACGCGGAAATCGTCGAACTCATTTCCTGCGGCGCCCACATCACCTTGTTTACCACGGGCCGCGGCTCCGTGGTGGGCTCGGCGATTTCGCCCGTCATCAAGGTGTGCGCCAATCCGCAAACCTTCGAGCGCCTGGCCGACGACATGGATATCAACGCCGGCAAGATCCTCACGGGCGAGGCCACGCTGGAAGAAGTGGGCGCCGAGATCGTTGCCGCCGTGCTGAACGTGGCCAACGGAGAACTGAGCCGCTCGGAAGACCTGGGCCACCAGGAATTCGTGCTGACCTATAAACAATTCGACGCGGTGGGGCCAGGTTGCTTCCCGCTGCGCGCTGCTTGAGGGCTGAATTCATGGATGTCACACAATTGCGTACCTTGCCGCGTAGTGGTCTGTCACTGCCCTGCATCGGCATGGGCTGCGCGCCGCTGGGCGGCCTGTACCAGCCGCTCAGCGACGCGCAGGCGCGCGCTACGCTCGATGGCGCCTGGGATGCCGGCGTGCGCTTCTTCGACACGGCACCGTTCTATGGCTATACCCAGTCCGAACACCGGCTGGGCGCGGCGCTGCGCGAGCGGCCCCGCAATGCATTTGTGATCAGCACCAAGGTGGGACGGTTGATGCGGCCCGACGCCTCCGTGCACCCCGGCGACGACGGCTTTGCCGCGCCGCTGCCGTTCCGCCCCCGTTACGACTATACGTATGACGGCGTGCTGCGTTCGCACGACGACAGCCTGCAGCGACTGGGGCTGGATCGCATCGACATCCTGTTCGTGCACGATATCGGCAAGGTCACGCATGGCGAACACGATCAGCAATACTGGCGCCAGCTGACGGCCGGTGGCGGCTTTCGCGCGCTGGACCAGCTGCGCGCCAGCGGCCAGGTGAAAGCCGTGGGCCTGGGCGTCAACGAATGCGACGCCGTGCTGCGGGCGATGGCGGAATTTGACCTCGATTGCACCTTGCTGGCAGGCCGCTACACCTTGCTGGAGCAGGCATCGCTGTCGCCGCTGCTGGACCTGTGCGTGGAGCGCGGCAACGCCATCGTGATCGGCGGCCCGTTCAATTCGGGCGTGCTGGCCGGGAACGGCAAATTCAATTACGCCGATGCGCCGGCCGCGATACTCAAGCGCGTGGCGCGTCTGGACGCCGTCTGCCGCGACTTTGGCGTGCCGCTGCAGGCCGCGGCACTGCAGTTTCCGCTGGCCCATCCGGCCGTCGCTTCCTGCATCCCGGGCGGCCAGGACCTGGCGCAGCTGCGCCAAAACCTGGCCTGGTTCGCCACACCGCTGCCCGACGCCCTGTGGCTGGCGCTGCGGGAAGCGGACCTGCTCGATGCGCGCGCGCCGCTGCCTGCGGGAGTGGCAGCATGATGCGCATCGACGCCCACCAGCACTTCTGGCAGCTGGCCGCGCGTGTCGGCAACTGGCCGCCGCCATCCCTGGCCGCCATCCACCGCGATTTTGCGCCCGCCGACCTGGCGCCCCTGCTTGCCGCACACGGCATAGCTGGAACCGTGTTGGTGCAGTCCCTGCCGTCCGAAGACGATACGCACTGGCTGCTGGCGCTCTCCGAAAAAAGCAGCTTCATTCGCGCCGTCGTCGGCTGGAGCGATTTGCTGGCGCTTGACGCGCCGGCCAATATCGCCCGCCTGGCGTCGCAACCGAAGCTGAAAGGCTTGCGGCCCATGCTGCAGGAACTCGAAGACGATGCATGGATCGCCGATCCCGCGCTGGCGCCGGCTTTGACGGCCATGCTGGAACACGGCTTGCGGCTGGACGCGCTGGTGCTGCCGCGCCACTTGCCCGCGCTGCTGCATTGCGCGCGCGATTATCCGCTGCTTCCCATCGTGATCGACCATGCGGCCAAGCCGCCGATTGCCGATGCCGCCTTCGGCCACTGGCGCGAAGACATGGCGCAGCTGGCCGCGCTGCCGAACGTGCACTGCAAGCTGTCCGGGCTGGTGACGGAAGCGCGGCCCGGCTGGCGCGTGGACGATTTGCAGCCGTATGTACGGCACGTGCTGGATGTATTCGGTCCCCGGCGCGTGATCTGGGGCAGCGATTGGCCCGTGGTGGACCTGGCCGGTGGCTATGCGGCGTGGCTGGCCGCCAGCGAAGCACTGCTGGCGCATCTGGGGCAGCAGGACAGGAACGATATTTTTGGCCTCAATGCACTGCGCTTTTACGACATCAACCAGGAAACGCCATGAAAAGAATGGGCATGGTCATCGGCATCGCGCCGGAGCGCATCGCGGAATACAAAACCCTGCATGCCGCGGTCTGGCCACAAGTGCTGGCAAGGCTGGCAGCCGCGCATGTCAGCAATTATTCGATCTTCCTGCGCCAGCCGGAAAACCTGCTGTTCGGCTACTGGGAATACCACGGCGAGGATTTTGAAGCCGACATGGCGGCCATCGCCGCCGACCCTGAAACGCAGCGTTGGTGGACCTTCTGCGCCCCATGCCAGCTGCCCCTGGCCTCACGCGCCGAGGGCGAGCATTGGGCGATGATGGAGCAGGTTTTTTACCTTAGTTAGCAAAAATCCAGGGTCAGACCCGCCGGGTCTGACCCCAGTACTTAAGGTGTTGGGTTGAAAGTATAAAAATATGGAGATGAAATGACCGCCAGACTACAAGGCAAAATCGCCCTGCTCACCGCCGCAGGCCAGGGCATCGGCCGGGCCACGGCCGAAGCATTCGTGCGCGAAGGCGCCACGGTGATCGCCACCGATATCAACCAGGCGCAGCTCGACGCGCTGAAAGAGGCGACGGGTTGCGCCATCCGCCTGCTTGACGTGACCGATGGCGCGGCGATCATCGCGCTGGCCGACGAGATCGGCCCTGTCGATATCCTGTTCAACTGCGCGGGCTTCGTCGATGGCGGCACTATCCTGGAATGCGACGATGCTGCCTGGGACCGTTCCTTCGACATCAACGCCCGCTCCATGTACCGGCTGATGCGCGCCGTGCTGCCCGGCATGCTGGCCAGGGGCGCCGGCTCCATCGTCAATATGTCGTCGGTGGCGTCGAGTGTGAAGGGGGCGCCGAACCGCTTTATCTACGGCACCTCGAAGGCGGCCGTGGTGGGCATGACCAAGTCGGTGGCGGCGGATTTCGTCACGCGCGGCATCCGCTGCAATGCGATCTGTCCCGGCACCATCGAGTCGCCCTCGCTGAAGGAACGCATTGCCGCCCAGGCGTCAACGACAGGCGTGAGCATCGCTGAAGTGCAGGCCGCGTTTGTCGCGCGCCAGCCGATGGGCCGCGTCGGCAAGGCCGATGAAATCGCCGCCCTGGCTGTGTATCTGGCCTCCGACGAATCCGCCTTCACCACCGGCATGACGCACGTCATCGACGGTGGCTGGTCCAACTGATTACTACAACGAGAGAACCACATGAAACTGATGCGTTATGGCGCCAAGGGCGCTGAAAAACCTGGACTGATCGATGCCAACGGCGCCGTGCGCGATCTGTCCGGCATGCTGTCGGATATCACGGGCGCGACCCTGGGCAAGGATGGCCTGGCGATCTTGGCGGCCCTCGATATCGCCAGCCTGCCGGTGGTGGCCCATCCCGGCCGCATCGCGCCGCCGTGGAAGGGCGTGGGCAAGTTCCTGTGCGTGGGCCTGAACTATGCCGACCATGCGGCCGAGTCGGGCATGGCCGTGCCGCCGGAGCCGGTGCTGTTCATGAAGGCCACCAGCGCCATCATTGGCGCCAATGACGCCGTGGTGATGCCGCAGGACTCGAAGAAAAGCGACTGGGAAGTGGAGCTGGGCGTGGTGATCGGCACCACCGCGCGCTATGTATCGGAAGCGGATGCACTGTCGCACGTGGCCGGCTACTGCGTCGTCAATGACGTGTCCGAACGTGAATACCAGCTGGAGCGCGGCGGCCAGTGGGACAAGGGCAAGGGCTGCGACACCTTCGGCCCGATCGGCCCGTGGCTGGTGACGGCCGACGAAGTGGCGGACCCGCAAAACCTGGGCCTGTGGCTGGAAGTCAACGGCAAGCGCGTCCAGGACGGCAATACCAAAACGATGGTCTTCGGAGTGGCCAACCTGGTCAGCTACATCAGCCGTTTCATGACCTTGTACCCGGGCGACATCATCAGCACCGGCACGCCGCCGGGCGTAGGCATGGGGCAGAAACCGTCGGCCGTCTACCTGAAACCGGGCGACACCATGCGCCTGGGGATCAGTGGCCTGGGTGAACAGCGGCAGACTGTGCATGCCTGGAATCCGGAACTGATCGACAGTTAAACGAGTGACAGACCGACACGCCGCCAAGATGCTCAGACATCGGCGTGCCGGCCTATGGCAGTGGAGTGGAGGAGACACACCATGATTCAATCCGAAGAGATACTGGCGCTGAACAAGGTCAGCAAGCGCTTTCCCGGCGTGCTGGCGCTCGATAACGTCAGTTTCAGCCTGCGCAAGGGCGAGGCGCATGCGCTGTGCGGCGAAAACGGCGCCGGCAAGTCCACCCTGATGAAGGTGATGAGTGGCGTATACCAGGCCGACGAGGGGGAACTGGTCTACAAGGGCAAGGTGTGCAGTTTTGCCTGCAGCGTGGATGCGGAGGCGGCCGGCATCGCCATCATCCACCAGGAACTGAATTTGATCCCGCACTTGAGCGTGGCGGAGAATATTTTCCTGGCGCGCGAACCGGTGCGCGGCATTTTTATCGACCGCAAAAAAATGCACGCCGACGCGCAGGCGCTGCTGGATCGTTTAAAACTGCGCATCGACCCGCGCCAGCTGGTCAAGAACCTGTCCTGTGCGCAGCAGCAGATGGTGGAAATCGCCAAGGCGCTGTCGCTCAATACGGAAGTGCTGATCATGGACGAGCCCACGTCCTCGCTGACGGAAAGCGAGACGGGCCAGCTGTTCGACATCATCAATGAACTCAAGCGCAACGGCGTGAGCGTGGTCTACATCTCGCACCGCCTCGAGGAGATGCAGCACATCATCGACAGGGTGACGGTGCTGCGCGACGGGAAATTCGTCTGCACCGACGATTTTGCCGCCACCACGCTGGACGCCATCGTGGCAAAGATGGTGGGCCGCACCCTCGACGAAAAGTTTCCCGACCGCGTCTCGACGCCGACCGATGACGTGCTGCTGCGCGTGACCGATTTGCACCGCAAGGACGTGTTCGGCCCGCTGAGCTTTGATTTGCGGCGCGGCGAGATCCTCGGCTTTTCCGGCCTGATGGGCGCGGGACGCACGGAAGTGGCGCGCGCCATCTTCGGCGCAGACCCGCTCACCGGTGGCGCGATCCATCTGGGCGACATGGAAGTGACGATCGCCAGTCCCATCGACGCTATCGGACACGGCATCGCCTACCTGTCGGAAGACCGCAAGAGCCACGGCCTGGCGATCCGCATGTCGGTGGCGGCCAACCTGACCTTGACTAATGTATCTGGGCTGGCGAACCGTTTCGGCTTCATCGATTTCGCCAGGGAAGAGGCTGTGGCGCAGCAGTATATCGCGGCGCTGGGCATCAAGACGCCGACCTCGAAACAGATCGCGCGCAACCTCTCCGGCGGCAACCAGCAAAAGATCGTCATCAGCAAATGGCTGTACCGCGAATCGAAAATCATCTTTTTCGACGAACCCACGCGCGGCATCGACGTGGGGGCCAAGTTCGCCATCTACCAGTTGCTCGACAAGCTCGCGTCGGAAGGCATCGGCGTGGTGCTCATCACGTCCGAGCTGCCCGAGATCATGGGCATGACGGACCGGGTGGCCGTGTTCCATGAAGGGCGCATCAGCGGCATCGTCAATACGCGCGAGTCGTCACAGGAAGAGATCATGCAACTGGCGTCGGGGCGCGTAGTCAGTTCCACCCTTGGCCAGGCGGCAGTCACAAAAACAGAAAGCTTAAAAAAATGAATAAAGAACTGATACAAAAATTCGCCGCGCTGGGCAGCCTGTCGCTGTTGTTGCTGGTGTTTTCCCTGACCAGCAACGCCTTTTTCTCCGTCAGCAACGGTATGAGCGTGGCCTTGCAAGTCACGTCGATCGCCTACCTGGGCATTGCCGCCACCTGCGTCATCATCACGGGCGGCATCGACCTGAGTTCCGGCTCCGTGCTGGCGCTGGCCGGCGTGGCCGCCGCGCTGCTGGTCAAGAGCGGCGTGCCCGTGCCGGTCGCCATGCTGGGCGGCGTCGTGGTGGGCGCCATGTGCGGCGCCGTCAACGGCTTTTGCATCACGCAGTTGAAACTGCCGCCCTTCATCGCCACGCTCGGCATGATGCTGATCGCGCGCGGCCTGGCGCTGCAGGTGACGGGCGCGCGCGCCATTTCCGGCCTGGGCGATTCGTTCGGCGAACTGGGTAACGGCGTGCTGTGGCGCATCGAGCGCGACACGGGCGGCACCTTTCCCGAAGTCGTCTTCCCTGGCATTCCGTATCCGGTGGTACTGATGGTGGTGATCGCGGTGGCCGTCTCCATCATGCTCAGCCGCACCACCTTTGGCCGGCATATCTATGCGGTGGGTTCGAATGCGGAAGCGGCGCGCCTGTCGGGCGTGAAGGTGGGCCGCGTGACCCTGCTGGTGTACACCTTGTCCGGCGCTTTGTCTGGCTTGACGGGCTGCGTGCTGATGTCGCGCCTGGTGACGGCGCAGCCGAACGAAGGCGTGATGTACGAACTCGATGCGATCGCCAGCGCCGTGATCGGCGGCGCCTCGCTGATCGGCGGCATCGGCACCATTTCCGGCACCGTCATCGGTTCCTTCGTCATCGGCATCCTGCGTAACGGCTTGAACATGAACGGCGTATCGAGCTTTATCCAGCAAATCATTATCGGACTGGTCATCTTGCTGACCGTCTGGATCGATCAGAAGCGCAACCGCGCCTGAAGCAGTAGCTGAAAGTAGTCACACCCATAAATCTATAATTAAATGAGGACGACAATGAAAACCTTCAAAGCCTTCAACACCATCTTGCTCGGTCTGTCGACCGCAGCATTTGCCCTGAGTTCCAGCGCTGCCTTCGCCGCCCCGGGCGAGATCGCCGTGATCGTCAAGACGACCAATTCCAACTACTGGCAAAACGTCAAGAAGGGCGCCACGGCCAGCGCCGCCGATGCCAAGGGCTACAGCCTGACCTTCCAGGGGCCTGCATCGGAATCGGCCATTGCCGACCAGGTCAGCATGGTGGAAAACGCCGTCACGCGCAAAGTGGCCGGCATCGTGCTGGCCGCGTCGGACCCGGACGCGCTGGTGCCGGCCCTGAAGAAGGCGTGGGAAGCGAAGATTCCCGTCGTGCTGATCGATTCGCTGGTGGCCGAGAGCGGCAAGCGCTACTACCAGTCCTTCCTGTCGACCGACAATGAAGCGGCCGGCGAGCAAAGCGCCAAGGCCCTCATTTCGCAGGTCGGCAAGACGGGCAAGATCGCCGTCATGTCGTATGTGGCCGGCGCCGGTTCAGAGACGGGCAGGGTGGGCGGCTTCAAGCGCTATATTGAAAAGAACTCGCAGCTGCAGATCGTCGGCACGTATTATTCGCAGTCGCAGATGGCCACGGCGCTGAACCAGACGACCGACGTGCTGGCATCGAACCCTGACCTGAAGGGCATCTTCGGCGCGAACGAGCCGACAGCCGTGGGCATGGGCCGCGCCATCGCGCAGGCGGGCAAGGCCGGCAAGGTGATCGCCGTGGGCTTCGACGGCAATGAAGATCTGAAAAACTTCGTCAAGGACGGCACCCTGTATGCGACCGCCGTGCAGGGCTCGTACTCGATGGGCGCGCTGGGCGTGAAAACCCTGGTCAGCCTGATCGAAGGCAAGAAGGTCGCGCCGTTCGTCAACACGGGCGTGGTGATCGTCACCAAGGCCAATGTCGACCTGCCGGAAGCGAAGAACGTTTTATATTGAGGATCAGCTGATCGTCAGGCGCTGCTTCAATTCCTTGAGCAGCGTGCCGGTCTTCGCAGTCAGCTGGCGCGCCAGCGGCCACGCCAGGGAAAGGGGCAAGCCTGGCGTGGCGCAGGCAGGCAGTACTTCGACGATGGCGCCGCTGGCCAGGTGCTCCTGCACCAGCCAGGTCGCCTGCTGCGCGATGCCCAGGCCGGCCAGCACGGCGGCCGTCTGCGCCTCGGCGTCACCCACCGTCAGGCGTGGATGGACCGCGCGCCGCTCCACCCCGTTCTCGCCGGCAAACAGCCACGGCGCCGCCGTGCCGTCGCCGCGTCCGTAGGCGATGCAATCGTGGCCATCGAGATCGGCGATGGACGCGGGCGTGCCGCGCCGCGCCAGGTAGGCGGGCGCCGCGCAAAAGATCAGGCGCTCTTCGCCTAACTGCATCTGCCCCAGCGTTTGTGACCAGCTGCCCGGCGCGCCGATGCGCACGGCGATATCGATGCGCTCCTCGAACAGGTCGACGAAGCGGTCGCTGAAGGCGATCGACGGCTGCAACTGGGGATATTTTTCGCACAGATCAATCAGCGCCGGCATCACGCGCATGCGGCCATACGAGGCCGGCACGCCGATGCGCACCTTGCCCGCCAGTTCCGTCGCCTGTTCGCCCAGCACCTCTTCCGCGTCCATCAGTTCTTGCAGCACGCGCTTGCAGGTGGCGTAATAGGCGCGGCCAGCGTCGCTCAGTTTCAGCCGGCGGGTGCTGCGCTCGAACAGCAGCACGCCCAGCCGTTCTTCGAGGCGCGCGACGCTCTTGCTGACAGCCGAGCTGCTCAGGTGCAGGCGTTCGGCCGCCCTGGTAAAACTACCCGCGTCGGCCGTGGCGAGGAAGGGTGTGAGGCCTTTCAAATGTTCCGATGAAAACATGATTCGCGAATTTTATTCATGAATAAGGTGAAATAGTATCGCGGATAAGAATTGGTGTCGCGGATATGATGGATTTTTCTTTCGGAGGCACTCTCTCATGCAAAAACACGCTCTCATCATCGGCGCCAGCGGCGTCATCGGCAGCAAGCTGGCCACGCATCTGTTGGCGCAAGGCTGGCAGGTGACGGGCGTCTCGCGCGGCCGCACGCCAGTGCCCGCCGGCTGCGTAGCGCTGCCGCTCGATGCGACGGATGGCGCGGCTGTCGCCGCCGCCCTGGCCGGCCTGGACGCCAGCCACGTCTTCTTCACGGCCTGGGCGCGCCAGGCCAACGAGCAGGAAAATATCCGCGTCAACGGCGCCATGGTGGCCAATGTGCTGGCCGCGCTGGGGCCATCTGGCCACCTGCGCCATGCGGCGCTGGTAACGGGCCTCAAGCACTATCTGGGGCCGTTCGAGGCGTATGGACAAGGAGCAGTGCCCGTCACGCCGTTCCGCGAAGAGCAGGGCCGCCAGGACGTCGAGAATTTTTACTATGCACAGGAAGACCGCCTGTTCGCAGCGGCCGCCCAGTACGGTTTTACGTGGAGCGTGCACCGCCCGCACACCATCATCGGCTACGCGCTGGGCAATGCCATGAACATGGGCCTGACCCTGGCCGTGTACGCGAATTTGTGCAAGGCCAGCAGCCAGCCCTTCGTCTTTCCCGGTTCGCCCGCGCAGTGGCATGGCTTGTCCGACATGACGGACGCGGGCCAGATTGCGCGCCACCTGGCGTGGGCGGCTGACAGCCCCGCCGCGCGCAATGAAGATTTTAATATCGTCAATGGCGACGTGTTCCGCTGGAAGTGGTTGTGGCCGCGCCTGGCCGCGTACTTCGGCGTGGCAGCGGAGGACTTGCCCGTGACCATGGCGCCGCTGGCCGACCGCATGCAGGATGCGCCCGCGCAATGGCGTACCATCGCGCAGCAGCATGATCTGGTGGAAACGGACATCGGCCGCCTCGCCTCCTGGTGGCATACGGATGCCGACCTGGGACGGCCGATGGAAGTGATGACGGACATGGGCAAGAGCCGCAAGGCGGGCTTTCTTGATTACCAGGATACGCAGGATGCCTTCTTCAATCTGTTCGAAAAGTTGAAGGCGGAGCGCGTCATTCCGCGCTGACCTGCTCCGCTGCGGCCGGTGGCGGGGCTGCCGCTGCCGCCGCATTGCTCTTGTGTTGCTGCGCCCGCTGCCATTCCAGGCCCGGGCGGTCGACGCGAAATTGCAGCAGGCGTCCCTGCACCACTTCCGTCACATACGCCGTGCGTCCATCGGGGCCGCCAAAGGTGATGTTGCTGGGCTTGGCGCCGGGCACGCTGATCTCGCGCAGGATGCGGCCCTGCGGCGACAGTTTGATCACGCTGCCCTTGCCGTAGCGCGTCACGTACAGGTTGCCATCGACGTCCACGCGCATGCCATCCATGCCGAAATCGTCAAACTTGATCAGCAGGCGCTTGCCGCTCAGGCTGCCATCTGCGGCGATGTCATATATCCAGATATTGCGCTGCACGCTTTCATTCACATACAAAATCTTGCCGTCCGGGCTCACTTCGATGCCGTTGGCCGTGCCCATGGTGTCGAGCGCCAGCGTCACCGTGCCATCGGCCGCGATGCGCCACACGTGGCCCGTGTTTTCCTTCCAGTTCGGGTCGCTCGCATACAGCACGTCATCGGCCGTGATGGCGATATCGTTCGGTTGCGTCATGCGCGGCTCGTGCGCGTGGATGGACAGCGTGCGCGTGGCCGGATCGACCAAGTAGATCGTGTGTTCCATGTAGTCGGCCACATACATCTGCCCCCGGCTGCCGAAGCGGATGCCGTTGGCGATGCTGGTGCCGGGCAGGCTCATCCACACCTCGCCGCTGCCATCGGGACGCACCTTGCCGATGGTTTGCTGGCGCGCAAAGTTGACGGCATAGATATTGCCATCCGCATCGACGGCCGGGCCTTCGATACCCTTGGTGAAGGAATGCGCGGGCGTGAAGGTGGTGGTGAGGAACAGCGCTTCGTGCGCGGGCGGGCTGGCGCAGGCGGACAGGTTGGCCAGCGCGGCGGCCAGCACGGCGGTGCGCAGCCAGGGCAGGGCGTTTCGGGAATCGGACATCAAGGCTCTCTGTATGGCAAGGGTGGCGTATGTTACCCGACGCGCGCCAGCCGGGGCGCCAGTCTAAGCCTCACCCCAGGCCGCCACCCTAGGCCGCCACCACGACCAGGTCGGGAAAGTCATCCTGCCAGTCAGCCCATGCATCCTGCAAATGCGCGTGCATGCCGGCGCGTTCTTGTGCCAGATCAAATTCGTCGGCGCTGGCCAGCAGAAAATGGGCTATGGCGCGCAGGGTGGCGGGGTCGGCGTGGATGGTGACGTCGGAGCAGGGCAGAGGGCGTTCGGACGGCGCGTCTTGCAGATAGCAGTGCAGGGAAAGGTGTGTTGTCATGGGTGTCAATTGTCAATTGTTAATTGTCGATGTGGGAACCCAGCATGGCGTGCGCGAGCAGGTCGGCGCGGGCGGCGGCTTGTTCTTCGCCACTTAAAACCAGCGTGTCTTGCCGTCGTGCGCAGCCGCTGCCATAGCCCAGGGTTTCGCTGTAACCGTACACATAATCGCCATGATCGAGCGAGCCGCGCCGGGAATGAAGTAGCTATCTTGGGTGAGTTCGCCGACGAGGAAATGGTATTGGTCCATATGGCAATGCGGGGGAGGGTTGCGACAGGCGCATTTTTGCACGGAATGCAACATATTACCAATGCACGCGCGCGACCATTCCGTCAGGCGGCCTGATGCGTATGTAGTTGATTTAAATGGAATTCGAGCCGGATTGCGCTTACTTCGAGCCCCATTGCGGTTACACTCAGTCTGACTATACTGCAATGATGACCGTGGTGTCTGTTCACTGCGTCGCTGGCCATCCTACGGAGGCATCATGTCCTATGCGAATCCCACCACCCATAATGGGTTCCTGATCTCGGCCTACGCCTGCGAACTGCCCGAGGGGTGCTGGCAGGGACAGTTGGTGCTGAGCAAGTGCGGCTTTGAAGATGTGCGGCAAGCCAATCTGGAAAATCGCAGCACGCAGCACGAAGCGGAGCAATCGGCCCTGGCCATGGGGTGGCAGCTGGCCAATTACGTGCTACCCCTGCGCACTGTTGACGATAAGTAATGTAATGCTTTCATTTCGTAAGGTAAATAGAGTATCGTGTTTGGCCAGAGAGAAATACACCGTATGCAGCAATCGAGCTGGCGTGCGCGGCGATGCCTGAGTGAACGCCGCGGAACGAAGAGTTGTCCTTGAGGCCGGCCCCCACAGGCCGCACACCGTCACCATGCACCACACAGCACTCTCGCCGGATCCTGAGGATGCGCCCGCCCAGCAGTTGCCCTCCGAGCTAAATCTGCATGCCTTGCATAGCCGCGAAGTCAAGCTGCTGCGCGAGACGATCAATCAACTGTTGATCATGGCCAAGATGCAGGTACAGGAAAAGGATAAATCCGACGCTTTTGGCCTGTTGATCATGCAGTTGCGCGAAGCCAATCAAAATCTCGTGCTGGCGACGTTTGGCGCGCAGGATATGCAAGCGTCCGCCGAAGCGACAACCTTGCGCCAGACGGAATTCCTGGCCATGCTTGCACATGAGTTGCGCAACCCCTTGCAGCCGCTGGCGATGGCCAATGACTTGCTGGCCAAGAAGGTCGACCTCGATCCCCAGCTGGTGGATGTGCATGGCGTGATCGGCCGCCAGGTGGCGCATATGGCACGCCTGATCGACGACTTGCTCGACGCTTCGCGCGTCAGCAGCGGGAAGATCACCTTGCAGCTGGCGCCCATCCTGCTGAGCGACATCCTCGCCAGTGCCGTGGAAGTTGGCCAGGCCAGCATCAGCCAACGCCAGCAAGTGCTGAGCGTGAGCCTGCCGGACGAACCCCTGGTGATCGAAGGGGACCTGGTGCGCCTGACGCAAGTGTTTGCCAACTTGCTCATCAATGCCAGCAAATTTACGCACGAGTTTGGCCACATCGACATCGTCGTCAGGCGCCACGATGATTTGGTGGAAATTGCGGTCAGCGATGATGGCGCCGGCATCGCCCTCGATATCCAGCCCTTCATCTTCGACCTGTTTACCCAGGGCTTCCGTTCGCTGGAACGGGCGCAGGGCGGCCTGGGCATCGGCCTGTCGCTGGTGCGCATCATTACCCAGTTGCATGGCGGCACCGTGGATGTCTTCAGCGCAGGGGTCGGCTTTGGCAGCCAGTTTGTCTTGCAGCTGCCCTTGTCGTCGCTGGCGCCGCCATCGCAGGACATGCAGGCGGTACCTGCGGCGTGCGCATTGCCACGCCGCATATTGCTGATCGAGGATAATGCCGATGCGGCGGAAATGTTGGCGCTGCTGCTGACGCAGGACGGCCACCATGTCGACGTGCGCAATGACGGCCCCAGCGGTTTGCGCGCCGCGCTCGATGCGCCCTACGATGTGATCGTGTGCGATATCGGCTTGCCCGGCATGGATGGCTACCAGGTCATCAGTTCGGCCCGTGCGGCCTTGGTGGCACCGCTGCCGTGTTTTGTCGCCGCGTCAGGGTACAGTCAGCTTGGCGAGTTCGACCGCGCTGGCCAGGCGGGGTTTGACCACTACCTGGTAAAGCCCATCAATATCGACGCTTTGTCGAGAATAATCACGGCAACGGTTCCGCGCTGATGGGCGAGGAAATCCTGATGCTTTTGTTTAACATGGTCCATGCACCGAAAACCGCAGAGAAAAGATCCGATTATGGCCACAGTCCATGAACAGCGGCAGCGCAGGATAGAGCACGCGCTGTTACGCGAACCAGGTGCGGTGGTAGACGTCAGTATTCGCCTTTGGGAGCAACTGGCCACTGAATTGAATCAGATCATTGGTGAACGGGGCGTGGAGTCGATGTATGCCCGCAGCCTGCACCAGAGTCAGAAGCAGTTCAGCTGGTTGTCACCCCATCCGCCGCAAGCGCTGGCAGTTGCCATGGCCGCCTTGCGCGCCAGCTTGCAGGGACAGGCGACCGCAGTCGCCTGCACGGCAAGCACAGCGATGTTGATGCACTTCATCAATACCCTCATTTTATTAATTGGCGAACTCTTAACGAATAGCATCCTCCTCAAAGCCTGGGGTGATGACGTTGTGAATAATGCTGGAACGGAGCCGAACGAATGAACAAAGTTACCATCCACCGCCTGGCAACTGGCGTGCCGGGGTTGGACGAACTGCTGGGCGGCGGAATACCCGAGTTTTCCTTCAACCTGGTGGCGGGCACGCCCGGCAGCGGCAAGACGACGCTGGCGCACCAGATCATGTTTTCCCTCGCCACGCCCGAGCGCAAGGCGCTGTTTTTCACAGTCCTGGGCGAGCCACCGCTGAAGATGCTGCGCTATCAGCAGCAGTTCCCCTTCTTCGATGTGGAAAAGATCAACCAGTCGATCAAGTTCGTCAATCTGTCGGCTGACTTGCTGGAAGGCGATTTCGACCTCGTGCTGGCGCGCATCGCCGAAGAGGTGGCGGCGTTCTCGCCCAGCCTTGTCTTCGTCGACTCCTTCCGCTCCGTGGTGCAGTCGGCCAAGGCCATGAGCACCGGCGCTGCCGGCCTGCAGAATTTTGTGCAACAGCTGGGCGCGCAAATGACCAGCTGGCTGGCAACGACCTTCCTGATCGGCGAATACCTGGCGCCCGAGGCCGAGTCGAGCGCCGTGTTCACGGTGGCTGACGGCATCCTGTGGCTGTCGCAGCTCGTGCATCGCGATGCCATGGTGCGCAAGATCCAGGTGGTCAAGATGCGCGGCCAGTCGCAGAGCCTGGGCGTGCACACCTTCCGCATCAATGACGATGGGGTGCAGATTTTTTCCCGCGCCGTGCTGAAGACCAGCGGCATGCAAGAGGTCAGTATTTCCGGCAATGAGCGCCTGTCGCTGGGCGTGCCGGAGCTCGATACCATGATGGGCGGCGGCTTGCCGGCAGGTTACTCACTGCTGCTGGTGGGGCCATCCGGTTCCGGCAAGACCGTGCTGGCCACGCAATTCCTGACGGAAGGCGTGCGCTGCGGCGAGCCCGGCGTGATCGCCGCCTTCGAAAAAAGCCCGAACCAGCTGCTCAGCCATCAATTGAGTGAACTCGTCAGTTCCGGCCAGATCGGCGTGATCAACACGCGCACCCTGGATTTGTCGCTCGATGAAATCCTGCATGACCTGGTGAGCATGATCACGCGCATGAAGGCCAAGCGCGTGGTCATCGATTCGCTGTCCGGCTTTGAAATGGCGCTGGCCTCCATGTTCCGCGAAGATTTCCGCGAATCGCTGTACCGTCTGGTAGCTGCCTTGACGGACATGGGCGTGTCGGTGCTGATGACGGCCGAGCTGGAAGACCAGTACACCATGCTGCGCTTCAGTTCCTACGGCAATGCTTTCCTGGCCGACGCCATCGTCATGCAGCGCTACATCGAGCTCGAAGGCCAGTTCAAGCGCGTGGTATCGGTGGTGAAGGTGCGCGGTAGCGGCCACAGCAAGGATATCCGCTTCTACGATATCGACGCCGGCGGCTTGAAGATCGGTGCAGCCCTCAGCCAGTATCAGGGCATACTGTCGGGCGACCCTTACCGGGTCTAGGCGTTGAGGCGTATGATGGAAGTGCGGCCATGCCGACGGTGATGGCTGTGCGCAGAGGAGACGGATGATGCGTCTTCTGTGTTTCCGTGCTGATCAAGAGGAGATATGATGGACAAACCCGAATTCATCCTGGCCGCGAAAGCCATGGAAACGCTGGAAATGTATCAGACCTTCTACGGCCATTCGCAGGAATACCAGGCGCATCAGCAGGAAGTCTTGAAATTGCTGCGCCACAAAGGGGCCTCCCTGCTGGTGTCGGAACATGGCCCGGCGAAGTTCTTGCTGGCCTTTGCCGATGCGCTGGAAGCGGCCAGCTTGCCGGGCGAGTATGTGCCGCTCAACCGCAGGTAGGGCGCGCCTGTGCCGGCAGGGGCGCCAGCAGGAGATGCTGTCTGTTGTCGGGATCCACCCCTAGCCGCCGTTCGCTCCTTCATTCAGCGACACCCTGGGCAGGCGCACGGTAAACACCGTGCCGCGTTCCAGGCTCGACTCGGCGCCGATGGTGCCGCCGTGCGCGCAGGCGATTTCACGCGCGATAAACAGACCCAAGCCGATGCTGGTGGCATTCGGCGCCTTGTGCTCGTCAGAAACGGCCAGCTGTACCAGGGGATCAAAAATGGTCTTCAGCGAGGCCTCAGGGATCTGGCGGCCAAAATTCTTGACTTGCACCACGGCCGTATCGTCATCGCCGCAGGCCGTGATGGTCACCGGCTGGTCGTCGGTGCGATATTGCGCAGCATTGTTGAGCAAATTGGAAAACAGCTGGGCCAGGCGGGGCGCATCGAAGTCGCCGATCATCTCGCCCTTGGTGCTCAGTTCAAACTTGCATTTCGGGTGAGCGGCCGAGGCATCCTCGACGGCCGTCTTGCAGATTTCCCCGAGATCGCCCAAGGAGGAGGAGATGGGCATGTGTCCGCCCAGCTGCGTCCTGGCAAATTCCAGCAGATCGTTCACCATGGTCGTCATGGTGGCTGCACTGCGGGCAACCCGGGCACCGATCTCTACCGTGGAAGATGAGTTCGCGCTCGGCCTGCTCAGCAGCGCACCGGCCATCGTCATGGTGCTCAGCGGACTGCGCAGATCGTGGCTGAGGATGGCGAGAAAGGTATTGCGGGTGCGGTCGCTCTGCTGCGAATAGCGTATGGCCGACTCCTGCAACGCCTTGTCTATCGCTTCATTGAAGCGCAGGATGTCTTCTGTCGCCGTTTTTGACGCCACTGACACCTGTGCCATCCACAGTCGCAGAACGCTGGCCCGCATTGCGCGAAATTCCGCCGTCAGCTGTGGCAGCGTGAAGCCTATCTGCTGGCGCAGGAAACCATGCGTCGCGGCTGCGGTTTCCTTGCCCGTTATTTCTGACACGCCCGTGATCGATTTCTTTTTTCGCTGCGCCGCGTTTTCGATGACGTCCATGTCGCGCACGATGGTTTCAAGCATCTGCTTTGCATGATCGCGTAATTCTGCTTTCGAGATGTCGGCGCCAGGAATGGGGAGCGAGCTGGCGAAGAGTTCCCACTCTTTCAGGATCTGCTCCAGATGGTCGGTAATAAAGCGCGATAGTTTCACGATGGACCAATGCGTTGATAGAAGAGGAGCCAGTGTACGCCGTTGACGCGATGCATGGCGCATTGCGCGCGTGCAGGACGTTGCGAGGGCTCTTGCTGAAACGGATGGTGGAGCTGAATTGTTTCCCATGCCGGTCCGTCTGGAATGGTCGTATTGCACACAATGGCAAGCTGACACCGGATTCTTCGATGTCATGACGGCGAAGGCATGTTGCCCAACAAATGTGGTATTTTTTTATATCATGTTTGTGACAATAGGTGAATATGTTGCCATCTATTTGGTGCACACTTTGCCGGATATTAATCCGGGAGTGTATCCATGACCAGCTTACGCGGCCTGCCGCCACGACTGCCGGGAGCGGGTTTCCGGGGTTTTTCCTTGCTGCCGCTGGCCATTTCATTTGTTGTGCTGGTGTGTCTGTCCCTCCTGGCGATCCAGTTATGGATGACCTTGCGCGCGCGGGAAGTGCAATTGAGTGAAGCCGCGCGTGAAAGCGCCAATTTGGCACAGGCTGTTGCCCAGCATGCCTCTGACACGATTAAAGAGGCTGATACGGTACTGGTCGGACTGGTGGAGCGCGTGGAGATAGGTGGTGTCTCCGATCTTGAACTGGCCCGTATTCATAAATTGCTGGTCACCCGCGTCGCCGAGCTGCCCCAGTTACACGGCCTCTTCATCTATGCCAAGGATGGCAGCTGGCTGGTGAATTCTCAGAAAACGTTGTTGAACAATCTGAATAATTCTGATCGAGATTATTTCAAATACCATCAAACGCATGCTGGCCGAGGGCCTTATGTCGGTCCTCCCTTGCGCAGCAAATCGACGGGGGACTGGATAGTTACCGTGTCGCGGCGGATCAATATGCCTGACGGAAGTTTTGGCGGCGTGGTGCTGGCGACCATCAATATGAATTATTTCAGGCTGTTTTATGAACGTTTTTCTATAGGGGAAAAGGGCGCTATTTTCATTGCGAATGGAGCGGGCATACTCTTATTGAGACGGCCGTTCGATGAGAGTTTGCTGGGACGCGATATTTCACAATTCCCTGTGTTTCATGATTATTTGCCTAAAAGTCCCGTTGGCACCGCCGTGATCAGGTCGGGAGTCGATGGCGTGATGCGTATCAATAGCTACCGAAGAATCGAGGAATACCCGCTGGTGGTCTCGGCCGCGCTGTCACAGGATGAAGTCCTCGCTTCGTGGTGGTTCGATACGGTGATTCAAAACATGGTGGGTGGCGTGCTGGTACTGCTGATCGCGTTCATCGGGTACCGCGTGGTGCGGCAAATCGATTTGCGGGTCAAGAGCGAGGCGGGATTGCTGGAGGCGCGCAACGAGCTGGAATTGATCAATGAAACCCTGGCCCGCCTCGCCAATCAGGACGGCTTGACTGGCCTGGCGAACCGGCGCCATTTCGATCAGTCGCTAAGCGCCGAGTTCAGCCGTGCGCAGCGCGAAGAAAGTGCTCTGGGACTGGTCATGATCGATGTCGATTTCTTTAAGCAATACAACGATATCTATGGCCATGTGGCCGGTGATGAGTGCCTGAGAAAAATTGGCAAGGTGATGGCCTACAGCATGCGCCGGCCAGGAGACCTTGCGGCGCGCTACGGTGGCGAAGAAATGGTGGTTTTATTGCCTGGTACGGATCTGGTCGGCACATTGGCGGTGGCGGAAGGTTTGCGCGATGCCGTGCAATCCATGGTCATTGCCCATACCGGCAATCCTCTTGGTGTCGTGACAGTGAGTATCGGCGTGGCGGCTTTTGTGCCGGTGCATCTGAAAAATCAGGCAGTGGAACTGGTTGAGCTCGCTGATAAGGCCTTGTACAAGGCCAAGGCATCCGGGAGAAACCAGGTCTGTTATGAATCTGCTTGCGAAAGTGCCGAGCAGCTTGCGACTGCTTTTGCATTTCGATAGCAATTTTTGAATGGCGAGGGCCGGCGTAAGCTTTGCCCTGCGTCCTGGGGGGCGCGTGTGCCAGCCTTGCCCATGTACAATCGGCAACATACGGATCGACGTGTCCGCCCCTTCATTGCGGAGTACGTCCGAGCGTGACACAAACATTGCAAACCTGGCTACTGGCCTGGCGCGAAGCCTTGACGTGCATCGGTTTGGGACTGCGCGATGCGCGCCATGCGGGCCTGTGGTGGCGCTCCGCGCTGTGGTGCATGGCGGTTGTGGCGCTGTGGCTGGGGCTGTATAGCTGTTTCGGCCGTTTTTTTGTCGAACTGAGCGCCATGCTGGCGCTGGTATCGGTCACCGGCTTGCTGGGCCTGGGCGTGATGGATGGCGTCGGGACACTGGCCAACGGGCCTGCCACGCTCTCGCAGATGGGCAATATCGCCGGCAGCCTGGGTAGCGCCGCCAAAGCCCTGCTGTCGATCGGCCAGATCGCCCTGGCGTTGCTGGCGCTGGCCGCCTTGTTCTATGTCATCGTTTTTATCGTCGGCGCCATCGGCACGGCGCGCTTGCCGCTGCGCTGGCTCTTGCTGGAACGGGCCAGGACCGTGGCGGCGCGCCGCTATGTCCGCTGGCAGCCGCCGGCAGGCCTGGCGCTGCCCGCCGCGCGCCCCGCCTGGCGGCGGCGTCTGTTGCTGCTGCTGTCCCTGCTGATCCCCGTGTGGGCCATGTGCGTGCTGATCTCGTACTTGCTGGCCTGGAACGTCCAGATGATCTACGGCGCGGCGGCCGAAGAGGTGCTCAGCGTGGAACAGCAAACGGCGTTGCGCCGCGAACAGCGCCCGGTAATTTTTGCCTTGGGCCTGCTGCTGTGTTTGCTGATGCTCATACCGATCCTCAATTTATTGTTGCCAGCCTTGCTGTGCTCCAGCGTTTGTCATTTGCAGCGCCGCGGCTGGCGCGCAACGGGGTCAGCAATCAAAGTGTAGTGAACCGGCAAGACGCGCCACCCTAGAGCGCGCGATTGAAATCGGAGCAGTTACCCATGCCGGCCAGACGGACAAGGGCGGCGCGCCATACATTCTGCACCCCTTGCGCGTCATGTTGCGCGTCGCCCCGGCGCCCAGCAGATCGTTGCCGTGTTGCATGATGTGGCGGAAGATAGCGATTGCAAAGTCACCTTCGACGACCTGGAACGAGAAGGATTTTCCCAGGAAATCATCGACGGCGTGCGTGGCGATTCAGGTCCGCCATTCGTACACGACCTGAGCGGCTGATGTTGTCGTTAGGAAAAACCGCCTGCGGCGCAAAACCTGGTTAGACGAATCGGAGAGGATTGCGCTTGCAAGCGCAACCCGGTTTTGCGGCGCCGAGCTGTGCTCGCCGAAGTCCCGCAAAACCCCCCCGCCCTTACCGGACGCGGATTCGACGCCCGCGTTCTGCATGCATGGAATAAATAAAAAGGGCCTCCCCGCCAAAACGGGGAAGCCCTTCTATTTATTCAGTGGTGGAGACGGCGGGAATCGAACCTACCGTAAGCCTTGGTTTCTTGGCTGTCTTAACGGTTTCACTGTCAAAATACTGACAATCTGTCTTTGTTGATGACAGTTGCCTCAATGAAAAAAGACGAAGTACAGCCAGGCTGTAGACAGCTCGTGCTCCGGAACGAAAGTAATCTTGTTAGTCGCTGTCACGATATTGAGCGAATGCGGCAATACCGAATAGGGACATGAACATTATTGCCTGCGCCCATTTTGTGCCATACCAAGCATGTGTAAGTTCTCTATGTTCCCAGCTTGAAACGACAGCCATCTTGCTCACCGTGTCTAGTGACCAGTAGTCTAAAGCGGGGATGAAGAACACAAATGTGCCGGTTACGAGCCATAAAGTCCAGTTTCCTACCCGGTGCCCACGTGCCCAGGCGTAAAGCAACCCACTGATCAGGCACGCGACCCCGAACAACATCCAGGCGGTTGGGCCAGGTGGTAATCCGATAGTCTCGGCGTTCATGCAGTGCATGTTGCCGAAGTGCGCGTGCGGATGCACGCGGGGGCGGGTTGATATGTGGCTTAGCGACTATGGCAGACCGTGAGGCATAAACTTATATTTCCCAAGTCGTGGGCGATGTTGCAGGTGGCCGCTTCCGTACCCCATAGCGGACCATGGAGTAGTTGAAGTTTGACTTAACGTTGACGTCTAGCGAGGTTGAAAATCATGGATGTTGTTGCTTGTAGAGAAACCAAGTTAATACTGCCATGATAACTAAAGAGAATAGCGCACTGGTGAGCAGTATTCGTTTTGCGTGATGCTTTCCAATCACTATCCCCAAGAGCCCGCCCCATGCTATTGGCAAGATCGCATAGATGACGTATGACACGACTTTTAGTAAGTTGGAGCATGATTCGCGACAAACGTTGGTCTTTGCGACGACCTCAAACGCATGAGGCACCATATCGAAGGCGATGCCAACCAAGAACCCGAGGACAATAAAAGCAATCTTTTTCACCATCACTTGACCTCGAAGAAAAGGATTAATTTCGAGTTCCGAAGATCGGAGTAAACCGGTATCCAAGGGTTATTGATTCCCAGGGTGAACCGTGCAAATGTCTCCAACGTTCCGGTTAGGCCGTTATTCGTGAGCCGTGACTCGTTCCATAGATCTATGTGCCCACCGCTTGCGCTTGCAGGTGCTTCAGCAATCCCACGTGGTTTGCCTTGCGTAT
Source organism: Janthinobacterium breve (assembly GCF_051380895.1). Classification (NCBI taxonomy): domain Bacteria; kingdom Pseudomonadati; phylum Pseudomonadota; class Betaproteobacteria; order Burkholderiales; family Oxalobacteraceae; genus Janthinobacterium; species Janthinobacterium breve. The sequence goes on along the minus strand of NZ_JBNYXY010000002.1, from coordinate 140,216 downwards.
TTCCACTGTCTACACATGCCCGATTGGCTTCTGCCACGATAACATCGGAAAACCTCTGTTTTCCGAGAGACCGCTCTTGGCCGGTTGCGGTGGGTATCATGCGACTCTAACTCATTTAACAACTAATGTCAGTTGAAGTTGCATTGAAGTATCTTAGTTTTTTTCCATGTGACGTAGCAACGATTCGCGTATCAACGTCCGATTCGGCTCACTCAAGCCCAGCAACGGCCGCTCCAGGTATTTGTATGCCTGTCCTTTTTTTGACACGCGGTCTTGCCGGCCAAATTGATGCACATGCGCTACGCGCGCCACCCACCCAAAGAACCCGACCTCAATCTGGTCGCCGGTCGCCTTTACTTTCAGGTGTTTGGCGGTGCGAATCTTGGCGAACATGGCCGCCTTCTGCCGCTTGATCCGTCCATTCTTCCCCTTGAATTCCTTGCGCCGCTTGCGCGCCGGATAGGCCGCGCCGTCCGGGCCCTGCTGCGCCTTGATGCGCTGCGCCTGACTGCGCCGCAGGTCGATGGCCACTTTGTGATTGATGGCGCGGCGCTGGGCAGGCTGCAGCTTGGCCAGCAGGGCGCCGGCCCAGGCTTCCAGCGCGCGCAGGTTGTCGCTCATGCTGTCGCCTCGGGCGTGCGCCATTCCGCCAGCAGCGTCTCGCCGTCATACAGTTTCCAGAACTCGTCCGCGTAGGCGGGCATGTGCTGTATCTCGGCCAGGTGCTTGATGTCGAGGCGGCCCGCTTCGCCGGCCTTGACGGCCACGCGCTCGGTCAGGTCCAGCTTGATGGAAATGTCGACCGTTTCGTGGTTATTAAAATCGACCTCGAAGGCGATGCCATGCTTGCGCGTTTCCTCATTCGCCATCAGGTCGAGCTGATGCACTTTCAGCCAAGCGATCAGGGCTAGCAGACTTGCCGCCGTCACTGAAGCTGCTGGCACCTGGACTGCTTCTCTCAAGGCGACAGACTATCCGTGCGTAATTCAAATGACAGGCGGTACTGTTGGAGGTAAGACTTTCACTGGTTCTCCCTACTCGGCGGCTACCGGCGTCCGCTTCCTCACGTTGCCTCTGCGCAAGCTCTGCCTTGGCCCCCCGCAACGAAGTGCCGGCGATAAAGCGGTCGAGAAGTCCCGTCCTGGATAATCGATCAACCTCCGTGTGAGCGTTCTTTGACCGAGTCCGTGTCGCCGTCAAGTGAGTGCAGAGATCCGAGTGTCGGCGCTCGAATGCGCGGTCCATTAGGACGTCGAAGGAGGCCGCCTGTCCGGCCGGCGTCCGGGTGGCATCCTGCTCTCGGACACACGCATGCAGCACGCCATCTAAGTAATCAATCGAAGTCATGTTCTCGATAAGTAGAAGAGTTTGTCAAACTTTATTATCTTTTGTCAGACTTTATTATTCACTGACAGCCCAGCAGTACTTTCACACTCATCTTAAACCTGTTCCACGCTGAATATCACCATAAATCGAAGAGTGATAAGTAGGATTATCACGGAAGGAAAAACTCATTCGATGTGCTATTTCGCCAGTTAAAGCGACTGGTGGATCATCTGGCCGGTATCGAGTCCCCCGACTTGGTACTCGTTCAGCCCCTTGGTGCCGCCTCCTTCCCTGTTGCTGATTGACCGGCGAGGCCTCACCGCCGTCAGACACACTGGCCAGCGTCGAACGGTTCTGCGCGGCGACCAGCGGTGTGCTCGCCGCAGTGATGGGTCATCTCGCGTAGATAGTTCTGGTCCGCCTATGACAATCTGGCGCGAAGGTCGATGTCGTTCAAAGGTCTGCGTATCGAGGCAGCAAGTCCTGATCGACCAATCGGATTTCAATGGCATTGGCTATCTTGACATGCTCCGGATTCTCGTCAGAGAAAGGCGCGTCGATGACACTGACGATGATCGTGCCAATCTGCTGGTTGTCGGTCCCCAGCACCGGCACCAGTGCGCGAGCCTCGGGTACTTGCTGAACGTTGAGTACCCTTGGCAGATACAGCATCCAGCCGATTCCTGGACGGTCTTTGAAAACCTTTTTGTCAAAGTAGCCGGCCGATTCAACCGTCACGACGGTGGGATGCCAGATTGCTACGGACTTATGAACAAGCTCTGTGACGAGTTGCCAATCTTGCGCGAACGCGCCTGGCTTGGCACGCAGCACCATCATGCTTGTTTCCGGCATAACGCGTCCAACGTATTGAACCGACGCGCCTTCGCTGCCGTCGCGACCATTCCACATGCTGACGATGCGCGGATCCACATCGTGTTTCAACGACTCGGTCAACACCGCAATGGCGGCTGTGGTGGGGCCATCGTGGTCAAAGACTTCGTAAAGAACTGCTTCCGCTTTTTTGTTCCCTTTAAGAAACCAGCCATTTAATATCGGTGAACATGCTAGCAGATCAGGAACAAGTCCTTGTAGCTCACCCAGCATCGTCTTGACGTCAAGCCCGCCGGCGTGACGGAATATTGCGGTAAATTCGTAGGGACGTTTCATGGATTGAATACCGTTTCGATTGGAAGGCGCATTACCACGAGCGCTTTTGAGAAAAACCGATAACTCTTAGATTGCATGAAGTACCAGCGGAGTTGAACTGGTGGCATCGGCTTTGCGACGCCAGATTGTCTGGATGCCTCAGCCAACAGCGCCCCATCACCGTTCCACCACTCTTGCGGATCGCCAGCATCGTCAAAAAATTGATCATACTTCGCTTTGGCTTCCTTGAGGAGACACTGACTGGAATCAAAACCGTCAAATGTCACGCCATTGAACATCCATTCGGTAATAAAGCCCGGTCCGACCGGCAAACCGGCGATGCGTTGCTGGTAAGCAATTGCCGTTTTAGACCATCCCGCCGTGGGTCGGTTGAAAGGCGTGCCCGTATCCGGAGGACATTTCTTGCATTTCTCCTTGGTCGTGTTAGTTTGTGCATCTGTACGCGCGATCGGTGTGGTCGTGGCCTTATCAGCTTCTTTCTGGCGCTCGCGCGCCTGCTCGCCAGCAGCACCGGCCACTGCGCCGACGCCGAGCACAACGAGAACGCGGGCCGCCACTGCCTCAATTGCCGTTATGGCCAGAGCTCCCATCAGTACGTCCTTTCGAGTTTCTTGTGCAATACCGCAAGCATGTCGTCGAGCCGTTGTTCCGGCCTGGCGCCGGGCTTGCGCAGGTGAGAATCGAACAGCTGGTCGTCATATATGCCGGGCGCATCTGCCGCCAGGTACATCAGGCGCACAATGTGCGGCGCGGACGTGAAGCCGATACGAAGCGCGTAGTCATGCGCTGCCTGCATGCGGTCTTGCACTGCAGCGCGACTAAGCCGGTCCTGCATGTCGGGACGGTTGCCTATGAACTGGGCGCACACTGCGATGACGAACTGGTGTGTGTCGCGCGCTTCGAGTTCTTCCCACTGGGCTTCACTGAGCTTGAGCATGCCGCCTACCGATCCATGTCCGTTGGCCCCGGTGTAGCAGATGCCATTCATGAATGTAACCAAAAAAATTTTCACGCTGTTCAGGATCCAGCACTTCGGCCAAGCTGACCAGTACACGCGGATCCCAAAAGCGCAGCAGCGCGGTGCGCCCGTCTGGCAATACCGTGTCGAGGTTCAACTGCAACAGCTGCGCCAGACCGGCGATGTTTTGCGGTGCGATCAGCCAGGTGACGGCGGGGAGCGCTTGTTCCAATGACGCCAATGCTTCAATTAAAGCGTCACCGGCTTGTTCTGCGTCGACCAACCATGGCCCGGCATGGGCCAAGGCCGCGTCCGGAGTGCCAGTGAACAGGGAATGGCAACCCTCGCGCGTCGTCAAGGACGTGCCGAGTTGTACGCGATATTGCGCGCCATCGACTAAGGCATAAAGCCTCAACGCAGGCGTGGTCAAGTGTAGCTGCACCAGGCGCGTTACCACATCGATAGGCGCCGTCACTCGCGCACCACGGTCGCACTGCCGAAAGTCGCGGCCTTGAGCAAGCAGTCAAGACATATACCCGAAGTCGTGCTCGATGCGATCAGGGCTGTGTTGCTTAAGGCCTCGGCCTTGTCGTCGGCAGCAGGATCTCCGATTGACGATTCGTTCGACCAGGTCGTCGTGATTTGACCTGACAGCAACTTTGCACCGCACGCGGTCGAATCCATGTGACGCGCATAACCGTTGCCACTGCCGTCTACCAGCATGCGCTGGCCAAGTACATGCGGCGCGGCGTCGATCTGGATACCTACTTTTTCGTGAACGGCTACCAGGCCGTGCATGAATTCGACAAGGGCCGCGTGTTTCACCTGATGGAACCTGACGTGAACCAGGAGCTGTACGGCGTGCCGCAGTACCTGAGCGCGCTGCAATCGGCCTGGCTCAACGAGGCGGCCACCCTGTTTCGCCGCAAGTATTACAAGAACGGTTCGCACGCCGGTTTCGTGTTTTACATGACGGACGCCGCAGCGAACACGCAAGACGTGGACAACCTGCGCCAGGCCATGCGCAACCGCAAGGGGCCGGGCAACTTCCGCAACCTGTTCATGTACGCGCCGAACGGCAAGAAGGATGGCATCCAGATTCTGCCGGTGTCGGACGTGGCCGCCAAGGACGAGTTTTTCAACATCAAGAGCGTCACGCGCGACGACCAGCTGGCCGCGCACCGTGTGCCGCCGCAGTTGATGGGCATCCTGCCGAACAATGCCGGCGGCTTCGGCGCGGTGGAACCGGCCGCGCGCGTCTTCGCGCGTAACGAGCTGGTGCCGCTGCAGGCGCAGTTCGAAGCGATCAACGAGTGGGCCGGTGTGGAAGTGGTGCGCTTCGCCCCGTATGACCTGGCCACAGGCGGGGAGGGCGCGCAATGAGCGACCACGTAGACAACACCGACAAGATCATCTTCGCGGAGGTGGCGCGCGGCCTGGCTGCCGTGCGCCGCCGGCCCGCCCTGGTGGCGCATGGCTGCTGTCATTATTGCGACGAGGCGCTGGCGTCCGCGCTGCTGTTCTGCGATGTGGACTGCCGCGACGACTACGAGAAAGAGCAGGCGGCCAAGGCCCGCGCCGGTCGACCAGAATGACCGCCACGCCGCGATAGCCGGTAGGACAGGGCCGCGACAGCCCAGCCGCGCCGGAGCGCCCCAGCCACCGCACAGGCCGCTCCCGAGGCGGCTTTTTCACGTCCCGACGAATGAAGTTGCTATGGATGCAAGAAAAAGGCCCATTTCGGCCCGGCGCGCGCAGTTGTCCCCCCTCCACACCTGCCCGCTATATAGGTCTCTTTTGACTCAAATTTGCGCCATGGCCGAAGGCGCATGAGGACTGGCGCGGCGGGGCAAAGAGGGGGCATGCGATTTGACGCATTTTGACGCACTTTGAGCGCTTTTTCGTGCGGGTGGTGTGGCGATGTCGGAACGGCGTTATTTTCGCGCTATGCTGCGCTTTGGCGCGTTCTTGGGCATGCATCGATGTCTGTGTAGGTAACCAGGCTTCGGTTCGACGACAGTGGTCTGATATCAAAGGTGCGCTATTTAGCAGAGAGGACTTGCGGCAGCTTCTGGACATGAAATGCCTCGACAACAAAATCGACAAAGGCGCGCGTCTTCGCCGGCAACAGTTTCTGACTGGTGAAATACAACGAGATCGCCCCCACATCACCATACCAGTTCGGCAGCAATCGTACCAGCGCACCACTTTCCAGATGTGGAGCAGCGTGGGGAACTGGTATCAATCCGACGCCAAGGCCCAGCACCACGGCTCGGCTGAGTGCATCCGGATCGTTAACCAGCATAACCGCCTGCTGTTTTGCTGTGACTTCGACTCCTGCGTTATTGCGCATGACCTGAATCCGCACGCGACCAGTCAATGGAGAGCGCATCACAACACTGGGTAATTCGGCAAGTCCGGCTGGATCTTTGGGACGACGCTTGCCCTGTAATAGCGCAGGCGATGCCACTGCAATCAAATGTATTCGCGCCAATTCGCGCGCCACCATACCGGGCGGTAGCTCAAAACCAGCACCGACCGCCGCATCAAAGCCGCCTGCGATCAGGTCCAGCGGACGGCTATCGAAAACCCAATCGGGAGTTACTCCCGGATATCTTTCGAGAAACGCCGGCATGAGGGGTAACAGATAATCCATGCCAAATCCAGGTGCCGCGCTCAACTTCAACACGCCAGTCGGTTGCCCGGCATTGACCTTGATGTCGGCAATTGCGCCCTGGATGCTGTCGAGACCAATCTGTACTGATTGCCGAAAACGTTCACCCGCTTCACTTAGCGTCAGGCCACGGGTGCTACGCTGGAAAAGTCGTACGCCAAGGTTCCGTTCAAGAAGCGCGACGTTCCGACTCACTGCTGCTGGTGTCAGGCCCAGCCGACGTGCTGCAGCAGAAAAGCTACCGCTCTCGGCACTGCGGACGAATGACTCCAGATTGGCGAGAGTTTCCACGATTTCACCTTCAAGTATTAATTGAAACTGATTATAGTTGATTGATACTAACGCAATAAACACCAAGGCCCTAAAATTCAACTCAGCAAACAGTTTATTCACTTAATTTCAAAGGAGAAATCATGACTATCGGCATCATTGGCTCGGGCGCCCTCGGCTCCAACTTCGCTCGCATTCTTGCAAAAAAAGGGATATCGGCCACCATCTCCAACAGCCGTGGACCAGCCTCGCTGGCTGACTTGGTTGAAGAACTGGGGCCATCTATTAAGGCCGGCACAGTGGAAGAGGCCGCAAGCGCTGATATGGTGCTAGTTGCGGTCCGCTGGGTCGATGCAGAGAAAGTACTGGGTAGCCTGCCGGCGTGGAGCGGTCGCATCGTGATCGACGGCACTAACCCTGTGGAGTTCTTCGATCCAGCAACGTCGCCGGATGCGAACGACGTAAGCAATCCTCTCGCCGCATATGGGATCAAGGCGGTCGATCTTGGCGGAAAGCATTCAAGCCAGATCATCCAGCAATTCGTTCCTGGTGCACGGGTCGTCAAAGCATTCAATCATAACGACGTCAATGTGCTGAAGGAGCCGGAGACGGCAGGTGGCAAACGCGTATTGTTTTACTCTGGCGATGACGCTGCCGCAAAGGCCGAGGTGCGCGGTATCATGGAAGTTGCCGGATTCTTCCCGATTGACCTCGGCGCGCTGGACGTCGGTGGACCGTTGGCCTCGCTGCCCTTCGGGCCGCTGTCGACGCATAATTTCATCAGTATCTAATCGAGATCGTTCGCTCGCCGGCATTAAGCCGTGAAAACCCCCGCCGCCGGTTGGCGTGCACACCAAAACAAAAGGAGATTGTTCAGCCGCTAAGCGGATTTAAGCAGTTAGGCGAAAAAAAAGCTGTCATTTTGTTGTCATTCCTAGGCTAAAACAGCCCAAAAACAACCCAAATAATGACAGCCTTCTTCTTGCTACTACTTGATTCTAAACAATTCAGTGGTGGAGACGGCGGGAATCGAACCCGCGTCCGCAAGCACTCTACAGACAGTTCTACATACTTAGCACTATCATTTAATTTAACTCAGCCAGCACGGATGTGCACGTTATGGGCAAGCGAGTTACCTATTATTTAGTCGGACGCTAAGTAACCCAGCATCAGACGAGTCCCTGTAAATGACTCTAGAGCTTTTGACGGCCCACCCCAGGGACGAGGTGTTCTAGAGCTAACAGCGATTAAGCTGCCAGTGCGTACGAGTTATCGTTTGCAGTTAAGTTTTTTCAGGTTGTATTTACGAGGTAGCCCGCCCTCGGTATGCCCTGCGCTGCTTTGCAACCCACGTCGAAACCAGGTCGTCCCCACAGAACCTTCATTGTAGCGCAATCTTCACACTCTTGCATGATGCATTCGCAGTAATGGATATAAGGCCAGGCAGACGCAGTTTCAAGTCATCAAGCCGCCAGCTGCCGTGCCTGCGCCGCCTTCACCACCGCGCTGACCAGCTCCAGCAGGGTCAGTGGCGTGTCCAGCAAATGGTCGGCATTCCAGTGTTGCGGTTCGATGGGGCCGCAGTAGCCCCAGGCGCAGGCGACCGTGCGCATGCCGGCGGCGCGGCCGGCCTGGATGTCGCGCAGGTCGTCGCCCACGTACCAGCATTCCTCTGGCTGCAATGCCAGGCGGCGCGCCGCTTCCAGCAAGGGGGCGGGGTGCGGTTTCGGGTGCGCCATGGTGTCACCCGAAATCACGCAGCCGGCCGCGCCCAGGCCGATCTGGCCCACCAGCGGGTCGGTGAAGCGGGCCGCCTTGTTGGTGACCACGCCCCAGGCCAGGCCCAGCGCTTGCAAGCCGTCGAGCATGGCGGGGATGCCGTCAAATAAACGGCTTTCCACGGCCAGGGCCGCTTCGTAATTGTTCAGGAAGCCGTCTTTCAGGGCTTCGTAGCCGCTTTCGCCTGGGCCGATGCCATACGACGCACCTATCATGCCGCGCGCACCGGCCGAGGCCGTAGGGCGCAGGATTTCATATGGGGTCGGCGCCAGGCCGGCGCGCGCCCGCAGCAGGTTGATGGCCGCTGCCAGGTCGGGCGCGGTGTCGGCCAGGGTGCCGTCGAGGTCGAACAGGATGGCGCGCGGGGCTGGCAGATGGTCTGTGATCATGGCGGGCAAAGTGTGTCAAGTAGGAACGAAAAATGGCGGCCGCAGCCGCCTTTATTGTGCGTGATGGTTACAGCGGCCGGGTGCAGGCCACCAGATAATTGACGCTGGCATCGCTATTAAGTGAGTAAATCTTGGTCAGCGGATTGTAGCCCATGCCGCGCATGCTGTGGACGTCCAGGCCGGCGCTGCGCGCATATTGCGACAGTTCGGCCGGGGTGATGAACTTGTCATAGTCGTGCGTGCCTTTCGGCAGCAAACGCAGCAGGTATTCGGCGCCCAGGATGGCGAACAGATACGCTTTCGGGTTGCGGTTCAGGGTCGACAGGAAGATGTGGCCGCCCGGCTTGACCAGGGTGGCGCAGGCCTTGACGATGGCGGCGGGGTCCGGAACGTGCTCGAGCATTTCCATGCAGGTCACGACGTCGTACTGGCCCGGCTCTTCCTCGGCCATGGCTTCGGCGGCGATCAGCTTGTAGCGTACCTTGGCGCCCGATTCCAGGCTATGCAGGTCGGCCACTTTCAAGGCCTTGTCGGACAGGTCGATGCCCGTCACGTCGGCACCCTTGCGGGCCATCGATTCGGCCAGGATGCCGCCGCCGCAGCCGATGTCGATCACGCGCTTGCCGGCCAGCGGCACTTTCGCGTTGATCCATTCCAGGCGCAGGGGGTTAATTTCGTGCAAGGGACGAAACTCGGAAGTGGGGTCCCACCAGCGGTGGGCCAGCTCACTGAATTTTTGGATTTCGAGAGGGTCGGCGTTCATAGGTCGAATAATAGCGGCAATTTTACAATTGGGCAGCCACGGACGAAAAAAAACCCCGCCTTGGCGGGGTTTTTCATGCTGTCCTTGACTTGCGCGATGACTTGCGGCAAGTCCAGGGGCTCAGCTATTACTTGTTGCGGGTACCAACAACTTCGATTTCCACGCGACGGTTTTTCGCACGGCCTTCGGCAGTTTTGTTATCAGCAACAGGTTGTTTCTCGCCTTTGCCTTCGGTGTACACGCGGTTGCTTTCAACGCCTTTGGTGACCAGGTAGGCTTTGACAGCATCAGCACGACGTACCGACAGTTTTTGGTTGTAAGCATCGGTGCCGACGGAGTCAGTGTGACCCACAGCGATGATGACTTCCAGGTTGATGCCGCCCAGTTGTGCGGTCAGTTCGTCCAGCTTGGCTTTGCCTTCTGGCTTCAGCGTAGCTTTGTCGAAATCGAAGAATGCATCAGCAGCGAAGCTGACTTTTTCCGAGGTAGGAGCAACGACGACTGGTACTGGTACGACAACGACTGGTGCCGGTGCTGGTACGACTGGCGCTGGTGGAGCCACGCATTTGCCGTCTTGCAGGGTTTCTGGCTCTACGCACAGTGGCACGTCGCAACCTGGCACCGCGTCAGCAGGTGTCCAGTAGCCGGTGCGCCAGCACAGACCGAATGGATCGCGCACGATCACGCCGCGGGCATCTTGCACGTAAGCGCTTTTTGGGCTTGGTGCTTGGATGTCAGTGGTAACTGGCGCGAATGGTGGGGAGGTTGGGGTTTGGGCCGAAGCCGAGCCAGCAATCACTGCGGATGCAGCGAAAAACAGCGTTACAAATTTATTCATTCTTTTTTCCTTTCGGGGGGTGATATCCGCAGAACAACACTGCGCTACTGGTGCTACGTGCCAAGATTTTATCATGTAGACCATATGCGCTCGTTTCAGATTGCGAAACTAGCAATTAACTTCTCAGTCATTTTGCCACACGCATCAGGGGCGCACGACCGTGGTTAAATCAAAGCTTGCCTGATTTTAGACCGCGCGTTGTTTTTGCGCAACGAAAATGCCCATTTGTAACGCATCTGTAACAATTGATCGCTTTTTTTGCCACTTTGAAGGGCAGGCGTATTGAACTGGTATTGCCATTGTGCATTATCGACAAGCCGGCGTGCACGGCCCTGGTGCAAACTGGCAATATTGTCGGCATGGCCAATTTGTACAGGTAGCTGGGCGCGCATGCTAAAATCGTGCGCTTGACTGTTAAGAGTGTCGAGCAAATGCCCACGGCGGCACTGCATGGCCAGGACCTACCCCTGCGGTACGCGTGCTGGTCGTGTCGCCAGTTCGCCGATTTGCTCGGGCACTCTGCGACATGGAAGCCGGGCCGCGCCAGCAGCGCGCGGTGCGGCGTCCACGACGACAGCCGCCTAGGATATGCAGTATTGCGTCATACATTGCGTAACAGATAAGTTAACCACAGCCTGAGATCAGTCGAACCGCCAATGGATCAATTCGCAAAAGAAACAATTCCTATTTCCCTCGAAGAAGAGATGCGCAAGAGCTACCTCGATTACGCCATGAGCGTGATCGTCGGTCGCGCCTTGCCCGATGCGCGTGATGGCTTGAAGCCAGTGCACCGCCGCGTCTTGTTCGCGATGCATGAAATGAATAACGTGTGGAACCGCCCTTACGTCAAGTGCGCCCGCGTGGTCGGCGAAACCATGGGTAAATACCATCCCCACGGCGATGCCTCGATCTACGACACACTGGTGCGCATGGCGCAAGATTTTTCGCTGCGCTACATGCTCGTCGATGGCCAGGGCAACTTCGGTTCCGTCGACGGCGATGGCGCCGCGGCGATGCGTTACACCGAGTGCCGCCTGGACAAGATCGCCGGCGAACTGCTGGCCGATATCGACAAGGACACCGTCGACTTCCAGCCCAACTACGATGGCAAGGAAAAGGAACCGACGGTCTTGCCGACGCGTATCCCGAACCTGCTGATCAATGGCTCGTCCGGTATCGCGGTCGGCATGGCGACGAACATTCCGCCACACAACATCACCGAAGTCATCGATGGCGCGCTGTACGTGCTGCGCAACCCCGATTGCACGATCGATGAATTGATCGAGATCATTCCCGCCCCCGATTTCCCTACCGCCGGCATCATCTATGGCGTGTCGGGCGTGCGCGACGGCTACCGCACGGGCCGCGGCCGCGTGGTGATGCGCGCCAAGACCCACTTCGAAGAATACGGCAAGGATGGCGGCCGCATCGCCATCATCGTCGACGAGCTGCCATTCCAGGTCAACAAGAAATCCTTGCTGGAACGCATCGCCGAGAACGTGCGCGACAAGAAGCTCGACGGCATTTCCGACATCCGCGACGAATCCGACAAGTCGGGCATGCGCGTGGTGATCGAGCTGAAACGGGGCGAAGTGCCGGAAGTGGTGCTGAACAACCTGTACAAGCAGACCCAGTTGCAAGATACCTTCGGCATGAACATGGTGGCCCTGGTCGATGGCCAGCCGAAGCTGCTGAACCTCAAGCAGATGCTGCAATGCTTCCTGTCGCACCGCCGCGAAGTGGTCACGCGCCGCACCGTGTTCGAACTGCGCAAGGCGCGCGAGCGGGGTCACGTGCTCGAAGGCCTGGCTGTCGCGCTGGCCAACATCGATGACTTCATCGCCATCATCAAGGCCGCGCCGACGCCGCCGATCGCCAAGGTCGAGCTGATGGCCAAGGCTTGGGATTCGTCCGTCGTGCGCGAAATGCTGGCCCGCACGGGCGACGGCACGACGCCAGGCGGCATTGATGCCTACCGTCCGGAAAACCTGCCGAAACACTACGGCATGCAAACGGATGGCCTGTACAAGCTGTCGGACGACCAGGCGCAGGAAATCTTGCAAATGCGTTTGCAACGCCTGACCGGCCTGGAGCAGGACAAGATCGTCAACGAGTACAAGGACGTGATGGAACATATCGCCGACTTGCTCGACATCCTGGCCAAGCCGGAACGCGTCACCGTCATCATCACCGATGAAATGACGGCGGCGAAAAACGAATACGGCGCTGGCAACAAGGACGTGCGCCGCTCGCAGATCGAGCTCAATGCGACCGACCTGGAAACGGAAGACCTGATCACGCCGCAAGACATGGTCGTGACCCTGTCGCACACCGGTTACATGAAGGCGCAGCCGATTTCCGAATACCGCGCGCAGAAGCGCGGCGGACGCGGCAAGCAAGCCATGGCGACCAAAGAGGAAGACTGGATCGACCAGCTTTTCATCGCCAACACGCACGACTACATCCTGTGCTTCTCGGATCGTGGTCGCATGTACTGGCTGAAGGTGTGGGAAGTGCCGCAAGGCTCGCGCAATTCGCGCGGCAAGCCGATCGTCAACATGTTCCCGCTGCAGGACAACGAAAAGATCACTGTGATCCTGCCGCTGTCGGGCGAGAACCGCACGTTCCCGGAAGACCATTACGTGTTCATGTCGACCAGCCTCGGCACCGTCAAGAAGACGCCGCTGAAGGACTTCAGCAATCCACGCAAGGCCGGCATCATCGCGGTCGACCTGGACGACGGCGACTTCCTGATCGGCGCGGCGCTGACCGACGGCCAGCACGACGTGATGCTGTTCTCCGATTCGGGCAAGGCAGTGCGATTCGACGAAAACGATGTGCGTCCGATGGGCCGCACGGCGCGCGGCGTGCGCGGCATGAATCTGGAAGAAGGCCAGCACGTGATCGCCCTGCTGGTGGCCGAGAACGAGCAGCAGTCGGTGCTGACGGCCACGGAAAACGGCTACGGCAAGCGCACGCCGATCACCGAGTACACGCGCCATGGCCGTGGCACGAAAGGCATGATCGCCATCCAGACCAGCGAGCGCAACGGTAGAGTGGTTGCCGCGACCCTGGTTGATACCAGCGATGAAATCATGCTGATCACCACCGGTGGCGTGTTGATCCGTACCCGCGTGTCGGAAATCCGCGAAATGGGCCGCGCGACGCAGGGCGTGACCCTGATCGCCGTGGAAGACGGCACCAAGCTGTCCGGCCTGCAGCGCGTGGTGGAAACGGATATCGACGAAGTCGAGCTGACGACGGAGGCGGGCACGGATGCCGCACCGGCGGCCGCCGACCCGGTTGATCCTGTCGATCCGGCCCAGCCGGAGTAAGATGATTGGGGCTCTTTCGGGAGCCCCAATTGCTGTTGGCGTGCCACTCGCGGCGCCAGCCTGCGTACCCCCAGGTAGTTCCCCGCTTTTGTAAAGTCCCGCATGCCATGAGAAAAATCGTCGCCACCTTCTTCGCCGCGTTTTCGCTGGCCTTCCTTGCGACCCTGCCGGCCCTGGCCCAGAGTGCGCAAGCCACGCCTGCCCGCCAGGTGGCGCCCAGCCCCGCCATGAAAGTGGCCGTGCGGCGCATGCTCGACGCGATGCAGTTCCCGCAGCTCACGCGCAGCATCTTCGACCAGATGCTGCAATCGGTGCCGGCCATGATCCGCCAGTCGGCGCAGCAGCAAATCAGCAGCAACCCGAACCTGGACGAGCAGCGCAAGGCGCGCGCGCTGGCCAGCGCCGAGGAGGAAATCCCCGTCGCCATCGCCACCCTGACGCAGGTACTGGCCGACCCGACCCTGATCGACGAATTGAGCGCTGAAATGGTGCCCCTGTACGCGCGCTTTTACACGGTGCCGGAAGTCGAGCAGCTGACGGCCTTCTACAAGACGCCGCTGGGACGCAAGATGCTGGCCACCATGCCGCAACTGTCGGCCGAATCGATGGCCATCAGCCAGCGCGTGCTGATCCCGCGCGTGAATGCCGTGCTTGACCAGGTCATGCGGGCGGCCACGCAGTCGCCCCAATAATTCCATTTTTCCAAGGACCGTATCGTGACCCATATCTACAATTTCTCCGCCGGCCCCGCCGTCCTGCCCAAGGAAGTGCTGGCGCAAGCGGCCGCGGAAATGCAGGACTGGCATGGTAGTGGCATGTCGGTGATGGAAATGAGCCACCGTGGTCCCGAATTCATTTCCATCTACAAGCAGGCAGTGGCCGACCTGCGCGAACTGCTGGCCGTGCCCGAGAACTACAAGATCCTGTTCCTGCAGGGCGGTGGCCTGGGCGAGAACGCCATCATCCCCATGAACCTGGTGGGCCTGGCCGCGCAGCAGCCGGCCACCATCGATTTCGTGCACACGGGTTCGTGGTCGGGCAAGTCGATCCAGGAAGCGGCCAAGTATGCCAACGTGAACGTGGCCGCGTCGTCCAAGGCCGCCCGTTTCACGAGCGTGCCGCCGGTCTCCGAGTGGAAGCTGACGCCGGGCGCCGCCTACCTGCACATCTGTACCAACGAAACCATCGACGGCGTGGAATTCCAGCAGGCGCCGGGCGTGCCGGCAGGCACCACCATCGTGGCCGACATGTCCTCGCACATTTTGTCGCGGGTCATTGACGTATCGCAATATGGCGTCATTTTTGGCGGTGCGCAAAAGAATATCGGCCCGGCCGGCCTGACGCTTGTCATCGTGCGCGAAGATTTGCTGGGCAAGGCCCTGACTATCTGCCCGTCCGCGTTCGACTGGAGCATCGTGGCCGAACATGAATCGATGTACAACACGCCGCCCACCTACGGCATCTATATTGCCGGCCTGGTTTTCCAGTGGCTCAAACGGCAAGGTGGCGTGGCAGCCATGGAACAGCGTAATATTGACAAAGCGGCGCTGCTGTACGCGGCGCTCGATGTGGACGACTTCTACCAGAACCGGGTCGCCCCGGAATACCGCTCGCGCATGACCATCCCGTTCTATCTGCGCGACGAAAGCTTGAACGACGCATTCCTGGCCGGCGCCAAGCAGCGCGGCCTGCTGCAACTGAAGGGCCACAAGTCCGTCGGCGGCATGCGTGCATCGATCTATAACGCGATGCCGATCGAGGGCGTGCAAGCCCTGGTCACCTATTTGAACGAGTTTGCCGAACGCTGAGTCGCATAGACGACCGCGCCGGCCCGCCGCCGGCGCAGGCCGCGCGGCCATGATTGAAGTACAGCTGACGAAACACACCAACCATGACCGATAAATTGAAACCGCTGCGCGAACAGATCGATGCGATCGACGCGCAAATCCTCGAGCTGCTGAACCGCCGTGCGCAAATCGCCCAGCAAGTGGGCCATGTGAAGGCCGAGACGCAGGCGCCCGTGTTCCGCCCCGAGCGCGAAGCGCAGGTGCTGCGCGGCGTGGCCGAGCGCAATCCCGGTCCCATGGGCGACCGCGAAGTGCAGACCATCTTCCGCGAAATCATGTCGTCCTGCCGCTCGCTGGAAAAACGCGTCACCGTGGCGTACCTTGGCCCGGCCGGCACCTTCAGCGAACAGGCCGTGTATCAGCAGTTCGGCAGCGCCGTCGAAGGCTTGCCGTGCGCGTCCATCGATGAAGTGTTCCGCTCCGCCGAGGCTGGAACGGCGGACTTCGGCGTGGTGCCGATCGAGAATTCCTCGGAAGGCGCCGTCAACCGCACGCTCGACATGATGCTGCAGACTAGCCTCATCATCAGCGGCGAGGTGGCCATTGCAGTGCACCACAGCCTGATGAGCAAAAGCGGCAACATGGATGGCGTCACCTCCATCTGCGCCCATTCGCAGGCGCTGGCGCAATGCCAGGTGTGGCTGAACCAGAATTACCCGCACATCGCGCGCCACGCCGTGGCCTCGAATGCCGAAGCGGCGCGCATGGCCGGTGAGGACCCGGCGGTCGCTGCCATTGCCAGCGAACTGGCGGGCGCGCAGTACAAGCTGGGCGTGGTCAAGGGCCATATCCAGGACGACCCGCACAACCGCACGCGCTTCGCCGTCGTGGGCACCTTGCAGACGGCACCGTCGGGCAAGGACCAGACGTCGCTGGTGCTGGCCGTGCCGAACAAGGCGGGCGCCGTGTACCAGCTGCTGGCACCCCTGGCGAAGCACGGCGTGTCGATGACGCGCTTCGAGTCGCGCCCGGCGCGCATGGGCAGCTGGGAGTATTATTTCTATGTCGATGTGGAAGGCCATGTGCATGACGCGGCCGTCGCCCAGGCGCTGGCCGAGCTGCAGAGCAATGCGGCGTTTTTCAAGGTACTGGGGTCGTATCCGGTCAGCTTGTGAAGTTGTAGCTATTCTAACAATCATCCATTTTTTTAAAGAGCACCATGTCTAAAAATATCGGTCCAGAATACGTCCGCGCCATCGCCCCTTACCAGAGCGGCAAACCGATCGCGGAAGTCGCGCGCGAATTCGGCCTCGACGAGGCAGCCATCGTCAAGCTGGCGTCGAATGAAAACCCGTACGGCATGCCGGAATCGGCCAAGCAGGCGATGATCGCCGCCATCGATGACCTGGGCCGCTACCCGGACGCCAACGGCTTTGACTTGAAAGCCGTGCTGTCCAAGCGCTATGACGTGCCGGCCGACTGGATCACCCTGGGCAACGGCAGCAACGACATCCTGGAAATTGCCGCGCACGCCTTCGTGCAGCATGGGCAATCCGTGGTGTACTCGCAGTATTCGTTTGCCGTGTACGCGCTGGCCACGCAAGGCCTGGGCGCTCGCCACATCGTCGTGCCGGCGCAAGCCTACGGCCATGACCTGGACGCCATGGCTGCGGCGATTGCCGACGACACGCGATTGATCTTCATCGCCAACCCGAACAACCCGACCGGTACTTTCCTGTCTGCCGCACAGCTCGAAGCGTTCCTGCAAAAAGTGCCGCAGCACGTGGTGGTGGTGCTGGACGAAGCCTACAACGAATTCCTCTCGGCCGACGACCAGTACGAGTCGACGGCGTGGGTGCGCCAGTATCCGAATCTGGTGGTCTCGCGCACCCTGTCGAAGGCGTACGGACTGGCCGGCCTGCGCATCGGCTTCGCCATCGCCCAGCCGGTGCTGACGGACCTGATGAACCGCATCCGCCAGCCATTCAACGTCAACTCGCTGGCGCAGGCGGCCGCGATTGCCGCCCTGAACGACAAGGCCTTCCTCGAGCAAAGCGCGCGCAATAACGCGGCCGGCTACCAGCAGTTCATCGAAGCGTTTACGCAACTGGGCCTGGAATTCGTGCCCTCGCACGGCAATTTCGTGCTGGTGAAAGTGGGCGACGATGATGAAGCGGGTGCGCGCGTGAACCTGGCGCTGCTGAAACAGGGCGTGATCGTGCGCCCTGTCGGCAGCTACGGCTTGCCGCAATGGCTGCGCATTTCCATCGGCCTGCCGCAGGAAAACGCCATCTTCATCGCCGCGCTGACGAAAGCGCTGGCTTGACGATATGACGACGCCTGCACTGAAAAAAATCGTCATCTTCGGCGTAGGCCTGATCGGCGGCTCGTTTGCGCGCGCCCTGAAACACGCGGGTGCTGTCGGCACCGTGGTCGGCATGGGCCGCTCGCCGGCGTCCCTGTCGCGTGCGCGCGAACTGGGCATCATCGACGAGATCGGCGGCGACATGGCCAGTGCCATGGCCGGCGCCGACCTGGTGCTGCTGGCCGCGCCCGTGGCGCAGACGGGCGCCATCCTGGCGTCCATCGCGCCGCACCTGCAGCCAGGCACCATCGTCACCGACGCGGGCAGCACGAAAAGCGACGTGGTGGCGGCCGCGCGCGCGGCGCTCGGTGGCAAGGCGGGGCAATTCGTGCCCGGCCACCCGATCGCGGGGCGCGAGACGAATGGCCCCGATGCGGCCATCATCGATCTGTATCAAGGCAAGAAAGTGGTGCTCACGCCGCTGGCGGAAAATAGTGCCGCCGATGTGGAGCGGGTGGCGGCCGCGTGGCGCGCCTGTGGCGCCATCCTGCATACCTTGACGCCCGAAGACCATGACAAGGTGTTTGCCGCCGTCAGCCATCTGCCGCATTTGCTGGCCTTTGCGCTGGTCGACGACATCGCCAAAAAGTCCCACGCGGGCCTGCTGTTTCAATATGCGGCCAGCGGCTTTCGCGACTTTACGCGCATCGCCGGCTCATCGCCGGAAATGTGGCGCGATATCAGCCTGGCCAACCAGCCGGCGCTGCTGCACGAACTGGACGCCTATCTGGCGCAGTTGACGACCTTGCGCGCCCACCTGGCGGCCAACGACGGCGCCGCCATCGAAGGCGTGTACGCGAACGCCCAGCACGCGCGGCAGCAATGGATCGAGGCGATTGAAACGGCGGAAATTCCGCCCGCGCCCGTACAATAAATACTCAAGGATTCCAGCATGACCCAGACCAAGCACTACCCCCACCATATCGATTTGACGCCGGTGATGCACGCCGAAGGCACGGTGCGTTTGCCCGGCTCGAAAAGCATTTCCAACCGCGTGCTGCTGCTGGCCGCGCTGGCCAGGGGCACGACAAAGATCATCGACTTGCTCGCCTCCGACGACACCTTCGTCATGCTCACGGCACTGACCTCGCTGGGCGTCAAATGGACGCAGGATGAATTGACGGGCGACCCCGCCTCTGCCCACCAGGTGCACCATGTGGAAGGCTGCGGCGGCGTCTTTCCGCACCACGAGGCCGACTTGTTCATGGGGAACGCCGGCACGGCGATCCGCCCGCTGACGGCGGCGCTGGCCGTCATTGGCGGCGACTACACCTTGCACGGCGTGTCGCGCATGCACGAGCGCCCCATCGGCGACCTGGTCGACGCGCTGAATGCCGTCGGCACGCAGATCGAATACACGGGCGAGCAGGGCTTCCCGCCGCTGCGCATCCGCCGCGGCCACATCCACGCGCAGCGCATCGCCGTGCGCGGCAATGTGTCGAGCCAGTTCCTGACGGCCCTGCTGATGGTGGCGCCGCTGATGGCGCGCGACCATGCAGTGACCATAGCCGTCACGGGCGAGCTGATCTCGAAGCCGTACATCGAGATCACGCTGAACCTGATGCGCCGTTTCGGCGTGACGGTCGAGCATGACGGCTGGCAGTCGTTCACCGTGCAGCCGGGCCAGCAGTATCAAAGCCCGGGCACCATCCATGTCGAAGGCGACGCCTCGTCGGCCTCGTATTTCCTGGCGGCCGGCGCCATCGGCGGCGGTCCCGTGCGCGTGGAAGGCGTGGGACGCGACAGCATCCAGGGTGACGTGCGCTTCGTCGAAGCCTTGCAGCAGATGGGCGCCACCATCACCATGGGCGAGAACTGGATCGAGGCCCGTTCAAATGGCGTCTTGAAAGCCGTCGACATGGATTTCAACCACATTCCCGATGCGGCCATGACGATCGCCGTGGCCGCCCTGTACGCGGACGGCACTTCGACCTTGCGTAATATCGCCAGCTGGCGCGTGAAGGAAACGGACCGCCTGGCCGCCATGGCGACGGAATTGCGCAAGCTGGGTGCTGAAGTGGAAGAGGGCGCGGATTACCTGCGCGTGACGCCGCCGGCACAGATTCTTGCCGCCACCATCGACACGTATGACGACCACCGCATGGCCATGTGCTTCTCGCTCGCTTCGCTCGATGGCGCCGCGCGCCGCGGCAACGCCATGCGCATCAACGACCCGAAATGCGTAGCCAAGACCTTCCCCGAGTATTTCGCCGCGTTTGCGGGGATTGCCAAAGACACCTTGATTTAATTGATTGTTTAACACTATGTCGACCTCCAACATTCCTGTCATCGCCATCGACGGCCCCACCGCTTCCGGCAAGGGCACGGTGGCGCACCGCGTGGCCGACAAGCTGGGCTTTCATTACCTGGACTCGGGCGCGCTGTACCGGCTGACGGCGCTGACGGCGCTGCGCCGCGGCACGGACTTGCGCGACGAGCACGCGCTGGCCAAGCTGGCCGAGCACTTGCCCTGTCATTTCGCGGGCGGCGAGATCCTGCTGGCGCAGGAAAACGTCACCGAGCAGATCCGTGCCGAAGAAGTGGGCAATACGGCGTCAAAGATTGCCGTACTACCAACGGTGCGCCAGGCCCTGGTCAGCTTGCAGCTGGGTTTTCGCAAGACGCCCGGCCTGGTGGCCGACGGACGCGACATGGGCACGGTGATCTTTCCGCATGCCCCACTGAAGGTGTTCCTCACCGCCAGCGTCGAGGCGCGCGCGCAACGGCGCTACAAGCAATTGATAGACAAGGGTTTTTCTGCTAATATGGAAGACCTTCTGATGGATTTGCAGGCGCGGGACGAACGTGATACTCACCGTGCGATTGCGCCGCTGGTCCCCGCAGAAGGGGCGCATGTCCTCGATACCTCGGCCATGACGGCAGATGTTGCCGTTGAAGCCGTGTTGAAATGGTATGCCTCAGTAATGAAATAGTATGATTTCCATGCTATGTGGTGCCCGTTGACGGCTCCTGGCCTGTCCGGGTGTGTCAAAAACCTAACCCAGTTTAAGTCGCGTCGTGCGATCTCTGCTGGATAACCTGTGTGAACCCTATGTCTACTGTTACAACTAACGAATCTACCGGTATGGAAAGTTTTGCTGCGCTCTTCGAGGAATCGTTGTCGCGTCAAGATATGCGCTCCGGCGAAGTTATTTCCGCTGAAGTCGTGCGCCTCGACCACAATTTCGTGATCGTGAACGCTGGCCTCAAATCCGAAGCATTCATCCCTGTCGAAGAATTCAAGAACGACCACGGCGAACTGGAAGTTAAAGTTGGTGACTTCGTTTCCGTGGCGATCGAATCGCTGGAAAATGGTTTCGGCGATACCATCCTGTCGCGCGATAAAGCCAAGCGTCTGGCTTCGTGGCTGGCTCTGGAAAAAGCGATGGAATCGGGCGAAATCGTCGTCGGTACCGTCAATGGTAAAGTCAAAGGCGGTCTGACCGTGTTGACCAACGGCATCCGCGCATTCCTGCCGGGCTCGCTGGTTGATACCCGTCCTGTCAAAGACACCACCCCATTCGAAGGCAAAACCCTCGAATTCAAGGTCATCAAACTGGACCGCAAGCGTAACAACGTGGTTCTGTCCCGCCGCGCCGTCATCGAAGCTTCGATGGGCGAAGAGCGTCAGAAACTGATGGAAACGCTGAAAGAAGGCACGGTCGTGACCGGCGTCGTCAAAAATATCACCGACTACGGCGCGTTCGTGGATCTGGGCGGTATCGATGGCTTGCTGCACATCACCGACCTGGCATGGCGCCGTGTACGTCACCCGTCGGAAGTACTGACGGTTGGCCAGGAAATCACCGCCAAAGTCCTGAAATACGATCAAGAGAAAAACCGTGTTTCGCTGGGCGTGAAACAACTGGGCGACGATCCTTGGACCGGTCTGTCCCGTCGTTACCCACAAAGCACCCGTCTGTTCGGTAAAGTAACGAACCTGACCGACTACGGCGCATTCGTGGAAGTGGAACAGGGTATCGAAGGTCTGGTACACGTTTCCGAAATGGACTGGACGAACAAAAACGTTGCTCCTAACAAAGTTGTCCAACTGGGCGACGAAGTAGAAGTCATGGTTCTGGAAATCGACGAAGAGCGTCGTCGTATCTCGCTGGGTATGAAACAGTGCAAAGCCAACCCTTGGGATGACTTTGGCGTTACCCACAAGAAGGGCGATAAAGTCCGCGGCGCGATCAAATCGATCACCGACTTCGGCGTGTTCATCGGCCTGGCCGGTAACATCGACGGTCTGGTGCACCTGTCCGACCTGTCCTGGACCGAAACCGGCGAAGAAGCCGTGCGTCGCTTCAAGAAAGGTGACGAACTGGAAGCCATCGTTCTGGCCATCGACGTTGAGCGCGAGCGCGTTTCCCTGGGCGTCAAGCAACTGGAAGGTGACCCATTCAACAACTTCGCAGCCATGAACGACAAAGGCTCGCTGGTAACCGGCACCGTTAAATCGGTTGAGCCTAAAGGCGCCGTGATCCAACTGTCCGAAGAAGTCGAAGGCTACCTGCGCGCTTCCGAAATCTCGCGCGACCGCGTTGAAGATGCTGGTACGCACCTGAAAGTCGGCGATACCGTCGAAGCAATGGTGTTGAACATCGACCGCAAAGCCCGTGGTATCCAACTGTCGATCAAAGCGAAAGACAACGTTGAAACCCAGGAAGCCATGCAGAAGATGGCAGCTACCGACAACAACGCAGCTTCGGGCACCACCAGCCTGGGCGCCTTGTTGAAAGCTAAGTTCGATAACAAGAACTAAGACTGCGGATACGGCAGATGACAAAGTCCGAGCTGATCAACCGCCTTGCTGAGCGTTATTCTCAGCTGGTGGCGAAAGATGCGGAGTATGCCGTCAAGACCATTCTCGATGCGATGACCAACGCCCTGGCGACCGGTCAGCGTATCGAGATCCGCGGTTTTGGCAGTTTTGCCCTGAACAGCAGGCCCCCGCGTATCGGCCGCAACCCGAAATCCGGCGACAAGGTGATGGTTCCTGAAAAACGGGTACCTCACTTCAAACCGGGAAAACAGTTGCGCGAGCGGGTGGACGCGATGGTCGGGCAACCGATTATCGAGGATTAATCGTCTGCTGGAAGGCGACATAGAAAGCGGCGTCCTTGGATGCCGCTTTTTTTTGTTAATATGTTCTAAGTTTGTGCCATGAGGGCACCAACACCTTTGTAGTTATTTCTGGACCTATCGATGAAAATCATCTCCACCATCGTTGGCTGTGTTCTTTTCGTCCTGTTCTTCAGTTTTGCGCTGAAGAATGCGCAGGTTGTCGACCTGCATGTTTTCCTCAATTATGAAATTCGCGGCCCCCTGGTCCTGATGCTGCTGGGCTTTTTTGTCGCCGGCGCCAGCCTGGGCGTACTGGCCTTGACGCCGACCGTGTTCCGTCACCGCCGCGAAGCGACCAAGCAAAAAACCACCATTGCCGCGCTGCAGACCGTTGGCGTGGCCAGCAATGTCCAGCCGCAACCGGACAGCGTGAGCGCGCAGTAAGCGGCGCCGTCGCTCTTATCTCTCTTACTCGAATAAAAACAATCGCATGGATTTTGAACTCTGGTGGCTCTTGGGTATCCCGGTGTTTTTCGCGTTGGGCTGGATTGCCGCGCGTGTTGACATTCATCAACTGGTGTCCGAATCGCGCAGCTTGCCGCGCAATTACTTCAAGGGCTTGAATTTCCTGCTCAATGAGCAGCATGACAAGGCCATCGATGCCTTCATCGAAGTCGTCAAGCTGGACCCGGAATCGGCCGATATGCACTTTGCGCTGGGCAACCTGTTCCGCCGCCGTGGCGAGACGGAGCGGGCCATCCGCGTGCACCAGAATTTGCTGGCGCGCCCGGACTTGCCGCTGGAGCAGCAGGGTCATGCCGCTTATGAACTGGGCATGGATTACCTGAAGGCGGGCTTGCTGGACCGCGCCGAAGAAACCTTCAACAGCCTGGTTGACACGCAATATGCGGCCCAGGCGCGCCGCGCGCTGCTGGAAATCTACCAGCGCGAAAAGGAATGGCCACGCGCCATCGAAGCGGCCGTGGGTTTGCAGGAATCGGGCGCCGGAGCGCGCCAGAAGGAAATCGCCCAGTTCTATTGCGAGCTGGCGCATGACGCGCTGGTACACATGAGGCCGGACGAAGCCATGCCGCTGCTGGAAAAAGCCCTGCAGACGGACCGCAAGAGCGTGCGCGCCACCATCCTGACGGGTGACGTGCTGCTGGCGCGCGGCGACGTGGAAGGCGCGCTGACCACCTGGCGACGCGTGGAGCAGCAAAGCGTGCCGCACGTGGCCCTGGTGGCGCAGCGCCTGATGGATGGCTACACCAAGGTGGGCCGCGCACAGGAAGGCGTCAACTTGCTGCGCTCCTACCTGGAAGAGGCGTCGTCGATCGACTTGATCGAAGTGGTCTTCAAGGCCGTCATCGAGCTCGACGGCGTGGAAGCGGCGAAACAGCTGGTCAGCGCCGAGCTGCGCCGCACGCCGACCTTGCTGGGGCTGGATAAACTGCTCGAGGCGCGCATGATGGATGCCCCGGCCGCCATCTGGTCCGAGCTGTCGATGGTGAAAAACCTCGTGCACGGCTACACGCAGAAGCTGGCCCGCTACCAGTGCAGCCACTGCGGCTTCAAGGCACGCCAGTTTTACTGGCACTGCCCGGGCTGCAACCGCTGGGAAACGTATCCACCGCGGCGCACGGAAGAGCTTAACGTCATGAACTGATAAATCGTACACGCCACCTTGCCCCGCGCAATGTGGCGTGTACTTGTATGTAACACCTGAATTTTACAAATAAGAAATACGGCACAACCATGAAAATCACCATTATCGGCACGGGCTATGTGGGCCTCGTGACGGGCGCCTGCCTGGCGGAGCTGGGCAACGACGTCTTTTGCCTCGACCTGGACGCACAGAAGGTAGCCTTGCTCAACAGCGGCGGCATCCCCATCCATGAACCGGGGCTGGACGAAGTCGTGGCGCGCAACCGCGCCGCCGGCCGCATGACCTTTTCCACCGATGTCGAGGCAGCCGCCGCGCACGGCGTGATGCAATTCATCGCCGTCGGCACGCCGCCCGATGAAGACGGCTCGGCCGACCTGCAGTACGTGCTGGCGGCCGCGCGCGGCATCGGCAAGTACATGACGGACTTCAAGGTCATCGTCGACAAGTCCACCGTGCCCGTCGGCACGGCCGAAAAAGTGCGCGCCGCCATCCAGGGCGAACTGGACGCGCGCGGCGTGGCCGCCACGTTCTCGGTGGCGTCGAACCCGGAATTCCTCAAGGAAGGCGCGGCCGTCGAAGACTTCATGCGCCCTGACCGCATCGTCATCGGCGTCGATGCCACGCCGGACGGCGAGCGCGCGCGCGAATTGCTGAAAAGCCTGTACGCGCCGTTCAACCGCAACCACGAGCGCACCTACTGGATGGATGTGCGCTCGGCCGAATTCACGAAGTATGCGGCGAATGCCATGCTGGCCACGCGTATTTCCTTCATGAATGAACTGGCCAACCTGGCCGACAAGGTGGGCGTCGATATCGAGGCCGTGCGCCACGGCATCGGTTCCGACCCGCGCATCGGCCACAGCTTCCTGTACGCGGGCTGCGGCTACGGCGGTTCCTGCTTTCCGAAAGACGTGCAGGCGCTCGAGCGCACGGCGCGCGGCTATGGCCAGGAATTACTCATCCTGCGCGCCGTCGAAGCCGTCAACGACCAGCAGAAGCAGGTGCTGGGCCGCAAAGTGGTCGCTCGCTTCGGCGAAGATTTGACGGGCCGGCATTTTGCCGTGTGGGGACTGGCCTTCAAGCCGAACACGGACGACATGCGCGAAGCGTCGGCCCGCGTCCTGCTGGCCGACTTGCTGGGGCGCGGCGCCACGGTGGCCGTGTACGACCCCGTCGCCATGGCCGAGGCACGTCGCGTTCTGCAACTGGACTTGACGCCGGAGCAATTGGCGAAGGTGCGCTTTGCCGACAGTCCGAAGGATGCGCTGACGGACGCCGATGCGCTGGTCATCGTGACCGAATGGAAAGCTTTCCGCAGCCCCGACTTCGAGCAGGTCAAGGCGCGCCTGAAGCAGGCCGTGATCTTTGACGGGCGCAACCTGTTCGAGCCGGCCGTCATGGCCGAGGCGGGCATCGAATACCACGGGATCGGTCGCTCGATCCTGACGCGCGCATGAGCGCCCAAGAGGTGGTCGCCTTGACGGCGCCGGCCGCGCTGGCGCAGGTGCGCCTGCTGGTGGTGGGCGATGTGATGCTGGACCGCTACTGGTTCGGCGATGTCAGCCGTATTTCGCCGGAAGCGCCCGTGCCCATCGTTCGCATCGAGAAGCGCGAAGAGCGCCTGGGTGGCGCGGCCAACGTGGCGCGCAACGCGGCCGCGCTGGGAGCGAAGACGAGCTTGCTGGGCGTGGTCGGCGACGACGAGGCCGGCAGCCAGGTCGAGCGCCTGCTCGAAGGCGGCGGCATCCACAGCTATCTGCAGCGCGATGCGGCCATTTCCACCATCATCAAGCTGCGCGTGATCGGCCGCCAGCAGCAAATGCTGCGCATCGACTTCGAGGATGCGCCCAGCGATACGGTGCTGCGCGACAAGCTCAAGCAATTCAATGCGCTGCTGCCGCACTACGATGTGGTGATCCTGTCGGACTACGCCAAGGGCAGCCTGGTGAATGTGGCCGAGATGATCAAGGCTGCCAAGGCCGCCGGCAAGATCGTCATGGTAGACCCGAAAGGCGATGATTTCAGCCGCTATGCGGGAGCGTCAGTGCTCACTCCGAACAAGTCCGAACTGCGTCGCGTGATCGGTAACTGGAATACGGAAGAGCAATTGACGGAACGCGCGCAGCAGATGCGCGCGCAACTGGGCCTGGAAGCCTTGCTGCTGACCCGCTCGGAAGAGGGCATGAGCTTGTACACGGCCGATGAAGTGCTGCACATGCCTACCGATGCGCGCGAAGTGTTCGACGTCTCGGGCGCCGGCGACACGGTGATCGCCACCATGGCGGCCATGCTGGGCGCCGGTATGGGCCTGGGCGACGCCGTGCGCACGGCCAACCGGGCCGGCGGCATCGTCGTCGGCAAGCTGGGTACGGCCACCGTCACCCGCGAAGAGCTGTTTCCGCAGTAATCGCCGCTGTATTCCGCATCTCGCCTGCGCCGCATCGTTTGATCTGGCGCAGGTTTTCCCCTGCTTCCGCCGTCCCGTCTTGTCAACCGTATCACGCCACAGCCGTTAAAGCCGTTAAGGCGCTGCTCCTCCTTTGCGTTCGAGTCATCTTGAAACCACATCACGGAGAGATACCCATGTTCAAAAAAATACTGCTGGCCATCGTCACCCTGATCGCGACGATGGGCTTTGCCTTTGCCCAAGTCGATGTCAACAAGGCGGACCAGGCGGCACTCGACAGCGTCAAGGGCATCGGCCCCGTCACGTCGAAAGCCATCGTCGATGAACGCGCCAAGGGCGGCGCCTTCAAGGATTGGGCCGATTTTGAAAGCCGCGTGAAGGGTATCGGCCCGAAAAGTTCCGTGAAACTGTCGGAAGCGGGCTTGCAGGTGAATGGCCAGGCCAAGTCCGGCGCGCCAGCGGCTCCGGTGGCGAAAGCTGCCTCGGCAAAAGCTGCTGTGAAGGACGTTGCAGCGAAAGAAGCCGCACCGAAGCCAGCTGCTGTGACCGACACCGCTGCGGCGCCAGCCAAGACAGCCGCTGAAACGAAAAAAGAAGCGGCTGCCGCGAAGAAAGAAGCCAAGGCCGCCGCTGCTGCTGCCAAGAAAGAAGCTGCCGCTGCCAAGGCTGCCGCTCCTGCCGCTCCTGCCGCCGCTGCGGCCGATGGCGCCGCGCCTGTGAAGAGCGCTGCGGAAGCGAAGAAGGAAGCTGCTGCGGCCAAGAAAGAAGCCAAGGCTGCCGCCGCTGCCGCGAAGAAAGAAGCGAAGCTGGCTGCAGCCGATGCGAAGAAGGCTGAAGCCGAGAAAAAGTAAGCGTGTTGCTGTAAAGCGTGTTGCGTGGTGGTGCCGCGCAGGACGAGAAGAAAACCCCGCGTGGTACCGGCCGCGCGGGGTTTTTTTATGCGCCCGCCACTTTGCCCGGCCTGTGCGCCTATAGCTGCGACTCGATCGGC
The DNA here is from genome assembly GCF_051380895.1 of Janthinobacterium breve. NCBI lineage: Bacteria > Pseudomonadati > Pseudomonadota > Betaproteobacteria > Burkholderiales > Oxalobacteraceae > Janthinobacterium > Janthinobacterium breve. Next base: position 112,434 of record NZ_JBNYXY010000002.1, on the reverse strand, counting down.
AGCCAGCGCATCACAGACACCAGCATGCGGCGCCAGAAGCCCGCTTCGGGATCGTGCGTCCACACCTTGGCGGGCTGTTCGGTGGCATCGGACCAGCGCAGGGCGCCGTTGTCAAGGAATACGCGGTAGCTGGTGTCGCTAGCCGTCGAGCGCAGAAACAGTTCGCGCATGTCGGCTCCCAGTGCGGCATCGTTGAACAGCACGCCCATCTCCGTGTTGAGCTGGGCCGAACGGGGATCGAGGTTGAAGGACCCGACGAAGCCCCGCTGACCATCGACCACCACGGCCTTGGTATGCAGGCTGGCGCGGCTCGAACCCAGCAGGCTGATGCGCTTGCGGTGCAGGGTCTTCAATTCATACAGCCCGATGCCGCCGTCCAGCAAGGCGTGGCGGTAGCGCGCATAGCCCGCGTGCACGAGGGCCACGTCGGTGGCGGCCAGTGAGTTGGTCAGCACCTGAACTCTGACGCCGGCGGCAACCTTGCCGGCCAGGCTCTGCGTGAGTGCCTGGCCGGGCACGAAGTATGGCGAGGTTAGCATCGCTTCTTCGCGCGCCTGGGTCAGCAGCGGCAGCAAGCTGTGCATGAGCCAGTGCTCGCTGCGCTGCAAACTGGCTACGGGGGCGGCTTTTTCCGGCGGGTCCGACAGCACTTGCACCTGCGCGCTCCAGTGCAGGCGCAAGCGGCCATCGAGGTGGGCTTGCAACTGGCCCGCATCGGTCAGCTGCCGCAGATAGGGCGAGGCGCCCAGTTCGCCCGTGAGCGCATCGAGGCGGGCGCGCACGGCCTGCAGTTCCGGCGCGCCTGCGTTCTTGCCGGCGTGCAAGGCGCCGATGGGGATGACGGCGCGGCTGTTCCAGAAGCGGTCGAAGATGTCGCTAGTTTGCTGTACGGCGGGACCCACGAGCAGCAAGTCGGCATCCTGGAAATTGACTTGCTCGGCGGCATCAAAGTATTCATCGCCGATATTGCGCCCGCCGACCAGGGCCACCCTGCCGTCGACGATCCAGGCCTTGTTGTGCATGCGCCGGTTCAGGCTGACGGCACGCAAGGCCATTTCCACGGCGCGCAACCAGATGCCGTCGCGGTTGCGGCCCGGATTGAAGATGCGCACGTCGATCAGCGGATGGCTGTCGAGCGCGAGGATGGCGGCGTCCTGGCCCCGCGCGTTGATATCGTCAAGCAACACGCGCACGCGCACGCCGCGGTCGGCCGCGCGCAGCAGTTCGCGCACCAGCAGGCGTCCCGTGACGTCGTTATGCCAGATGTAGTACTGCAGGTCGATGCTGCGGCCCGCCTCGCGTGCGCTCAGGGCGCGCAGGGCGAATGCTTCGAGATTGTCGTCGATCAGGGCCGTGCCGCTCTGCTCCGGGCGTTGCGCCAGCTGCGGCGCCAGCACGCGGTCGAGCAGGGTGGCGTCGGCCGCCACGGGCAAGGCCGTGCCAGGCGCGCCCAGCGACCGTTCGGCGAAGCGCCCGTAGCTGTACAGGGCGGCGATGCTGAGCACGGCAAACAGCGCGGCCAGCAACAACAGTTTGACGAGCATGCGGCGCACCGTCAGCTGACCGCGGGCATGCTGCGGCGCGAGGAAAGCCTGATGGTGTGGGGCATGCGGTCTCTTTCAGCTGAATGGCAACAGCCGATTGTAGCAGTTTCTATAATGCACGATTTTCAGGCCGTGCCCGCCGGCAGCCGCGCCAGGAAGCCGTGAATCTGCGACACCACGGCGGCGCCTTCACCGACGGCGGCCGCCACACGCTTGGTCGAGCCGGCCCGCACATCGCCGATGGCGAAGACGCCCGGCACGCTCGTTTCCAGCGCGGCACGGTCCGGCAAGTCCGCCGGATACACGGCGTGGCCATGACCATGGGCGCGGCATTCGGCGCGCGTGACGTCGAAGCCCGTGCGAATGAAACCCTGTTCGTCGACGGCCACGGCGCAGTCGTGCAGCCAGTCCGTGTTCGGATCGGCGCCGACGAAGAGAAACACGCGGCGCACGGCGCAATCGCACTCTTCACCGGTCTGCTTGTTGCGCCAGCGGGCGCCCGTCAAGCCATCCTCGTCGCCCTCGAGGGCGATGATTTCCGTGTGCGTGTGCACGGTGATGTTGGGCGTGGCGGCGATGCGCTCGATCAGATAGCTCGACATGCTGGCCGCCAGCCCTTCACCGCGGATCACCATGTGGACCGTGGCGGCGTGGCCCGAGAGAAACACAGCCGCCTGGCCGGCCGAATTGCCGCCGCCGACCAGGATGATCTCTTCCTGTTTGCACAGCTTGGCTTCGATGGGCGAGGCCCAGTAATACACGCCCCGTCCCTCATACGTTTTCAGGTTGGCCAGCGAGGGTCGGCGGTAGCGCGCGCCGCACGACAATACCACCGTGCGGGCGCGCACCTGCGTGCCGTCGCACAGCTTGACGCGCAGGGGCCAGGTGTCGCACAGCAGGCTGGCGGCGCTCGCCGGAGTGGCGATTTCGACGCCGAACTTTTGCGCCTGCACATAGGCGCGTCCCGCCAGCGCGCGGCCGGAGATACCGGTGGGAAAGCCCAGGTAATTTTCGATGCGCGCGCTGGCACCCGCCTGGCCGCCATACGCGCGCTGTTCCAGCGCCAGGACCGATAGTCCTTCCGAGGCCGCATACACGGCCGTGGCCAGGCCGGCGGGCCCGGCGCCCACCACCAGCACGTCGAAGATCTTGTCGCCGGACAAATCGGGCAGCATGCCCAAGCAGCGTCCCAGTTCCGCATTGCCGGGGTTTTTCATGACCTTGCCGTCGGGACAGACCACCAGCGGCCATTCCTGTGGCGTAGGCTGGTAGCGCTCGGCCAGCGCAGCGGCAGCCGCATCGTTGGCCGGGTCGAGCACCGTGTGCGGGTGGCCATTGCCCGACAGAAAACTTTGCAGGTGGAACAGATTGCCATTGCCGCGGGGACCCACCAGCACGGGGCCGCCCGAATTGACTTCGATCAGGGCCACGCGGCGCAGGATCAGGGCGCGCACGATGCGCTCGCCCATTTCCGCTTCCGCCACGATCAGCGCGCGCAGGGATTCCGAGCTGATGACGAGCACGTCCACGTCGCCCACGGCATGGCCGTTGACGAGGGCGGGGCGGCCCGACAGCTGCGCTACTTCGGCGATGAAATGGCCGGGGCCGATTTCGCGCATCAGCGAGGTGCGGCCCAGGCCTTCATGGCGCGTGACGGCGACGTGGCCCGCCAGGATGACCAGCATGCCGAAGCTGCTGCTGCCCGCCTCGAATAGGGTGGCGCCGTCAGCATGGTGGCAAACCTTGCCATAGCGTTGCAAGCGGCGCAGTTCCGCTTCGGTGAAGACGGGGGAAATCTGATGCATGCGGCCCTGGATATCGAGGCTGCTGGCCTGGACGGGGTCGTCCTGCGTGGTTTCGGGGATGAATTCGGGTGCGCTGCTGCTCATGACTGATCCATTGATTGAATAAGCAAATTACTAAAATAACTAACCGCCACGAGTCTAGCGCATGCGCGCGCGGCCCGCTGGTGCGCCGCGCTTGGCAACCCTGGCAGGGCACAAAGCCAGGCGCCATGCGGCTTGGCGCGCGGGCGGCCGCAGCGCGGGCTGCCTGGCGGAACACCGGCTTTTAGCCATACGCCGTCCAGCATCTCATATTAGAATGGGTCTTTGTTGAAATTACTCAAACAGACACGATGGCTTACAAGACACTTGAAGATACGATAGGCAATACTCCGCTGGTGCAACTGACGCGCTTGCCGGGCGCCGATGCGATTGCGCGCAACAACGTCATCCTCGGCAAGCTGGAAGGCAACAACCCGGCCGGCTCCGTGAAGGACCGCGCCGCCATGTCCATGCTCAAGCGCGCTGAAGAGCGCGGCGTCATCAAGCCAGGCGATACCCTGATCGAGGCCACCAGCGGCAATACGGGCATCGCGCTGGCCATGGCCGCCGCCTTGCGCGGCTACAAGATGCTGCTCTTGATGCCAGACAATCTCAGCGTGGAGCGCCGCCAGAGCATGGCCGCCTACGGCGCCGACATCCTGCTCACGCCGAAGACGGGCGGCATGGAATATGCGCGCGACCTGGCCGAGCAGATGCAGAAGGATGGCCGCGGCGTGATCCTCGACCAGTTCGCCAACGAAGACAATTCGCGTGCCCACTATGAAAGCACGGGACCGGAGATCTGGCGCGATACCAATGGTCAGGTCACGCACTTCGTCAGCGCCATGGGCACGACGGGCACCATCATGGGCGTGTCGCGCTATTTGAAGGAACAGAATCCCTCCATCCAGATCATCGGCGCACAGCCTGAGGACGGTTCGCAGATTCCCGGCATCCGCAAATGGCCGGAAGCGTACCTGCCGAAAATTTACGACAAGTCGCGCGTGGACCAGGTGGAATACGTGAGCCAGGGTGTGGCTGAGCGCATGGCGCGCAGTCTGGCGGCGGAAGAGGGCTTGTTCTGCGGCATCTCGGCAGCCGGCGCCTGCGAAATCGCGCTGCGCATCTCGCAAACGGTGGAAAACGCGACCATCGTGTTCGTCGTCTGCGATCGCGGCGACCGTTACTTGTCCACCGGCGTGTTTCCTGCTTGATAGTTGATACGGGAAAATAATATCGGCCAGAACGGCCTGAGAACTGCTGGAAATACCCCCTCCCCATGGCGGGGAGGGAAAACCTGCGAAACTGGCAGGATCAGCCTTGTGGCGTTTCGCCTTCTTTTGGCTTGAATTGCTTGTCGCTGATGCGGAATTTGTTACGACGGTCACCCATCAGGTAACGCAGGTCGCGGATGCTCAGGTCGCTCACTTCGTGCATGCGGATCAGCAGCGATGCGCCGACGGGCAGGCGGTGGTGACGGATTTTGCTGATGACTGGTGGCGCGACTTCCAGCGCGCGCGACAGCGCTGCGTCGTTTTTCAGGCGCAGGTTTTCGATCAGGGTATCGAGCAATCTGTTTGGGTTGTACTGGAGCAGATCGTCGGAGTCCGAATCGCTGTTCATATCAATGCCGACTTGGTTTGTCATGATGTTAATGTTCCTTCTGTAGTTGCACTGCAAAGTAAAAAACACTCGGAGCTCGCTCTTGCTGCGTTCATGTTCATTCTTTACTAAAAGGAACAAATTCACACACGGTACGATCCGGGAAACAGTTTTTAATGATATATACACAATTGTACAACAGGATTCCATTTCAGGCAGGAAAGCTCTGTAATCTTGCTTTGTACAAAATAGGTGTTGTCTTGTTGCAACAGCTATTTATTCTTTATTATGCTCCATGATAGAACAAAAATTGTACTTTGACAAAAGTTAAGTATAGAACCATTTCTGTATTCCGTGCCGCACAAAGGCTGGCGAGCGAGGCTGGCACATGTTATCGGCCCCACCATAGACCTGTTTGCTGGTCGCTTCAACATCGCTTACGCTTTCTTACAAGTAATATTATAACTTTACACTGACTTTCGGTTAGCGTGCGCGCACTTGGCTGATAGCCTTGCCCAGGTCAATCACTGACATGGCATAAAAATAACTTCTGTTGTATTGAGTTATAGCAAAGAAGTTATTGCTTGCCAAGTAATACTCAGTTGCTTCGGAACCATTTTGCAGATCGATCAAGCCGAACAACGTGTTCCGGGGCGTGGATGAGACGGTACTCACGCCGGCCTCCTGCAATTCTTCCAGCCGGTACTTGGCTTGCAAGCCCTGGCCGATGAACTTTTCCCAGGCGTGGTTGGCCGAGACGGTGACGCGATATGTGCTGATGGCCGGGTCGTCGCGCCGCCAGCCGTGTTCGACGAGGAAATGCGCGACGCTGCCGATGGCGTCTGCCGTGGAGTTGCGCAAGTCGATGTGGCTATCGCCATCGAAGTCCACCGCATATTTCATGATGCTGCTGGGCATGAACTGCGGCAGGCCGATGGCGCCCGCATACGAACCGAGCAGTGTCAATGGATCGATGCCATCCTTGCGCGCGTACAGCAGCGCGTTTTCCAGTTCCCCCTTGAAAAATTCCATGCGCGCGGCCCGCGTCGGGCTTTCCGGATAGGAAAATGCCAGGGTGGTCAGCGCGTCGAGCACGCGGAAACGGCCCGTGTTGCGTCCGTACACGGTTTCCACGCCGATGATGCCGACGATGATCTCGGCCGGCACGCCATATTCGCGCTCGGCGCGCGCCAGCGCTTCGGCGTTCTCTTCCCAGAATTTCACGCCCGCATTGATGCGCACCGGCTCGATGAAGCGGGCGCTGTAGGCTTGCCAGTTCTTCGGCTTGCCCGGCGGCGCCGGCTTCATCAGCTGCACGGTCGACTCGACATAGCGCACCTTGCCGATCAGGGTATCGAGCTCGGCGCGGTCAAAGCCATGCTTGGCGGACATCTCGTCGAGGAAGGCGCGTACTTCTTTCCAGTTGGCATAGTCGACAAATTCGCCTTCGAAGTCGAATTTCGCCGGTGCTTTTTTGGCTGTCGCCTTGGCGGGCGGCGCCTTGGCCGCGCGCACGGCACGGGCGCGGTCGGCAGCGGAAATATTGCTGTTTTCGCCAGCGTGCGCGGTCGCCAGGCACAGGGGAAGGGAGAGGAGCAGGGACAGGGCGGAGGTTTTGATCGGTAACAAGGAGCGTCTCATCGGCATTGGGTTAACAGGCGGCGCAAGTTGCGCCGCGCGCGGAATTGTTCGTCTGGGTTGGCATTACCATACTTCATCGCGGCATAGATTGCCAGAAACTGTGCGATGGCGGCGTGCGCCTCGGGCGTGGCCTTGCCTGCGGCCAGGCGCGCAGCATAACCGTGCGGGCCTTCATGCGGCGCACGGCTGTAGCCGCGCTGCGCCTGCTGGCGGCAAAACTGCGCGTACAGGGCGTCGAGTGGATCGCCTTGCCTCGCTTGCCTCCACCAGACCAGTGCGCCAGCTGCGGCGGACAGCAGGGCCAGCACGGCGCAGACGAGGGCCAGGGTCGTCGCCGGCAGATTTTTCAAACTATCGAGCATGGCGCGCTGGCGCTGTGGCGTGGTGTCGAGCGCCCAGCTGCTCCAGGCGTGCTCGGCCTGCTGCCATTGCTGGCGCCACGCGGCAACCGCGCCGTTGGCGCCGCCATTGAGGCCGGCCAAGGCGCGCCACGCCGTCAGCGGCGACGGGGCCGCTGGCAGGGCGGCGTCCAGGTTGCGCTCGGTGCGCAGGGGGGCGACGGCGCTGGTGGGATCGATGCGCACCCAGCCCCTGCCCGCTAGCCACACTTCGCTCCAGGCATGCGCGTCGGACTGGCGCACAGTCAGGCTGGGGCTGCCGCCGTCAGTGTTGCGTGCACCGCCCTGGTAGCCCGTGACGACGCGCGCGGGGATGCCCATGGCGCGCATCAGCACGACGAAGCTGCCCGCGTAATGCTCGCAAAAGCCCGCCTGCGTGGTAAACAGGAAGTCATCGACGCCTTGCTTGCCCAGCAGCGGTGGCTGCAGGGTGTAGCGGAAGGGCGCGCGGTGGAAGTGGTCGAGCACGGCGGCGATGGCGTCGGTGGGCACCAGCATCTGCGCGCCGCTGCCGCGCAAGGCGCGGGCCCAGGCCACGCTGCGCGGGTTGCTGCCAGCGGGCAGGGCCAGCCATGGCTGCTGCTGGGCCAAAGACAGGCCGGCCTGCAGCCGGTAGCGGGGCTGGGAACTGACGCGGTAATGCACGGTCGAAGTAATGGGGTGTATGGTCAGCACTTCCAGCGCGGACGAGACGACGTATGGGTTGCCGGGCAAGCGTTCGATGCTGCGAGGCAGGTCGAGGGCGAAGATGCGCCGCTGGCCGCTCGCTTGCAAGGTCACTTCGTATTGGCTGGGCTGGCCTTCCAGGGTGATGTCTATGCGGCTGTCGCTGGCAGGCGCGCGTCGGCCCGCGCCCCTGCGCGTCCAGGTGGCACCGTCGTAGTCGCCCAGCACCACGCCGCGCCAGTACAGCTGGTCTTGCGGCGGGAGTGGCGTGGAAAAGCGGGCCGTGAAGACGGGTTCGTTTGATACGGCCAGCGAGGCGATGGCGCCCGCTTGCATGCTGTCCGACAAGCCCGTGCGCGCCTGCGCGCCCTCGTGCGGCGCACCCCACAGGGGAGCGTCGGGACGCGGCACGGCAAGAAACATCACGGCCGACAGGGGAATGGCCAGCGCCAGCATGCGCCCCAGCAAGCCTAGCCTTTGCGCCAGGCGGGGCTGCAGCGTGCCGTACTGGGCCGACAGCAGGGCGGCCAGCAGGACGATGACAGTGGCCAGCATCCAGGCGGCGCTGAGAATGCCTTGCGCATGAAAAAAATTGGCCAATAGCAAAAAGAAACTGAGGAAGACGAAGACGAAGATGTCGCGCCGGCCATGCATTTCCAGCGATTTCAAGGCCAGCAGCAGGGCCAGCATGGCCACGCCCGCATCGCGTCCCAGCAGCGTGCCATAGCTGGCGTACACGCCGGCGATGCCCAGCAGGGCCAGCGGCACGAGCAGGGCCAGCTGCGGCTGGCGCCGGCCCCGCACGGTAATGATGGCGCGCCACAGCAGGGGAGCGACAGCGGCGGCTGACAACCACGGGGGCAGGTGCAGCGCGTGCGGCGCCAGCACCATGGCGGCGGCCAGCAACAGCAGCAGGATGTCGGCCTTCTCGCGCGGCAAGCTTGCCAGCCAGTGTTTCATGGCACCGCCTGATCTTGCTGCAGATTATGCAGGGCCAGCGCGCGCAGGCAGGCGTCGCGCTGGCTGGCACCCAGGGCCGGTGCCAGAGTCAGCACACCCAGGCGCAAGCCATACGGCAGGCCCGTGCGGTCCGCCTGCAGCACCCAGGCTGCCAGGCGCGACAGGCACGCTTCCGGCGCCAGCGCGTGCAGGTCCGCGTGGTCGAGCATAAGGTTGCCATGCGTGCCGTGCGGTGCGCCAGCTGGCGCGTCGGCGCCAGGCTGGAATTGTTTGCTGAACAAATGCTCTCCGTCATGGCGGGCGATCTGGCGCCAGGCCAGGCGTTGCAAGGGATCGCCGGGCTGGTAGGCGCGCACGCCGGCCAGTTCCAGGACGCCGCCGCGCGCGCACCGTGTGCCCTGGTGTACCGCGCCGGCCAGCCAGGGCAGCGGCGGCGCATCTTGCTCGGGGTGCGGATACACGAGCACGCGCGCCTCAGGCTGCCAATGGCACCAGGCAATAAACAGGCCCAGTGGAAAACTGCCGGACAGGCGCACGGCTGGCGCATTCAGCCAGCCCCGTTGCTGCGTTGCCACGCCGATGCTGACGGCCGTTTCCCCGTGGGCGGCGATATCGGCCAGGCCGGGTGCTGCTGGCGAACCGATGACGGCCAGGCGGATCGCATGGCGCGGGCGGGTGCTGCGGTTGATCAGGCGCAAGGTGAATAAGGCGTGGCTGCCCGCAAACACGGGGTTGCCCGGTGTGGCTGCCAGCGACAGCCCCGCCAGGTTGCGGCTGGTAAACAGCATGTCGGCGATGGCGCAGGCGGCCGCGAAATACGTCAGCGCATAGCCCAGGCCCAGGCGGTAATTGACGGCGGCGATCCACAGCGCCAGTAGCAGCGCGGCAAATGCCAGGCCCGCACGCGAGGGGCGGATGTGCACGCGTTGCGCGCCCAGCCAGGGGCGCGCCGGTAGCCATGGAATAGTGCGCCAGCGCATGCCGCTCAGACGGGGATGCTCAAGAGCAGGTGCTGCAGCAGCGCGCGGCTGTCCGTGGCCCCTTGCGCGGCATGCAGGCGGTGGGCGCAGACGGGCAACAGCACGGCTTGCACATCGTCGGGCGTGACGTGGTCGCGTCCGGCCAGGGCGGCCCAGGCGCGCGCCGCCTGCAACAGGGCCAGCGCGGCGCGCGGGCTGAGGCCATCGGCAAACACGCCGGGCACGCGGGTGGCATGCACGAGGGCCAGCACGTAGTCGACCACGGCGGGCGAGGCGTGGATGGCGCGCAGGCCCGCTTGCGCCTGCAGCAATTCCTCCGCGTTCATCACGGCCGGCAAGGTTTGCAGCATGGCGCGGCGGTCGGTGCCCAGCAGCAGCGCCCGTTCGGCGGCCGCATCGGGGTAGCCGAGGGTGACGCACATGAGAAAACGGTCGAGTTGCGATTCTGGCAGGGGGAAGGTGCCCAGCTGGTGCGCGCAGTTTTGCGTGGCGATGACGAAAAACGGCTGCGGCAGCGCGTGCGTGACGCCATCGAGCGTCACTTGCCGCTCTTCCATCGCTTCCAGCAAGCCCGATTGTGTCTTCGGCGTGGCGCGGTTGATCTCGTCGGCCAGCAGTACTTGCGTGAACAGGGGGCCGGGGTGAAAGGTGAAACTGGCGCTGGCGCGGTCATACACGCTCATCCCGGCCACGTCGGCGGGCAGCAGGTCGCTGGTAAATTGCTGGCGCTTCCATTGCAGGCCCAGCGAGATGGCCAGCGCATGCGCCAGCGTGGTCTTGCCCACGCCGGGCACGTCTTCGATCAGCAGGTGGCCGCCCGCCAGCACACAGGCGAGGGTCTGGCGGATCTGCAAGTGTTTGCCGACGAGAACTTCGCCGATCTGCCGTGCGGCCTGGTGTATTTTCGAAAACATGTTATTTCTATCACAGTACGTGAGATTATTTAATTTACAATCGCTTTGGCCAGGTCAAACGGCGCTGCCCGCTTGCTGCGCGCTCGTGGTAGATTAGAGTGACAGCAAAGGCGGCAAGGGCGGCACAGACCAGCCAGTGATTTTATGCGAGAACGCGCCAGGCAGGCAGGAATGCTCTGCAGTGACTTCGGCGCGCGTTCCCGGTATGGATAGAGAGCAGAGACAGAGGTAACCAGTACAGCGCATGAGCACAGCCATTTATACCCATCCCGATTGCCAGCGCCACGAAATGGGCGACTGGCACCCTGAATCGCCGGCCCGCTTGCAGGCCATCAATGATCAATTGATCCTCGCGCACATCAGCGACCTGGTCGAGCACCGCGACGGCGTGCGCGCGCAATTGTCCGATATCGAGCGCAACCACAGCGCCACGGCCATCGGCCTGGTGCGCGACAATGTGCCGCTGGAGGGCGATTACTATCCGCTCGACGGCGATACCCTGCTCAACGCGCACAGTTATGAGGCGGCGCTGGCCGCCGCTGGTTCGGCCGTGGCGGCCACGGACGCCGTCATCGATGGCGAGATCAGCAACGCCTTCTGCGCGATCCGCCCGCCCGGCCACCATGCGCGGCCCAGCGAGCCGATGGGTTTCTGCCTGTTCAACAATGTCGCCATCGCCGCCAAGCATGCACTCGACGTGCGGGGCCTCGAACGGGTCGCCATCGTCGACTTTGACGTGCACCATGGCAATGGCACGGCCGAATCCGTGGCAAATGATTCACGCATCCTGATGGTGAGTTTTTTTCAGCACCCGTTTTATCCGTACAGCGATGTCGAGTCTTACACCGACACGCGCGTCAACGTGCCCGTGCCGGCCCGCTCGAAGGGCGATGCCGTGCGCCAGCTGGTGCTCGACCACTGGCTGCCGGCGTTGCACCGGCAGCAGCCGCAGATGATTTTCATTTCCGCCGGTTTCGATGCCCACCGCGAAGACGACGTGGGCGGCATGGGCCTGGTGGAGGCCGACTACACGTGGCTGACGCAGCAGATGATGGCCGTGGCCGATCAGTATGCCAAGGGCCGTATCGTCAGCTGCCTCGAAGGGGGCTACAACCTGTCGTCCCTGGGCCGCAGCGTGGCGGCACATGTGAAGGCGCTGGCGGAGCTGTAAGGGCGCAGCGTTAATTACAGCAAGCTGGGGCGGCTGCGGGAATTGGTATGGCGGTGGGTCTGGTAATCGAGTGCATCGCCGGCCATGAAGCGGCGCCAGGCTTGCGTGTAGACGAGCGATGATTTATCCGCGTCGAAGCTGTCGAGCTGCAACATGTCGCGGTGGTGCTTGATTTCATTGACCAATTGGTCATACAGCATTTGCAAGCCATAGCTGTCGGCGCTCTGGCGTTTCAGGCGCTCTTCCAGCTGCGCCACCTGCCCCTGCAACTGCCGGCATTCCTGCTTCCACTGCTGCATGCTGCCATTGCGCGGCACGCGCTTGGGCGCCGCCTTGGCGGGGCGCGGGCTGGCACCTTCGCATTCCGCGTGTGCCTCCGGCGCCGTGCCAGTGTGTTCCATCATCATATCGACCTATCCCCATCGCGTATCTCCCGGAGCCAGCCTGGAAATCATTGCTTTTCATTTAAGAGGCGATATTAGAGCATACTTTTTTGTTGCTTGCAGTAAATATAAGAATCCTTGTGGAAATGCTTGACCTGGCTTCCCGGGCGCGTATCACTGGTGAAGTGCTGCCTTCAAGGGCGCTGCGGGGGCGGCTCCGGCCATTTTTCCGTCGTCGGCGTATGTCAGGGTCAGCAGGGTATTGTCGTCCCAGTTCACGTCATGCAGCGGCGGCACGTAGCGCTGGCGGTCTTCCGTGACGCGGATGTCCAGCGTGCGCTCGCCCGAGCGCGCCTGTACGCCCAGCAGCTTGCGGAACACGGGAAACGGCACGTGGATCAGCGACGAGTGGCAGGGCCCGCCCGCCAGGCGGAACAGGTTGCGCCGGACAAAGGGCAGGTCATCTTGCTCGACGGCCCAGCGGATTTCGCATTCCAGGCGCAGGTCGCCCAGGCGGCGCACGTTCTGGGGCAGGCCCGGCGTGTGGATGTCGGCGCGCCAGCGCAGGGTGTCGCGCTTCTTGTTGCTGACCAGGTCGGCATTCGCGTCGTAGGCGGTCTTGTCGCGCGTCAGCGTGAAGCCGCCGTCCGCCGCCAGGGGGACGGGGATCGACAGGTTGTCGGCCGACAGGTGCAGCGTCACGCCATCGAGCCTGGCCTGGGGCGTGGCGGGGATCAGCATGAAGCGCAACGGAGCGCCCGGCGCCAGGCGCTGGTGGTCGGCATACGCGTCGAGTCCCTTTAGCATCGTGCGGTAGGGGCGCAAGTCGGGATCGCGCGTGCCTTGCACGTCGACAACCTGCTGCATTGCCTGGCTGGCCGTGTCGCCCGGCGGCACCGCTTGTTCCTGGGCCATGGCGGGCAGCAGGCAGGCGCAAAGGGGGGCAAGGAGGAAAAAACGGGGAAGATGCATGGAATGCGTGCCAGGTTGAGCTTGCAATAGGGAAACCGGCCAGGCTGGACGGACTGCGGATCTTATCATTCAAGTAACTGCTAAATTATCACCAATTGTCTCGTCCGCGTCGCACGGCTGGCGCTGGCGGTGGAAAATGGGACGTCGTGGCGGCAACCACGTAAAATAGCGGATTGACTGAACGAACTGAAGGCAAGAGCATGGCGATACAATGGTACCCAGGACACATGAACGCGGCCCGCAAGAAAGCGGCCGAGACCATGGAAAACACCGACCTGGTGATTGAAGTGGTGGACGCGCGCCTGCCGGCAGCCAGTTGCAATCCCATGGTGGACGAGTTGCGCCTGTTCCGCCAGCGCCCTTGCCTGAAGATCCTCAACAAGACCGACCTGGCCGATCCGGCCGCCACTGCCGCCTGGGTGGCCTATTTCAATGCCCAGGAAGGCGTGACCGCGTATGCGATGACGACCAAGAAGCCGGGCGACGTGGCGCGCATTCCAGACCTGGCCAAATCGCTGGCGCCGCATCGCGGCGTGCCGACCAAGCCGCTGCGCATCATGATCATGGGCATCCCCAACGTGGGCAAGTCGACCCTGATGAACGCGCTGCTGAAAAAGCGCGTGGCGAAGGTGGGCGACGAGCCGGCCGTCACCAAAATGCAGCAAAAGTTGTATCTGGACAAGAACACCATCCTGGTCGACACGCCCGGCATGCTGTGGCCGAAGATCGCCATCCCCAGCGACGGCCTGATGCTGGCGGCCAGCCACGCCATCGGCTCGAATGCGCTGATCGAAGAGGAAGTGGCCGTGTTCCTGGCCGAGGAATTGCTCAAGCGCTATCCGGACTTGCTGGCGGCCCGCTACGGCACCAAAGTCGGCGAAGTCGATGCCATCGGCGTAGTCGAGGGCATCGCCGCCAAGCGCGGCTTCCGCATCAAGGGCGGCGACTACGATTTCGAGAAAGCCTCGCATACCTTGCTGCTCGACTACCGCAGCGGCATCCTGGGACGCATCTCGCTGGAAACGCCGGATACGCGCGCGGCCTTGCTGACCCTGCACGCGGCCGAGATGGCGGAAAAAGCGGCCATAGCGGCAGCGATTGCGGCCGAAAAAGCAAAAAATGCGGCGCGCGGCAAGCGCGGCACGTAATTCAAGCGACAGCCATGCAAAAAGCGCCGCGACATCACTGTCGCGGCGCTTTTTTTATGCGCTGCCAGATTATCCGAACTTGAAGCTGGTAACGGCCAGCGCCCCAAAAAAGTCCTCCTCGTGATACACCACGTGCGCCGCTTCCTGCTCGGCCGCGCCCAGCGCCACCATCAGCGGCAGCAGATGGTCTTCCTGCGGATGCGCCTGGCGCGCGCCCGGCGCGCGGTCCCAGGCCAGCAATTGCGCCAGCCTTTGTGCCGGCGGCAAGGCCATCGCCTGGCGCAGCCAGGCATCGAACTGGTGCGAGGCGACGGCGCCCGCCTGGCCGAACTGGCGCAGGTTATGGTAAGACAGGCCGCTGCCGACGATCAGCACGCCCTGCCGGCGCAAGCTGGCCAGCGCGCGGCCCACCTCGATGTGCGTGAGCGGATCGTAGCCGTGTTTCAGCGACAATTGCACCAGCGGCACGTCCGCCTGTGGGTAGATGGGGAACAGGGCGCTGAAGGTGCCGTGGTCGAAGCCTCGCTCGTGGTCGAGACGTGCCGGGTGGCCGGCCGCGTCCAGCAACTGTTTTACCTGCGCCGCCAGTGCCGGCGCGCCGGGCGCCGGGTACTTGATCTGGTAGGTGTGCGGCGGAAAGCCCGAATAATCGTAAATCATGCCCGGTTGGGGGCTGGCCGAGACGAGAAATTGCGGCCCTTCCCAGTGCGCCGTGACCACCAGCACGGCTTTCGGGCGCGCGCCGATCTGGCGCGGGATGTCCTGCAGCGACGCTTCGAGCACGTCGTAGCGGTCGCCGAACTGGTCTTTCATGAACGGCCACGGGCCGCCGCCGTGCGACAGGAAATAGGTGGGGAAGGTGTGCTCTTGCATGGCGGCTCCAGAGTGGAATGACTGATGCTATCGATGATAGTCATGCGCGGTCAGTTGATCAAGATCGCAATTATTGATATATCATTTCCATTTTGTTGATGATGGGATGGTCATGGATACCTTGCGCAGCATGCGCGTGTTTCGCGCCGTGGTGGAACTGGACAGTTTTGTGCGCGCCAGCGAGCGCCTGGATCTGTCGCCTGCCATGGTCAGCAAGCATGTGATGCACCTGGAGCGCCACCTGGGTGCGCGGCTGCTGAACCGCAGCAGCCGCCACCTGAGCCTGACGGAAATCGGCAAGGTGTATTTTGAACAGTGCCGCGACATGCTCGACAATCTCGATGAAGTGGAAGCGACCGTGGGCCGCACGACCGTGGTGCCGCGCGGCATGCTGCGCCTGAGCGCCCCCGTCTGGTTCGCCAACGCCATCTTTACGCGCACCCTGGTGGCTTACCGCGAGCGCTTTCCGGAAGTGACGTTTGACATCGATTTGAGCGGGCGCGTGGTCAACCTGGTGGAAGAGGGCTTTGATCTGGCCCTGCGCGTGAGCCAGGCGCCATCGCCGACCCTGATTGCGCGGCCCATCGGCAGCATCGCCTTTCACCTGGTGGCTGCGCCCGCCTACCTGGCGCGCGCGGGCCAGCCGCACCTGCCGCAAGACCTTGCGCGGCACGCCATGATCAGCTATTCGCTTTTATCAAACGGCAATGAACTGGCCTTCGACGGGCCGCAGGGACACGAGACGGTAAAGTTCTCGCCCGTGCTGCAATGCAATAACGAAAGCCTGCTGCACGCGGCCGCACTCGATGGCATGGGCATCGCCCTGTTGCCGTCGTGGCAAACGGATGCGGACCTGGCGGCAGGGCGGCTGGTGCGCCTCTTCGACGGCTACCAGCTGGCGGGCGGCAAGGTGTACGCCGTCTACACCAGCCGCCGCTACCTGTCGTCGAAAGTGCGCACCTTCATCGACTTCCTGGCCGATGAAGGGCGCCTGGGGACGTAACTACGCCAGTGAGCGCTTGACGTCGATCAGCGCGAACAGGCGCGCGCTGCGCATCCACGCCAGCACCAGCGCCGCCAACTGCGTCGCCAGCAGGCCGGCGACGATGGCCAGCGGGCCCGGGGCGGCCAGGTTCAGGCGCGCCACGCCCAGCAGCGCATACAGCGCCAGTCCCAGCACGGTAATGACGAGGTAGATGGCCAGGCAGGCCAGCGGACGCTGGCGCAGCATGCCGAGGCCCCGCCACCAGGCCTTGACGGCCGAGGTGCGGCGCCGGTCGACGGCCAGCGCCGCGCGGCCCGCGTCGAGCGTGGCGCAGGCCAGCAGGAAGAGCAGGCCCGTCGCCAGCAAGGCCAGATGACGGGCCAGGTCGGCATCGGCTTCCAGGATGGCCTTCGCCGCATGCTTGTCGGCCAGTTTCAGCGCGCCGGCGCCGATCGCCAGCGCCACGCTCAGCGGCACGATGCTCCACAGCAGCATGCGCAGCATCCGGCCGTATTCGCTGAAGGCGCCCGTCAGCAGGGGGCCGAAGCCCAGAGGCGCAGGGGCGCGTGCGGCCGTCACCACCAGGCCGCTCAGCAGTGGCGACAGCAGCAGGGTCAGGACGATGCCGGCGATGGCGGCCTGGCTGATGGCGGCGCCGTTGCGTCCCGTATTGGCCACCAGGTCGGCCAGGGTCATCAGGTCGAGCTTGTGCGCCAGGGCCGCCGCATGCACAGCCTGATCGAGGCTGGCGCTCAAGGTGCGCCACAGGGGAATGACGGCAAGGATGGCAGGGATCAGCAGCAGGCCCGCCCACAGCAGCAGCAAGCGCCATTGCAGGGCGGCGCGGCTGGCGCGCGTGGTCAGGGTCAGGCCGCTGGCCCGTGTCGTGGAAGTGGCGCTCATACGATGGCAATCAGGGAAAGGAGGTATTGGAAGGCAGCGGCGAGGTCGAGGCTCCAGCGCCGTGCGGCCGAGGTGTCGGCTTTCAGGGTGCGGCTGTCATCGAGCTTGTTGACGTCGAGGTAATGCACGCGGTCGGGGTCGAGTTCGGCCGAGACGGCCTTCACGGGCTTGCTCCAGGTGTAGCGCTGCCACAGCTGGTCGTTATCCCATACCACGCGTTCGGACGTGCCATCGGCAAATTTCACCAGCAGCACCTGCGGCACGGGCGCGCCGCGCCGGCGCAGCACCACGCTGGTGAGATATGCATACGGTCCCGTGCCGGGCTTGGCGTCCGGGTGCGCCTTCTCCCATGCCTCGCGCACTTTTTTCTCCTCTTTTTCCAGCGCGTCGGGCGTGTGTTCCACGCGCTTGCCGTTCACCAGTGCCATGCCGGCCAGCGGCGTCTGCTCTTCGCTGGTGAAGCTGCCGATGTGGTCGTCGATATTCGCGCTGGCATAGACTTGCTGCGCGAAGACCTGTTCCACGATGCGCCGCTGGCCCGTCGCCTCGGCCAGCGCTTCGCGCAGGTCGGCTACGCTGGGGTGGCGGAATTTCCACTGTTCGTAATACGCCTTGAAGCCCCGTTCCATGGCATCGCTGCCGATGCGCGCTTCCAGGTCGCGCATGGTGATGGCCGTGCGGCTGTAGACGGGTCCCACGCCCTGCAGGCGATTCCAGGCATTCTGGCCCAGCGGGTCGGCCGCATCCTGGCGCGGTGCGGCCATGCGCTCGAATTCGAAGACCTTGAAGACGGGGTCGAAGCCCAGGCGCTTGAGCAGGGGCGTGGTGGCGTGGATGTCCTGGCCGCGCGCGCGCAGCATGCGCTGGTCCCAGTACTCGTTCAAGCCTTCATCGAGGATGGGCTCCTCGAACTCGTTCGAGGCCAGGATGCCGTAGAAATAGCCATGGCCGAATTCATGGATGGTGACGAAATCGAGGCCGAATTCGGGAATGGTCTTCGGTTCCAGCTTGGCGTAGCTCGAGGCGGTGATGAAGGTCGGGTATTCCATGCCGCCCGCTTCGGCCGCATTAAACGGTGGGATCACCACCGTCAGGGTCTTGTACGGATACGGGCCCAGGGTGCGCGAGAAATACGTGAGTGCATCCTTGGCCGCCTGCAGCGCGGGCCCCGCGTTGGACGCGTACTCGGGCGGGTACAGCACCTTGATGGCCACCGGCGGGCTGCCAGGACCGCTCCAGCTGCCCGTCAATGGCTGCGCGCTGCGCTTGTCGGCCGTCCAGGCGAAATCGTGCACGTCGCCCTGTACATAGTGATGCGTGAGCATGCCGTCCTTTTCCTGCGGCGCGCCCTGCAGCTCGCCCGTGGCGCCCACCGTGTACTCCTTGGGCACGGTCAGCTTCACGTCGTAGTTGCCGAAATCGGCGTAGAACTCCGAGTTCAGGTGAAATTCATGCGCGTTCCAGCGCGGCGCGGTGGCGCCCCGTTCGCCGGGCAGTTCCAGCACGGCGATCTTGGGGAACCACTGGCCCACCAGGTGGAAGCTGCCGAAATAGCCGGTGCGCGCGATGACGCGCGGCAGCTGGTCGAAGAAGCGGATGTCGAGCGTCGTCTCGGCGCCAGGCGCGACGGCCTGCGGCAAGTCGACGCGCACGACGCTGCGGTCGGTGGCCGGACCGTTGTCGGGCTGGACGAAATGCCAGGGAGCCTTGGCGCCGTTCTGCGTCATGCTGCGCAGTTCGATGTAGCCCCACTCGCCGTCGCGCGTGTCGACGCCCGAGCGGAAGCCCGTGTCGAACTTGCGCTTCTCGGTGAAGAAGGTCGAATGTTCGCCTTCGAACGCATTCAGGTACAGGTGCAGGTACACGCTGCTGACGGCTTGCGCGCTGCGGTTGCGCCAGCGCAGTTTCTGCTGTCCATCGATGGTGTGCTTGACGGGATCGAGCGTCGCTTCGATCCGGTAGTCGACCACGCGGTCCGACAGGGTCGCTTGCGCGGCCGTGCGCGCGCCGCCCCAGGCGTTGCTGGCGCTGGGCGTGCTGACGGCGGATGCGTGCGGCAAGGCCGGGGCGATGCCGTCGGCGGGGGGCGCCAGCGGCACGGGCGCGCTGGCCGGCTTGCCCTGGCCCGGCTGGGCGAACAGGTCGGCCTGCAGGGCCAGGCCTGCCAGCAGCATGGCGGTGATGGAGAGGGCTTTGAGCTTGCCCGAGATGGGGAAAAAACCAATGCTGCGGCGTGTGCCGCGGGGACTTGGCGGCCCCCGGCGCGTTGTGCTACGACTTTCCATGCGTGACTCCCACAGTGACTTCTTATTGTTGATTTTCAAATGCAGTCGGCTGCGCCCAGGATCACCGGGCGCACCTTAATATACCTACAAAAATGCCAAATCACCAATAAAATATTGGCATAAGGAAAGTACCATCGGGCTGCTGCTTGCGGCGCCGCGCGCCGTGCGTATAATGGTTCGCTTTTGCCATCCCTCTCTTCCACTACCGTGCGTTCACGCTGCGGTGACGCCTCAAGCCTGCCTCCATGATGCCTGCCCCTCCCGTCCTGACCATCGCCACCCGCGCCTTGCTGTTGTGCGCCCTGGCCATGCCGGCGTGTGCGCAGGAGGGCGTGGATGGCGTCACGGCTGGCGTCACGCATGGCGACTTGTCCAGCGAACTGGGACAGGGCGGCCAGCACAGCGTGCGCGGCGCCCTGTCGCGTGACCAGGACGGCATGTCGCTCGATGTGGCCATCGACGGGCTACGCAATGGCAATTACCGCGATGGCAGCGTGTTTCAGCAGCGCGGCTTGAATGGGGGCGCGGAATGGAAGGTGCGCCAGGGCCGCTTCGGCTTCAGCGCCGAGCAGTTGAACCAGGACACCCACTATCCCGCGCCCGAGGCGCCATTCCTGGCCCTGCTGGCGGTCCGCCCGGAAGACCTTTACCGCTATGAAGTGCGGCGCGCCAGCGCCTTCGTGCAGCGCTATGTGGGCAATTTCGAGCTGGGCGTGGAACTGTCGCAGCGGGAAAAGCGCGCCACTGCCCACTATGCGGGCGAGGAGGGCAGCAGCGAATCGAGGTACAGCAGCCGCCGCCGGCAACTGGCGCCCCGCGTGCGCCATTACGGCAAGATGGGCGGCGTGGGCACGGATACGGAAGTGGGCCTCGACCTGATGCAGTGGCAGCGGCGCTCGGGGCGCGATGGCGACGGACAGCGCCGGCAGTATTCGCGCGCGCTGCTGCTGCGCGAAGAGCTGGCTTTCGGCGGCGCGTATGCGCCGCGCCTGCTGCTGGGGCTGCGGCATGAACAGTTCCAGCTCGATCCGGCCGACATGCCCGCCGGCGGCAGCGACTGGGAAAACCAGAATGCCTGGGACTTGCAGGGCAGCTTGCAGCTGCGCCCGCAACTGAGCGTGTACGCCAAGGCCGCGCGCAGCTACCGCATCGACGATGATGGCTATACCAGCGCCGGCTACCGTCCCCTGGCGGGACAGCTGCGGCGCGAAACGGAAGTGGGCGCCACCTTCGGCGACGCGGCGCGCAGCGCTTCCGTGCGCATCTTCAGCGAGCGCCTGAGCAACCAGATAGTCTTCGACCAGAGCCTGGGCCAGCTGGGCTTTGCGGGCAACCTCGACCCTTCGCGCCGCGACGGCATCGCCATCGAGGCCAGCATGGCGCTGGCGCGTGACTGGCGCCTCGACGGGCAGGTGCGGCAAGTGCATGCGCGCTATGACGATTACGCCTACGATGGCCCGGATATCGCCCTCGTGCCCAAGACACTGGCCAGCCTGCGCCTGTACTGGACGGGGCAGGCCGGCGCCAGTGCCGACGTGGGCGTGCAATGGCTGCGGGCCCTGCGCTATGGCCGGGATTTCGACAACAGCTGCCTGGCGCAAGTGCCCGCGTTCGCCACCCTGGACGCGCGCCATACGCGCAAGCTGGGTGTCTGGGAGCTGGAACTGGCCGGCAGCAACCTGGCCAACCGCCGCCATTACGGCGATGCACCGGGCTGCCGCTCGAGCATTTACCTCAACGACGCGCGCCAGCTGCGCGTGTCGGCGCGCTACCATTTCTGAGGCAAAGGCATAGCGGCGCTTAAAAGCGGCTTAATCGGGCGCAAACGGAGCGCGTAAAAGTGCCTTTTTTCCGCCCGAGCTTCAATGGGCAGCGCAAAAAGTGGTAATCTCGCCCCGTTCACGACCACTTTATGATGAAGGATTAATATGCGTTTTCTGCGTTTTCTGCGTTTCTTGCGTCCCCTGCTCGCCGCCGTCACCCTGGTGGCGGCCACCGGCGGCGCCATGGCGGCCGATACCGGCTTTACCACGCTCCCCACGCCAGTGCGCACGGACACGGGCAAGAAGGTGGAAGTGGTGGAGTACTTCATGTATTCCTGCCCGCATTGCTATGCGCTCGATCCGCTGATGCACGACTGGGTCAAGAAGCAGGGCGACAAGATCGCCTTCCGCCGCATCCACCTGGCCTTCAACGGCCCGAAAGATCCGCAGGCGCACGCCTATGCCACGCTGGAAGCGATGGGCCAGCTGGACCAGTTCCACGACAAGATCTTCCGCGCCATCCACGTCGAACGCAACCGCCTGAACCGCGATGACGCCATCCTCGAGCTGCTGGTGAAGAACGGCATCGACAAGGCCAAATACCTGGACATGTTCAATTCCTTCGGCGTGCAGACCAAGCTGAAACGCAACGAGCAGCTGATCACTGCCAGCAAGATCGACAGTGCGCCGACCATCGTCATCGATGGCCGCTTCGTGACGTCGCCGGCGCAGTTGTCGCGTCCGGGCCAGTCCGAGCCGCAAACCCAGACGGCGACTCTGCGCGTGATGGATGAACTGGTGGCGCGCGTCCTGAAAGAGCGCGCTCCCGCGCCAGCGAAGAAGTAAACCGGAGATCGTCATGAAACAGCTGCCCTGGACTTTGTGCGTACTGGCCCTCGCCCTCGTGGCGTGGCTGACGCTTGCCGTCGTCAACGTGGAAAACCAGCGCAATGCGCTGGTCACCAAGGCTTGCGTGGACCCCGCGTTCAAGAACGAGGTCGATGCGAAATGCCTGGCGTCCGTGCAGTCGCGCGCGCACTGGTGGCAGCATCTTGGCTACGCCATGACGCACCTCGGGAATTGAAGGCGTCTGCATGAAAAACCCGCCGCGCGCGGGTTTTTTTTTGTCCGCGTATGATAAAGCCACAACCATCGAGGAGGGACAATGAAGGAAGTGATCTTGATTACCGGCAGCAGCCGCGGTATCGGCGCTGCGACGGCACAGCTGGCGGCGCGCCAGGGCTATGCCGTCTGCGTCAATTACGTGCGCGATGCGCAGGCGGCGGAGGAACTGTGTGCGCGCATCGTCGCTGGCGGCGGCGAGGCCATTGCCGTGCAGGCTGACGTGGGCGATGAAGCCGACGTGGCGCGTTTGTTTGACGAAGTCGACGCGCGCCTGGGGACGCTCACGGCGCTGGTCAACAATGTGGGCGTGCTGGAGCAGAAATGCCGGCTGGCCGACATTTCCGTGCAGCGCCTGGAACGCGTGCTGCGCACCAACGTGATCAGTTATTTCCTGTGCTGCCAGCAAGCCGTGCGGCGCATGTCCACGGCAAACGGCGGGCAGGGCGGGCGCATCGTGAATGTCTCGTCGGTGGCCGCGCGCATCGGCTCACCGGGCGAATACATCGATTACGCGGCCTCGAAAGGCGCTGTCGATACCTTGACCATCGGGCTGGCAAAGGAAGTGGCGGCCGAAGGCATTCGCGTCAACGGCGTGCGGCCCGGCATCATCTACACGGACATTCATGCCTCGGGCGGCGAGCCGGGGCGGGTGGCGCGCCTGGCGTCCGGCGTGCCCATGCAGCGCGGCGGCCAGCCGGAAGAAATTGCCGACGCCATCCTGTACCTGCTGGGGCCGGGAGCTAGCTATGTGACGGGCAGCATCCTCGATGTGGCGGGCGGCCGCTGATTTTCAACGCTTTTTCAACTTATTTTCAAATCTGGCAAGCAATTGATTCAAGCGCCGGGCCAATTATCAAGTGGAGCAAGCGAGTCCAGAATGGCGGGGTGCCATGCGCACATCGATCAACCCATCTGGAACTACCATGCCTGCTTCTGCTTTTGCCCCCGCCATCCTGGCCCTGTCGCTGCTGGCCGTCGCGCCAGCCTGTTCCGCCACGCATCTGCCCATGCCGGCCCACCTGTCCGGCGCCGCAGCCACCGACAAGGTGGTGCTGGCGGGGCGCCGCTATGCCGCATTCTGGCAGAGCGGCGACCCGGCCCTGGCGCGCCTGGCGCTGGCAGACGACTTTACGGATCGCAGCCTGCCCGCCGGCCGTCCGCAGGGGCTGGCCGGTCCGCTGCAGGCGTCGTAAGTGTTTCACGCCGCCGTGCCGGACTTGAAGGTGGCCATCGAGGAAATGCTGGTGGCGGGAAGCCGGGTCACGCTGCGCCTGCATTTCACGGGCAGGTTCACGGGCGTCTTCCCCGCGCCGCAAGGAGTCGTGCAGGGGCAGGGGCAGGCGATTGATTTCCACGTTTTTGATTTATACCAGGTCAACGCGCAGGGCCGCATCAGCGACAACTGGCATTTGGAAGATAAGCTGACCCTGCTGCGCCAGCTGGGCGTGCTGCCACAGTAATGGCGGCCCTCAGGCTTGCAGCACGGCGAACTGCTGCAGCAGGAAGTCGGCCAGCAGGGCGACGCGGGGCGGCTGGAAGCGGCTGCGCCGGTACAGCAGGTTCAGGGGACCGCTATCGTCAAAGTAATCGTCGAGCACCGTTTGCAAGCGCCCCGCGCGCAGGTCGTCGCCGATGTCAAGCAGGGATTTGTAGGCATAGCCATGGCCGGCCACGGCCCAGCGGCGCAGGATTTCGCCGTCGTTGCTGTGCCAGGCCCCTTGCAGGCGCAGGCTGTGGCGCTTGCCATCCTCGTGGTAGCGCCATTCCTGCGGCGCGCCATCGCCCGCCGTGAGCACCAGGGTAGGCAGCATCGCCAGGTCGCGCGGCACGGCCGGCAGGCCCACGCGGGCGGCCAGCGCGGGCGCCACGCACACGACGCGCCGGCCCGGATGCAGCAGGCGCGCCACCATCTCGCTGTCGGGCAGCTCGCCGTAGCGGATGGCCAGGTCGATGTCGTCCTGTACCAGCCTGGCCGTGGCGTCGGTGAGTATCAGCGCGTGGCGCACCTGCGGGTCATGCGGGATGCGCGGCCGCAGGGGCAGGCGTTGAAGGGGGAGCAGAATGGGGCGTGATCACCACGGTGCAGGTGGTGCCGGCCACCAGGACCAGGTTCTTGTCCTGCTCGTCGATGTGGATGCGCACGGGCACGCGCTGCGCCAGGCGCACCCAGTTGAAGGTGGGATTGACGTCGGCCAGCAATTCACGGCCCGTTGCGGCGTCGCGGTCGGTGATGCCGCGCGCAATGCTCTCGATATGGCCATGCAGGGTGCCGCCGCTCATCAGATTCATTTCCGCCTTGTCGTCCTGCGCCAGCATGCCCAGCTTGGTCTCTTCGAAATAGCCGACGACATAGTACGAGGCGCTGTCGATGACGGCCAGCTTGGCCGCGCCGACGGCGGCGAAATCGCCCTTGTGCACGTTCAGGTTCGTCACGTAGCCGCTGACGGGCGCACGCACGGTGGTGCGTTCCAGGTTCAATTGGGCCAGTGCACGGGCGGCCAGCGCCGCCCGCACCTGCGACGAGGCCGAACTGGCGGCAAACGCCGCGCTTTCACGGCTTTCCGTGGAGATGATGCTGGCGTCGAGATTGGCGCGGCGCTGCGCTTCCTTGCCGCGGCGTCCCTGCTCCGTCCTTTGCGTGGCCAGCACGGCGTCGGCCTGCGCCAGCGCGCTCGCATAGCGTTCCTTGTCGACGATGAACAGGATATCGCCCTTTTTCACCACCTGATTGTCGCGCACCAGTACGTCCGTGACGGTGCCGGCCACGTCGGCGCTGATGTTGACGATATCGGCCTTGATGCGCCCGTCGCGCGTCCACGGCGATTCCATGTAGCGGTCCCAGACGGTCTTGCCTATCCACAGGGCTGCGGCCAGTAGCAGCAGGGTGATGGCATAGCGGGTCAGTTTGCTTACCATGTCGGTAGCCCTTCCTTGATCAGATTGAACATTTTTTATTTGAGCGTTATTGGTACAGCGATAAAGCCAGCGCGCCGAAGATGGCGATGAAGATGCACAGCCGCGCCAGCGAAGGGTGCCACACCATGCGGTACACACCCAGCCAGCCCAGCACGCGGTCGAGCAGGGTTTGCAGGCCGATGCTGAGGATGAACAGGGGCAGCAGGGTGGGAATCAGAATTCCGAACAGGGCGAATTCACGCGGCATGATGGTCTCCGGCGCCAGGCGCCATGTTGTCGAGTAATGAGGTGTAGATCGAATGCAGGTCGACTAGCGCCGTCTGCAGGCGCACGCCCTGTTCCGGTGCCGTGCCGCTGGCAGCCTGGGCCGCCCGCACCACGGCGCCCGCCTGCAAGGTGGCCGCCAGCGCCGCCTGCAGTTGCGCCTCGCCGCGCGTGCGCAGCCAGGCGGCGAGGCTGTCCACGCAGCGCTGCAGGGCGTCGCGCGCGGGGCTGTTGCCGGAGGAGCTGGCGATCAGTTCGCGCAAGTCAATCACCGAGTGGCCGATTTCCAGCAGGGTCAAGGCCTGGCGCACGACGGCGCGCGTAGCGCCCCCCGGCGCCGGGCCGGCCGCCGCGTTGAGCTGGCTGAGCAGGTCGCGCACGCGGTTGTCGAAACGGTGTTTTACGCGGCGCGCGGGCGCCGTGCACGCATGCAGCGCTTCGCGCCACAGGGCCGGGCCGATATGGTCCTTGTGGCCCATCGTGTGCTCGGGCAGCAGCACGGCAAACACGAGGGCGGCCAGCATCAGTCCCACGATTAGCGCCATGCCCGTGTTCAGGAAGGCGGCGCCATCGACGCGCATGACGTTCAGTGGCGCCATCTGCGTGATGAAGGTCGACACGCCCAGGCCCACGCCCAGCTTGGCGGGATTCGTCATCAAATACAGGCCCACGGCCAGGAAGGGCGCAAAACTCAGCACCAGCATGGGGAAGCCGTCGCCGTGCAGGAGCACGAAGTACACGCACACGAGCGACAACGGCATGGCGATCAAAAATCCCGTCAGCACCTGGCGGATCATCATGATCGGACGGGGCGAGGACGAGGCCAGCGCGCAGAACACGGCCGCCATCAGCATCGCCGTGCCGGCGTAGGGCCAAGCCAGGAAGTAGGCGCCCAGGGCCAGCAGGGCCAGGCTGATGCCGGCGCGCGCGCCGCTGGCGATCACCAGCGCGGGCGGCGTCTTCGGCGCATACGCCTGCGGCGTGCCGATGGCCAGAGGCGTGTCGTGCGCCAGGCTGAAATAGACTTCGTGAAAGCGGCTCATGTCGCGCGCGAAGCGTTCCAGCAGCTCGCACATAGTGTCGAAATCGATGCGCTGGGCATGCACGATGGTCGCGCTATCGATGTCCATGCGCGCCTGGCCCAGCGCCGTTTGCAAATGCTGCTGCATGGTGTCGAGCGAGTCTTGCGAGGGCGTGGCCTGCAGCGCCTCGGCGACGATGGCGTACAGGGGCGCGCACGCTTGCATGACTTGTGTCTCGCCATCGCGCTGCAGGCGGTCGAACAGGCGGTGGAAGGTGTAGAAGGTGGTCAGCGCCGTCATGAAGGTAGCGTTGAAGGCATGCAGCTTGCGGTTTTGCGCGCGCACGTGGCTTACTTTGCTGGTGACTTCGAACAGGGCGGCCGAGCGGCCCAGTTCCAGCGCCGCCACGTCGGCGGCAAACTGCAAATGCGTCAGTTCCACCTGCGCAGGCGTGAGTTTTTGCTGCAGCACGTCCTGGCAAAAGGTGAGGAATTTGCCGTAGCGCGCCTGCACCGTGCGCATCACTTGCGTGCCCTGGTGGCGCGGCAACAGCACGCTGGAGACGACGGCCGAGCAGATGATGCCCAGGCTCACTTCGGCCACGCGCGTGACGGCCAGCGCGAACACCTGCATGGGCTGCTCGATGGCGGGCAACACGATCATGCAGGCCGTGTAGCCGGCCAGCACATACACATACGACTGGGCGTTGCGGTGCAGGGCCGAGCCGCTCGTGCACAGGCCCACCCATAGTGCCAGGCCGGCGAACAGCAGCACGGGCTGCTGCGGGAACAGGCCGATCAGGGTCAGCGCGGCAGTGCATCCGAGCAGGGTGCCGCACAGGCGGTAAAAGCTTTTTTCCAGCACCATGCCGCTGCTGGGCAGGGCCAGGATGATGGTGGTGGTCATCGCCGTGCTGGGCGAGTCGAGTCCCAGCCGGTAGGCCAGCCACAGGGCGCAGAACGCGGCGATCAGGGTCTTGCCCACGTAAATCCAGCGTTCGCCTTCGGTCGTGCGCCAGTCCTGCAGCGCCAGCGCCAGCCAGTGGGCCGCCCGGGACAGGGGGCCGTGCGTGAATGTTGTTGCTGTGGCTGGCGTCATCGATAGGCTATCAGTTCTGGTTGTGGAGATTGTTGAGGTTGCGCAACTGGCGCATGTACAGCTTGTCGAGCACTTGCAGCTCTTCTTCCGTAAAACCCTCGTACAGGGCCGAGGTTTCCTGGTACACGTCGGGCAGCGCCGTTTCGATCAGCGCGCGGCCCTTGTCGGTCAGCGAAATCATCACCGAGCGGCGGTCGCCGGGACGCGTGCCGCGGTGGATCAGGCCGCGCGTTTCCAGGTCGTTGCAGACGCGCGTCAGGTTGGCCGGCTTTTCATGGCAGGCCATGCCTAGGGTGCAGGCGTTCGAGGTTTCATCGTCCGTGCCGTACAGCACGGCCAGCACCATGTAGCTGGCATCGACCAGGTCGTGCTTTTTCAGCGCCGCATTGGTCAGGTCCTTCATGCCTTTTTGAATGTGGTACGTCATGCGCAACAGGCGCATCAGTTCCATGGGGAAGCCTGGCATGCGCGTGCGGATGTTTTGCAGCCGCTTGGAGGTGGCGTCAAAAGCGGTCATGTCATATTCCTTCATGTGTGAATAAAGTTCCGATTGTATCTTGTTGAGCCATGGCAATACCAGGATTGCAACACTAGATGCCGCCTCCCAGTGCATTCATCAAGGAAACGTACAGATCGAGCTCGCGTGCCCCATTTTGCGCCTGCTGTTGTTCTTCCGCCAGCAGCGCCACTTGCGTGTTGAGCATGTTGATGGCGTCGCTCATGCCCGCCTTGTACGCCTTTTCCGCCAGGTCGCGTGCGCGCTGGGCCGTGGCCAGCGCCTGCACGGTAAGCTGGTGCTGCTTTGCCAGCGACTGGGCGCGGGTGACGGCGTTGGCCACGTCCGACATGGCGTTGATGACGGTGGCGTTGTAATGCTCCACGGCGCCGTCGTACACGGCCGTCTGGCTGCCCAACTGGGCGCGCAAGCGGGCGCCGGCAAAGATGGGCAGGCTCAGCGCGGGCGAGGCGCCGCGGATGTCCGAGTTGGCATCGAGAAAATGGCTGAAGCCGAAGGCCTGGAAGCCGGCAAAGGCCACCAGGTTGACGTTTGGATAAAACTCGGCCTTGGCCGCGTCGATGCGCTGCGCCGCCGCTTCCACGCGCCAGCGCTGGGCGGCGATGTCGGGACGGCGGCCGATCAGGTCGGCGGGCAGGGCGGCGGGAATGGCCAGCGGCTGGTCCAGGCGCAGCACGGGGCGCGTGAACGCCGCGCCGGCTGCCGGACCCTTGCCCGCCAGGGCCGCCAACTGGTTGCGCAGCAGGGCCAGCGACTCGGCCGACTGCTCCAGCTGGCGGCGTCCCGCCGGCAAGGTGGTTTCGATTTGCGCCACGTCGATGTCGGTGCCGATGCCGGCGGCCTTGCGCTGGCGCGTGATGTCGAGGACGCGGGCGCGCTGCGCCAGGCTGCGTTCGATCACGTCCTGCAGCTGGAATTCATACGACAGCTGGATGTAGGTGCGCACCAGCGCCGTTTCCAGGGCCAGGCGGGCCATCTGCGATTCGGCCGAGGCCATCTGCACGTCGCCCAGGGCGGCGGACAGGGCGGCGCGGTTGCGGCCCCACAGGTCCAGGTCGTACGAAGCTGTCACGGTGGCCTGGTTGCGCCAGGCGTAGTTGCCTGCCAGCGGCGCCGGCGTGCTGCCGTGCTGCGAATACAGCTCGCGGTTGATGGAGATATTGGCGTCCGCCTGCGGGCGGGTCTTGTCCTCGGCCGCGCCGGCCAGCGCTTCGGCCTGGCGCACGCGCGCCTGGGCGCCGCGCAGGGTGGGGCTGTCGGCCAGCGCCTGCTCCATCAAACGGTTCAGTTGGGGGTCGTGCAAGTCTTGCCACCATTGCGTGCGCGGCCATTGTATGGCGGCACTGGCGGCGGCATCCACGGCCTTGCTGGCCTGCAGCTTGTTGGCGTCGAGCATGGCCGATTGCGGCGCGATATGGCCCATGTCGGCGCAAGCGCTCAAGGCAAGGATCAGGCTGGCGGCAAGCAGACGGCGGTGCAGGGACATGCAGGAACTCCGGGAGAAGATAGTGACGGGGGTGTTGCTGACAGCTCGCCGCGGTGAGCTTCGGGAGTGGCCCGAGTGCTGCGCCGCAACTGAGGTGTGTTACTGACTTGCTGAAACCGGCTGACTGGTTTCTTATTGCACGACGTGCTTGGTGGTTTGCGCGACATCAAAGTCCGCTTCCGTTTGCGGGATCAGGCCAGCCTTGCGGGCGGCGTAGAACTCGGCCATGACTTGTTCGCGTGTCACCTTGCTGGCGGCGGTGGCCGGCGTTTTCGGGTAGTCGACTTCGCTGGTGGCGATTTCACCGGCGTTGCGGGCACGGATATATTCGGCTGTGACGTCGGCGCGCGTCAGTTGCTGGCTGGCGGCGACTGGCGAGGCGCTTTGTGCGAAAGCCGAGGTAGCGGTGGTAATGGCAAACAATGCTGCGATGAGTGATTTGGCTTGCATGATGAAACTCCAATATGTGCATGATGGCTGGGTGGATGGGCCGGCTCGCCACTTACCGGTCGGTTCGGCGGCAGGGCGCTGGTGGGCGCCCTGCCGCCGATGAAGCAGTTTCTGGATGAGAAAATGCTTACTTGAATTAACTATAGCAATGAATAGTACATTTGTGAAGTAATATTTTAAAATATTTGTGCGATGCCGCATTTCCCCGGGGGAAATGCCGTGCAGGCGTGCGCCGCTGGCCAGGGCAGGGGAGTAAGCTGGATTTTTTATCAACGGGAGTCAGCCATGAGCGGCAGCACACTCGATCCGGATAATTTGCCCGTCACTCCCGACCGCGTACTGGGCAGCGGCCATGGCAAGGGCGCGCTGGGGCCCAGCGACAGTTCCGACAGCGGCAGCGACATGCAGGGCGTGCCTGGCCAGGATGCAGAAGAGCTCGATAACGACAGCGATGCGGCCGGCACGGGGGAGCGGGCCGGCGTGGAGCCCCACAACGGGGCACCCGATGGCGGCTACATCGACGTCGATCATGTCGAGCGCCTGGCGCCCGTGCCGCCGGCAGAGAAGGGCGAGGGCGAATTGCCTCCATGAATTACTGTCTCTCCTGCGCCATCAGCGTAAAATGCAGGCAAGGCGGCGTGCGCGTCGCCATGGCCAGCCGGCCGGCACAGGATAGGATGTCAGAGGATGCAAACGCAGATGTCGGAAGAGAAAGAAAAAGACTTGATGTTGGTGTACCGCGAGACGCGGCCACGCGAGTTTTTTGGCGAAAAAAGTAACACCAATCACCTGGCCTGGAGTTTGCTGGTGGTGTTGCTGGCGCTGGCGTTCTGGCTGGCCGTGGCCCTGGCGGCGACGGAAAACCAGCGCAATGCCCTGGCAACGAAGGCTTGCCAGGATCGCGTGTTCCCGGCGGAAATCGACACTTCTTGCCTGAAGCAGGTCAAGTCGCGCGATCACTGGTGGCAGCATGTGGGCCATGCGCTGGTGCGGATGGGCGCCTGAGCCGGGCGCAAGCTGGCTGAACGACCAGGCTGAATCTGGCGGCGGCGAAGGCCGCTGCGGTGATACGGTGATGAAGCGATAGTGCGGGAGGCGCCATGCCACGCGATCACTCGCGCGAGCAGCCGCAATGGCTGCTGGCGCGCCACAGTGCCTTGACGGCGCGCTAGTTGCTACGCGCCTATGGTTTGCTATGCCTGTTTTCTCTGGCGATTGCCGCCGCCTTTGCGCTACGTGGCCTCTGGACCATTCTCGCCTTTTCGTTCGCCGAACTGGCCCTGGTGGCCGTCGCCCTGCTGCATTACCTGCGCCATGCGCGCGACTATGAACATATCGTCCTGCGCGACGGCGAGCTGATCGTCGAACAGGTCAGCGCCGGCCACTGCCGGCGCCACCACTTTTCCCCATGGCGCACGCGCGTCGGCGTGCCGCACTGGCCGCGTCAGTTGATACACATCCATGATATCGGCGCTGGCGGCGCGCGGGTGGATGTGGGCGTGTTCGCCACGCCCGAACGGCGCCGGCAAGTGGCGCAGGAACTGCTGGCCCTGTTGCCACCGCCCTTGTCGCCGCCGTGAACGCCTTACACGGCCCGCGACGGGCCTTCCCACAGATTGATATGACCTTCACGCGCCTGCACGTCGATGGCCGCCAGTTCTTCGGCCGTAAACGTCAGTTGCTGCAGCGCGGCCACGTTTTCGCGGATTTGCGCACTGCTGCTGGCACCGATCAGGGTCGAGGTGACTCTTGCATCGCGCAGCACCCAGGCCAGCGCCATCTGCGCCAGGGTCTGCCCCCGCTGCGCGGCAATCTGATTCAGGGCGCGCACGCGGGCCAGGTTTTCCGCGCTCAGGTGCTTTTGCAGCAACGAGCCGCCGCCGGGGCGGTTGACGCGCGCATCCTGCGGCACGCCGTCCAGGTACTTGTCGCTGAGCAAGCCCTGCGCCAGCGCCGTGAACGTGATGCAGCCCATGCCTTGCGCTTGCAGGGTATCGAGCAAGCCGTCTTCCTCGATCCAGCGGTTGAGCATATTGTAGGCAGGCTGGTGGATCAGGCACGGCACTTTCCACTCCTTCAGCAGGGCGGCCGCCTCGGCCGTCTTTTGCGGCGAGTACGATGACAAGCCCACGTACAGCGCCTTGCCCTGCTGCACGGCGGTGGCCAGCGCGCCCATGGTTTCTTCCAGCGGCGTGTCGGCGTCGTAGCGGTGCGAGTAAAAGATGTCGACGTAATCGAGGCCCAGGCGCTGCAAGCTCTGGTCCAGGCTGGCCAGCACGTATTTGCGCGAACCGCCGCCCTGGCCGTAAGGGCCGGGCCACATGTCCCAGCCCGCCTTGGTGGAAATGATCAGCTCATCGCGGTAGGGCAGGAAATCGTCGCGCAGCAGCTTGCCGAAATTGCTTTCCGCGCTGCCATACGGCGGGCCGTAGTTGTTGGCCAGGTCGAAATGCGTGATGCCCAGGTCGAAGGCCGTGCGCAGCATGTCGCGCTGCGAGGCCAGATGGTTGCTGTCGCCAAAGTTGTGCCACAGTCCCAGGGACAGCAGCGGCAATTTCAGCCCGCTGCGCCCGCAGGTGCGGTATGGCATGCTGTCGTAGCGGTTTTCGGCGGCGTGGTAAGTCATGGCATCTCCCGGTTGAATGAAGCGCTTATTTTCGCGCAAAATCAAGGTGGGCGTGCGTGCTCCTTGCGCGCGACCGGACGCGCCTTACAATAGGCGTTCAGGAGTCTCGCAAGGAGCGGTCATGGAAATCGAATTGAAATTGTTGCTGGCGCCGCAAGATGCGCCGCAGCTGCGCGCACACCCCCTGCTGGCGCAGACTGCGCAAGGTGCGCCGCAGGTGCTGCAGATGCACGATATCTATGTCGATACGCCCGATTTGCAGCTGTGCCGCCACCAGGCGGGCTTGCGCGTGCGCCAGGTGGACGGGCGCTGGGTGCAAACCTTGAAGGCGGGCGGCAATGTCAGCGGCGGCCTGCACAGCCGCCATGAGTGGGAAGACGACGTGCCCGGGCCGCAACCGGATCTCGCTGCGCTCGACTCTGCCATCGGCCGCAAGCAGCCCATCCGTGCGCTGCTGCGCCAGGATGCCATCCGCGACGCCTTGCAGCCCGTGTTTACCACGCGCATCGAGCGCACCGTATGGCAGCTGCGCACGCCGCAGGGCGACCAGATCGAATGCGTGCTGGACCAGGGTGTCATTGAAAGCGGTGCGGACGGCGCCGCGCGCAGCGTAGCCGTCAGCGAGATCGAGCTGGAGTTGAAGCAAGGACAGGCCTCCAGCCTGTTCGACATGGCGCTGGCCTTGCTGCAGGACGTGCCGCTGCAACTGGGCCACATGAGCAAGGCGGAGCGCGGCTACCGCCTCGCAGCGCCGCAGCCTTTGCGCGCCGTCAAGGCCCTGCCCCTGGCGCTCGACGATGGCATGACGGTGCAGCAAGCCTTCATCAACATCTGCGGCAATTGCCTGGAACACGTAAGCGGCAACCAGGATGGCGTGGCGGGGGGCGAGGATGTGGAAAGCGTGCACCAGATGCGCGTGGGCTTGCGCCGTTTGCGCTCGACGCTGGGCATGTTCAAGTCCCTGCTGGCGCTGCCGGAGGCGCTGAAGAGCGAACTCGACTGGCTGGGCGGCGCGCTGGGCGAGGCGCGCGACTGGGATGTATTGGCTGGCAATACGCTGGCGCAACTCGATGGCGAGGCGCAAGCCGCTGCGGCGGCGCTGGCACAGGCGGCGCACGCGCAGGCGCGCCTCAAGCACGTGCAAGCGGCCCAGGCCGTCACCTCGGCGCGTTACACGGCTTGCATGCTGGGCTTGCAGCGCTGGCTGCAGGCGCGCGCATGGCGCGACAGTTGCTCGACGCGCCAATTGCGGCGCCTGGACGTGCATATCTGCCCGTTTGCCCGCGCTACCCTGCGCAAGGATCAGCGCCGCCTGTTAAAGCGGGGAAATGACTTGCCGCAGCTGGCGCCGCTGGCGCGCCACAGGGTGCGCATCGCGGCCAAGAAAGCCCGCTATGCCCTTGAATTTTTTGCCTCCTTATATGACGCCGGGCAAGTCAGGTCCTACGTGAAGCGGCTGTCCGTCTTGCAGGACGAGTTGGGCTGGCGTAACGATATCGGGGTGGCGGACCGCTTGCTGCGCGCGCTGGCCGAAATGCAGCCTGATCTGTTGCCGCATGCCGCCTATGCGCGCGGCTTCCTGGCGGCGCAATTGCAGGGGGGGGCAGGCAAGGCGCTGGCGCGGCCGTGGCGGCGTTACGCGGCCGCCCCTTTGCCGTCGAAGGGCAGCATCGGGCAGGCCTGACAAGCTTGCCGTGCCGCCATAGTTGAAACCATCTCCCGCTGGCACTTCTCAAGAGCGCAGACGGCGTTGATCGTCGTTGCATGGCGCAGCATGCGCGCGGCGCTGCACAAATCTTTCCAGGTCCGTGAGCGTCAAAGGGCGGCTGAAGAAGTATCCCTGATAAGCGCGACAACCGTAGCGCGCCAGGAAATCACGTTGTGCCAGCGTCTCGACGCCCTCCGCGATGACTGCGATGTTCAGGCTGCGAGCCAGGGCGATGATGGTTTTGGCGATCGATGCGTCGCTAGGGTCATGGGTCACGTCGCGGACAAAAGACTTGTCTATCTTTAACTGGTCCAGCGGCAAGCGCTTGAGATAGGCCAGGGAAGAATAGCCTGTGCCAAAATCGTCGAGCGAAAAACCGACGCCGTGCGCTTTGATTGCAGACATCTTGGCGATCACGCCGCCGACGTCCGACACCAGCAGGCTCTCGGTCAGCTCAAGCTTGAGACGATGTGGGTCGGCGCCGCTGCAGGCCAGGGCGAACAGCACCTGATCGACAAAATCGTCCTGGTTGAACTGGCGCACGCTGACATTGACCGCGATGCTCAGATGGCGCATGTCGGGGTGTGCGGCCCAGGCGACCAATTGTGCGCAGGCCGTTTCAAGCACCCATTGTCCCAGCGGGAGGATCACGCCGATTTCTTCGGCCAGCGCAATGAAGTCGCTTGGCGGCACCAGTCCGCGCAGCGGGTGTTGCCAGCGTACCAGCGCTTCGACTCCGGTAACGCCGCCATGGTGGTCGATTTGGGGCTGGTAATGGAGTATCAACTGCTGGCATGGAATGGCGTCGCGCAAGTCCGTTTCCAGCGCGGCCCGTTCCAGCATGGCCACCTCCATGGCGGGATCGAAGAAGCGCAAGGCATTGCGTCCCACCGCCTTGGATTTGTACATGGCCAGGTCCGCCTGCTTGAGCAGATCGTCGATGCTGGTCAGATTGCCCATGAAGAGTGTCGCGCCGATACTCGAGGTGCTGCGGTGGGTAACCTGGTTGAGCCAGTAGGTCTGGCTCAGTTCCTGCAGTATCTTGTTGCCGACGATATCGACCTGGGCCGCCGCCTGTTCCGCATTCACATGCAGGTCCGTCAGCATGACGACGAACTCATCGCCGCCCAGGCGGGCCACGGTGTCGCCTGCGCGCACGCAGCCGACCAGGCGCCGCGCGACTTGATTGAGCAACAGGTCGCCCATGTCGTGTCCAAGCGTGTCGTTGAGCGTCTTGAAATTGTCCAGATCGATGAACAGGACGGCGCCATGGTTGCCGCTGCGCAGGCTGGCCTTCTTCGCCTGCTTCAGGCGGTCCAGCAGCAAGATGCGGTTGGGCAACTTGGTGAGTTGATCGAAGAAGGCCAGTTGCTGTATTTGCTTCTCTGTCTTCTTGCGCTCGGCCCGCCGCAAGCGGTGCCGTTTTTGTATGATCAGCAGCCCGAGCGTGCTGAAGATGGCGACCAAACCGAACAGGACGCTTTGCGCATACAAGCTGTGGCGCCACGGCGCGAACAAGACCTCGGTGTCGCGGCTCACGGCGATGCGCAGCGTCGTGCCGAACAGGGTCGCGCTCGATGGCACATGGCGCTCGGCGACCATGCGCTGCTTGTCGGCGCCACGTGGTAGCCCGGGCATCCGGGTGTCAGTCCGGCGCGAAGAAGCCAGGTACAACTGGCCGTCTTCGCGTGAGATCGAACTATGGACATCGCGCGCATAACGAATCGAATCGAGCAGGTCGGAGAAGTAGGCGGGCGCCAGGCTGACCAAGACGATGCCGCCAAAGCCGCCCTGAAACCCGCTGATGCGGCGGCACAGGCTGATCGCGCCGGGAGCGGCGGTATTGCCCGGCGGCGCGCTAACGTGCAGCAATTGCGGATCGGCGAGTCGCATGGCTTTCTGGAAGCAATCGTTTTGCCGGAAGTTTTGACCCGCCATGCCGGCGTCGCTGCCCGCCACCACCTGCCCGTCAGGACCGATGACGAGGATGGGGCGGATGCCGATCAGCGCATCGTTGATCACTTTGAGCGAGTGATTCGCCCGCCGCAGGTGATCGCCTTGCGCTTGCCAGGCCGCCAGTTCGTCGATGATGCTGTCGATCACGCGCTTGCTCAACTTCAATTGCGGCGTTAAATTCTTTTCCACGATTTCCGCCTGCATCGCCAGTCGCTCGTGTTCCTGCGTATCAATCCGGTGATATTCCTCGTACTGGGTGAATGCAATGAAGCCGGCCAGTGCCGACAACACCATGGCGTGGATCAGCCATTGCTGGAAAAAGTGTTCATTTTTAATGTGCTGCGGTGCGGACATGGAAGGTAGGGAAGGTTCTGGCGCGGCAGCCCGTTGCCACTGGCTTGCTTCGGCCCGGATGGCCAAATGCTTTTGTTGCAAATGAGAAAGTGTAGCGGGGCATGCGTAAGCAAAATGTAAATTGCTTGGTCGGGCACGTAAATGTTTCGTAAATTCCGGACCTATCGTCCCGCCGCCATTTGCAGGGGCAGTGCCAGAAGGGGGGAGGGGTCTGCTGGCCAGGTGCGCCGTGCCGGCCTGGTCCAACTTGGCCAGCGTCACGCGCTGATGTAGATCATGCGTTCACATGTAAAAAAGGAAGTTATTACCTTTCGGTAAAAACTTCCTTTGGAAAAATATGACAATTTTCATGTCATATTTTTATGTCAAAATGTCGTTGACGTTGACAAGAGAAACGCGTTTAAGCGAAGTTCTTGGCAACGAATTCCCAGTTGACCAGGCCCCAGAACGTTTCCACGTACTTGGCGCGCAGGTTGCGGTAATCGATGTAGTAAGCGTGTTCCCAGACGTCGCAGGTCAGCAGTGGCTTGTCACCGGTGGTCAGCGGGCAGCCGGCGTTCGAGGTGTTGACGATGTCGACGGAGCCGTCGGCTTTTTGCACCAGCCAGGTCCAGCCCGAACCGAAGTTGCCCACGCACGACTTGGTGAATTCTTCCTTGAACTTGTCGAACGACGACCATTTGGCGTTGATCGCGTCAGCCACGGCACCGGTAGGTGCGC
Organism: Janthinobacterium breve; assembly: GCF_051380895.1. Classification (NCBI taxonomy): domain Bacteria; kingdom Pseudomonadati; phylum Pseudomonadota; class Betaproteobacteria; order Burkholderiales; family Oxalobacteraceae; genus Janthinobacterium; species Janthinobacterium breve. Next base: position 75,178 of record NZ_JBNYXY010000002.1, on the reverse strand, counting down.
CGCCGCCGGCCGGCTTCATGCCGTTCCAGTAGAAGGTGTGGTTCCATACTTGCGCTGCATTGTTGAAGATGCCGCCCGACGATTTCTTGATGATCTCTTCCAGCGACAGGTTCTCGAACTCGGTGCCCTTGATCAGGTTGTTCAAGTTCGTCACATATGCCTGGTGATGCTTGGCATAGTGGTATTCCAGGGTTTCTTTCGAAATATGCGGCGCCAGAGCGTCCATTTCATACGGCAGTGGTGGCAGAGTATGTTCCATGTGATGTCCCTTTGTGGTGAGTGTTCGGAGTCTTCCGGCCCGGGGCCGGAGGGTTGAGCCTGCGTGCTTGAACCAAGCATTCTTGCTGAACGAGCCACTATTGTAAAGCGGATGCGCCATTGCTGCAGATTCCCGCATGCGTTGCCGATGCTGGTAGCGTATTGATTCTCGTTTAGCTTAAGTCGCGAGGAAATGTTCCCCGCCGCAAGCCTCAGCGGATGCGGCGCGTAGTCTCGCGCACGATCAGTTCCAGCGGCGGAATGGCCGCCTGCACGGCTTCGCCGTTGATCAGTCCCAGCAGCGCTTCGGTGGCGATGCGGCCGATGTCGTACAGGGGCTGGTGGATGGTTGTCAGCGGTGGCGTCGTGTAGGACGAGCCGGGCAAGTCATCGAAACCGACGAGCGAGATATCGTCGGGCACGCGGATGCCCTTGCGGTACAGGCACAGGCGCACGCCATAGGCGGACAGGTCGTTGGCGGCGAAGACGGCGCTGAATTGCTGCTGCGTATCGAACAGATGGTTCATGGCCAGCATGCCACTTGCCTCGTGGAAATCGCCTTCCACCATCAGCTTTGGGTCGATGGCGATGTCCGCTTCGCGCAGCGCGCGCTGGTAGCCCGTCAGGCGCTCGGCCGCATCCGTGTTGTTGGCGGGGCCGGAGACAAAGGCGATGCGGCGGTGGCCCAGTTCCACCAGGTGGCGCACGGCCAGGTAAGCGCCGTATTCGTTGTCGAGCTTGAAGCCGATGGCACTTTTGGTCGCCAGCGTGCGGCCCGTCGAGACGATGGGCCGCTGCTGCGAAAAATCGAGCACGCTCTGGTCCGAGATGCGCCCCGACAGCAGGATGATGCCGTCGACTTTCCTCGCCAGCAGCAGGCGGATGCGGTCGGCCTCTTCCTGCGCATTCCAGTGCCCGCTGACGATGACGGACGCATAGCCCGTGTCTTTCAGGCCGTCGTCCACGCCGCGCAGGCTTTCGTCGAAGAAGGGGCTGGAAATATCCTGCACCACGATGCCGATGGTCATCGAGCGGCCCTTTTTCAGGCCCTGCGCCATCTGGTTCGGCGCGAATTTCATGTGCGCGATGGCCGCCAGCACGGCGTCGCGCTTGTCGTCGGATACCTTGGCCGTGCCGTTCAGGATGCGTGAGACGGTGCTGGGCGAGACGCCGGCCTGGCGGGCCACGTCGAGCAGGGTGGAAGGGGGAGCAGCGTGGGCGCTATCGTTCAAGGTGATTCCTGGGTGTCAAGATGGCTGGTTGTCAGTGCTCTGAAAACCTTTTCAGTGAAAGGTTACCATAAACGGAGGCGATGGCTGCAGGTGAGCCTGGCCGGAACGGTGTAAGTCGATACGTGCCGCACGACAATGTGCGCGATGATGTGCTGGCGTGCCCATTTTGCTTGTTGTGAAAACGTTTTCACAAAAAACAACAGCAACGCAGGCACGCTGTATTTTCACCTTTCTCATAGGAGAACAAGCGCCATGGCGCTCCTCTTGCCACGCTGTCCTCAATAAAAATGACAACTTTTTCGGTTGACTTGGTTTTCTTTGCGGTGTTAAATGGAGTCATGTTGTGAAAACGTTTTCAAGATAGAAGACGCTCAATAAACGGAGATGAAATAATGAAGTCAAGCATCCTTGGCGCGGCCCCGCTGGCAGCGCTGGCCCTGGCCTTTGGCGTGGCCGCCGCGCCCGCAGCCGTTCCGCCTGCCGCAGTGCTGCCGGCGCTGGTCCCCGCCACGATTACCGTCGCCTCCTTCCCTGACCTGGACCGCGCCGTCAAGACGGCCTTGCCCCTGTGGGAGAAGCTGTACCCGCAAGTGAAGGTCAAGCTGGTCAGCCTGCAGATCGATGACCACCATAACTCGATGACGACGGCGCTGGCGGCCGGTGCGCGCCTGCCTGACGTGATGGCCATCGATTTTCGCTACGTCGGCAGTTTCGCCGAATCGAAGGGCATGGAAGACTTGCTGCAGCCGCCTTACGGGGCAGGGCAGTACCGCGCCCAGTTCGTGCCGTTCACCTTCGTGCAGGCCACCAGTTCGCGCGGCACCCTGGGCGCCATGCCGGCCGACCTGGGACCGGGCACCCTGTTCTACCGCAAGGACTTGATGGACAAGGCGGGCATCAAGGAGGCCGACCTGACCGCCTCGTGGGAGTCGTACATTGCCGCCGGCAAGAAGCTCAAGGCAGCCACCGGCACCTATCTGCTGGCCGGCGCCAGCGACCTGGCCGACATTTATATACGCGCCAATTTGAAGGATGGCGAAGGCATTTATTTTGGCGACAAGGGGCAGGTGCTGGTCGACTCGCCCCGCTTCGTGAAAGCGTTTGAACTGGCCAAGGCGGCGCGCGTGGCCGGCATCGATGCGCGCACCGTGGCCTGGACGGGCGAGTGGGCCGAAGGCTTCAAACGCGACAAGGTGGCCAGCCAGATGATGGGTTCCTGGCTCAGCGGCCACCTGGCCAAATGGCTGGCGCCGGCTTCCTCCGGCCAGTGGCGCGCGGCGAACCTGCCGGCCGGCGCGCTGGCGTCGTATGGCGGCTCCTTCTACGGCATCCCGAAAAAGGCGGCGAACAAGGCGCAGGCGTGGGAATTCATCAAGTTCATGACCGTCAACAAGGACATTCAGTTGCACTCGCTCAAAGAGATCGGCGCCTTCCCGGCCCTCAAGGCGGCGTATGCGGACCCGATGATGGACGAGCCGCAAGCGTATTTCGGCGGCCAGAAGACGCGCTTGCTGGCGCGCGACACGGCAGCGAAAATTCCCGTCATCCGCGTCGATAAGTTCGATGCCGTGGCGCGCGACATCGTCAACATGGAACTGGAAAGCGTGCTGGCGCAAAACAAGGATATCAAGACGGCCCTGGCCGACGCCAAGGCCCTGATCACCCACCGCGCGCGGCGCTAGGAGCAGCATGACTACCTCCATGCCTTGTACCGAGGGTGCGCCCGCTGCTGCTGCAGCGAGGCCCGCCAGGAAACGCTTCAACATGAAGAAGTGGGCGCCGTACATTTTCATCAGCCCCTTCTTCATCCTGTTCGCCGTCTTCAGCCTGTTCCCGCTGCTGTTTTCCATCTATTTATCGTTCAACCAGTGGGAAGCGGCCAGCGGCGTGGAAGCCATGCAGTGGGTGGGCCTCGATAACTACAAATATGCGCTGAGCGATCCGTGGTTTTTGCGCTCGCTGGGCAATACCGTCTGGCTGGCGCTGGCCTCGGGCGTGCCGCAGCACCTGGTGGCCATTCCCTTGGCGGCCTTCATCCACAACAGCTTCAAGCGCTCGCGCAACCTGGTGATCGGCATTTACTTTTTACCGTTCATCACCTCCAGCGTGGCCATCGCCATGGTCTTCAATACCCTGTTCTCGCGCGACTATGGTCAGATCAATGTGCTGATCCAATGGTGCGCCAGCCTGCCGCTGGTGGGCGGTCTGTTCCCCGCTGAGTCGATTGACTGGCTGGGCAGCTCGCTGTTCATCAAGCCGGCCGTCGCCTTCGTCATCTTCTGGCGCTACCTGGGCTGGAACCTGGTGCTGTACCTGTCGGCGCTGCAGGTGATACCGAAAGATTTGTATGAAGCGGCCACCATCGACGGCGCCTCGAAGCGCCAGCAATTCTGGTACATCACCTTGCCGCAGCTGCGTCCCATGATCTACCTGGCCGTCACGCTCACCATCATGGGCAATCTGCAGCTGTTCGAGGAACCGTTCGTGCTGGTGGCCGAATCGAGCGGCGTGAGCCAGTCCGTGATGACGACGGCCATCTTCGTCTACAAGACGGCGTTTTCCTCGGGCGACTTCGGCACGGCGTCGGCCATTTCCTGGCTGCTGTTCCTCATCATCGCCAGCACCACCTGGGTGAATAACCGCATCTTCAGCCGCAACGAACGCAAGGAGGCCCGATGAAAACTACCCGCTGGACGGCCTACGCCATGGTGGCCATCGGCGCCCTGATCATGGTCGCGCCGTTCTACTTCATGTTTGTCTTCGCCACGCACACGAGCGCGGAGATCTACAGCCTGCCGCCGCCGCGCTGGTTCGGCACGGCCTTGCTGCACAACCTGGAACTGCTGCAGGAACGCCTGCCGTTCTGGCGCAACATCGGCATCAGCCTGTACGTGGCCCTGATGACCACCGCGCTGACCCTGTTCTTTTGCTCGCTGGGCGGCTATGCGTTTGCCATGTACGAATTCCGCTTCAAGCGGCCCTTGTTTACGCTGGTGATGGCGTCGATGATCATCCCGTCCTTCATGAACATGATCCCCACCTTCATGCTGATGGATTTCCTGGGATGGCTGGACCAGCCGCGCGCCCTGTACGTGCCGGGCGCGGCCGGCGCGCTGGGGATTTTCCTGATGCGCCAGTACATCGGCACGGCAATTCCGAAGGACTTGATCGAGGCGGCGCGCATCGATGGTTGCGGTGAATTTGCCATCTACTGGCGAGTGGTGCTGCCGCTGATCGGCCCTGCCATGGGTACCCTGGGCCTGATCACCTTCATCAACTCGTGGAACAATTTCATCACGCCGCTGGTCGTCATGCGCTCGGTCGAGAATTACACGATCCCGCTGGCGCTGCGCAGCATGCAGGCGCCGAACAACACGGAGTGGGGCGCGCTGATGACGGGCGCGGCGATTGCCGTGCTGCCGCTGCTGCTGATGTTTTTTGTCGCCTCGAAGCGCCTGATCGAGGGCCTCACGCAAGGCGCCGTCAAAGGCTAGAACTCTCTTCATCCACTCACACTGACATGACCATTATGCATAACGACGATACCGATACCACCTTCCCTGCCACCTTCACCTGGGGCGTGGCCACCAGCGCCTACCAGATCGAGGGCGCCGCCGCCATCGACGGCCGCGGACCATCCATCTGGGATACCTTCAGTCACACCGACGGCAAGATCATCGACGGCAGCAATGGCGACGTGGCCTGCGACCATTACCACCGCTACGCCGACGACGTGGAACTGATCGCCAACCTGGGCGTCAACGCCTACCGCTTTTCCATGTCCTGGTCGCGCGTGCAGCCCACAGGTTCGGGCGCCTGGAACGAGGCGGGCTTCGATTTCTATGCGCGCCTGCTCGATGCGCTGGCCGCCAAGGGACTCGATGCCCATTTAACCCTTTACCACTGGGACTTGCCGCAAGCCTTGCAGGACGAGGGCGGCTGGCTCAATCGCGCCACCTGCTATCACTTCGCCGCCTACGCGGCCGAGGTGGCGCGCCGCTTTGGCCACAAGGTCGTCAGCATCGCCACGCACAATGAGCCGTGGTGCACGGCCGTGCTGGGCCACGGCACGGGCCAGTTCGCCCCCGGCATGGCCGACCCGGCCGCCGCCGTGCAAGTGTCGCACCACTTGCTGCTGTCGCACGGCCTGGCCATGCAAGCGATGCGCGCCGTCAATCCGCCCGCGAAACTGGGCATCGTGCTCAATCAATGGACGGCCACGCCGGCCACCGACAGCGCCCAGGACCGGGAGCTGGCCGAACTTGAATATGCGCGCTCGGTGCAGTGGTATATGGACGCCATCTTCAAGGGCCGCTACCCGGTCCTGGCCCTGAAACACGTCGACGCCTCTGCTTTATCTATCTTTGAAAACGATTTCACAGATATTAAACAGCCCATCGATTTCCTCGGCGTGAACTACTACACGCGCGCTTTCATGAGCGCCGAGACACCGCCGCGCAAGCCCGAGTGCAAGCTGGGCGTCAACGACATGGGTTGGGAAACCTACCCGCAGGGTTTGACGGAGTTGCTGGTGGGCCTGCACCGTGAATACCGGCTGCCGCCCGTCTACATCACGGAAAACGGCATGGCCGTCGCCGACAAGCCCGTCGACGGCAAGATCCATGACCAGGCGCGCATCGAGTACGTGCAGCTGCACCTGGACGCCTTGCGGGCGGTGATCGCGCAGGGCATCGACGTGCGCGGCTATTTCTACTGGAGCCTGATGGACAACTTCGAGTGGAACTCGGGCTATGCCAAGCGCTTCGGCATGCTGTACGTCGATTACGCCACGCAGCAGCGCAGTTTCAAGGACAGCGCCCTGTGGTACCGCGACTTCATCGCCGCGCAGCGGGCCGCGCATACTACTGATGCGCCGGTTTTGGCAGGGGAGCACTGAGATGGCCGCCATCTCGCTGCGCGGCATCCGCAAGACCTACGGCGACGGCCCGGAAATCGTCAAGGGCCTCGATCTCGATATCCACGATGGCGAATTCATGGTTTTCGTGGGGCCGTCCGGTTGCGGCAAGTCGACCCTGCTGCGCATGATCGCGGGACTGGAAGACATCAGCGCGGGCCAGCTGCGTATCGGCGACCTGCTGGCCAACGACGTGGCGCCGGCCGAGCGGGGCATCGCCATGGTCTTTCAGAGCTACGCCCTGTATCCGCACATGACGGCGCGCGACAACATGGGCTTTGCCCTAAAACTGGCGGGCAAGCCGGAAGCAGAAGTGCGCGCCGCCGTGGGCAAGGTGGCCGAGATCCTGCGGATCACGCACCTGCTGGACCGCAAGCCCAAGGCCCTGTCCGGCGGCGAGCGTCAGCGCGTGGCCATTGGTCGCTCCATCGTGCGCCAGCCCAAGGTATTCCTGTTTGACGAGCCGCTGTCCAACCTCGACGCGTCGCTGCGCGTGCAGACGCGCATCGAGCTGGCCAAGCTGCACCAGGAACTGGGCACCACCATGATCTACGTCACCCATGACCAGGTCGAAGCCATGACCCTGGGCGACAGGGTGGCCGTCTTCCACGGCGGGCACCTGGAGCAAGTGGGCGCGCCCCTGGACCTGTATCGCCATCCGGCCAGCCAGTTCGTGGCCGGCTTCATCGGCGCCCTGCGCATGAACTTTTTGCCGTGCGCTGCCGTGCCGGCACTGGCCAGCCAGCTCGGTGGCGCGGTGGGCATGCTGGTCGGCATACGCCCCGAGCATCTGCGCCTGGTGCCGCGCAATGAGGGCTACGGCGCCAGCGTGACCCTGATCGAGCAGCTGGGCGATGCGCAGATCATCCACGCAACGCTTGACGATAGCCCGCATGCGGTGGCCATCAAGCTGCATGGCGAGGCGCGCCACGCGCTGGCGCAGGGCAGTGCCATCGGCTTCGCGCCGGAAGAAGGCCATGCCTTTCTGTTCGACACGGCCGGGCGCGCCGTGGCCACCCATTGACCCCGCACGGAGGCGACATGACTTCAGATTGACACCCAAAAAATGTGCAGCAGTAGCCAAAGAGCTATGTGATCATCATTCAACCAGCGGTACAGGAGACAACAACAATGCAACAGCTCAAACGCAATACCATCGCCATCAGCCTGGCGCATGCGACATTCGCTCAGTTCATCTTGCTGGGCAGCGGCGCCGCGCTGGCGCAGGAGGTGGCCAGTACCACGACCACCACTGACACGGCAAAACCGGCAGCCGAGCAGATGGACCGCATCGTCGTCACGGCCACGCGCCGCAACACCTTCGTGCAGGAGACGCCACTGGCCGTCACCGCCTTCAACCAGGACACACTGCAAAACAACCAGGTCAAGGATCTGGCGTCGCTGGCCACCATGGTGCCCAGCCTCGTCGTCGAGCAGCATGGAGACTCGGGCGGCGTGCACGTCTACATGCGCGGCGTTGGTTCGGCCAACCACACGGAGCTGGGCGACCCAGCTGTCGCCTTCTATGTCGATGGCGTGTATTCGCCGCGTCCGCAGGGCGCCACGGCGCTGATGTACGACCTGTCCCACGTCGAGGTGGCGCGCGGACCGCAGGGCACCCTGAATGGCCGCAATTCGACGGCAGGCGCCGTCAACCTGGTGTCGGCCGCACCGAGCACGGCCAAGTTCATGGGGTCGGCCGGCATCACGGTGGGCGACAAGCGCCATTTGCAGACGCAGGGCATGCTCAATATCCCGTTTTCCGACGATATGGCGCTGCGCATTGCCGCCATCAAGGATAGCCACGACGGCACGGTGGACTTCCGCCGCGGCTCGAACGTCATGCCGGGCACGGCCAAGTATGGCGCCGGCGACCAGATGGGCGTACGCGCCTCGCTGCTGTGGAAAATCACGCCGCAGCTGCGCGGCACCTTCATCGCCGACTACTTCCTCGACCAGGGCGCCGGCAACGTCTACCTGGCGGCCGAACCGAAAGGGGGCGAGAAGCTGCGCTCGGCGCTGATCGACACGCCGGGCACCCTGGACCAGTCGATCTTGACCTACAAGGGCAAGCTCAATTACAAGCCGACGGAGGCGCTCGACTTTACTTACCTGGGCAGCTGGAGCCGTTACAAGCGCCAGAACAGCAATGATGCCGATGCGGGCCTGTTCCCCGGCTTCAAGTCGGAAAACCGCACCGACTGGGCGCAGTTCGACAGCTATTCTCACGAGCTGCAGGCGCGCTCGGACGACGATGCGCCGTTCCAGTGGGTGGCGGGCCTGTTCCTCTTCAATGAAAAGAACAAGGTGCGCTTCGATATCGACCGCAGCCAGATTTCGCAGGCTGCCGTGCAGCAGGATATCGCCAATGGCGCCGTGATCTTCGTGCAGCCCACCGTGGGCCAGTACGCTTCGTCGATGTCCTTCATCCAGGGCGACCGCCAGCTCAAATCCAAGGCCGTATTCGGCCAGGTCAGCCAGCAAGTGACGGACCAGATCAAGCTGACGGCCGGCGCGCGCTACACGAAAGACCATAAATTCGACATCGGCGGCAAGAACTGGGCATGCCCGAACTGGCCCGCGAACACGCCACTGGGCACCACGGTGCTCACTTCCGACCAGCTGCGCCAGCTGGTCACGCCTGGCACGGGCCTGGCCAATACGCACAATATCGGGCCCGGTGGCGCCATCACGGCCGCCAGCTGCGGCAATACGCCAGGCGACAATACGGCCGACCTGAAATATGGCCAGGCCACCTGGCTGGGACGCATCGAGTACAAGCTGCGCTCCGATATCTTGCTGTTCGGCTCCGTGACGACGGGCTTCCATTCGCCAGCCATCGGCGACGGCGGCGCCACCACCAAGCCGGAAAAGCTGACCAGCTATGAAATCGGCTTCAAGTCGGACCTGTTGAACCGCCAGCTGACCCTGAACCTCGATGCCTTCCTGATGAAATACAAGGACAAGCTCGAATCGCAGGTGGTCAACAGCGTGCTGGCCAACTTCAATGCGGCCGGCGCCACCGTCAAGGGGCTGGAAGCAGAGTGGGTGTGGCGGCCAACGTCGGTCGACCGCCTGACGGGCAACGCCACCTGGCTGAAAGCCGTGTACGATGATTTCATGTCGTGCGACGTCGATGCGGCGCGCGCGAATGGCCAGTCCTGCGGCTCGACGGCACCACTGGTGAACGTGGGCGGCAGCACCATGAAGCATGCGCCGAAGTTTTCCACCACGGTGCAGTACGAGCATGATTTCAATGTCGCCGGCGGCCAGCTCACGCCGCGCGCCTCGGTGCATTATGAAACCATGTCGTACGTGGGGGCGGGGGCGTTCAATGGCGACGTGCCGGGCCATGCGGGCGTCAAGCGCCAGGAAGCCTACACCACCCTGGACCTGAGCCTGCGTTTCCAGCCGGCGAACAAGGCTTACACGGTGGAAGCGTTCGTGCAGAACGCCACCGACAAGGCGGTCAAGCTCGACGTCAATGAAATCTGCACGGACGTGGGTATGCCATGCCAGCCCACGCAGCAGATCTACGGCGCCTTCTACAATGCGCCGCGCACGTTTGGCGCGCGCGTGTCGATGAAGTTCTGATGGCGTAGTGTGAAAGAGTAGTTGCAGTCCACTCAGTAGGGAAGGTGTTGGGCCGGGGAGTTTCCCCGGCCTTTTTTATGCCTTCGCTTACTCCAGGGTTGCCTGCACGCTGGCGATGCCGATCTGCGCGCTGCCTTCGGCCAGGCGCACGTTGACGTTCTGGCGCGCCTGCAGCTGCGCCGGCGAGCGCACGATGGCGCCTTTTTCGTCACGCAGGATAGCGTAGCCCCGTTCCAGGGTGCGCTGCGGGTTGAGCAGTTCCAGCTGCGCCGCCAGGCCGTCGAGGCGGTGGCGCCGCTGGCCTAGCTGCTGCGCCATGGCCGCGCCGCCGCGGCGCTGCGCTTCCAGCAGGCGCGCGCGCGGCGCCGTGACGTCGGGCCGCAAGGCGGTCCAGCGCGAACGCAGGCGCTCGAGCGCGTACTGCGACTGGTTGAGGGGAGCGCGCGCCGCATGCGTCATGGCCGTCGACAGGGCCAGCAGTTGCAAGCGCTGTTGCTGCAGTTGCGCCTTCGGGTTGAGCAGGCGGCGGTTGTGGCGGTCCAGAGTCTGTGCCGCATCGTCGAGGCGGCGGCGCATGGCGCGGCGCAGGTCGGTCGCATCGGCGCGCAAGGAGGCCAGCCAGTCGGCGCGCGGCGTGACCGCCAGTTCGGCCGCCGCCGTCGGCGTGGCAGCGCGCAGGTCGGCCGCGAAGTCGGCGATGGTGAAATCGGTCTCGTGACCCACGCCGCTGATCACGGGCATGGAACAGTCTGCGATCGCATGGGCCACGGCTTCATCGTTGAACGACCATAAATCTTCGATGCTGCCGCCACCACGGCACACCAGCAGCACGTCGCACTCGGCCCTTGTTGATGCCGTGCGGATGGCGTGCGCGATTTTTTCCGGCGCCTGCTGGCCCTGCACGGGCGTCGGATACAGGATGATGGCCACGTGCGGTGCGCGGCGCTTGAGCGCGATCAAGACGTCGCGCAGGGCAGCAGCCTGCGGGCTGGTGACGATGCCGATGCTGCGTGCGAACATGGGAATGGCGCGCTTGCGTTCCTGGTCGAAGAGGCCCTGCGCCGCCAGTTTCTCCTTCAGGCGCTGGAACGCTTCATACAGGGCGCCCACGCCGGCACGGCGGATGGCTTCCACGTTGATCTGGTAATCGCCGCGCGCGCCGTACAGGGTGACCAAGGCACGCACTTCCACCTTGTCGCCTTCGCGCGGCGTGAAGCCGGCGTACTGGGCGCGGCCACGGAACATCACGGCGCGCACCTGGGCCCCATCGTCCTTGAGGGTGAAATACCAGTGGCCCGAGGCGGCGCGCGTGAAGTTGGACATCTCGCCGGCGATCCAGGTCAGGGGGAACGAGCGTTCGAGCAGGCGCGCGACGGCCTGGTTCAGGGCGCTGACGGTCAGCACGGGCGGGGCGGCAAAGCCGCTGTCAGTCGGGGTGTCGTTCATCATCAGGCAAGGGGAAAGAAGGAAGCTGTCCACATATTATCGGCGAGGTCATGCTTATGTCATATATCGCGCAAAACAACAAGTTCTATTTCTAAGTAGTTGATTTCATGCAGTATTCCTGTATGCCTGATTTGCGTGCACAGGGAAAAAAACCTTTAATATCAAGCACATCAGTGCAGCCCCTGCCACTTACGCACAAAGTTATCCACAGAAAATGTGCGGAACTTTTTGCCTTGGACAAACGTTGCCGGACAGGCTACTTTAGGCAAAGAAAAATGCCCTGCTATATTTTTGCGCACGGAAATAAAGTGCATAGGAATCAAGCGCTTAGTATGCCATGCCTGGCCTTGCGCACAATCTTATCCACAAAAAATGTGCAGAACTTGGCGCCGGCGCGTGAATTATCCACTGAAACGGCCATGGCATGGCTTGCCTGAATTTTGCGCAGCATAAAAATAGCCATATGAATCAAGTGGATAGCATCCAGGTGTACGTCTTGCTCACAATCTTATCCACAGAATGTGTGCAAAACTGCATAAATCGTTTCGTGTTTTGTCCGGGTTCTCCACTGCATGAACAGACTGTATCGCTGCCTTATTTTTCAGCATTGGAAAAAACTCCTTTTAAATCAAGGGTCTTGTAAGGAGTCAATCGGCTTGCTCACAATCTTATCCACACTTTATGTGCGGAACTGCGCTGGCGGTGGGAAAGTGTTGTTTGAGGACGCTTTTTTGCAGGAAAAACCCCGCTTTTTACATCTTGCTACATTTTTATGCAGGGCAATAAAAACGATATAAATCAATGTACTTGGCGCCTATTCTTGCGTTTGCGCACAATCTTGTCCACAGATTGTGTGCAGAACTTTGACCCTCTCAATGTCCCTTGCTTCGCGCCGTCTGCCACTTTTTTATGCATACATTTAATTTTCTTTAAAATCAATGACTTAATTGAATTCCGGGGCTTTGCGCACAATCTTGTCCACAGTAAATGTGCAGAACTCCATATTTGTTAATTTTATGACATTGACTACTGTCGATAAGCTGCTATGCCTGTATTTTGCGCAGTACGATAATATCCATCAAAATCAATGACTTGCATGCTGGACTTCATGCTTGCTCACAATCTTATCCACACAAAGTGTGCAAAACTGCGCGCTGGCAGCGCCCGTCCGCCGCGCCGTGTAGACAAGTGTGCATGCAGGCGCCACTTGCCGCCGGCGCGGCAACGCGCTACATTGCGCCATTCCTGCGCTGACATGCCATCGTTCTTCGGCGCTCGGTACAATACAGGCTGTCCGGGCGGTCCATCGCCTTCCCTTTACCAGGAGTTTCTTTTGCTCGCTATATTTCAAGCCGCTGGCTGGCCCATCTGGCTGTTGTTGATCGCTTCCATCGTCGCCCTGGCCTTGATCATCGAGCGCCTGCTGTATTTGCGACGTGGCAAGATCTTGCCCCGCAAGCTCTTCGATGAAGTGGTGCAGGTGTATCGCAGCGGCAAGATCACGCCGGACACGCTGGCCAAGCTGGAAGATAATTCGCCGCTGGGCGTGGTGCTGGCCGCCGCCCTGCGCAATGTCGACGCGCCGCGCGAGGTGATGAAGGAATCGATCGAGGAGGCGGGCAGCGGCGTGGCCCACACGCTGGAACGTTTCCTGACGACACTGGGCACCATCGCCACCCTGGCGCCGCTGATGGGCCTGTTCGGCACCGTGGTGGGCATGATCGAAATCTTCGGTTCGCAAAACGCCAGCGGCTCGAATCCCGCACAATTGGCCCACGGCATCTCGGTGGCCTTGTATAACACGGGCTTTGGCCTGGCCATCGCCATGCCGGCCCTGATTTTCTACCGTCACTTCCGCGCCCTCGTCGACAGCTTCGTCATTGACATGGAGCAGCAAGCCGTCAAGTTCGTCGACATCGTCCACAGTGGCCGCCAATGAACTTCCGCAAAGGCAAGGGGCGTGAAGACCCCGAAATCAACCTGATCCCGTTCATCGATGTGCTGCTGGTGATCCTGATCTTCCTCATGGTCAGCACCACCTACAGCAAATTTACGGAGCTGCAGATCACCTTGCCGACGGCCGACGCCGAGCAAGCCAAGGACAAGCCGCAGCAGATCGACGTGACCATCGATGCCAAGGGCAACTACACGGTCAACCGCGAACCGGTCTCGTTCCGCGACGTGGCCGGCCTGTCCGACGCCCTGCAAAATGCGGCCAAGGCGGCCAATGGCGGCAAGGCGCCCGCGCAGACGCCCGTGGTGGTGGTCAACGCCGACCAGTTCGCCATGCACCAAATGGTCATCCACGTCATGGAAGCGGCACGCCTGGCCGGCTATGAAAAGCTGACGTTTGCGGCGCAGGCGGGTAGCAAGTAAGCTATTATTCAACCCCAATCGAAGTGCTGGGGTCAGACCCGCCGGGTCTGACCCCGGATTTTGCACCTGGGGTTATTTTTAACGTCTGTCCCCATGCCCACATCCTCCCCCGCCAAGCTTGAAACCACTCTCACCCGCGCCTGGCTGACGCGCGGCCCGCTAGCGTGCGCGCTGTGGCCCGTCTCCCTGCTGTTCGGCGTCCTGAGTTCCGTGCGGCGCTGCCTGTACCGCGCTGGCGTGCTGCAGTCGAGCCGGCTGCCCGTGCCCGTCGTCGTCGTCGGTAACATTTTTATCGGCGGCACGGGCAAGACGCCGCTGACGATCTGGCTGGTGCAAGCCTTGCGCGACGCGGGCATGCGCCCGGGCGTCATTTCGCGCGGCCATGGCAGCGCCGACCGGCTGCCGCGCCCCGTCACCGCCACCTCCACGCCGCAGCAGGTGGGCGACGAGCCGCTGCTGATCTTCCAGCGCGGCGGTTGCCCCGTGATGGTGGGGCGCGACCGCGCGCAAGCGGGCAGGGCGCTTCTGGCGGCGCACCCGGACGTCGACGTGCTGGTCACGGACGACGGCTTGCAGCATTACGCCTTGCAGCGCGACGTGGAAATCGTGCTGTTCGACGGTCGCGGCGCCGGCAATGGCTGGCTGCTGCCAGCCGGTCCCTTGCGCGAATCGCCGCGCCGCCGGCGCGACGTGACGGTGATCAATGCGCCGGAGCTGGCGCCCGATCTCGTTGCCAGGGTTGCGCCCGCAGGTGCGTTGGTCGTGCAGATGCTGCTCGATGGCGGGGAGGCCGAACGCCTGCTTGACCGCAGCGAGCGCATGCCGCTCGCCACCCTTGCCGCCAGCGGCCAGCGCGTCGTGGCGGCGGCCGGCATCGGCAACCCCCGGCGTTTCTTTGCCATGCTGTGCGGCGCCGGATTGGACTTCATGGAACTGCCCTTGCCCGACCATCACGACTTCCTCGACCAGCCATTTGCGGCACTGGAGACGGATGTGATCTTGATCACCGAGAAGGATGCAGTAAAATGTGCGCAAATTGAACATCTCAAAGATGACCCGAGACTGTGGGTTGTCCCCGTCAGTGCGCGCATCGATAGCGCGCTGGCCCAACAAATTGTGGAGAAATGTCGTGGACGCTCGACTGCTTGATATCCTGGTCTGCCCTGTTTGCAAGGGTCCGCTTGAACACGATAAGAAGGCGCAGGAACTGATTTGCCGCGCCGACCGCCTCGCCTATCCTATCCGCGATGGCATTCCCATCATGTGGGCGGACGAAGCGCGTACCCTGCAAGACGCAGTGGAATAACGATGGCGTTCATCGTCATCATCCCGGCCCGCCTGGCCTCGACGCGCCTGCCGGGCAAGCCGCTGGCCGACCTGGGCGGCAAGCCCATGGTGGTGCGCGTGGCCGAGCAGGCGCTGCTGTCGGGTGCCGCGCGCGTCATCGTCGCCACCGACCATGACAGCATCCGCGCCGCCTGCGCCGCGCATGGCGTGGAAGTGTGCATGACGCGCGCCGACCATCCGTCGGGCACGGACCGCATCGCCGAAGTGGCGCGCACGCTAGCTTTGCCGCCCGACGCCGTCGTCGTCAACCTGCAGGGCGATGAACCCCTGATCGATCCGTCCCTGCTGGCCGCCTGCGCGGCGCAGATCAGCGCCACCGTCCCCATGGCGACCTGCGCCCATCCGCTGCACGATGTGCTTGACGCATTCAATCCGAACGTGGTGAAGGTCGTGCTGGACAAGAACGGTCGTGCCTTGTATTTCTCGCGCGCGACGATTCCCTGGCACCGCGACGGCTTCGCGCAATCCCGTGAAAACTTGCCGCAAGGCTATGTGCCGTTGCGCCATATCGGCCTGTATGCGTACAGCAATGCGTTCTTGCAAGAATATCCGCAATTGTCCGCTTCGCCGCTGGAAGCCATCGAGGCGCTGGAGCAGTTGCGCGTGCTGTGGCACGGTGTTGCCATCGCCGTGCACGTGACCGAAAGTGCGCCGGCCGCCGGCGTCGATACGCCGGAAGATCTTGCCAGAGTACAGGCGCACTACCAGCACGCCACCTGAGAAAACGCCCATGGCTGCGTTGCCCCGCCTTGCCGTACATTCGTACTGTCTGCGGCGGGGCGCCTTGCCCTGAACGTTTTTCAGGCGCCGTGCGTGCGCGAGAAAAACTTTATGCGGGGTCTGCCATAAAAAACCACATTTTGAAACGTCCGTATCGCTAATTGCTGGCTTTGATCAATCAGGGCATAGCAATTTGATAGCAAACTGGCGCTCCGGGGATTTTTTGTGGTAAGTTTCGTAGGGAAAGATAGCCATAGCAACATCATCTAAAAATAATTACACATACCACCATCCAAAATCTGTTTTTTAGGAACTTTTCAATGCGTCTGATACTTTTAGGAGCACCCGGTGCCGGCAAGGGCACCCAAGCTAATTTCATCAAAGAAAAATACAACATTCCACAAATCTCCACGGGCGACATGCTGCGCGCGGCGATCAAGGAAGGCACGGAACTGGGCTTGGCAGCGAAAAAAGTCATGGATGCGGGCGGCCTCGTGTCGGACGACATCATGATCGGCCTGGTCAAGAACCGCCTGCAGGAAGCCGATTGCGCCAATGGCTACCTGTTCGACGGCTTCCCGCGCACCATCGCGCAAGCGGACGCCATGAAGGATGCCGGCATCAATGTCGACTACGTGCTGGAAATCGACGTGCCCGATGCATCGATCATCGAGCGCATGGATGGCCGCCGCAGCCACCCCGGTTCGGGCCGTGTCTACCACGTCAAATTCAACCCGCCGAAGGTCGACGGCATCGATGACATCACGGGCGAACCGCTGATCCAGCGCGACGACGACAAGGCGGAAACCGTCAAGAAGCGCCTGGATGTGTATCACAACCAGACCAAGGTCTTGCTCGGCTACTACAACGACTGGGCCAAGTCCGGCCTGCCAGGCGCGCCGAAATACCGCCGCATCGCCGGCGTCGGTCCGGTCGAGCAAATTCGCGACAGCGCCTTTGCTGCCCTGGCGGAATAAGCAGTTTTTTAAAAGCGGACCTGAGTGTCCGCTTTTTTTCTGCCCGCTTTTCAGGCAGACTGCCAGCATGGCTGAGTGCATAACGTTTTCGTAGTTCAGGTTTTTTGCAGGTCGTGTTTTCCTGGCTGCGCGTGCCTACCCGGTGCGGTCTGCAGCTGTTGGCAATGACGTCGGATAAAAACAGAAGGGGACGATATGGCAGCCAGTTTGTGGTTTGCGGTAGCCTGCGGCGTGGTCGCAGTCATTTATGGTTTGGTGTCGCGTAGCTGGATCCTGCGCCAGGATCCCGGCAACGCGCGCATGCAGGAAATCGCCCTGGCCATCCAGCAGGGCGCGGCCGCCTACCTGGCGCGCCAGTACCGCACCATCGCCATCGTCGGCGTGGTGCTCCTGATCGCCATCTATGCGCTGCTTGGCCTGCATACGGCGCTGGGCTTTTTGATCGGCGCCGTGCTCTCGGGCGCCTGCGGCTTCATCGGCATGAATGTCTCGGTGCGGGCCAATGTGCGCACGGCGCAGGCGGCCACGCTGGGTATCAACCAGGCGCTGAACGTGGCCTTCAAGGGCGGCGCGATCACGGGCATGCTGGTGGTGGGACTGGGCTTGCTGGGCGTGACCCTGTTCTACTGGCTGCTGGTGACGACGGGCGCGCCCGGCCTGACCCAGCATGACTTGATCAAGCCGCTGATCGGCCTGGCCTTCGGCGCCTCGCTCATTTCCATCTTCGCGCGGCTCGGTGGCGGCATCTTCACCAAGGGCGCCGACGTGGGCGCGGACCTGGTGGGCAAGGTCGAGGCGGGCATCCCCGAGGACGATCCGCGCAACCCGGCCGTCATCGCCGACAATGTGGGCGACAACGTGGGCGACTGCGCCGGCATGGCGGCCGACCTGTTCGAAACCTATGTCGTGACGCTGATCGCCACCATGCTGCTGGGCGCGTTGCTGATGGCCGAGGCCAGCAGCACGGCCATCATCTACCCGCTGCTGCTGGGCGCCGTCTCCATCCTTGCTTCCATCGTCGGCTGCTCGATGGTGAAAACCAAGCCGGGCGCGAAGATCATGTCGGCCCTGTACACGGGCCTGTGGTGGGCGGCTGGCCTGTCGCTGGTCGGCTTTGCCGTGGTGACGTGGCTGCTGTGGCCGGACGACGCCATGCGCTACAAGATGATGGGCGCCACCGTCGTCGGCATCGTCCTCACGGGCCTGATGGTCTACATCACCGAGTACTACACGGGCACGGACTTCAAGCCCGTGCGCCACATCGCCGAAGCGTCGACGACGGGCCACGGCACGAATATCATCGCCGGCCTGGGCGTGTCGATGAAGTCCACCGCCTACCCGGTGCTGGCCGTCTGCGTCGCCATCCTTGTGTCGTATCAGTTGGCCGGCCTGTATGGCATCGCCATCGCGGCGACCTCCATGCTGTCGATGGCGGGCATCATCGTCGCGCTCGACGCGTATGGCCCCATCACCGACAATGCGGGCGGCATCGCGGAAATGTCCGGCTTGCCCGATTCCGTGCGCGCCATCACCGACCCGCTCGACGCCGTCGGCAACACCACCAAGGCCGTCACCAAGGGCTATGCCATCGGCTCGGCCGGGCTGGCCGCGCTGGTGCTGTTTGCCGACTACACGCATGCGCTCGAATCGGTGGGGCAGCACATTACGTTCGATTTGTCGAACCCCATGGTCATCGTCGGCCTCTTCATCGGCGGCCTGATTCCTTACCTGTTCGGCGCCATGGCGATGGAAGCCGTGGGCCGCGCGGCGGGCGCCGTGGTGGTCGAGGTGCGCCGGCAGTTCCGCGACATCAAGGGCATCATGGAAGGCACGGCCAAGCCCGAATACGACAAGGCCGTTGATATGCTGACGGCGTCCGCCATCCGTGAAATGATCGTGCCGTCCCTGCTGCCCGTGGTGGTGCCCATCGTCGTGGGCATGCTGCTGGGGCCAGCGGCGCTCGGTGGCCTCTTGATGGGCACCATCGTCACGGGCCTGTTCGTGGCCATTTCCATGACCACGGGCGGCGGCGCCTGGGACAATGCCAAGAAATACATCGAGGATGGCCACTTCGGCGGCAAGGGTTCCGACGCGCACAAGGCGGCCGTCACGGGCGACACGGTGGGCGACCCGTACAAGGACACGGCGGGACCTGCCGTGAACCCCTTGATCAAGATCATCAATATCGTGGCCCTGCTGCTGGTGCCGCTGTTGCCGGCCACGGGTTGGCTGGCTGTCAAGGCGCCTGCGCCCATCCACGCGCCCGCACCGCCCATCCTGGCGCCAGCGACACCCGTGCAAAGCTTGCCCGCGCAATAAGACGGCGCCATCCCTGCAGCCCCGTGGCCCGCGCCGCGGGGCTGTTTGCGTTGTATGCAGGTGAAACTTGCCTGCTGTCCATATCCTTGGCGTATCAAAGGTGAGCAATTGTTACGGTGCCTTTTATTGCTCTGTATCTCTGCCAATAATGAATGGCGCTCCACGCTCGGGCAGGTGGGGTAAATACGGCTAGGTAGGAGGATGTCATGAACAGCATCAACAGGAAGGGCGGCGCATTGCTGGCGTTGCTGATATTGGTGGGCGCGGCAGGGTTGGTCCAGGCGGCGCCTGGCCGGCATGGCGGCTTTCACGGCGGGCATGGGAATTTTCATGGCCACTCGCATGTGGGCGTGTGGATAGGCTCGCCATGGTTGTATGGGTACGGGCCGGGCTGGTATGGCGACCCCTGGTACGGCTACCCGTACGGACGCACGGTCATCCTGCAGCAACCCCCGGTGTATGTAGAACAGGGCGGCGAACCGACGGCGCAGATGTGGTACTACTGCCGTAATCCGCAAGGCTATTATCCCTATGTGAAAAGTTGCGCGCTACCATGGCGCGCCGTGGCGCCTGTCAGCGTGCAATGATGAGCGAGGTGTGACATGAACACGATCTTATGGAGGCGGGCGGCATTGCTGGCGCCCCTCTTGCTGGCGGCGTGCACGGTGATGCCCGATGGGCCGTCGGCCACGGTCTTGCCTGGCACAGGCAAGAGTTTCGCGCAATTTCGCAGTGACGACATGCAGTGCCGCAGTTACGCGCAGGCGCAAATGGGAGACGGTACGGCGCAGCAGGCAGGGCTTGACAGTGGCATGCAGCGTCGCTACGACGGCGCCTATCAGCAATGCATGTATGCCAGCAGCCACAAGGTACCTATTGCGGGACAAATGCTGAGCGGCGTACCGGCGAATGCCGCCACGCCGCCGCCCGATACGCCGCCGCCCCGTTATTAAGGCTTAAAAACGCGAGGTCAGGCCGACAAACATGCGCCGTCCCGGCACGTAGTAATCGACCAGTCCATCGGCCATCGGCCCCTTCTTGAACAGGTTTTGCACGCCACCGCGCACGGTCCACTGGGGCGTGACCTTGTACGACACGACGGTGTCGACGATGGTGTAGGCCTTGTCGGCCAGCTTGCCCGCATCGAGTTCCTTGCCCGTGTACTGGGCCGATACTTCGCCGAACAGCTGGTCGTTGACTTGCCAGCCCAGCGCCGAGTACCACGACAGTTTTGGCGTCGACAGCAGGTTGGCGCCCGTGGTCAGGTTTTTCGCTTCCGCCATGTAGGTCACGTTGTTACGCCAGTTCAGGTTTTTCGTCAGCGGGATAGTGGCCGTCGCTTCCAGGCCACTGGTGCGCGCCTTCTGGATATTCGTCATCTTGGTCCACCAGCGCTGCTGGTAAAAACCCAGCGGCGCATAGTCGATCTTGTTCTTGAAGTCCGTGTGGAAGTAGGTCAGGCCCACATCCCAGCCATTCTGTTCCCACGCCACGCCGATTTCGCCGGCCGTGCTCGTTTCCGGCTTCAAGTCCGCATTGCCGGCCATGTAGCATGAGCCGGTGACGTAGCCCAGCGGTTTCAGGCTGCCGCAACCGCGTCCGCCCGAGTTGGTTGCTGCCGCCGGCGAGTTTTCCTTCAGGCTCGGGGCGCGGAAGCCTTGCGAGATGCCGCCCTTGATGGTCCAGGCGGGGGCAGGGTGGTACACCAGGTACAGGCGCGGGCTGTAGTGGTTACCGAACTTGCTGTGGTGATCGAGGCGCAGGCCGGCCGTGGCCGTCAAGTTCTCGCGCAGGAACAATTGATCTTCCGCAAACAGGGCCGAGGTGGTGCCCGACAAGGTCGCGCCGCTCACGGTGTTGCCCAGGTAATCGGTGGGCACGGTGCCGATGGTATTCGTGTTCGTCAGTTCCTGGTGCTTCCACTGGCCGCCCATCACCAGCATTTGCTCGATGCCGCCCCAGCCGACCCGTTTTTCCAGGCTGGCATCGAGCGTGCTGTCCTTGGATTTTGCTACCGAGCCGACGACTTCGTTATCGAAGTCGTTGTGATACAGGTTGACCGTGGTCTTGCCGAAGTCCCAGCGGCCTTCATAGCCGAGGCTGACGCTCTTGCGTATCAGTTTGTTGGCACCCCAGCTGTAGACCAGCGCCTCGCCATTCTCATCATGCGCACTCGAATCGCTGGCTTCCTGCCTGCCATAGCTGGCGTCCAGCGACAGGTTCTGTTTCTTGCCCAGCGCCCAGTTCAGCTGGCCCGAGACAGTCTGGTTGCGTTCGCCGCCCATGCCACCCGCCTTGTCGTATTTTTCATCGGGATTCTGGCGCGTCTGGCTCACGCCCAGGCGCATGCCCACCGTGTCCGACAGGGGACCCGCCAGGTTCACGCCCAGCTGGTGCGCCGTGCCGCGGTCGCTGTCCTGCGGTTGTGTGTAGTTGGCCATGGCCGAACCGTTCCACTTGCCAGGCACCTTGCGCGTGATGATGTTGATCACGCCGCCCATGGCATCGGAACCATACAGCGAGGACATGGGGCCCCGCACCACTTCGATGCGCTCGATCATGTCGGGCGAGATCCAGTTCAAGTCCTGGCGGCCCAGGTCGGGGCGGTAAGCCGTGTCGGCCGAGCTGCCCACGCGCTTGCCATCGACCAGGATCAAGGTGTATTTGTCGGGCAAGCCGCGCAGCTTGATCTTCGACGCCTCGCCTTCGGGGCCGGTGCCGCCCGTCACGCCGGGGATGCGGCGCAGCAGGGTGTTGAGGTCATACACGGGCTGGCGCTCGATTTCCTCGCGCGTGATGACGCTGATACTGGCCGGCGCATCCTTGATATCGATGGCCGTGCCGGACGCGGTGACGACCACCGTGTTCATGGTGGGATCAGCGGCCACATTGCCTTCTGCCCAGGCGTTGCTGACGGCCAGCGACAGCAGGCAGGGCAGCAGCAGGGCGGTGGAATGGATGGCACGGGCGGGAGTGGCGACGGGGGCTGCGATGGCGGGACTACGCTGGGTCATGGTGAACTTTCCGGATGTTGTTATTTCCTGGCTGCCTTCCGGGTGGCTCGGGTATAAATGAATGAAAAGAGAAGAAACTGCGCTCGAATTCCGCTAATGAGAATAAGAATCGTTCTTATTGTAATGCCATGCTGGCAAGAAGGAAAGTGCTGAAAGGAAATAAAACACTGTTGCAGCGTGCGCATCGGTGGTGTGCAGCAGGTGCAAACGTGAGAAATTGTTACTCACGCTGGCATCTGGCGCGGCGTGTGCCAATAATGAACGTTGTACGATGGGTACTGGGGGAGGCGGTATGACGAGGATGACAACAACGATACCTGCGCTGGCCTGCGGCATGTGGCTGCTGGCTGGCGGCCATGCCTGGGGGCAGGAGCAGGCGGCGCCCGCCGAGTCCTTGATTGAACCTTTGCCCGTCTGCCAGCTCGACCCGCGCGACAGCGGCAAGCTGGCGGTGGAACCTTGCCGTCCGGCGCCGCCCATGCAGCCGCGCCGTTCCGTGGCGCAAGTAATCGGCCGCATGCCCGTGCAGCGCACGGCGCCGCCTGTCGTGTCCATGCCTTCCTTGCCGCCCAGCCCGGCCGTGCCCATGCCCGGCGCGCCGCAGCCCATCGGTGCCTGCGACACAGGCGGTTGCCGCGACGCGGCCGGCGCGCGCTACAACGGCGCGGGCAATGCGACGCTCGATGCCAACGGCCGCATCTGCCATCGCAACGGCGCTTTCATGCAGTGTTTTTAGACCTGCCATTCGCTGCTGCTGCAAGTTTTCGCTCGGTGATCGCAAAAGTGGCTACAATTGTCGCCGACATTACGTTTACGTAAACGTAATGATGGCATCATGCATCATGCAACCATCGGGCGCCGGGAACACGGCCCTTATCACTCAGGAGATTTCATGCAGATTCAGGACAATGTATTCATCATCACGGGCGGCGCATCGGGTTTGGGCGCGGCCACGGCGCGCATGCTGACGGCCGCTGGCGGCAAGGTCGTGCTGGCCGATGTGCAGACGGAGGCGGGCCAGGCGCTGGCCGCTGAATTGAACGGCGTGTTCGTGCAGTGCGACGTGACGTCGGAAGAAGATGGCATGGCCGTGGTGGCGGCGGCAGGCAAGCTGGGTACCTTGCGCGGCCTGGTCAACTGCGCCGGCGTGGCGCCTGCCGTGAAAACCGTGGGCAAGGATGGTCCGCATCCGCTGGCCCTGTTCCAGAAAGTCGTCAACATCAACCTGGTGGGCACCTTCAATATGTGCCGCCTGGCGGCCGACGCCATGGCCAAGCAAGATGCCACCGCTGAAGGCGAGCGAGGCATCATCATCAACACGGCTTCCGTGGCGGCCTATGATGGCCAGATCGGCCAGGCGGCCTACGCTTCGTCGAAAGCGGCCGTGGTGGGACTGACCCTGCCGATGGCGCGCGACCTGTCGCGCAACGGCATCCGCGTGATGACTGTGGCGCCCGGCATTTTCGAAACGCCGATGCTGCTGGGCATGCCGGCCGAAGTGCAGGACGCGCTGGGCAAGATGGTGCCGTTCCCATCGCGCCTGGGCAAGCCCGGCGAATACGCGCAACTGGTGAAAGCCATCGTGGAAAACGTCATGCTCAATGGCGAAACGATTAGATTAGATGGAGCAATCCGCATGCAGCCGAAATAAGCCCGGCGTGATTTGATGTAGGATACCCCCGTATGGGGCGTACAGCCTTGCCTGGCTGTGCGCCCTTTTTTTATCGGAGAATCCATGATCACATTGAAGCCGCTGGCACTGAGCCTGACCTTGCTGGGAGCCCTGGCTGCCAGTCCCGTATTTGCCGAAGTGCCGCAAAAGGCGCCGGAAATCGCCACCGCGTATGCGGAAAAATCGGGTTGGGCGGCGCAGAAATTCATGGTGGCCGCCGCCAATCCGCTGGCCGCCGATGCCGGCTACCAGATGCTGAAAAAAGGCGGCAGCGCCATCGACGCGGCCATCGCCACGCAGCTCGTGCTCACGCTGGTCGAACCGCAATCGTCGGGCATCGGCGGCGGCGCCTTCCTGCTGTACTCTACGGCCAAGGGCGTGCAAGCGTTCGACGGGCGCGAAACGGCGCCCGCCGCTGCCGACGAACACCTGTTCCAGAATGCCGACGGCAGCCCCGTCTCGCGCGCCACGGGCGTGGTAGGTGGGCGTTCCGTGGGCGCGCCGGGCGTACTGCGCATGCTGGAACTGGCGCACAAGGAGCATGGCAAGCTGCCGTGGGCGACCCTGTTCGGCCCCGCCATCCGCCTGGCGCACGGCGGCTTTCCCGTCAGCCAGCGCCTCAACGGCCTGCTGAACTGGGACCAGGCCCTGAAGCGCGACCCCGTCGCCGCCGCGTATTTCTATGACCAGGAGGGCAAGGCCTGGCCCGTCGGCCATGTGCTGAAAAACCCGCAGCTGGCGCGCACCCTGCGCGAGATCGCCCGTGGCGGCGCCGACGCCTTTTACCAGGGCCGCATCGCGCGCGACATCGCCGCCAAGGTGGCGTCGCACCCGACCAATCCGGGCAAGCTGACGGCGGTCGATATCGCCGGCTACCAGGCCAAGGTGCGCGAGCCTGTCTGCAGCGACTACAAGGCATGGACCGTGTGCGGCATGCCGCCGCCATCGTCGGGTGGCATCGCCATCGCGCAAATGCTGGGCGTGCTGGAAGTGAAGGATATCCGGCCCTATGCGCCCGTCGACGGCGTGCTCGATGCGCAGGCCATCCACCTGTTCTCGGAAGCGGGGCGCCTGGCTTACGCGGACCGCAACCGCTACGTGGCCGACACGGATTTCGTGCCGCTGCCGGGCAAGGGCATCGCGTCGATGCTGGATAAAACCTATTTGGCGCAGCGCGCCTCCCTGATCGGCGAGAAATCCATGGGCCGTGCCTTGCCCGGCACGCCGCCCGGCATGCAGGTGGCGTGGGGCATGGACAATGCGCTGCAGCGCCCGTCCACGTCGCACCTGGTGGTGGTGGACGCCTTCGGCGGCGGCCTGTCGATGACCACCAGCGTGGAAGACGCCTTCGGTTCGCGCCAGATGGTTGACGGCTTTTTGCTGAATAACCAGCTGACGGATTTCTCGTTCGATTCGCGCGATGCGGATGGCCCCATCGCCAACCGCGTACAGGCTGGCAAGCGTCCGCGCAGCGCCATGTCGCCCACGCTGGTGTTCGAAAAGGGCACGCACAAGCTGGTGCTGGCGACGGGATCGCCGGGCGGCTCGTCCATCATCAATTATGTCGCCAAGGTGCTGGTCGGGACCATGGACTGGGGCCTGAACGTGCAGCAGGCCATCAACCTGCCGAACTTCGGCAGCCGCAATGGCCCGACGGAACTGGAAAAGGGCCGCGCGCCGGCAGCCCAGGTCGAGGCGCTGCAAGCCATGGGCCACGAGGTGCGCGTGATTGAACAGAATTCCGGCTTGCAGGGCATCATGCGCCTGAATGCGCACGGCAAGGATTTCTGGTTCGGCGGGGCCGATCCGCGGCGTGAGGGGATGGTCAGAGGTGATTGATTCACCCCGAAACTTTTCCACAAAGTATCAAGACCCTGCTAATCTGCCGGCATGGGAATGCAAAATAAAACAGGCTTGATACTTACGGGAGGAGGCGCCCGTGCCGCCTACCAGGTGGGCGTGCTGCAGGCGATTTCGGCGATACTGTGGGAAGCGGGCTGGGCGCCTGCGCGCAACCCGTTCGACATCATTTGCGGCACCTCGGCCGGCGCCATCAACGCCACGGCGCTGGCCTGCCGGGCCGACAACTTCGGCGAAGGCGTGCAAAAGCTGCTCGACGTGTGGCAGCACATCCAGGTCGAACAAGTCTACCGCGCCGATTCGCTGGGCGTGATCCGCTCGGGCGCGCGCTGGCTGTCGTTGCTGTCGTTCGGCTGGCTGCTGCGCCAGTGGCATGCCTCGCCGCCCAATTCCCTGCTCGACAATACTCCGCTGGTCAGCCTGCTGCACCGCATGCTCGACCTGCCGCGCCTGGACGCGGCGCTGGCCGATGGTTTGCTGCATGCGCTGGCCGTGACGGCGTCGTCGTATTCGGGCAGCCGCCACATGACGTTTTACCAGACGGCCGCCGAGATCGCGCCCTGGGTGCGCACGCAGCGCCTGGCCTTGCAAGACCAGATCGGCGTGGAACACTTGCTCGCCTCGGCCGCCATCCCTTTTATTTTCCCCGCCGTGCCCCTGTATATCGGTGGCCAGCGCGAATACTGCGGCGACGGATCGATGCGCCAGCTGGCGCCGATCTCGCCGGCCATCCACCTGGGTGCGAACAAGGTGCTGGTGGTGGGGGCGGGGCGCATGACGGAACCGGCGCCCGCCGCGTCTGAAGCGGCGCGCTACCCCAGCCTGGCGCAGATCGCCGGGCACGCGCTGTCGTCGATCTTCCTCGATGGCCTGGCCGTCGACATCGAACGCCTGAATCGCATCAACCTCACCTTGTCGATGCTGCCGCCTGAGTTGCTGGGCAAGACGGCCTTGCGGCCGGTGGAATTGCTGGTCATCGCGCCGTCCGAGCGGCTCGACGCCATCGCCAGCCGGCATATCGGCAGTTTGCCGCGTCCCATCCGCACCATGTTGTCGGGCATCGGCGCGGCTGAAGCGCGCGGCGCGGCGCTGGCATCGTATTTATTGTTCGAATCGACGTATACTAACGAACTGATCCGTCTTGGACAGCGCGATACGCAGGCCCGCAAGGACGATGTACTGGCGTTTTTTGGTTCTTGAGACGGCCCCCGGAACAGTAGCCGGAGTTTTCGCGTTTTTTTTGACAGGACGATTGTGCTGGTATTTCGACGTGCTTGCGAAGTGGTATTGCTGTTGTCTTTGCTGCTGCCGGGCAGCCCGGCCGCGGCGGCGCCTGCGCCCACCCTGCGTTTCGACCAGCTCAGCGTCGAACAGGGTCTGGCGCAGGAGTCGGTGCTGGCCATCGCCCAGGACCGGCAGGGCTATATGTGGTTCGGCAGCCAGTCTGGCCTGAGCCGTTACGATGGCTACCGCATGGTCGTCTACAAGAATATCGAGGGCGACAAGACCAGCCTGGCCGACAACTGGGTCGGCGAACTGCATGTCGATCGCCAGGGCCAGCTGTGGGTGGGCACCGACAACGGCCTTGACCGCTTCGATGCCGCCAGCCAGACCTTCATTCACTACGTCCCGGCCGAAAAGAGCAAGCGCGGCAACGGCAACCGGCATATCCACGCCATTCTTGACGATGGCGCGCGCGGCTTCTGGATCGCCACCTCGGACGGCTTGCAGCATTTCGACCCCGCCACGGGCGCTTTCCGTACCTGGCACCATGAAGAAGGCAATCCGCACAGCCTGGGCGACAATGAAATCAAGGCGCTGGTGCTGGACGCGCAACAGCGCCTGTGGATAGGCACCGTCACGGGCCTGGACATGCTGGCGCCGGGCAGTGACCGCTTCGAGCATTTCGCCGTCGACACGCAGCCCGGTTCGAAGTACAACGTGATCCAGTCGCTGCTGGTGGACCGCCAGCAGAATCTGTGGATCGGCACCATGGCCGGCGCCGAGCGCTGGCGCCTGGGCGGCGCCGGGCAGGCACCGCAGTCGCGCCTGCGCCTGAATGAAAAGCAGGGCTTTTCCGCCATCCGCGTCGCCAGCCTGTACCAGGATGTCGACGCCACCGTCTGGTTGGGCAGCAATGCCGATGGCCTGTTCCGCTGGCTGCCCGAGAGCGACACCTTCCTGCAGTACCGCCACCAGACGGGCGACAAATTCAGCGTCGCCGACAACCAGCTGTCGTCGCTGTACCGCGACCGCGCGGGTACCTTCTGGGTCGGCTCCTGGTACAACGGCGTGAGCCGGGTGGACCTGGGCAGCGGCGGCTTTTCGCGCATGGCGCGGGCGCCCGGCGATGTGGGCGCGCTGGCGGACAAGAAAGTGCGCGCCGTGGCAGACGCGGGCAATGGCAAGCTGTGGCTGGCCACCAAGGGCGGCCTGAAACTGTACGATACGCGCGACGGCAGCTCGCGCTTGTTCGACCTGCGCAGTTCTCCGGGCATGTCGCGCGACGAGCAGGTCACGACCC
The DNA here is from genome assembly GCF_051380895.1 of Janthinobacterium breve. NCBI lineage: Bacteria > Pseudomonadati > Pseudomonadota > Betaproteobacteria > Burkholderiales > Oxalobacteraceae > Janthinobacterium > Janthinobacterium breve. Next base: position 46,924 of record NZ_JBNYXY010000002.1, on the reverse strand, counting down.
TGTACAAGGCGCCGGATGGCACTCTGTGGGTGGGCGGCTCGACGGGCTTGCACCGCTTCGATCCGGCACTCGGGCGCTTCTTTACCATGCGCTTTGCCGCCGGCGACCCGAACAGCGACACCATCCGCAATGTCGTGAGCGACCGCAGCGGCATGCTGTGGGTCTCGACGCGGGGCGGCGTGCACCGGTTCGACCCCGCTAGCCGGGCCTTTACTACCTACCGCCACGATCCGGCCAACCCGAACAGCCTGTCCGACAACATGGTGCGGCCCGTGCTGGAGGACGGCAAGGGGCGGCTGTGGATAGGCTCTTTCCATGGCCTGGATTTGCTGGACCGCGCCAGCGGCCACTTCCGGCATTTCCGCCATGATCCGCAAAACCCGCATAGCCTGAGCCACGACGAGGTGCACTATCTGCACGAGGACAAGCGCGGCGTGCTGTGGGTGGGCACGGCCAATGGTTTGAACCGCATGGACGTCGATGCGAACGGCGAGATCCGCTTCCGGCGCTTCGTGCGCAAGGATGGCATGGCCGACGATGCCGTCGCCAGCATCCTGGGCGACGATAACGAGCAGCTGTGGCTGAGCACGAATAGCGGCATCACGCGGCTCGACATGCGCAGCGGCCTGTTCCGCAACTACGACAGCGCCGATGGCACGGTGGAAGGCTCGTACTTCGACGGCGCGGCCCTGCGCGCCTCGGATGGGACCATGTATTTCGGCGGTTTTAACGGCATGACGGCGTTCGTGCCGCAGGATATCCACGACAACCGCGTGCCGCCGCTGGTGGCCATCACGGAGCTGCAGATTTTTAACAAGCCGGTGGCCATCGGCCGCGGCGAGTTCGCGCACGTGCTCAGGACGGCGATCGAGCATACGCGCCAGCTGGTGCTGACCAGCCGCGAAAGCGTCTTTTCGCTGGAATTTGCAGCCCTGCATTTCGCGGCACCCCAGCGCAACATGTTCGCCTACCGGCTCGAAGGCTTCGACCAGGACTGGGTCATGACGGATGCGGGGCGGCGCTTTGCCACCTACACCAACCTCGATGCGGGCAATTATGTGTTTCGCGTCAAGGCGGCCAACAAGGATGGCGTGTGGAACGAGAGCGGCGCCACGCTGGCCATCACGATCCTGCCGCCGTTCTGGAAAACCTGGTGGTTCCGCACCCTGATGGCGGCGCTGCTGCTGGGCGCGGTGTATGGCGCTTACCGCCAGCGCGTGCGCGCGCTGCGGCGCCAGCAGAACGAGCTGGAAAAGCAGGTCAGCGAACGCACGGCCGAGTTGCAGAGCAAGGAAATCGAAGTGCTGGCCCAGTCGGAAAAGCTGGCGCAAGTCAACAGTAGCCTGACGAAAAACGAGGAAAGCCTGCGCCAGGCCAAGCGCAAGGCCGAGGACGCGACGCGCCAGAAGTCGGAATTTTTGGCCAACATGAGCCACGAGATGCGCACGCCGCTGGCCGGCGTGATCGGCATGCTGGGCTTTGCACTGCGCGACGAGCAGTTGCACGACGCCACGCGCGAGCAGATTTTGCGGGGCCAGGCCAATGCCCAGTCGCTGCTGGTGATCATCAATGACTTGCTCGACTTTTCCAAGATCGAGGCAGGCAAGCTGAGTATAGAAAATATCGATTTTGCGCTCGGCGCGGCGATCGAGACGGTCGTCAGCCTGTTCGAGGAGCAGGCGGCCGCGCGCAGCATCGGTTTTGCCATCGATTTCGCGCCCGACCTGCCGCCCTTCGTGGTGGGCGACCCGACCCGTTTGCGCCAGGTACTTGTCAACCTGGTCGGCAATGCCTTCAAGTTCACCCAGCGCGGCGGCGTCAGCGTGTGCGTCGAGCGGGCTGGCGTGGCCAGCGGCAGCGGCGGACGCCGCGTCAACCTGATCCGTTTTACTGTCAGCGACAGCGGCATCGGCATCGATGCGGACGCGATGGCGCGCCTGTTCCAGAAGTTCGAGCAGGCCGATGCCAGCACCACGCGGCGCTACGGCGGCACGGGGCTGGGCCTGGCGATCTGCCGCCAGCTGGTCGAACTGATGCAGGGCGAGATCGAGGTGGCCAGTACGCCGGGGCAGGGCAGCACCTTTGCCTTCACCCTGCCGCTGGCCGATGGCGTGGCGCCTCCGCAGGTGCCACAGGTGGCGCTGGCGCCGCACAGCCACCAGTTGCGCGTGCTGTGCGCCGAAGACTTCCCCACCAACCAGATCATCATCCGCGTCATGCTCGAAGAATTGGGGCACCGCGTCGACGTGGTTGCCAACGGCGCGCTGGCGGTGGCCGCCTGCGTGCATACACGCTATGACCTGATCCTGATGGACGGGCGCATGCCGGAGATGGATGGCGCCACGGCGACGCGATTGATTCGCGTGGGCGGCTGGCCGGACCAGCCCGTGCGCGACCAGGAACTGATGATCGTGGCCCTGACGGCGAATGCCAGCGAAGAGGACCGCAGCCGTTATCTGGGCGTCGGCATGGATGATTTCCTCAGTAAACCAGTGGACGAGGCGGCGCTGCATGGTTTGCTGGCGCGCGCCATCGAGCGCCAGCTGCAGCGCGGTTTCATGTTGCCGCGCATGCCGTCGCACGTGCCGCGCGGCGTCTTGCGGGGGCAGGCCGAGCTCGATGCCTTGTTCGGCATCGCGCCGGCAGTCCCCGTCGCGGCGCCGTCCCCATCCGGCCGCAGCGGCGAACTGCAACGGCGCATCCGTGTTGCCTTCGTCGCCGACCTGGAGGGGCGCCTGCGTGAACTCGACGCCGCCCTGGCGGCGCAGGACAAGGATAACGCCGGGCGCCTGCTGCACGGCTTGAAGGGCAGCGCCGCCTATCTCGATGAAACGCAGCTGCACATGCTGTGCACGGAACTGGAAGAGGCGGCGGACGGCGGACGCTGGACGCAGGTGGCCTTGCATTTGCCGCAATTGCGCGCACTGTTGGCGCAAATAGCCGTTTCGGGCAAGGAAATGTAAAATAGGCAATGCCGGCCATCGAGCGCGCGGCGAAACTGGGTAGAATACGGCCAGGCCCCTGACGCTGCCGGCAATGGAGAAAGCAATGAAAGTACTGGTGGTTGACGATGATGTCGTGTCGCGCATGGTATTGATGCATCTGATCGACAGTTGCGGCGTGCACGATATCGTGGAAGCCGAAGATGGCGCAGCGGCGTGGGAGCAGCTCGAAGGTGGCTTGCGCCCGTCGCTGTGCTTCTGCGATTTGCGCATGCCGCGCCTGTCCGGCATGGAGCTGCTGCAGAAAATCCGCTCCGACAGCGCGCTCGATGCCATGCCGCTGGTGCTGGTGTCGTCGGCCAATGACCAGGACACGGTGCGTGACGCCGTGCAGGCCGGTGCTGCGGGCTATATCGTCAAACCCTTCCAGCCGGAGCAGGTGCGCCAGCATATCGATGCCTGCTTCGACGTCTCCGCATTGCCGGCCGAGGCGCCGCGCGACACACTGCAGCGCCTCGGCATCGACAGCGCACGCTTGCTGGCCTATCTGACGGGTTTCCAGGGGCAGGTCGGCGCCGCCAGCGAACAGGTCGACGCCTTGCTGGCGCGCGGCGAACCGGCCCAGGCGCGCCAGCAGTTCGAACGGCTGCACCTCGGTTGCCGCACCCTGGGTTTGCATGGCGCGGAGGCTGGCATGAGCGCACTACTGCAGTCGGCGGTGCTCGATGGCGGCCAGATACAGGCGGCGCTGGCCGCGCTGGCGCGCAGCGTGGCGCAGCAGATGCGCCGGTTGCGACAGCAGGACACCATCGACTGAATTTGCTGTTTTTCGCTTGCCGGGAAAATACTTTAGGTTTAAAGTATCTGCTTCCGGGCCTTGTGCACGCGCCCGCCACCAGCCAGGATGAGCATGAGCAGCGACCCTTCGCCTAGCACCGCATCTCCCCAGGACGACTTTGCGCGCGCGCACCTGCCGCCGCGCGCACTCTGGCCGCAACTGTGCCTGGACTTGCCCGAGCTGCAGTATCCGCCGCGCCTCAATTGCGTCGCCGTGCTGCTCGATGCCGCCGTCGCCAGTGGTGGCGGCGAGCGCACCGCCATCCTTGCTGACGGCCAGCGCTGGACTTACGCACAGCTGGCGCGGCAGGTCGACCGCATCGCCCACGTGCTGCGCAGCGACCTGCGCCTGATCCCCGGCAACCGCGTGCTGCTGCGTGGCGCGAATACCCCCATGATGGCTGCCTGCCTGCTGGCCGTGCTGAAGGCCGGCTGCATCGCCGTGCCCACCATGCCGCTGCTGCGCGCGCGCGAACTGTCGACCATCGTGGCCAAGGCGGAAGTGAACGCCGTGCTGTGCGCGCAGGGCTTGCGCGCGGAACTCGATGCCGTGCCGAAATGCCCGCCGATGCTGTGCTTTGGCGCCGACGGCGCTGAACTGGAACAGCGCATGGCCGCCCAAGATGCACCCTTTGCCGCATGTGACACGGCGGCCGACGATGTCTGCCTGATCAGCTTTACCTCGGGCACGACGGGTGTGCCCAAGGGGACCATGCACATGCACCGCGACCTGCTGGCCATTTGCGACTGCTTTCCCCGCTCCATGCTGCAGGTGCGCGCCGACGATATCTTCATCGGCACGCCGCCGCTGGCCTTCACCTTCGGCCTGGGCGGCCTGCTGCTGTTTCCCCTGCGCTTTGGCGCTTGCGCCGTGCTGCTGGAAAAAATCACGCCCGAGGCCCTGCTGCGCGCCATCGGGGCATACCAGGCCACGATCTGCTTCACGGCGCCCACCTTTTACCGCCAGATGGCGCCCCTGGCTGCGCAGCACGACCTGCGCAGCCTGCGCCTGTCCGTCTCGGCCGGCGAGGCGCTGCCGCTGGCCACGCGCGACGCCTGGCAGGCGGCGACGGGTCTGGCCATGACGGACGGCATCGGCGCCACCGAGATGCTGCACATCTTCATTTCCGCCACCGGCGAAGGCATACGCCGCGGCGCAATCGGCAAGGCCATTCCCGGCTACCAGGCCTGCATCGTCGACGACGCGGGCGTGCCGCAGCCGCCCGGCGTGACGGGCCGCCTGGCCGTGAAAGGCCCCACCGGTTGCCGCTACCTGTCCGACCCGCGTCAGCGCGAGTATGTGCAGAACGGCTGGAACCTGACGGGCGACACCTTCGAAATGGATGGCGACGGCTATTTCTATTACCGCTCGCGCAGCGATGACATGATCGTCTCGGCCGGCTACAACATCGCCGGCCCGGAAGTGGAAGAGGCGCTGCTGCGCCATCCGGCCGTGGCCGAATGCGGCGTGGTCGGGCGCGCCGATGCCGAGCGCGGCCAGATCGTCGAGGCGCACGTGGTGCTGAAGGACGGTTTCCAGCCCAGCGACCTGCTGGCGGCCGAACTGCAGGACTTCGTGCGCCAGCAGATCGCCCCGTATAAATATCCGCGCGCCGTCCGTTTCCTGCCCTCCCTGCCGCGCACGGAAACGGGCAAGCTGCAGCGCTTCAAACTTCGCACGGACACCCCATGAATATTGTCTGCATCGGCGGCGGCCCCGCCGGCCTGTATTTCAGCCTGCTCATCAAAAAGCAGAACCCCGCGCACCGCATCACCGTCATCGAGCGCAACCGCCCGTACGACACGTTTGGCTGGGGCGTGGTGTTTTCCGACCAGACACTAGGCAACCTGGCCGGCGCAGACGAGCCGACGGCGCGCGCCATCCTGCAGGCGTTCAACCACTGGGACGATATCGAGATCCACTTCAAGGGCGAGACCGTGCGTTCCGGTGGCCATGGCTTTTGCGGCATTGGCCGCAAGCGCCTGCTCAATATTCTGCAGGCGCGCTGCGAGGAACTCGGCGTGCAGCTGGTGTTCGAGACGGAAGTGCAGGACGACCAGACCATCGCGCGCCAGTACGGCGCCGACCTGGTGATCGCCAGCGATGGCTTGAACAGCCGCATCCGCACGCGTTATGCGGCCAGCTACCAGCCCGAGATCGACCAGCGTCATTGCCGCTTCGTCTGGTTGGGCACGCGCAAGAAATTCGAGGCCTTCACATTTGCCTTCCGCCAGACGCCATACGGCTGGTTCCAGGCGCATATCTATCAATATGACGGCGATACCTCGACCTTCATCGTCGAAACGCCGGAACACGTGTGGCGCGCGGCGGGACTCGATGCCATGAGCCAGGAAGAGGGCATCGCCTTTTGCGAAGCGCTGTTCGCCCAGGAACTCGATGGCCATGGCTTACTGAGCAATTCGCCGCACTTGCGCGGCTCGGCGCAGTGGATCACCTTCCCGCGCATCGTCTGCCGGCAATGGGTGCACCACCAGGATGGCGTGCCCGTCGTGCTGATGGGCGACGCGGCCCACACGGCGCATTACTCGATCGGTTCCGGCACCAAGCTGGCGCTGGAAGACGCCATCGAGCTGGCGCGCTGCTTCGGCCAGCATGCCGAGACGGCTGCGGCGCTGGCCGCCTACCAGCAGCTGCGCGCCATCGAGGTGCTGAAAATCCAGAGCGCGGCGCGCAATTCCATGGAATGGTTTGAGAACGTGGAGCGCTACAGCGCCATGGAAGCGCCGCAGTTCGCCTATTCCATGCTCACGCGCAGCCAGCGCATTTCGCATGAAAACCTGCGCCTGCGCGATCCCGCCTACGTGGCCGACTATGAACTGTGGCTGGCGCGGCGCGCGGGCGAACAGGCTGGCGTGGCGATGCGGGACGAGGCCCTGCCGCCCATGCTCACGCCGTTTCGCCTGCGCGGCGTGCTGCTGAAAAACCGCATCGCCGTCTCGCCGATGGCGCAATACAGCGCCGTCGATGGCGTGGCGGGCGACTATCATCTGATGCACCTGGGCGCGCGCGCCATGGGCGGCGCTGGTCTCGTGTTTGCCGAGATGACGTGCGTGTCGGCCGACGCGCGCATCACGCCCGCCTGCCCCGGCATGTACAGCGAAGCGCATACGCAGGCCTGGCGGCGCATCGTCGATTTCGTGCATGCCAACAGCGATGCGAAGATCGCCCTGCAGCTGGGCCACGCGGGGCCGAAAGGCTCGACGCGCCCCATGTGGGATGGCATCGACCTGCCTTTGAAAGAGGACAACTGGCCGCTGCTGGCCGCATCCAGCCAGCAATACCTGGCCGGCGTATCGCAGGTGGCGCGCGCGGCCACGGAAAGCGACCTGGCGCGCATCGAACAGGACTTCGTGCGCGCCACGCTGGCGGCAGCCGTCGCCGGCTTCGACTGGCTGGAACTGCATTGCGCGCATGGATATTTGCTGTCGAGTTTTATCTCGCCGCTGACCAACCATCGTACGGACGAGTATGGCGGCAGCCTGGAAAACCGCTGCCGTTATCCCTTGCGCGTGTTTCGCGCCATGCGCGCCGCCTGGCCTCAGGATAAGCCGATGAGTGTGCGCATCTCGGCCCACGACTGGGTCGAAGGCGGTATCACGCCCGACGATGCGGTCGACATCGCGCGCCTGTTCAAACAGGCCGGCGCCGACCTGATCGACTGTTCCTCGGGTCAGGTCAGCAAGCTGGAACAGCCCGTGTACGGGCGCATGTTCCAGGCGCCGTTCGCCGACCGCGTGCGCAATGAGGCGGGCATCGCCAGCATGGCCGTCGGCTCCATCTTCGAGGCCGACCACGCCAACAGTATCATCGCCGCCGGCCGCGCCGACCTGTGCGCCGTGGGCCGCCCGCACCTGGCCAACCCGGCCTGGACCCTGACGGAAACGGCGCGCATCGGCTACAGCGGCGCGGGAGCAGGCGCAATTTGGCCGAAACAGTACCGGCCGGGCCAGCAGCAGCTGGAACGCAATCTGCAGCGCGAGCGCCAGCTGGCCGCCGCCAACACGGGCTTGACCCCGCAACAGGTGGCCGCGCGGCTGCTGGAAGGATGACATGAGCAAGGAACAACTGGGCGGCGCCTTGGCCGACAAGCACGCGCTGGTGACGGGCGCCGGCAGCGGCATCGGCCTGGCGTGCGCGGGCGCCTTGCTGGACGCGGGCGCCCGGGTCACCCTGGCCGGGCGCGACGGCGCGCGGCTGGCGCGCGCGCGCATGCAGCTGGAAGAGGCGGGTCACGCGGGCAGGGTAGCCATCTGCATTCTTGACGTGAGCGTGGAAGCATCCGTGCAAGCGGGCTTCGCGCAGGCCGCCGCGCATTTCGGCCGCATCGATATATTGATCAATAACGCGGGGCAGGCGCATGCGGCACCGTTCGGCAAGACGGACGCCGCCATCTGGCAGCAGATGCTGGCCGTGAACCTGACGGGCGTGTTCCACTGCTGCCAGGCGGCCATGCCGGGCATGCTGGAGGCGGGCTGGGGGCGCATCGTCAATGTGGCGTCGACGGCGGGCCTGAAAGGCTATCGCTATGTCAGCGCCTATGTCGCCGCCAAGCACGGCGTGATCGGACTGACGCGCGCGCTGGCGCTGGAAGTGGCGCCGCGCGGCGTTACCGTCAACGCCGTTTGCCCCGGCTACACGGAAACAGAGATGGTGGCGCAGGCGGTGCAGAATATCGTGCGCAAGACGGGGCGCGGCGAAGACGCGGCGCGCGCGGAACTGGCCGCAGCCAATCCGCAGCAGCGTCTGGTGCAGCCACAGGAAGTGGCCGATGCGGTGGCCTGGCTATGCTTGCCCGCGTCGGCTGCCATGAATGGACAATCGATCGCCGTCGCCGGCGGTGAAGTCATGTAGACAATGGATAAAATGGACAATGAACGCGACCTCCCGCAGGCCGAACCGGTGCTGGACCTGGCCAGCCGCCTGACGCAGGACCACCACCAGTCGCTCAAGCTGTGGCTGCGCATGCTCTCGTGCACCGTGAAAATCGAAAACGAGGTGCGCACGCGCTTGCGCGCCAGCTTTGGCATTACCTTGCCCCGCTTTGATTTGATGGCGCAGCTCGAACGCTTTCCCGATGGCTTGCGCATGGGCGAACTGTCCAAGCGCATGATGGTCACGGGCGGCAATATCACGGGCATCACCGACCAGCTGGAGCAGGAAAAACTGGTGGTGCGCGTGGTCGACCCGAAAGATCGCCGCTCGTACAGCGTCAAGCTGACGCCAGCGGGCCGGCGCGCCTTCGACGAAATGGCCAGGGTGCACGAAGGCTGGATCGCCGAACTGCTGCAGGGCGTGACGCCGGACGACAAAACCCGATTGATCGACCTGCTGTCGCAGATGAAACAGCAGCTGAATGACATTTCCATAAAGGACTGACCATGCGCCATCTCCCCGGCCAGCCGCAAGACCTGCCAGGCAACCGCGCCAGCCTGGGCCATTACGCCGCGCGGCATTTCCTGTTTTCCGTCGATGCAGGCGTGGCCACATTGACCTTGCACCGGCCCGAGCGCAAGAATCCGCTCACCTTCGATTCGTATGCAGAATTGCGCGAGCTGTTTCGCGCGCTGGCGCATGCGGACGACGTCAAGGCCGTGGTGATCACTGGCAGCGGCGGCAATTTCTGCTCGGGCGGCGACGTGCACGACATCATCGGCCCGCTGACGCAGCTCGACATGCCCGGCTTGCTGGCGTTTACCCGCATGACGGGCGATGTGGTGAAAGCCATGCGCGCCTGCCCGCAGCCCATCATCGCCGCCATCGACGGCATCTGCGCGGGCGCCGGCGCCATGCTGGCGCTGGCTTCCGATATCCGCATCGGCACGGCGCGCAGCAAGACGGCCTTCTTGTTTACCCGCGTGGGCCTGGCCGGCTGCGACATGGGCGCCTGCGCCTTGCTGCCGCGCGTGATCGGCCAGGGCCGCGCCGCCGAACTGCTGTACACGGGCCGCTCCTTGCCGGGGGTGGAAGCCGAGCGCTGGGGTTGGTTCAACCGCCTGGTCGAACCGGAGGAATTGGGCGAAGCGGCGCAGCTGTTCGCCGCCGGCCTGGCCAGCGGCCCCACCTTCGCGCACGGCATGACAAAGAAAATGCTGCAGCAGGAGTGGAACATGGGCGTCGACGAAGCCATCGAGGCGGAAGCGCAGGCACAGGCCATTTGCATGGCCACCAACGATTTTCACCGCGCCTATCACGCCTTCGTAGCGAAGGAAAAACCGCAATTCGAGGGCGATTAAGACGATGAACAATACACGCGACACCACTTACCTGGACTGGCCGTTTTTCGAGGCGCGCCATGCCGAACTTGAACGCGATCTCGATGCCTGGGCAGCGCAGCACCTGAGCGATGCCCATGTCGCCGATGTCGATGCGGCTTGCCGCGCGCTGGTGGCCCAATTGGGGCAGGGCGGCTGGCTCGCGCATGCCACGGGTATCGACGGCAAGATCGACACGCGCGCCATTTGCCTGATGCGCGAAACCCTGGCACGCCATAACGGCCTGGCCGATTTCGCCTTTGCCATGCAGGGCCTGGGGTCGGGCGCCATCGGCCTGTTCGGCAGCGCGGAGAACAAGGCGCGCTATCTGCCGGACGTGGCCAGCGGCAAGCGCATCGCCGCCTTTGCCCTGTCCGAGCCGCAGGCCGGGTCGGACGTGGCGGCCATGGCATGCGCGGCGCGCCGCGACGGCGACGCGTATGTGCTTGACGGCGAAAAGACGTGGATCTCGAACGGCGGTATCGCCGACTTTTACGTGGTGTTCGCCCGCACGGGCGAGGCGCCCGGCGCGCGCGGCATCAGCGCCTTCATCGTCGACGCCGACAATCCCGGGCTGGAGATCGCCGAGCGCATCGCCGTGATCGCCCCCCATCCGCTGGCGCGCCTGCGTTTCAATAACTGCCGCGTTTCCGTGTCGCAGCGTCTGGGCGAGGCGGGGCAGGGCTTCAAGGTGGCGATGGCGACACTGGACGTGTTCCGCACGTCGGTGGCCGCCGCCGCGCTGGGCTTTGCGCGGCGCGCCTTCGATGAAGCGCTGCGCCACGCGACAAAGCGCCAGATGTTCGGCCAGACCCTGGCGGACTTCCAGCTGACGCAGGCCAAGCTGGCGCAGATGGCCACCGGCATCGACGCCGCCGCGCTGCTCACCTACCGCGCCGCTTGGCAGCGCGACCATGGCCGCAAGGTAACGAAGGAAGCGGCCATGGCCAAGCTGACGGCCACCGAGACGGCGCAGCAGGTGATCGACGCGGCCGTGCAACTGTTCGGCGGCATGGGCGTGGTCAGTGGACACCCGGTCGAGTGCCTGTACCGGGAAATTCGCGCCTTGCGCATCTACGAGGGGGCCAGCGAGGTACAGCAATTGATCATCGCGCGCGAACTGCTGCGCGAGGCGGCGGGCGCATGAACGGCATGAAGCGCATGAACAACGAGGAGAGCAAGATGCAAGTGCTGCAACCACCGGGATGGGCCAGGCCGCGCGGCTATGCGAATGGCGTGGCCGCCAGCGGACGCACGGTGTACGTCAGCGGCATGATAGGCTGGGATGCACAGGGCCAGTTCCACACGGACGACTTCGCGGGGCAGGTGCGCCAGGCGCTGCACAACATCGTCGCCGTGCTGGCCGAGGCGGGCGCCTTGCCCGAGCACATCGTGCGCATGAACTGGTATGTGCTCGACAAGAAGGAATATGTGGCGGCGTATCCGCAAATCGGCGTGGCCTATCGGGAAATTATCGGCAAGCACTATCCCGCCATGACGGCGGTGCAGGTCGCCGGCCTGATCGAGGATCGCGCACGTGTGGAAATCGAGGTGACGGCCGTGCTACCGCCATGATGGCTGTATAAAATATTGCATTAACAGCATTTCAATTAAAATAAATTAATGCAATTAATATATTACTCTGTGCTATATTGATATGCCGAAAATTCGCGGCAACCACACAGGGGGAGCGATGCAACAACAAATTATGCTGAAAATCAAGGCGGTGCGGCCCGCTACCTTGCTCGCTGGTGCCTTGCTGTGCATCGGTATCGTTCCTGTCGCCATGGCGCAGTCCTTGCTCAACGGCACGCAGGAAGCGCAGCTGTCCGCCTGGCTGGGCGAAGGGCCGCTGGCACTGACCTCCATCTACACGAAGTCGGCGGGCGACACTTCGTTTGACTTTCACCAGGCCGCCGATGGCAAGGGGCGCACGTTTTCCGTGATGCAGGCGAGCAACGCCGCCGGCCAGACCTGGCTGGTGGGCGGCTACAACCCGCAAAGCTGGAATTCGTCAGGTACTTACAACATGACGCCGGAAGCCCGTGACCGCACGGCCTTCATCTTCAACCTGACGTCGGGCCAGCATTTCCTGCAGACGCCGAAAACCTATGCGCTGGACACCGTGGGGTCGTATCAAACCTTCAATGATATCAACGCCGGGCCCACGTTTGGCATAGGCGCCGACCTGGGTATGTCGGCCGACCTGAGTACCAATGGTATTTCTTCGCGCTACTCGTACATCGATCCAGTCAATGGCATCTTTGGCGCCAGTTTGCTCGATGGCGCGCCGTATGGCTCCTATCCGAATGTCACATTTGGCGCCATGCAAGTGTTTAGCATCAGCGCCGTGCCCGAGCCGGCAAGCTACGCCATGATGGCTGTCGGTCTGCTCCTGCTGGGTAGCGTCCGGGGGCGCCGACGCCCGCAGCGTAGTCAACAAGCCTGAGTCCGCAGCATCGCGCCGTCCAGCCGGCGCAGCTGGCCGTGTTCATGCATGGCCGGCCCGTTGCGGCTATTGACGACGAGACAATATCGGTAGACGATGCTGACGAGATGGAAAATTTCCACTATGCATGTTTGTCTTTGCTGTTAATGCTTTGTAATAATGCTATTGTGAAATTAGACTGTCTTTCATGAGTCACCTTCCTCTTTCGGGCTCGCGCTGTGTTATTTAACTCATTTCCTTTTTTCCTGGTATTTTTGCCACTGGCGCTGCTCGGCTATTTTTTGCTGTCAAAATATTCCTTACGCCTTTCCATCATTTTCCTGTTGTTTGCCTCGGTCGCTTTTTATAGTTACTGGAATGTGTCTTACCTGCCTTTGCTGGCGTTGTCCGTCTGTTGCAACTTCGCCGTTGGCCGGGGCATATCGCAGCGCAAGGAGCAGGGCAGGGCGCGCAGCGCCAAGGCCTGGCTGATCGCCGGCCTGGCGTTCAACCTGTCGCTGCTGGTCTTTTTCAAATATTTTGATTTCCTGCTCAGTAATATAGCGGCGGTGACGGGCGCCCCGATCGCCGCCATGGGCATCACATTGCCCATCGGCATATCTTTTTTTACGTTTACCCAAATTGCTTACCTGGTCGATTGTCACGCAGGCAAGGTCAAAGATTATCAGCCTGAAAGTTACGGCTTGTTTGTCACGTATTTCCCGCACCTGATTGCCGGCCCCATCCTGCATCACAAGGAAATGATGCCGCAGTTCGTCGCGCCGGAATCGCACGTGTTCAGCCGTGGGCGGCTGGTCGTGGGGCTGGCGTTCTTCACCATCGGCCTGTTCAAGAAAGTGATCCTGGCCGATGGCGTGGCGCGCTATGTGGCGCCCGTGTTTGACCTCCATCATCAGCACCTGAGCATGCTGGAGGCGTGGGCCGGCACCCTGGCCTATACTTTCCAGCTGTACTTTGATTTCTCTGCCTATTGCGACATGGCTTACGGACTGTCCTACATGTTCGGCATTATTCTGCCGATCAATTTCAATTCGCCGTACAAGGCTGCATCGATCATCGATTTCTGGCGCCGCTGGCACATCACCCTGTCCAACTTCCTGCGCGACTATCTGTATATCCCCCTTGGCGGCAACCGCCAGGGGGCTTTTCAGCGCTACCGTAACCTCTTGCTGACCATGTTGTTGGGCGGACTCTGGCATGGCGCCAACTGGACCTTCCTCGTATGGGGTGCGCTGCACGGCGTCTACCTGATTATTAATCATGCACTGCGACATCTTCTGGGTGAGCGCAACAATCTGGCGCTTCGCCTGGCTGGCGGCGTCGTGACCTTTCTTGCGGTCGTGCTGGCCTGGGTTTTCTTCCGTGCCAGTTCGGTGACGGTGGCGTTCGATCTGCTGCGCGCCATGCTGGGCGGCACGCTGACGTTGCCCATGCAGGCAGGGGCGCTGGGCATGAACCGCATCATGGAGCTGGGGAGCTGCCTGTGGTGGCTGAGCGCCTGCGCGGCGATTGCCTTCTGCCTGCCGAATGCCTACCAGTTGCTGGGACGCGGCTTGCTGCGCCAGCGGGAGGCAGGATTGCATGGCACCCGTGGCGCCTTCCTGCTGGGCGCCATGTTGACGTTGTGCATGTTATTGCTGGCGATCAGCGAGACACGCGGCGTTTCCGAATTCTTGTACTTTAATTTCTAACTCATTCAACTCATTCCTATGCGCCCATTATTCGCAATCGGCCTCGGTGTCTTGGCCACGGCGCTGGTGCTGGAAGTCGTCCTGCAGTGCCTGCCCGTGGTGTCCGGCCTGCGCATGGAAGATAGCAGCGCCGCCGTGCCGTTCAACCGCTATTTGCCCCGGCAGCCATATGTGTATTCGCATGGCTGGGCGCTGGCCAATGCCCGGCGCGGCATGACGAACGCGCAGGGCTACAGTAATTCGGCCGACTTCCAGGACGGTGCTGCTGTGCTGGTGGCGGGCGACAGCTTTATTGAAAGCCTGATGCTCGACTATGCCGACACCGTGCAAGGCAATCTGGATCTGGCCCTGGGCGGCAAGGTCTATGCCGCGGCCGGTTCCGGCAACGGCCTGGCGGATGGCCTGGCAATGCTGCGCTATTACCAGCCGCGCCTGCATCCGCGCACGGTGGTACTGTTTGTCGATGCAGGCAACCTGAACGAACTGCTGGCGCCGGCACAGCGCGGACACAGCTATTTTGTCGTGAGCGGGCAGGCGGTGTCGGTCGTGCACAATCCGTATGTCGAATCGAAGGTCAAGCGCCTGGTGGCCCATTCGGCGCTGGCGCGCTACGTGTATTACAACCTGAAGCTGTCCGACTGGCTCCTGTCCAAGTTGCAGAACAGCAAACCGGCTGGCGCCGCCGGGGCTGTCCCGGCCGGCGCGCGCGAAGCGGCGCTGGAGTTTTATCTGACGCAGCTGCGCCAGGCGGGCGGCGCGGCGACGCGCATCATTTTTCTCGTCGACGGCGAGCGCAATGTGCTGTACGAGCCAGGCCGCGCCCAGCCGCAGTGGCATGGCGACAACCGCAGTGTCTTCATGGAACGGGCCAGGCAGCATGGCTACGCGCTGGTCGACATGCAGCCCGTCTTTGCGCAGCACTGGGCCGTGCGGCGCGAACGCATGGATTTCCTGCCCATGGATGGACACTGGAACAAGGTGGCGCATGGCCTGGCGGCGCAGCAACTGCTGCCTTTGCTCGCAACGGCCCCGACGCCATCGCCTGCCGCTGCGGGAAACTGAGCCTTCCGATAAGGTACGGCTTGCCAGACTATTAATGGACGGCTGCAGGCTGTATAATCCCGCTTCGCGTGTCGCCATCGTACAATGGATAGTACAAGGTCCTCCTAAGACTTAAATGCAGGTTCGATTCCTGCTGGCGACACCACATTCCACGCAGCGCGCGTCGGCGGCCCGAGTCCATGCGGGTAGCAATTTACTGATCGATGGCGATTGAAGTCCGAGTTATCGGTACAATGCGTGCTTCATTCATCTAATCGGCGGCTGTTTTGCACACCACGTGGTGTGCGCGAGACGGCGCCCGAGCACTCTTACTCATTATGGCTGTCATTTCTCTTTCATCGGCGCAACTTGCGTTCGGTCACGTCGCGCTGCTCGATCACGCGGAATTTTCACTGGAAACCACGGAGCGGGTCGGCTTGATCGGCCGCAACGGCACGGGTAAATCGTCGCTGTTGAAGGTTATTTCGGGCAAGTTCAAGCTCGATGACGGCTTGTTGGTAATGCAGCAAGGCATCAAGATCGCGTATGTGGAGCAGGAACCGCAATTCGATCCGGACATGTCCGTGTTCGACGCCGTCGCTTCCGGCATGGGCGAATCGCAGGCGTGGCTGAAGGAATACGATGCGCTGACGGGCCAGTTTGGCCAGGGCAATGACGACGAACTGATGGAGCGCATGCACGACATCCAGGTGAAACTCGATGCGGCCGATGCGTGGAGCTTGCCGAACAAGGTGGAAACCGTGCTCGACCGTTTGAACCTGACGGGCGACATGCTGATGAAAACCCTGTCGGGCGGGATGCAAAAGCGCGTGGCGCTGGCGCGCGCGCTGGTGTCGGCACCCGACGTGCTGCTGCTCGATGAGCCCACCAACCATCTGGACTTCAGCTCCATCCTGTGGCTGGAAGGCTTGCTGCGCGACTTCAAGGGCAGCGTGCTGTTCATTACCCATGACCGCTCCTTCCTCGACAATGTCGCTACGCGCATCATCGAGCTCGACCGTGGCCGCTTGCTGTCGTATCCGGGCAACTTCACGGCTTACCAGACCCGCAAGGCGGAGCAGCTGGAAATCGAAGAAGTGGAAAACGCCAAGTTCGACAAGTTCCTGGCTCAGGAAGAAGTATGGATACGCAAGGGCGTCAAGGCTCGCCGCGTGCGCGACGAAGGCCGCGTGCGCCGCCTGGAAGCGCTGCGCCTGACGCGCAATGCGCGCCGCGACCAGCAGGGACAAGTCAAGCTGGACGTGTCGGCCGGCGAACGCTCGGGCAAGATCGTGGCGGACCTGGAAAACGTCTCGAAGATCTATGGCGACAAGGTCATCGTCAAGGATTTCAGCGCCACCATCTTGCGCGGCGACAAGGTCGGCCTGATCGGCGCCAACGGCGCCGGCAAGACCACCTTGCTGAAGATGATCCTGGGCCAGGAAGAGTCGGACACGGGCACCATCCGCCTGGGCACCAAGCTGCAAGTGGCGTATTTCGACCAGATGCGCACGCAGCTGAACGAAGAAGCCAATCTGATGGAAACCATTGCGCCGGGTAGCGACTGGGTCGAGATCAATGGCCAGCGTCGCCACGTGATGACCTATTTGAACGACTTCCTGTTTGCGCCGGAACGC
The DNA here is from genome assembly GCF_051380895.1 of Janthinobacterium breve. Taxonomy (NCBI): domain Bacteria; kingdom Pseudomonadati; phylum Pseudomonadota; class Betaproteobacteria; order Burkholderiales; family Oxalobacteraceae; genus Janthinobacterium; species Janthinobacterium breve. The sequence goes on along the minus strand of NZ_JBNYXY010000002.1, from coordinate 30,054 downwards.
GCCCGTTCGCCCGTCAAGTCGCTGTCCGGCGGCGAGCGCAACCGTTTGCTGCTGGCGCGTTTGTTCGCCAAGCCGGCCAACGTGCTGGTGCTCGATGAGCCGACCAATGACCTGGATATCGACACACTGGAATTGCTGGAAGAGTTGCTGGAAGAATACACGGGCACCGTTTTCCTGGTCAGCCATGACCGCACCTTCCTCGACAACGTGGTCACGCAAGTGATCGTCGCCGAAGGCGAGGGCAAGTGGCGCGAATTCGTCGGCGGCTACACGGACTGGGAGCGCGTGCGCACCTTGCCGATCGCTACGGCGCCAGCCAGCAAGCCGGCCGTGAAGGTCGACGCCGCCACACCGGCCGCCAAGCAGAAAAAGCTCAGCTACAAGGAACAGCGCGAGCTGGAAGAGTTGCCGAAGCTGATCGCCAAGCTGGAAGACGAACAATCGGTGCTGGCTGCCGAGCTGTCGCACCCGGACTTCTACAAGAAGACGCCGGCCGAAGGCAAGCGCCTGAACGCGCGCGTGGCCGAGATCGAAGGCCAACTGCTGGAAGCGCTGGAAAAGTGGGAGCAAATCGAGGCACGCGCCAACGGCTGATGCTTTTTTGCATACCCTGTTGTAATTAAGTCAGGATTATTTGCCACGGCAACAGTCCCGCTTGATATAATTATATAATTATATTTATTACATCGGGGGATGCATGTTTGTCATGAAAAACACGCGCTCCGGACCACCGCGTCCGGCGCGTGGCTCTTCCTCCGATGCGCGGCACTATGTTTGACCGCGCCGCCTTGCCCCGGGTAGCGCCATTTCTGGCCTATCTCTCCTTCATTTTCATTGCCGACATGCTCGGTCGCCTGGGCATTGCCGCGCAGGAGTTGCGCTGGCTGTATGCCGTCAAGATCGGCGTCGTGCTGGGCATGTTGTTGTACTGGCGCCGCAGTTACACTGAATTGATGTGGACGCCGTTGGGCGCGCGTGCCATTCTCGGGGCGCTGATAACAGGTCTTGTTGTTTTTCTGCTCTGGATCAATCTCGACGCAAGCTGGATGCGCATTGGCAACCCCGACGGCTTCGATCCCCGTACCGATGGCCGTATCGAATGGAGCCTGGTCGTGTTGCGCATCGCCGGCGCGGCGCTGGTGGTGCCCGTGATGGAAGAGCTGTTCTGGCGCTCCTTCCTGTTGCGCTGGATCGACAAGGCGGATTTTTTGCGGGCCGATCCGCGCCTGGCCAGCACCAAGGCCTTCGCCATCAGCGTGCTGCTGTTTGGCTTTGAACATAATTTATGGCTGGCCGGCATGGTGGCCGGTGCGGCATATAGTTTGTTGTACATGCGTAGCCAGTCCCTGTGGTCACCTGTCCTCGCGCATGGCGTGACGAACGGCGTGCTAGGGCTCTGGATTATTTCTGGTGGGCACTGGATTTACTGGTAGTATTGTCTATCAACTGTGTGATCTTTCAAAGACAAAATCCATGTTGAATTCCTTGCGTAAAAAAGCAATTGCCGCCGCCATGTCGGCAGCTCCACGTCTGCACGGTGCGCTGCTGGTGGCGGGGACTCTGGCCAGTGGCGCCGCGCTGGCCGATATCAGCGACACCATCAAGCCGTTTGTCGCCACGACCTATTCCTACGATGACAACCTGATGCGCTTGCCGGACAACACGCCGGGTTTTTCCGGCCCCCGTTCGGACACCTCGACGATGCTGCAGGCCGGTTTCCTGTTCAACCGTCCCATCGGCCGCCAGATACTGACGGGCCAGGCCAAATGGTCGAAGGTGAGCTTCAACCGCTTCAACCAGTTCGACTACGACGGCAAGGACTTTCTGGCCGACCTGGAGTGGCATATCGCCAATCACCTCGAAGGCCATGCGGGCGCCAGCTATGCGCAGACGCTGACGCCGTTCAGTGACTTCCAGAGCACGGCGCGCAATTTGCGCACGCAGCGGCGCGAATACCTGAACGGCGCCTGGCGCTTCCACCCCAGCTGGCGCGTGCGCGGCGGCCTGTCGCGCGACCGCTATTCGTATGATTTGCCGTCGCAGGCCTTTTCCAACTGGACGGAAGACGCTACCGAGCTGGGCGTGGACTATCTGGCACCCAGCAACAGCCGCATCGGCGTGCAATTGCGCCACCTGAACGGCAAGTATCCGAACCGTAGCGCGCTTGAATCGAACGTGTACGGCAGCGGCTACCGCCAGGACGAGATCAAGGCGAACATCTACTGGGCGCTGAGCGGCATCACGCAGCTGGAGTTTCTCGGTGGCTGGGTACGTCACCGCAACAACCTGTTGTCCGGGCGCGATGTCAGCGGCACCAACGGGCGCCTGAGCATGTACTGGCAGCCGCTGGGCAAGGTGAATTTCACGGGCATGGTCTGGCGCGAATTCGGCTCGGTCGACAATTCGCTGGTGACGAGCAGCCTGAACACGGGCGCCAGCGTATCGGCAGCCTGGACGGCGACGTCGAAGGTGCGCGTCGATGCGCTGCTGCGCCAGGAGCGGCGCGATTTCTCCGCCATCAGCGGCCTGGTGCTGCCGGGCGATGGCCGCGATACCACCCGCACAGCCTCGCTGGGCGTCACGTACGCGCCATATCAGAAAATCCAGCTTGGCGTGCGCCTGTTCCAGGAGCGGCGCGAAGGCGTCGCCATCATCGATAGCGGCAGCTATCGGGCCAAGGGTATTTCCTTCAATGGCAGCGTCCAGTTTTAAAGATCAACATGACTGTCAATGATATACCCCTGATTTCGTTCTTTCAGCGCGTCCTCGACCCGATCATCATCATGGGCTTGCTGTACCTGATGACGGTTTTGTCGGGTTCGCCTTTTACCGGCTATACGCTGGTGCTGATGATACTGGCCGTCTTCATTTCGTCGACGGTGTTCCAGCATGTCGATCCCTATCGCACCTGGCGCAGCGGTCGCATGCTGGCCTATGCGCGCGATATCCTGGTGGGCTGGACGATCGTCGCGCTGATCCTTGTCTTCCTGGGCTCGGCCACGGGTCTGGCCTATCATTTCGATACCGAAGTGGTGCTGGCCTGGCTTGTCCTCACGCCCTTCGTGCTGCTGGCCGGGCACCTGGCCGGGCGCAAGTTCAGTCTGCATCCGGACGGCGACAGCGAGGTGCGCTCGGTGGTCATCATCGGCGCCAATGACGCCAGCCTGAAGTTTGCCGCCACCATCGAGCGCAATGCCAACCTGTTCATGCACGTGCACGGTTTCTTTGACGACCGCACGGACGACCGCTGGCCGGAAAAGATGCGCGAACCCATGCTGGGGCGCATGGATGATATCGCCAGCTATGTGCGCGAACACAATATCAAGATGATCTTCATCAGCCAGCCTATTTCGGCCCAGCCGCGCATCCGCAAGATGCTCGACGAGCTTGAAGATACGACGGCTTCCGTGTATTTTTTGCCCGATATCTATATCTTTGACCTGATGCAGGCGCGTTTCGACAACGTGGGCGGCATGCCCGTCATCGCCATCCGCGAATCGCCATTCACGGGCTTTAACAGCATGGTCAAGCGGGGCAGCGATATCGTGCTGGGCCTGGTGATCCAGGTGCTGCTGCTGCCGGTGATGCTGGTGATTGCTATCGCCGTCAAGAGCACCTCGAAAGGCCCTGTGATTTTCCGCCAGCGCCGCTATGGCCTGTATGGCGAAGAGATCGTGGTCTACAAGTTTCGCTCCATGACGGTGGGCGAAGATGGCGACAATGTCGTGCAGGCCACCAAGAACGACCAGCGGGTGACGCGGGTGGGCGCCTTTTTGCGCCGCAGTTCGCTCGATGAGCTGCCGCAATTTCTCAACGTCCTGCAGGGACGCATGAGCATCGTCGGGCCGCGCCCCCATGCGGTGGTGCACAACGAGCAGTACCGCAAGCTGATCAAGGGCTACATGCTGCGCCACAAGGTCAAGCCCGGTATTACGGGCTGGGCCCAGGTCAACGGTTTACGGGGCGAGACGGAAACGCTCGACAAGATGGAGGCGCGCATCCATTTCGACCTCGATTACCTGCGCAACTGGTCGCTGTGGCTGGACCTGTGGATTATCGCGCGCACGGTGAAAGTGGTGCTGGCGCGCGAGAACGCGCATTGAGCATACGCCCGGTGCGAGCAGGAAAAAATAGCGTTTGAATATACTTTGCACGGAGTCAATACGCGTTAAAATGGAGCATCTTCCAGAGCACCTGCGCATCGTGCGACCGCTGCGCTCTCACCCAGCCGTGAGTCGTGCCGGCCATGCCGCCACAGGCAAGCGATGATGTCACCGTGTTGCGGCACATTACTTTCCTCTTGGAAAGGGTTTGCGCTGTGTGCAGTATCCGGCCTTGCCCCTGCCGGTCGTTGCGTCCTCCTGACGGGCAGTCGTCGGGACGGCACGCGCCAACTATCATGTTTAAAGTCAGTCTGAACCACGCAATACATGATTTTTTGCAATCAAGTAGACTGCGGAAATAGTTGTTTTTATGTCTTATTAGTAGATTTTTAAGCAAATATTTCCCTTGTCGTCGTGCATTATGTGTATTATGTTTACAATATTGTTAATTATTTGACGAATAACTATTTTCGGGGAAATTTGTGCCGTGCCGTGCCATCTGGCCTTGGGCCGCTACACTGTGCCGGATTTTCCACCCGTCATACCCGTCATCCGAAGGAGCACGCTTGAATCACTATATTCACTCCCGTCGCGCGCCGCGTTTGCTGTGCGCCGCCCTGATCCTGCTGGCCGCTGCCGGCCTGTCCGCCTGCGGCAACAAGGAAAAAAAAGCTGGCCAGGCGCTGGCCAGCGTGAATGGCGAAGAAATCACCGTCTTGCAGTTGAATGAAGAGTTGCAGCGCGCCGGCGTGCAGGCACCGCAGCAGGCTGCGGCCAGCAAGCAGTTGCTCGAGTCGCTGATCGACCGCCAGTTGCTGCAGAATGAAGCGACCAAGGAAAAGGTCGACCGCGATCCGAAAGTCATGCAGGCCATCGAGCGCGCCAAGGCACTGATCGTTGCCCAGGCATACATGCAAAAGCGCATCGGCGCGGCGACCCGTCCCAGCAAGGCGGAAGTGGACGAGTATTTCGCGAAAAATCCCCTGTTTTTCAGCCAGCGCAAGCAGTTCGATTTGCGCGAGCTGGTGATTCCGACGGCGGCGCTGAACGATGAGCTCAAGGCCGTGATGGACCGCGCCAAGTCACTGGAAGAAGTGGCGCAATGGCTCGATGAACACAAGATCGCGTATGGCCGCAGCCAGGTGTCGCGCACCAGCGCCGACCTGGCCCCCGAACTGAGCAGCAAACTGCAGTCCATGCCCAAGGGCCAGCTGTTCATCGTGCGCGAAGGCGAGCGCAGCCTGCTGATCGCACTGGCCGATATCAAGGACAGCCCGGTGGGCCTGGACGCGGCGGCGCCGCAAATCGAACAGTTCCTGGCCAGTAAAAAGAACAAGGATGCTGCCGAGGCGGAACTGAAACGTTTGCGCGCCAGCGCCAAGATCGAGTATTTCAACAAGGACGCCCCGGCGGCGGCATCGGCCAGCGCATCGGCAGCGGCCCCGGCCCCGGCGCCTGCGGCAGCGGCGCCGGCGAACAGCGCGCATGAAGCCAATGAGCGCGGCGTCGCGGGATTGAAATAAGTGACGTATCGACAAGTAGTTCAACATCAGCAATCTACCAACGGGAATCTGTAATCATGAAACGACTCGCAAACTGGATGATGGCGGCCTTTCTGGCCCTCGCCGCAGGCATGGCCGGTGCAGCCGATGTCCCCCTTGGGGCTGGTGACGTGCTGAAAATTTCCGTCTACGGCAACCCCGACCTGGGCCTGGAGACGCGCGTCAGCGAAGCGGGGGAAATCACCTTCCCGCTGGTGGGGGCGGTAGCCGTCGGCGGTTTGTCCACGTCGGCAGCGGAAAAGAAACTGGGTGGCCTGCTCGAGAGCGGCGGCTTCCTGCGCAAGGCGCAAGTAAACATCATCGTCACCAGCCTGCAAAGCCAGCAGGCGTCCGTGCTGGGCCAGGTGAACCGCCCGGGCCGCTACCCGGTGGAAGGCAAGCGCAGCGTGATGGACATGCTGGCCATGGCCGGCGGCGTGAGTCCTGACGGCGCCGACCAGATCACCGTGATCCGCAAGCGCGGCGGCAATGCCACGCGCGAGGTGGCTGATATCCTCGACATCGTGCGCAACGGCGACCTGAAGGGCGACACGGAGGTGGGCGGCAACGACATCATTTACGTGGAACGCGCGCCGCGCTTCTACATCTACGGTGAAGTGCAGCGCCCGGGCGCATTCCGCCTGGAACGCAATATGACCGTCCTGCAAGCCTTGTCCGTGGGCGGCGGCCTGACGGTGCGCGGCACCGAGCGCGGCGTGCGCGTCAAGCGTCGCAATGCGGAAGGCCAGATGGAAGTGCTGTCGGTCAAGCATGATGACCTGCTGCGCGTCGACGATGTCGTGTATGTCCAGGAAAGCCTGTTCTAAGAGCAACTGGCTCCCTATCTTTTTGTATTGAAAGTTTCCAAATGAACCTCACCCAACTATTGCTGATCCTTCGGGCGCGCAAGAAGATTGTGCTGCTGACCTTGATGATCACCGTGGCACTGGCCCTGGGCGTCAGCCTGGTGCTGCCGAAGACCTACAAGGCCACCAGCACCTTGCTGCTGAACTACAAGGGGGTCGATCCCCTGACCGGCATGACCATGCCAGGACAGTTGCTGCCCGGCTACATGGCCACCCAGGTCGATATTATCGGCAGCAAGAACGTTGCCTTGCGCGTCGTCGACCAGCTGGAACTGGCGCGTAGCCCCGCCGTGATCGCCCAGTTCAATGAAGCGGCACAAGGCAAGGGCACGGTGCGCGACTGGCTGGCCGACTTGCTGCTGAAGAAACTTGAAGTGATGCCGTCGCGCGAAAGCAGCGTGGTCGATGTCAGCTTCAAGGGCGCCGATCCGCAATTCGTGGCGGCCGTGTCGAATGCCTTTGCGGAACAGTATCAAAAGGTCAGCATCCAGCTGAAGGTCGACCCGATGCGCAAGGCGACGACGTACTTCGATGACCAGACAAAATTGCTGCGCGATAACGTCGAGCGCGCGCAAAGCCGCCTCTCGAAATACCAGCAGGACAATGGCATCGTCAGCGTCGATAACCGTCTCGATGTGGAATCGAACCGCCTGAACGACCTGTCGGCGCAGCTGGTGCTGGCGCAAGGCCAGGCCATGGAAGCCAATTCGCGCCAGCGTATGGCGCAGGGCGGCAACCTGTCCGAATCGCCCGATGTGGCCTCGAATCCGCTGATCCAGAGCCTGAAACTGGGCCTGGGCAACGCTGAGGGTAAATTGGCCGAACTGGGCCAGCGCCTGGACCGCAATCACCCGCAATATCAAAGCGCCAAGGCAGAAGTGGACAAGCTGCGCCGCGACCTGGCCGAACAGACGCGTTCGACCTCGCAAAGCGTCGGCAACAATGCGCAAATCCTGCAGCAGCGCGAAGGCGCGATCCGTGCCGCACTGGCGGCGCAAAAAGCCAAGGTGCTGGAACTGAACCGGACGCGCGATGAAATGGGCGTGCTGAGCAAGGATGTGGAAAGCGCCCAGCGCGCCTTCGACGTGACCTCGCAGCGCCTGTCGCAGACGCGTATCGAAGGCCAGGCGGAGCAATCCGATATCGCCATGCTGAACCCGGCCACCGCGCCGATCGAGCCGGACAGCCCGAAGATTCCCCGCAACGTGCTGCTGTCGATCTTCCTCGGCCTCATGCTGGGCTGCGGCATCGCGCTGCTGGCCGAATTGCTGGACCGCCGTATCCGTTCCGACCTGGACCTGAGCGAAGTGCTGCAGATTCCCGTGTTCGGCGTGGTCGACTGGAAACCTAAACAGCGTCGCATGCGCGGCATGCTGCCGCGCCGTTTGCGCCTGAACTGAGATGGAACCTATCATGACTTCAAGTCCACCCCTCCTCAATAGCACGACGCCGCTGGTGCGCGGCGCCGATTCCAGCATTGGCGGCCTGTTGCTCGAATCGGGCAAGATCACACCGGAAAACGCCGAACGCGTGCTGCGCATGCAAAAGGAACTGGGCATCCGCTTCGGCGAAGCGGCCGTGCGCCTGGGCCTGATCACGGAAGCCGATATCGAGCAAGTGCTGGCACGCCAGTTCGACTATCCCTACCTGCAGCCGGGTGCCGGCAAGTATCCGCAGGAACTGGTGGCCGCCTACCAGCCATTCAGCCACCAGGTGGAAACCCTGCGCGCCGTGCGCAGCCAGCTGATGCTGCGCTGGTTCGCCCGCGGCAGCAAGTCGCTGGTGGTGCTGGGCATGGAGCCGGGCGACGGCGCCAGCCTGTTCGCGGCCAACCTGGCGGTGGTGTTTTCCCAGCTGGGCGAGCATACGCTGCTGGTTGACGCCAACCTGCGCGCGCCGCGCCAGCATGAAATCTTCGACTTGAAAACGCGCCAGGGCCTGTCCGACGTGCTGGCCGGCCGCGCCGAACTCGATATCATCGCCAAGGTGGAATCGTTTGTCGCGCTGTCGGTGCTGGCCGCCGGCACCTTGCCGCCGAATCCGCAGGAATTGCTCAGCCGTAGCTCCTTCGTCACGCTCAACAAGCAGTTGGAAAGCCGCTACGACGTGGTGCTCTACGACGTGCCGGCGTATGCCACCGGTTCCGATGCGCTCGCCGTGGCGGCGCGTGCCGGCGGCGTGCTGCTGGTCGCCCGCAAGAACAAGACGCCGATGGCGGAGGTGGCGGCCATGACCGAGCAAATGACGCATAGCGGTGCCCAGGTGGTCGGTTCCGTGATGGTCGACTTTTGATGGCTGCGCCTGGCCATGCCATGCCGCCGGAGCGGGTCGGCCGGTCCGCCGTGCCGGACTGGCTGCCGCTGGCGCTGGGCTTCCTGGCGATGCTGGTGCCCAGCCTGGTCGGGCTGTTTCGCGGCATCTGGTCCACCGAAGAGCAGGCGCACGGCCCCATCATCCTGGCCCTGTCGCTGTGGCTGATCTACCGCAAATGGCCCGAGATGCTGGCGCAGAGCGCCGGCGCCCGTTCGGCGCGGACCGGCTGGCCGCTGCTGGTCGTCGCGCTGCTGCTGTATGTGCTGGGCCGTTCGCAGCAAATCCTGTCGCTGGAAATCCTCGCCCTGATCGGCACCGGCCTGGCGCTGCTGCTGCTCAAGCGCGGCTGGGTTGCCGCGCGCATCCTGTGGTTCCCCTTCTTCTTCATGCTGTTCATGGTGCCGCTGCCGCTGCCGCTGGTGACGACCCTGACCATGCCGATGAAGATGGCTGTTTCCTATGTCACCGAACACCTGCTTTTCATGGCCGGCTATCCGATAGCGCGCAACGGCGTGATCCTGCAGATCGGCCAGTACCAGCTGCTGGTGGCCGACGCCTGCGCCGGTTTGCAGACCTTGCTGACGCTCGAAGCGCTGGGCCTGTTCTACCTGAACCTGGTGCGGCACACTTCGCCGTTCCGCAACATCGTGCTGGCCCTGCTGATCGTGCCGATTTCCTTTACCGCCAACGTCATCCGCGTGATGGTGCTGACCCTGATCACATATTACTTCGGCGATGCGGCCGGGCAGGGCTTCCTGCATGGCTTTGCCGGCATGGTGCTGTTCATTTCCGCGCTGTTGCTGATCCTCAGCGTCGATAGCTTGCTGCAGTGGATCGTGCGCAAACGCCAGGCACGCCGTGCGCCAACCATGGGAGCGTCGACATGAACGCGGCATTGCGCATGAATGTCCTGCTGGGCGCCTTGTTGCTGGGCGCGGCCATTCTCAGCCATGGCATTGCGCCGGGCGTGAAACTGGCCGACCAGCGGCCCAGTTTTTCGCTGGAGGCGGCGATTCCGCAAGCCTTCGGCGAGTGGCGCGTCGACAGTTCGATCGTGCCGCTGCAGGTGGACCCGGACACCCAGGCGCGCCTGAACAAGATCTACAACCAGACCCTGTCGCGCACCTACATCAATACACAAGGCGAACGGGTGATGCTGTCGATCGCGTACGGCGGCGACCAGAGCGACAACATGGGCGTGCACAAGCCGGAAGTGTGCTACGCGGCGCAGGGCTTCCAGGTCGAGCGCGACGAGTATGGCGAGCTGGCCTCGGCCTATGGCAGCCTGCCCGTGAAGCGTTTACTGGCCGTGAATGGCAATCGCAGCGAGCCCATCACGTACTGGATCACCATCGGCGACAAGATCAGCAAAGTGGGCATGCAGCAGCGCCTGGCACAATTGCGCTACGGCCTGACGGGCACCGTCGCCGACGCCATGCTGTTCCGCGTGTCGAGCATCGATACGGATTTGCCGCGCGCGTATCGCTTGCAGGCCAGCTTCGTCAACGGCTTGCTGGCCAGCATGCCGGCGGCGGACCGGGGACGCCTGATCGGCGCGCCGCCCGGATGAGGCATGGCTTGAAAGATGAGACAGCGCCAGGTGGCAGATAGCGGGAATCATGAGCAGCGACATCAATAAGAAAAGCGTCAGCGCCGTGAAGTGGGCGGCGATGGGAACGGTCCTCATGTTTGGCCTGCAGCTGGTCACGCAAGTGGTGCTGGCGCGCCTGCTGGGGCCGGAAAACTACGGCTTGTTCGCCATGGGACTGATTGTGCTGACATTTAGCAACTTTCTGGCCGATTTCGGTTTTTCCTGGGGGCTGGTGCAAAACCGCACGCTCAGCGAGGAGGACGTGCGCTTCACCGTGACGTGGCAGGCGCTGACGGGCCTGGCGGCCATGACCTTGCTGTTTTTCATGGCGCCCTGGATCGCCGCGTACTTCAAGGAGCCGCGCATCGCGCCCGTGATCGCCTGGATGAGCCTGACTTGCCTGCTGAACGCGCTGACGGCGCCGGGCAGCAGCCTGCTGCGGCGCGCGCTCGATTTCCGCTGGCTCAACATCATCCAGGTGAGCAGCTACAGCGTCGGCTATCTGCTGGTGGGCTTGCCGCTCGCGTATGCGGGCGCCGGCGTGTGGACGCTCGTGTGCGCCTGGCTGGGGCAGTCGGCCACGGCGCTGGTGCTGACATATGCGCGCACGCGTTTCTCGCTCAGGCCGCTGTTTTGGTACGAAGGCGCGCGGCGTTCGACGAATGTGGGCGTGACGGTATTCGTGACGAATCTGTGCAACTGGTGCCTGAATAATATGGACCGCGTGTTCCTGGGCCGCTTCCTCAACGCCCACGCGGTGGGCGTGTATGCGGTCGGCTACAACCTGGCCAATACGCCCAATTCGCTGTTCCTGAGCGCCTTGCAGCCGGCGTTCCTGGCCACGGGCGCCAAGCTGCAGGACGACTTGCCGCGCCTGCGCGACACCTATCTGTCGGTGCTGGCGACCATCTGGATCGTCATCCTGCCGCTGTTCGTGTTGCTGGCGATGACGGCGCCGGACCTGATCGGCGTGTTGTACGGCAGGGTGTGGCAAGAGTCGGGCATCGTGCTGAGCATCCTGGCACTGGCCATGCCCGCGTATATCACGTGGGGCATGTCGACGCCGATTTTATGGAATACGGGCGGCAAGCACCTGGAAAGCCTGCTGCAGATGCCGCTGATCGGGCTGGCCGGCGCGGCGCTGTACCTGTGGGCGGGGCAGGGCGTGGCGGTGGTCGCTATGATCGCCGCCGGCACCCTGCTGGCGCGCGCGCTGGTGGTGGGTACGGTGGCGTGCGCGCGCTTGGGCGTGCGTGCCGGGGAACTGGCGCCGCTGGCCGCGCGTGGCCTGGCCATGGGCTTGCTGGCCGCAGCCGGCAGCTGGGGCGGCGCGGTACTGGGCGGTCTGGCTGGCAGCCATCCGCTGCCGGCATTTTTGGGTGGCGCGCTGTTCGGCGGCCTGACCCTGCTGCTGGCAGTGCTGGCCTGGCCGGGCTTGCTGGGCACGCGCGTGGTGGGCATGCTGGCACGCTTCAGTCCGCCCCTGCCGGCGCGCGTGGGCAGTTATCTGCGCGAGCGCTGCAGCGCCTGAGGCGGAGCAGGGCAGGGAAATACCGATCAAGCGGCGCGTTGCGCCTGCGACAATTTACTGGATACGCGAGAATCACATGAGTGAAATACTGTTTGGCCTGTTTGCTCTGATCAGCGCGCTGCTGGTGGTGTTCGTCATCGCCTTGAGCATTCATTGGGGGAATAAACGCGAGACGGGCCTGGTGCCCTATGTGTTTTACTTCGTCATGCTGTCGATCGCGGTGACGGCCATCCTGTCAAACCGCGATATCTCCGGCAGTGAAGTCTTGCTGACGGTGAAAACGGTGCGCCATCCGCTCGGCGTCTGGTTTGGACGGCTGACCTCGCTGTTCGTGATCTTTGCGTGCGGCGAGCGCATCCTGCACCGCCTGGTGACGCGCGAAGTACAGAAACCGATGCCGATGCTGCTGTTCTGGGCCCTGCTGATCTATTTCCTGACGAATATTGTCAGTCCCGCTTTCCTGGGCAGCCATGTCGACGTATCGCATGAATACCTGTACATGTTCCTGGCCGGCTATGCGGGATTGCTGATGACGCCGCGCGAGGTCGACAGGAGCATCGTGTCGATGCGCAATGCGACGCTGCTGTTCCTGGTGCTCAGCGCGGCCGTCGTGGCCTGGAACCCGAACATGGTGCTCAACAAGAACTACCATGGCCTGCTGCCCTTCCTCAGCGTGCGTTATGCGGGCCTGGCCAGCCATGCGAACAGCCTGGCGCCGATGGTGGTCGCTTTCTTGCTGTGCCTGTGGCGCAAGCCCTATGCCTGGCGGTCGCTGAATCTGTTTGCCTGGGGGTTGGGACTGTCCAGTCTGCTGCTGACGCAATCGAAAACCAACTGGATCGCCTGCATCCTGTGCTTTGCCTGCATCGCGTATTTCGGTTTCCGCGAGCAGATCAAGGAACGGCTGTTCGATTACCGCCGGCCGCAGCTGTCGATCATCGGTATTTTCGGTTTCATCCTGCTGTGCGTGTTGGGCATGTTGTTGGTGATGTTTGGTAATATCGACGCCAAATTGGCGCGCTTCGCCTCGAGCAATGAAGGCTTTGAACTGCTCAGCTTGACGGGGCGTGACGTGATCTGGCAGGTGGCAGTGCAGGAGTGGCACAAGAGCCCCGTGTTCGGCTACGGTTTGCCGCTCTGGGATGACGCTTTCCGCCTGAGCATCGGCATGCCGTATGCCACGCATGCGCACAGCCAGTTCTACCAGAGCCTCGCCAGCGCCGGCACCATCGGCGCCGTCGGCCTGGTGCTGTACGTGATCGTGCTGCTGTACGGTGCGGCACGCACGGCTACGGCCAGCGGTGGCATGTCGATGGCCTTGTTCGTGCTCATCGCCAGTCGCTCGTTCAGTGAAGTGCCCCTGTCGCTGGCCGGTTTCGCCGCCGAGGCGCTGACGCATCTGCTGCTGCTCATCATCGTGGCCGCCTACTATCCGACGGCCGACAGGCAGGCTGTCCGGGCGCGCAAGGTCCGCGTGCCGGGAATGGCGTAATGCTGTGTTCGGTCATCATCCCGCTGTATAACAAGGGCCCGTATGTCGAAGCGACCCTGGCGTCGGTGCTGGCGCAGACGCACGGCGATTGGGAAGTGCTGGTAGTCGACGACGGTTCCAGCGACGATGGCGCGCAGCGCGTGCTGGCCTGCCCGGATGCGCGCGTGCGCCTGATCCGCCAGGCGAATGGCGGCGTGTCGCGCGCGCGCAACCACGGCATCGCCGAGGCGCGGGGCGAACTCGTGTGTTTTCTCGACGCGGACGACCTGTATGCGCCCGATTACCTGCGCACGCAGGTGGACCTGGCGCAAGCCTTTCCCGACGACTGTTTTTTTGCCACCGGCTACACCAGTTTCGCCCCCGGCAGCACGCCGGACATGGCCGCAGCACCGGTCGCGCCCGCGCAGGCGCAGCGCATCGATGAATTCTTTACGCATTTCAACCACCACTGGCCCTTCTTCTGCACCAATTCCGTCGCCGTGCGGCGCGCGGCGCTGGCCGCGCTGCAGCCGTGTTTTCCGGAAGGCGAGCAATTTGGCGAAGACCTCGACTTGTGGTTTCGCCTGGCCGAGCGCCATCGCCTGATCCTGGCGGCGGCGCCCCTGGTGGCCTACCGGCGCGAAGTGGGCGGCAGCCTGACGGCTATCCTGGGGCGCGACGTGGTCTTGCCCGTGTTTCTGCGACTCGAAGCACGCGCGCGTGCCTGGCCTGCCAGCAATGGGGCTCGCCGGCCCGCCTTGCTGCTGGCGTCGAATGCGCGCGTGGCCGTGGTGCGCGAATTGCTCGAAAATGGCCGGCGCGGCGCGGCCCTGGCCGAACTGGCGCGCGCTGCACGCCATGGCGTGACGCGCCACTGGTGGACGTCGGCCGCCATGTGCGTGTTGTTTACGCCGGGCATGACACGGCGCTGGTCCTTGTGGCGTAAATCACGCACCCCCGCTTAATTCCAGCGTTACGGCTGGGCATTTCGGTATAATTGCGACGTGCGTCCGAGTTCTTCGGGCGCAGAATCTCCCCCCACCAGTGTACGAAAGAACCGTACTGTTTGCGTTACGGTAATGTTTTACAAGTTAAATAGTAACCAAAAGTCATTTTTATCGACGCTTAACCTGCCCCCCGGCAAAGGAAGCCCCCGCCATGAAATCTAGCAAACGTCCACTGCTGCGCGCCGCCTGGCTATTGTTGTTGCCACTGTGCGGACTGGCCCAGGCCGACTGGGTCCAGTCGAGCGAAGCGCTTGCCGTTCGTCCGCTGCCCGACAATATGCAGTCGCAGCCGCAAAATCCCCCCACCTTTACCTGGTCGCGGCATGCCACCTTGCCGCCAGCCTACGTCATCCAGGTGATGCAGGGCGGGGCGGTGTATAAAACCTTCAATGCGTCGCGCAATTGGTATTTGCCGCCGAAATCATTTCCTGCAGGCAACTATACGTGGCGCGTGCGGCCATCCACCTCGCAAGAGTGGTCGAGTCCCCGTAACTTTGTAATCGGTAGCAACTCGCAGTTGTTCGAAGTGCCGGAAAATGTGACTTTACGTAACACTATCCTGAACAAGCCACGTCCGCGCGCATTGCCGAGCGGCACCAAACTGTTTTCCGCGTGGACGGCAGCCATGCGCACGGACCGCACGCCCGCATTGAATGGCCTGACGAGCGAAGTGAAATATTACATGACGGGACTCAAGACGGTGGCTGACAGCGAATGGCCACTGGTGCCGGGCGCGATCCGCACGGCCGCGGTGGTGGCGCAGGCGGCCAACATCATGACGCGCGTCAATCCGAATGCACGCCAACTGGAAAGTGCGGCACTGCTGTACCGCCTGACGGGCCAGCAGGCCTACCTCGATGAGGCGATCCGCCGCGGCGACCAGTTTGCCGCGCTGAACCTGACCGGCCCCACCAGCTATGTGAACCAGGACATGGCCAGCCGCGTCATGGCGCAAAGCCTGATCAAGGCCATCGACTACCTGGGCACGGCGCTGGTCGTCAATGGCGATGCCACGCGGCGCAACAAGTGGTTGTCCGTCGTCTCGGCGCGCACGAATGCGCTGTACAAGGACTTGTCGGCGAATGGCGGCCGCCTCGACCAGTATCCCTACGATTCTCACGCGGCCACCAGCATGGCCTACCTGACCCTGACCTCGACTTTGGCGCTGGGCGACATTCCCGAGGCGCAGACCTGGTTTGACTTTGCCTTCCGCGCGTTTGTCAGTTCCTTCAGCATCTGGAGCGGTCCGGAGGGCGGTTTCGCCAACGGCACGGCGTATGCGGAATACGAGGCCGACTTCGCCCTGCAGATCTGGCCCGCGCTGGCCCAGGCCACGGGCGTGAATATGTTCGACAAGCCCTGGTCGCGCGGTTTCGCGCAATTCCTCATGCATTTCGTGCCGCCGGGCCAGCAAACCCACGTCTTTGGCGATGGCCACGAGACGGCGCCCGAGTTCCGCTTCATGAAAGGCTTCGCCTCGCGCTATGCCACGCCGCAGGCGGCCTGGTATGTGAAGAACCTGACGCGTCCCGACGACGTGCTGACCACCTTGCAGTCGCCTTACCCGATGCCCGTCAACACCGTGACGGCGGCCGCCACGCCGCCGGCCAACGCCGCCTATTACCCGAGCATCGGCTGGACTGCCATGCACAGCAACCTGGCCGACAGTGGCCGCACCTCGCTGTACTTCAAGTCCAGCCAGTATGGCTCGTTCAATCACAGCCATGGCGACCAGAACGGCTTCGTGCTGTTCAGCGGCGGCGTGCCGCTGCTGACGGAGACGGGCTGGTATGACTGGTACGATTCGCCGCTGTGGAATTCCTGGTACCGCCCGTCGAAGTCGCACAATGCGCTGACCTTCGACGGCGGCGTGGGGCAAAACGTGGACGGCTATGAAGAGCCGCTGGCGCGCAATGGCCGCATCACGGCGTTTTCCACCACCCCGGCCGTCGACTACGTCGAGGGCGACGCCACCCTGGCGTACGCGGGGCTGCTGAAATCGGCCGTGCGCAAGATCTGGTATGTGCGCGGCACGGACACGGCGGTGATCCTGGATCAGTATGCCTCGGCCACGCCGCGCGTGTTCGAATGGAACTTCCACGGTTATGCGCCTATCGTCGCCGATGCGGCCGGCAAGATATCGATCACCAACCAGGGCCGCAAGGTGTGCATCGTGCCACTGACCACCACGGCGCAGCGTTTCGAGCGCCGCGTGGGGCCGCCGCCGCAAAGCGGCACCTATGAAGACCATGGCGTGTTCGTCAAGGCGGCCGCGGCCACCAGCGGCGAATTCCTGACCGTGCTCGACGTGGGCTGCAAGAACACCGCCGTCAAGCTCGACACCAGCGGCGGCTTGCGCAAGGTGATCGTCGGCACCCAAACGTTGACGTTGCCGCTGCCCAAGTAAAGGTAGCGCGCACCACACGAGAAAAGCAATGCCAACCCTGGCATTGCTTTTTTTTTGCGCCGCAGCATGTCGCGGTCATGCTGTTTCTCATGTAACATAGATAATAAATTCATATGGGTATCGGGCCGTGCAGACTGTGCCCGAACCTTGTTCCCCTCTGACGCGCCAGGTAGACGATTTCCCCCATGCCCTTGAAGATTCTGCAATTTGTACCGGAAAGCCTGCCCACCTTCCGCGCCGACGTCGCCGTGCTGTTCGGCAAATACCTGCCGCGCCACGGTGTCGAATGCGACATCGTCGGCATGCCTTCGCCCGATGCGCCCGCAGCGCCGCAGCCGGCGCAGGGTTTTCGCTCCGTGCGCAGCGGGCGCTTCCGGCACAAGCGCATCGCGCGCGAACTGGCGTTTCAATGGACTTGCGTGCGCGCCTTGCTGGCGGCCAGACGCGGCAACTGCGATGCGATCCAGGTGCGCGACATGGTGCCCACGGGGCTGATGGCCCTGCTGGTGGCGCGCCTGAAGGGCATCCCCTTTTATTACTGGGTCTCGTTCCTGATCAGCGAAGGGCGCATCGAGCGGGCGCGCAGCAGCCTGGCGCAGCGCCGCACCTTGCGCGCGCGCCTGGTGTTGTGCAAGGGCCTGGTCGAGCGCTGGCTGTTGTACCGGGTCGTGCTGCCGCGCGCCGACCATGTCTTCGTGCAAAGCGATGCGATGCTCGAACTGATGCGCGGGCACGGCATCGCGGCGCAGCGCATGAGCGCCGTGCCGATGGGCGTGGATACGGAAGTGCTGGGCCAGCAATCGATCGTGGCATGCCGGCCTGAGGGCTGGGAAAGCGTGCCGCTGCTGGGCTACCTGGGCACCCTGGACCAGTCGCGCCAGCTCGAACGCCTGCTCGACGCCTTGCTGATCGTGCGCCAGCAGGTGCCCGACGCCTGCCTGCTGCTGATTGGCGCCTCGGACACGCCGTCCGACGTGGATGAATTGCTGGCTTACGCGCAGCGCGCCGGCCTGGCCGACGCCGTGCGCGTGACGGGCTGGCTGCCATCGAGCCAGGCCTGGCCCTTGCTGGCGGGAACCGATGCGGCGCTGTCTTACTTTCCCCGGGGCACTATCGGCGACGTTTGCTCACCCACCAAGCTGCTGGAATACCTGGCCCTGTGCCTGCCGGCCGTGGGCAATGACAATCCCGACCAGGTGCGCGTGCTGTCAGACAGCCAGGCGGGTTGGCTGACGGCCAGCAATCCGGCGGCGATGGCCGTGGCGATGACGGCGATCTTGCGCGATGTGCCGGCGGCGCGCGCGCGCGCCCAGGCCGGCGCCCCCTATATCGAAGCGCAGCGCAGCTACCGCGTGCTGGCGGCCGAACTGGCGCAGCGCTACCGGGCGCTGGCTGGCGCCTGATGGTATGTGTACAGCCAGCAAGTATTTGTTGCCGATTCAAGCCGTGGCGCGCAGAATGAAGCTGGCCATGCTGCGTGGAAGCAACTGATGTGTGGCCTGATCAGTGTGAAAATAGGTGCGCCCATAGCTAAATTACAAATTTATAACATATAATGTCAATATGACTACTGTAATGTTGCTTGGACCCGCGCTCAATGCGGTCAGCGGGGTGACTACCCATTTGAATCAACTATTTTCCTGCTCCCTGTCGCGCGACTTTCAACTGGTGCATTTCCAGGTGGGAAGTGAGGGCCGGCAAGAGTCGCGCTTGCGCAAGCTGCTGCGTTTTGCCTGGAGTCCCGTGCAGTTCGTGCGCGCCTTGCGCGTGCACCGGCCACAGATCGTGCATATCAATACGTCGATGGAAATGAAAAGCTATTGGCGCGACCTCGTGTACTTGCTGCTGGCCAAGGCCATGGGCAAGCGCGTGCTGTATCAGGTGCATGGCGGCGCCTTGCCGCAGGTATTTTTCGGCGGCAAGGGCTTGTTGACGGGTCTGCTGCGGCGCGTGCTGCGCCTGCCCGATGCGCTGGTATTGCTGGCGCAGTGCGAATTGCTTGGCTACCGCCGCTTCGATGCGGCGCTGGCCCCGGAAGTGATACCGAACGCCATCGACGCGGGCACGGATGCGGGCGCCAAGCCGTTTGCGCCGCTGCGTCCGCTGTCACTCGTGTATGTGGGCCGCCTGGCCGACAGCAAGGGATTGTTCGAGCTGGTCGAGGCGATGCGCCTGGTGCGCGGCGCCGGCGTGGCGGCCACCCTGGCGCTGGTGGGCAGCGGCCCGGCCGATGCGGCCCTGCGCGAGCGGGTGGCGGCGCTGGGCTTGCAGCGGGAAGTAACGTTCCTGGGACAAAAATTTGGTGCGGAGAAAGACGCGGCGTGGCGCGATGCCGACCTGTTCGGCTTCCCCACGCACCACGAGGGCTTGCCGTACGCCTTGCTGGAAAGCATGGCTGCACGCACACCGGCGCTGGTGTGCCCTGTGGGCGCGATTCCCGACGTGATGCAAGACGGCGTGCATGGCGTGTTCGTGCCGCCGCGCAATGCGCAGGCGCTGGCTGATGCCATCGTGCGCCTCGATGGCGACCGCGCCTTGCTTGCGCGCATGGGCCAGGCTTGCCGTGAGCGCATCGAGCGCCACTACACGGTCGAACGCCTGGCGCAGGATTTTCGCCGCGTCTACCGCGCCTTGCTGGCGCCGCCGGCGATCTAGTCTGACTCTTTTTTAAGCGAGCCTATATGTGCGGTATTGCCGGTTTGATTTTCCCCTCGTCCGTTGCCGGCCTGCCTGCCGCGCTCGACGCCATGGGGCGTGCCATCGCGCACCGCGGCCCCGATGACACGGGCGTGCTGCAGGCAAGCACGGCCGACGGCGCCTGGCAGGTGGGCTTGCTGCACCGCCGCCTGTCCATCATCGATATCGCCACGGGCCACCAGCCGCTGGGCAACGCGGCGGGCGACGTGCAGATCATCTTCAATGGCGAAATCTACAATTTCCAGCCCCTGCGCGACGAGCTGATCGCGCTGGGCCACCATTTCCGTACGGCCTCCGACACGGAAACCATCGTGCATGCCTACGTGCAATGGGGCGAAGAGTGCGTGCAGCACTTCCGGGGTATGTTTGCGTTTGCCATCTGGGATGCGCGCCATGAGCGTTTGTTCATGGCGCGCGACCCGTTCGGCAAGAAACCCCTGTTCCTGTGGCAGCACGAAGGCAAGCTGGCTTTCGGCTCGGAAATCAAGGCGCTGCTGGCCTTGCCGGACATGGCGCCGCAAGCGGACCAGGCCGCCATCTGGGATTATTTCGCCTACCGTTACGTGCCGGGCCCGGCTACTTTATTCCAGGGCATCCGCAAGCTGGCACCCGGTTCCACGGCCACGTGGGAAAACGGCGTGCTGCGCGAGCGCGTGTATTACACGCCGCCCGACAGCCGGCCCCGCGCAGCCACGCCTGCCCCGTTGCCGGCCGACCCCGTCGCCACCTTCCTCGACAAGCTCGATGAATCGGTGCGCATCCGCATGATTTCCGATGTGCCTTTTGGCGCTTTCTTGTCCGGCGGCATCGACTCGTCGGCCGTGGTAGCGCTGATGTCGCGCCATGCGGGTGTGCCCGTGAAAACCTTTTCCGTCGGCTTCAAGGAGGGCGGCTTCAGCGAGCTGGCGTATGCGGCCGATATCGCGCGGCAATTTTCCACGGAACACCATGAGCTGGAAGTATCTGTCGACCAGGTCATCGCCTTGCTGCCCGACCTCGTGCGCTTCCGCGACGCCCCCGTGGCCGAGCCGTCCGACATTCCCATCTACCTGCTGGCGAAGGAATCGCGCAAGACGGTGAAGATGGTCTTGACGGGCGAAGGCTCCGATGAAATCCTCGGTGGCTATCCCAAGCATGTGTACGAGCGCTATGCGGGCAATTACCAGATGCTGCCAGGCTTGCTGCGCCACGGCCTGATCGAGCCGGCCATCGGCGCCTTGCCCTACCGTTTCCGCCGCGCCAAGACGGCCATCGTCAACCTGGGCCTGGAAGCGTTCGACGAACGCATGCCGCGCTGGTTCGGCATGATGTCCGACCAGGAACGCGCACGCCTGGTGGCCATGCCGGCGCCGTCGCGCCAGCGCGATCCCTCCCTGGGCTGCGGCAGTGCCGGCAACAGCGCCTTGCGCCGCATCCTGTGCTTCGATCAGCTGAGCTGGCTGCCCGACAATCTGCTCGAGCGGGGCGACCGCATGACCATGGCCGCCTCGCTGGAAGCGCGCATGCCCTTCATGGACCACGAACTGGCCGCGTATGTGTCGAGCCTGCCGGACGAGTACCGCGTGCGCGGGCGCACCACCAAGTGGATCTTGCGCGAAGCCATGAAGCAACTGCTGCCGCAAGCCATCCTGGAACGGCCGAAAGTGGGCTTCCGCGTGCCCGTCAACGAATGGTTCCGCGGCCCCATGAAGGATTATCTGTACGAGCATCTGACGGGCGCCGAGTCGCGCACGCGCCACTACTACCATGCGGCAGCGCTGCAGCAGGTGCTGGCCGAGCATGTGGCGGGGCGGCAAAATCACGAGAAGCTGCTATGGAGCTTGCTCACCCTGGAAATCTGGCACCGCCAGTATCTGTGAGATGCCCATGCTGAGCAACCTCTCCTGGAAACTGAACCGCTTGCGCGCCATGGGGGCGCCCGAGGTGGCGCACCGCGTGCGCGATGCGGTGCAGCAACGGTTGCAGGCGCGCGGCTACGGCCTGGCGCATGTACCGCCGCCCGCCGCGCGCCAGCGTTTCGGCGCGCCATGGCTGGGCCTGCCCATTGATCCTGCGCCGCACCTGGCGGCCGCCGAACGCATCCTGGCGGGCCGTTTCGACGTCTTCGCCCTGCGTGATGTGGACCTGGGTTTCCCGCCCGAATGGAACCGCGATCCGAAGACGGGCACCGTGGTGCCGCTGGGCTTTGGCAAGACGCTCAATTACCGCGATGAAGCGGTGGTGGGCGACATCAAATGCCTGTGGGAACCGAACCGTCACCTGGCCGTGGCCGACCTGGCGATGGCATATCGCCTGGGCGGCGACCTGCGCCATGCGCAGGGTGTACAAGTCCTGCTGGAAGCGTGGTGGCAGCAGTGTCCGTATCCGCTGGGGCCGAACTGGAGCAGCGCGCTGGAACTGGCCTTGCGTCTGGTCAGCTGGTCGCATGCGTGGCACTTGCTCGGTGGCATCAACAGCCCCCTGTTCGATGGCGCGCCAGGGCAGGTGTTCCTGCAGCGCTGGCTCGACAGCATCTACCAGCATTGCCACTTCATCGCCGGCCACTTTTCGCGCCACTCATCGGCCAACAACCACCTGTTCGGCGAATTGACGGGCTTGCATATCGCCGCGCTCACATGGCCGTGCTGGCCGGAAAGTGCCGGCTGGCTGGCACAGACGGAAGGCGAACTGGAAGCGCAGGCGCTGCAACAGAACGGCGCGGATGGTGTGAACCGCGAACAAGCCATTTATTATCAACATACGGTGGCCGACGAAATGCTGCTGTGCGTGCTGGCGGGCCGCGCCAATGGCCGGCCCCGCTCGGCCGCCTTTTTGCAGCGCCTGGAAGCCATGCTGGCGTTTATCGCCGCCATGATGAACGTGGCGGGCGAGGTGCCGATGATCGGCGACGCCGACGATGCGCTGCTGGCGCACTGGGACAAGGCGCCCGCTGCGAACCCCTACAGCTCGCTGCTGGCCAGCGGCGCGGCCCTGTTCGGCCGCGCCGACTTCAAGGCCAAGGCGCGCGTCTTCGACGAGAAAAGCGCCTGGCTGCTGGGCGAGGCGGGGCGCCAGGCCTTCGATGCCTTGGCGGACACTGCGCCCGATACCTTGCCGCGCGCCTTCCCCGACGGCGGCTATTACGTGATGGGCGCGCGTTTCGATACGTCGTCCGAAGTACGGCTGATTGCCGACGCCGGCCCGCTGGGCTACCTGGGCATTGCCGCGCACGGCCACGCCGATGCGCTGGCGCTGACCTTATCTGTGGCGGGCCAGATGGTGCTGGTCGACCCGGGCACCTATGCCTACCATACGCAACAGCAGTGGCGCGATTATTTCCGCGGCACCAGCGCGCACAACACCGTGCGCATCGATGGCCGCGACCAGTCCGAGTCCGGCGGCAACTTCCTGTGGCTGCGCAAGGCCAGGGCAGAATGCCTGGCGTGGCGTGATGATGCCGACGGGCAATTCTGGAGCGCCAGCCATGACGGCTACCTGGGCTTGAAAGATGGCGTGCTGCACCGGCGCGACGTGCGCGTGGCGCCCGGCGCCGCGCTGATCGTGGTCGATGACGTGCTCGAATGCCAGGGAACGCATGAGGTGGAGCTGTTCTGGCACTTCGATCCCCGCTGCCGCTTGCAGCTCGATGGCCACGTGCTGCGCGTGGCGGGCGACGTTTTTTCGCTGGAAATGCATGTGCCGCGCTCACCGGATGCCTGCGTGCAACTGGTGTGCGGCCGCGACGATCCGCCGCTGGGCTGGATTTCGCACCGCTTCGATGAAAAACAGGCTACGCCTGTGTTGGTCTGGCGCGGGCGGCTGCAAGGCGCGGCCACCTTGCGCACGGAGTTTCACCTGAGTTTGGCTACCCCTGATCTGTCAGAAAATACGAGGAAAACATGAAAATTAGCATATTTGGTTTGGGTTATGTGGGTGCCGTCTCGGCTGGTTGCCTGGCAACGGATGGACATGAAGTGATCGGCGTCGATCCGAACAGGACCAAGGTGGAGCTGATCAACCAGGGCACCACGCCCATCATTGAAAAAGACATCGGCGAGATGATCGCCGCCACCGTGAAAAGCGGCCATTTGCGCGCCACCTTCGATGTGCGTGACGCCGTCTTCGGCTCGGATATGTCGCTCATCTGCGTGGGCACGCCCTCGCAGCTGAATGGCAACCTGGACCTGAGCCACGTGCGCAAGGTGTGCCAGGAAATCGGCGCGGCGATTGCCGAAAAGGATAGCTTCCACGTCGTCGTGGCGCGCTCGACCATGCTGCCCGGCTCCATGCGTTCGCTGGTGATCCCGACCCTGGAAGCGGCGTCGGGCAAGGTGGCCGGCGTCGACTTTGGCGTGTGCAACAACCCGGAATTCCTGCGCGAAGGCACGGCTGTCTACGATTACTACCATCCGCCGAAGACGGTCATCGGCGAATCGGACGAAAAGGCGGGCGCCTTGCTGGTGCAATTGTATGAAAAGATGGACGCGCCGCTGGTGCGTACGGACGTTGAGACGGCCGAGATGGTCAAGTACACAGACAACACCTGGCACGCCGTCAAAGTGGCTTTCGCGAATGAAATCGGCAACATCTGCAAGGCCGTCGGCATCGATGGCCACAAGGTGATGGAAATCTTTTGCCAGGACACCAAGCTGAACCTGTCGCCGTACTACATGAAGCCGGGCTTTGCCTTCGGTGGCTCGTGCCTGCCGAAAGACGTGCGGGCGCTGACCTACAAGGCGCGCAGCCTGGACCTCGATTTGCCCTTGCTGAACTCTATCCTGCCGTCGAACCAGCGGCAAGTGGAAAAGGGCATCAAGATGATCGTCGACAAGGGTGCGCGCAAGGTGGGCATCCTTGGCTTCTCGTTCAAGGCCGGCACGGACGACTTGCGCGAGTCGCCGCTGGTCGATGTCATCGAGTATCTGCTGGGCAAGGGCTACGAGCTGAAGCTGTACGACAAGAACGTCAACCTGGCCGCCCTGACGGGCGCCAACCAGGATTACATCCTGAATCACATCCCGCACATTTCCAAGCTGATGGTGACGAACATGCAGGACGTGCTGGACTTCGCCGACACCATTGTCATCGGCAACGGCGCGGCTGAATTCAAGACCGTGCCCGCCAGCCTGCAGCCGCACCAGCACATCGTCGACCTGGTGCGTATCAGCAAAGAACAAAGTGGAGAGCAATATGACGGCATCTGCTGGTAATCAGGTGGCAGGACAGCCGCGCCGCGTGCTGATCCTGGTGGAAAACCTGCCTTCGCCATTCGACCGGCGCGTGTGGCAGGAAGCGACCACCCTGCATGCGAATGGCTATGCAGTGTCGATCATCTGCCCCACAGGCAAGGGCTATGAAGCGCGCTACGAAGCCATCGACGGCATCCATATCTACCGCTACAACCTGCCGCTGGAAGCGGAAGGGGCCAAGGGTTACCTGGTGGAGTATTCATTGGCGCTGTTCCACACTTTCCGCCTGGCATGGAAAGTCCATTTTGCCCATGGCTTCGACGTGATTCACGCCTGCAATCCTCCCGATTTGCTGTTCCTCATCGGCGGCTTCTTCAAGTTGACGATGGGCAAGCGTTTCCTGTTCGACCACCATGACATCAACCCCGAGCTGTACGAAGCCAAGTTCGGCCGGCGCGATTTCTTTTACAAGCTGATGGTGCTGTTCGAACGCTGGTCGTTCCAGAGCGCCGACGTGTCGATCGCCACCAACGAGTCATACAAGAAGATCGCCATCGAGCGGGGCGGCATGAAGCCCGAGGATGTCTACGTGGTGCGCAGCGGACCCAAGCTGGACCGCTTGCGCGTGCTGCCGCCCGTGCCGGCACTCAAGAAGGGCCGCGCCTACCTGGTCGGCTACGTGGGCGTGATGGGCGCGCAGGAAGGCATCGACCTGCTGCTGCAGGCGGCGCAATACATCGTGCAGACCTTGCAGCGCGAGGATGTGCAGTTCGGCCTGGTGGGCGGCGGCACCTCGCTGGAGCAGATGAAAAAGATGGCGCAGGACCTGGGTATCGCCGACTACGTGACCTTCACGGGGCGCGTGCCGGACCAGCAATTGCTGGAAATGCTCAACACGTCCGATGTGTGCGTGAACCCGGACGTGGCCAACGACATGAACGACAAGTCGACCATGAACAAGATCATGGAATACATGGCCCTGGGCAAACCGATCGTGCAGTTTGATCTGGTCGAGGGCAAGGTTTCCGCACAGCAGGCATCCTTGTATGCCTTGAAGAACGATCCAGTCGACATGGCGCGCAAGATCGTCGAATTGCTGGACGACCCTGCCCGTCGCGAGCAGATGGGGGCGTTCGGCCGCCATCGCGTGGTCAACGAGCTGGAGTGGGAATATGAAGCGCCCAAGCTGCTGGCCGCGTATGCGCGCCTGTTTCCCGCCGCCGCGCCCGCCGCTCCGGTGACCTTGAGCAAGGACGGCCGTTGAAATGCGCCGCCTGGCCAGCCAGCCCCAATCCTGATGGAGCATGTCGATGAAAGCAATGATACTGGCGGCAGGCAAGGGCACGCGCGTGCAGCCCCTGACCTATGATTTGCCCAAGCCGATGATCCCCATCCTGGGTAAACCCGTGATGGCTTACCTGGTGGAGCACCTGGCGCAGCATGGCGTGACCGACATCATGGTCAACGTCAGCTACCTGCATGAAAAGATCGAGGAGTATTTCGGCGAAGGCCACCAGTTCGGCGTGCGCATCGGCTATTCCTTCGAAGGCTATACGAACGATGCGGGCGAGGTCGTGCCGGAGCCGCTGGGCTCGGCCGGCGGCATGAAGAAGATCCAGGAGTTTGGCGGCTTCTTCGATGAGACGACGATCGTGCTGTGCGGCGATGCCTTGATCGACCTCGACCTGGAGGCGGCCCTGCGCGAGCATCGCCGCGTGGGGGCGCTGGCCTCCGTCATCACCCTGGAAGTGCCGTGGGACAAGGTGTCGAGCTATGGCGTGGTGGTCAGCGACGACGATGGGCGCATCCGCGCCTTCCAGGAAAAACCGGCGCAGGCCGATGCGCTGTCCAATTGCGTCAGCACGGGCATTTATATTTTCGAGCCGGCCGTGCTGGACCTGATTCCCCCCGGCCAGTCTTTCGATATCGGCTCGGAACTGTTTCCCTTGCTGGTCGAGCGGGGCTTGCCCTTCTATGCGCAAAAGCGCCAGTACAACTGGATCGATATCGGCAGCGTCAAGGATTACTGGGAAGTGTTGCAAAGCGTGCTGATGGGTGAAGTTGCTCATATGCATGTGCCTGGCACCCAGATCGCCGATGGCGTGTGGGCCGGCCTTAACACGCGCATCGACTGGAGCGGCGGCACGCGCATCGAGGGCCCCGTTTACATCGGCTCGGGCTGTCGCATCGACGCGGGAGCTACCATCGTCGGGCCCACCTGGATCGGCCACGGCAGCCATGTCTGCAGCGGCACCGAGGTGGTGCGCAGCGTGCTGTTCGAATACACGCGCGTGCTGCCTGGCGTGGTACTTGATGAAATGATCGTCTTCAAGGATTATAGTGTCGACCGTGCCGGCCAGATGCGCCATGTCTCCGAGTATGACACTGATGCCTGGGGCAATGCGCGCGACCGGCGCAGCCTGCGCCGCGCGGAAACGCCGCCGGCCCTGTATGCTGCCAAATAAACTGTTTTTGAAATGAAACCATGAAAATTTATCCAGTCATCCTGTCCGGCGGTTCGGGCACCCGTCTATGGCCGCTGTCGCGCGCCGTGCTGCCCAAGCAGTTGCTGCCGCTGGTCACGGACCAGACCATGCTGCAGGAAACGGCGCTGCGCGTGCTCAGCCTGCCCAACCGCCGTGCCGGCGATAGCGGACTGGCCGATGTCGACGTCATGCCGCCGCTGGTGGTGTGCGGCAATGAGCACCGCTTCATGGTGGCCGAGCAGCTGCGCGAAATCGGCTTGCCTCCGCTGGGCATCCTGCTGGAACCCGTGGGGCGCAACACGGCGCCGGCCGTGGCCGTGGCCGCGCAATACCTGCTAGCCATCGACCCGCAGGCGCTGATGCTGGTCTTGCCGGCCGACCATGTCATCACCGATGTGGCTGCGTTTCACCAGGCCATCGCCCAGGCGGCGCTGCTGGCGGCCGATGGCGCGCTGGCCACCTTCGGCATCGTGCCGATGGCGCCGGAAACAGGGTATGGCTACATCCGCAGCGGCGCGCCCGTGAGTCCGGGCGCCGTGGGCCGCAAGGTCGAGCGCTTCGTGGAAAAGCCGGACCTGGCCACGGCGCAATCGTTCCTTGCCGCCGGTAATTATTTCTGGAACAGCGGCATGTTCATGTTCCGCGCCGAACGCTATCTGAGCGAGCTGGGGCAATTCCAGCCGGCCATGCTGGCCGCCTGCGAGGCGGCAGTGCGCGACGGCTACCGCGACCTCGATTTCTGCCGCCTGGAAGAGAAGGCCTTCGCCTCTTGCCCATCCGATTCGATCGACTATGCCGTCATGGAGCATACGGCGCATGCGGTGGTGCTGCCGGCCGCCATCGGCTGGAGCGATGTCGGTTCCTGGTCGGCCCTGTGGGAAGTGCAGCAGGGTGACGCCAACGGCAACGTGGTGCGCGGCGACGTGTATCTCGATGGCGTCAGCAATTGCCTGGTGCGCGCCGAGCGCCGCATGGTGGCCGTGCTGGGCGTGCAAGACTTGATCGTGGTGGAAACGGACGACGCCGTCCTGGTGGCGCACAAGGACCAGGTGCAGCGCGTGAAACAGGTGGTCGATCACTTGAAGCAGGCGGGACGCAGCGAGCACGTGCAGCACCGCAAGGTGTACCGCCCGTGGGGCAGCTATGAAGGCATCGATATCGGCGAACGCTTCCAGGTCAAGCGCATCACCGTCAATCCGGGCGGCAAGCTGTCCCTGCAAATGCACCATCACCGCGCCGAGCACTGGGTGGTGGTCAGCGGCACGGCGCAAGTCACGTGCGGCGAAAAGGTGACTTTGCTGACGGAAAACGAATCGACCTACATCCCCATCGGCATGACGCACCGGCTGGAAAACCCGGGCAAGCTGCCCCTGCACCTGATCGAAGTGCAATCGGGCAGCTATCTGGGTGAAGACGACATCGTGCGCCTGGAGGATGTCTACCAGCGCGCCTGATGGCGCTACAAGCGGCGGGCAGCCCCACCCTGGCCGCCTGCTTCCGATTTCCCCTTACCGGTACACCGACCCTTGCGCAACTTCCTTTGTCTTTCGCTGGCGCTGGCCGCCGGCGCCGCCCATGCCGACGCCCCTGCCGCAGCCGTGGCCGTGACTGCGCCCGGATTGCAAGCGTCGCAGCTGGCCATCGTCATCAATGACGCCGAACCGAACAGTGTCGAAGTAGGCGAGTATTACCGCAAGGCGCACGGCATCCCGTCCGCCAATGTGGCGCATGTCAACATCCCCAATCGCCCCCGCAAACTCAGCGTCGATCAGTTCACGCAATTGAAAGAGCGCATCAATGCGCAGCTGAAACCCGAGATCCAGGCTGTGCTGATGGTGTGGAGCGCGCCGTATGCCGTCGAATGCAATGCCATCACTGCCGCTTTCACACTCGGCTTTGATGCGGATCAATGCGCGAAGACCTGCGACCCCGGCAAGCCCAGTACGTATTTCAACAGCGATGTGGCGCAGCCCTACACGCAGCTGGGCTTGCGCCTGTCGATGCTGCTGCCCATCGATTTCGTGGAAGAGGCCAAGGCCGTGGTGGACCGCGGCGCCGTCAGCGCCTTTTCCGTGCCCGCCGCCAGCGCGTATTACCTGAGCACCAGCGACACGGCGCGCAACAGCCGCGCCGCTTTCTTTCCGCCCGCCGGCGTGGTGCGCCAACGCAAGCTGACCATCAAGAACCTCAAGGCGGACAGCCTGGAAGGGGCGCAAGACATCATGGTGTACCAGACGGGGCTGGCCAAGGTGGCCAAGCTGGAGACCCTGCATTTCCTGCCCGGCGCCCTGGCCGACCACCTGACCTCGTTTGGCGGCGATTTGCAGGGCAGTAGCCAGATGAGCAGCCAGCGCTGGCTGGAAGCGGGTGCGACGGCCAGCTATGGCACCGTCAGCGAGCCGTGCAGCTATTGGCAGAAATTTCCCAATCCGACCGTGCTGCTGCGCCGCTACCTGTCCGGCAGTACGGCACTGGAAGCGTACTGGGGCAGTGTGCTGTGGCCGGCCCAGGGCCTGTTCATCGGCGACCCGCTGGCGGCCCCGTACGCTGGCTTCCGGCGTTGAAGCCTGATTCTTGCAGACAATAAAAAAGGCCCTCGCGGGCCTAATGCCGTTCAGTTAAGGTCTCGTTTCAAGACCCGGACAGTGTAACGCTGAGGCACGGCTTTGACGGCCCGGTCGAATTTTCGACCGGGCCGTTCTTCATTCAGGAGGTCGGTTAGTCGCTGACGCAAGCGTTGCATCAAGGCTGGCAACTTGCCGTAGGAACGCACGATGGCAGCCCAGTGCAGCTCATATTGGATGACGTGGAAGGCTCGTACAAAGCTGATTTCGGTGGGTTCGCATTTCACCGCCAATGCTGCTTTCGCCATT
>NZ_JBNYXY010000024.1:0-2290 GCF_051380895.1 Janthinobacterium breve | reverse complement strand
TTGCTAATGACGGTACCTGAAGAATAAGCACCGGCTAACTACGTGCCAGCAGCCGCGGTAATACGTAGGGTGCAAGCGTTAATCGGAATTACTGGGCGTAAAGCGTGCGCAGGCGGTTTTGTAAGTCTGATGTGAAATCCCCGGGCTCAACCTGGGAATTGCATTGGAGACTGCAAGGCTAGAATCTGGCAGAGGGGGGTAGAATTCCACGTGTAGCAGTGAAATGCGTAGATATGTGGAGGAACACCGATGGCGAAGGCAGCCCCCTGGGTCAAGATTGACGCTCATGCACGAAAGCGTGGGGAGCAAACAGGATTAGATACCCTGGTAGTCCACGCCCTAAACGATGTCTACTAGTTGTCGGGTCTTAATTGACTTGGTAACGCAGCTAACGCGTGAAGTAGACCGCCTGGGGAGTACGGTCGCAAGATTAAAACTCAAAGGAATTGACGGGGACCCGCACAAGCGGTGGATGATGTGGATTAATTCGATGCAACGCGAAAAACCTTACCTACCCTTGACATGGCTGGAATCCTTGAGAGATCAGGGAGTGCTCGAAAGAGAACCAGTACACAGGTGCTGCATGGCTGTCGTCAGCTCGTGTCGTGAGATGTTGGGTTAAGTCCCGCAACGAGCGCAACCCTTGTCATTAGTTGCTACGAAAGGGCACTCTAATGAGACTGCCGGTGACAAACCGGAGGAAGGTGGGGATGACGTCAAGTCCTCATGGCCCTTATGGGTAGGGCTTCACACGTCATACAATGGTACATACAGAGCGCCGCCAACCCGCGAGGGGGAGCTAATCGCAGAAAGTGTATCGTAGTCCGGATTGTAGTCTGCAACTCGACTGCATGAAGTTGGAATCGCTAGTAATCGCGGATCAGCATGTCGCGGTGAATACGTTCCCGGGTCTTGTACACACCGCCCGTCACACCATGGGAGCGGGTTTTACCAGAAGTAGGTAGCTTAACCGTAAGGAGGGCGCTTACCACGGTAGGATTCGTGACTGGGGTGAAGTCGTAACAAGGTAGCCGTATCGGAAGGTGCGGCTGGATCACCTCCTTTCTAGAGTTTGCACGAGTCAGAAATGATTCACGCATCAAATGTTCACACTTATCGGCTGTTAATATAAAGAACAGCATTTGGGGCTGTAGCTCAGCTGGTTAGAGCACCGTGTTGATAACGCGGGGGTCGTTGGTTCGAGTCCAACCAGCCCTACCAGTTTCTGTAGTCTGGAAATACCCTAGGGGGATTAGCTCAGCTGGGAGAGCACCTGCTTTGCAAGCAGGGGGTCGTCGGTTCGATCCCGTCATCCTCCACCAAAAGTTCAAACGTAAATCAGTGCTGATAGGTGCACGGGGATTTAGGTTTGGTCTTTTCGAGATCAAGTGCTGTATGTTCTTTAACAATCTGGAAGAAGTAAAGATTATTTATTGATTGGTTTGCCGTAAAAGGTGAATCGATGGGTAATGATTGTATGTATCAACAAACAAGCAACAACGTTGTACTTTCTTATTCCTGTAACGCTCTTTGATTATTTCGATAATCAGAGGCTAACGTTATAGGGACAAGCGAATAAGTGCACATGGTGGATGCCTTGGCGATTACAGGCGATGAAGGACGTAGTAGCTTGCGATAAGCTGCGGGGAGTGAGCAAACACACTTTGATCCGCAGATTTCCGAATGGGGCAACCCACCCTTTTAGGGTATTGCAACCTGAATACATAGGGTTGCAAGGCGAACGCGGCGAACTGAAACATCTAAGTAGCTGCAGGAAAAGAAATCAACCGAGATTCCCAAAGTAGCGGCGAGCGAAATGGGAAGAGCCTGCATGTTTTAGCATGACGCATAACAGAATCCTCTGGAAATAGGAGCCACAGACGGTGATAGCCCGGTACGTGAAATGCGATGTGTGGAACTAAGCATGCGACAAGTAGGGCGGGACACGTGACATCCTGTCTGAATATGGGGGGACCATCCTCCAAGGCTAAATACTCGTAATCGACCGATAGTGAACCAGTACCGTGAGGGAAAGGCGAAAAGAACCCCGGAAGGGGAGTGAAATAGATCCTGAAACCGTGTGCATACAAACAGTAGGAGCGGACTTGTTCCGTGACTGCGTACCTTTTGTATAATGGGTCAGCGACTTACATTCAGTGGCAAGGTTAACCGCATAGGGAAGCCGTAGAGAAATCGAGTCCGAATAGGGCGATCAGTCGCTGGGTGTAGACCCGAAACCAAGTGATCTACTCATGGCCAGGATGAAGGTGCGGTAACACGCCCTGGAGGT
>NZ_JBNYXY010000023.1:0-5193 GCF_051380895.1 Janthinobacterium breve | reverse complement strand
CCTGGCACGTGCCAGGCGGTCGATCACCTCGTCCTCGATGCGCTTGCCGACTTCGGTCTTGACACCGCGCCGCTCCATCGCGGCCACGGCTGGCCCCATGTGGCTCGTCGGCTCCAGGTCGATGCCCTGGTCTTTCAGGCTGCGGTGATCCACCCGCGCCTCGATGCCATTTTCACGTAGCCGCTCGTTCGTCAGCTCGGCCCACCTAGTGCGCGCAGCGTCCAGGTCGGCGGTTCGATTCCGCCCGGCCTTCTCGGTGTCGAGCTTGTCGGTCAGGCCGTCCAGTCCCACCTTGCGCGTCGTGCGCAAGATGTGAGCGTGGTGGTTGCGGCTGTCGCCCTCTTTGCCTGGTGCGTGGATCGCCACGTCCACAGCGCAGCCTTCCCGGTTCGCCATCTCCTTAGCGAAGTCCATGGCCAGCCGCCGCCTCAAGGCTGGCGAAAGCTCGTCGGGCAGGGCTACTTCGAACTCACGCGCCACGCACGCATCCTTGCGGCGCTCGGCAGCTTCGGCTGCGTTCCACAACACGGCCCGGTCGGTAGCCCATTCTGGCGCACCATCCGGCAAAACGATATCAGCAGATTCGACGCCACCTTTACGGGTGTAGTCGTGAACCTCGCCGGTTCGTTGATCGGTAATCTCGCACCCAGCACGATAAGCGGCGGCAGCGGTCGCACTCCGACCGGCTGACCGGGAAACTGCTTTGACGCTGAGATGGTAGATTGCCATGATATTGTTTTTTTGTTTAGCCAGCGGCAGGCGAGCACGAGTTGACGCAGTCAACTCCTAAGTGCGCCCTTGCTCTTTGCTCTCGCTCCTCGCCGGGTCTGCATAGTCCGCCATTATAGCTGGCTTTCCTGTGCTTTTTTTCGCGCTAAAATGCCCATACAAACTGCAAAAGGCAATCATGGCAACCAGTATCGAAAAGGCACAACAGCGAGTCAAGGATTTGGAGGACAAGCTCAAGCAGGCCAAGGCATTGAAGCAGAAGGCAGAGGTCAGGGTAAAGACCGCCGAAGCCAAGCAAAAGCGTGCTGACGACACGCGCCGCAAGATTCTCGTCGGCGCGGCCATTCTCTCCAAGGTCGAACGCGGTGAATGGCCGAAGGACAAGATGCTGGAAATGATGGGCCAGCAACTCACGCGTGCCGATGATCGCGCATTGTTCGGCCTAGCCGCAGCAGCTCCAACAACACCGGCCCAGCAATGACGACGCGAGCCGACAGGGAGCGCCACGTAGCCCAGATGCTCGCCAACCACCGCATCGAGGGCTACGAGCCGGACAACGCCGACAAGCAGCTCCACGCGGCGTACATCGACGGCACGGCCACGCTTGATGACATACTGGCGCACGCCAGGTCGTTTGCCGCCAATGCTCTTCCACAGCCCAAACTGGTGTAACCTTGACGCCATGAACGCCGTCCTCTCCCCCATCGTCTCGGAATTTGAAACCGAAGAGCAAGCGGCCAGCTATGACTGCTGGTTCCGCGTCCAAGTGCAAGCCTCGCTTGATGATCAGTGCCCCAGCATTCCTCATGACCAGGTCATGGCAGAAATGGACGCGATCATTGTAGAGGCCGAAAAGCGCAGCAGGCCACAGGCGTAATGCTGCCGGTCTTCTGGCGTGCATCAGCACGCGCCAACCTCGCGTCCATCATCCGTTTCATCGCCAACGATAGCCCGCCAGCGGCCCGCCGCATGCGTGGGCTAATCG
The DNA here is from genome assembly GCF_051380895.1 of Janthinobacterium breve. Taxonomy (NCBI): domain Bacteria; kingdom Pseudomonadati; phylum Pseudomonadota; class Betaproteobacteria; order Burkholderiales; family Oxalobacteraceae; genus Janthinobacterium; species Janthinobacterium breve. The sequence continues at coordinate 3,479 of NZ_JBNYXY010000023.1, read as the reverse complement.
AGGCGTCCGTGCTGCCAGCCGCCGAGCATCCGTACCTGTATCGCTCTGGGCGCGTGCCTGGCACACGCGAAATCATCGCCCATCCAAACTACATCGTGGTCTACCAGGTGATGGCTGAGCGCATCGAAGTAGTGAGCGTATTGCACGCCCGACAAGAATACCCGCCTCGTCAGTAATAACCCGATAGTGGTGTGAGTCAAAACTCGAAGCGCCATCGACATAACGAAGCCAACTGGACGCCTTAGCGCGCGGGCGTCCCCGCTTGCTTGCGTACCGACGATACCCCCGTCGGTACGCCCGGTTAACTTTGTAAACCGATAATTCTAAAAGCGTAAAAACTAACCCCAACAGCAACAGCAACCCCGCCATCGGCATGCGTGCACCACTACCCTGTAAGCCAAACCGGCCTATGAGTTGACCGTGGGGGCGATTCGAGTCCGAGGACCAACGCCGCAGGCGAGGGAGCGAGGATGGCCCGTCCAGGGCCACCCCCACCTCAAACGGCAAGCGCCGCCGCCGACCGGCGGCGCTTGCCGGCCACCGGCCGTCGCGTATCGCGGGGGCCTTTTCTTGCCCCTAAGGGGGCCTAAAGAATTGCGATCTATACGCGCAAGCGTTGTGAGCAGCTTTTAAGTCCTTTTAGCTGTCCGGAGAGCTAGTATCCATGCGGGTTCCCGCGTCTAACTATTACATTTTTCCGGTTAACTATTACATTTTTCCGGTTAACTATTGCAATTATTAAATTGTAATTAATATGGTGTAATATAACGGCTCCTGAACATGAAATAGTTTATATGGCGAAGAAAAACGAGCTTGTCGTAAAGTCAAATCGCCTGATCGAGGCCAGCTACCGACTGAGCCTAAACGAGCAGCGCATCATCCTGTACTCGATCTGCCGGTGCCGTGAGGAGCAGAGGGGGCTGTTCCCCGATCTGCCCGTCACTATCACGGCCGACAGCTTCCTGAGGCAGTTCCCCAGTGTGGAGAAGGGCAGCGTCTACGGCCAGCTCAAGGAGGCGATGAATGCACTCTACAGCCGCAGCGTAACAATCCACGATACCGACCCGGCCACGAACAAGGTGCGGGTCAGGGAGACGCGCTGGATCAGCGAGAAGGCATACATCGACGGCGCGGGGCACATCCAGATCGTGTTCACGCCAGAGGTCATCAAGTACATCACGCGCCTGGAGGTTGAGTTCACGTCTTACCAACTGGAAAAGGTCGGCCACATGACCAGCGCCCACGCTGTACGCATCTACGAGCTGCTGGCCCAGCATAGGGATATCGGCAACCGTACGCTCAACCTTGCGTGGCTGCGCGAAGCGCTCCAGCTGGGGCCTGGCGAGTACAAGCTGACGGCCAACTTCATCAATCGGATCATCGAGCCAGCAGTCGACCAGATCAATAAGCACAGCGACATTACGGTGAGCTACAAGCCGAAGAAGACGGGTCGCGCCATCACCGACTTCGTGTTCAAGATCAGGGACAAGGAGCGCAAAGCCAAGGCCACCGGCACGGCCAGCGATCAGACCACACGCGAGAAACTGGAGGCGCTCGGACAGCAGCGCCTGGATACCGAAACTGACGAGGAATTTTGATGAAATTCAGCTATGAGATCACACCACTCCCGATCGATATGGGCGGCGGCTGGCGGCTGCGCCTCCTGGAGCACGGCGTAGAGGTGGGCGGCGGTGTATTCCCTCAAGTCAGCGGCGACTTCGAAGACGAGAAGGACGCCCTGCAGGCGGCGTACGACGATGCGGAGAGCGAGGCTTACGCCTGGCTCGACTCCAGGGAGGCATGATGGATGACCAAGACAAACTCGGCGCGATGTTCGCCGTCATGGAGGAACAGCAAGCAGCCGTCCAAGCCGCGATCGCGGGCATGGCCCAAGAGCGCAAAGCGATGGCGGCGGTGATCGACTCCATTAAAGGCACATCTGTGACGCTCCAGCAGGCCACAGGGGACGCCGCAGCGCGTGCGGTGGTGGAATGCATAGGCCAAGCGCCGAAAACTGCTGTAGTGGCCTTAAATCAAGCTGTGGCTGCGCTCGATGAGGCGGCTGGCCAGGTGCGTAGCGCTGGCGCCTGGCTGACGTTCAAGGCCTCGGCGTCCGTCGCCGGCGCCGGCTTGGTTATGGTACTGGCCGTGTGCGTGCTAGGGCGCTTCATGCTGCCCAGTGAAGCCGAATACCAAGAGGTAGAGCTGCTGCGTGCTGAGAAGGCCCTGCTGGAGGAGAACATCGCAAATCTTGCCAAGCGTGGCGGGCGCATCAAGCTCGACCACTGCGGCCCAGCCAACCGGCTATGCGTGGAGATCACGCCCGCCCAAGGCGAGGGGCAGGGCCAGGCCGACTTCCAAGGCTCCTGGGTCAGCAATGACAACCGCCACCGTTACGTGATCCTCAAGGGGTACTGACATAAAAAGCGTCGTCAGCACGCTCCGCCGCCGCATCAAGGCCAGGTACAGAACCCGACTTTTCGCAGGCACACATCATAAAACAGACAACCGTCAATCAGCCTTTAAAAATTTTCAGTAATGCCACTGCAGGAGACGTCGAACCGATCTTGCGGTTTGTTTGAGCCGCCTCGAGGACTTCGACAAGTTCATCATATTTATCGGCTTGTCTGTCGTTCAAGTTGGTCATATTCATGTTCCAACGCGGGAAAGTACGGAAGTTTGCTGGCTCGTTGTAAAGTACCCGGGAATTTTTATGTCGAGGATCGAGTTCGATTTTTTTATATAATTTATCTAGCGTAGATGCCGGGCCTTCCAATACTTGCAAAAACCAACCACCGTTGTAAAACAAGCTACCTGTTACATCGAGTGGTCCATTGTTTGCCTTTGCCTTTTCGTGTATCGAAGAGAGGTCTTCTGGAGACATCTTACGTGTTGCTTGGCTTATGTAAACGAGTTGATTAATTGACATTTTAATATCCTATTTTCGTGAACGCCGGTCGAATCTGACCAAGCCAGTGGACATACTACCTAAGAAAATAGTGTGGTGTTTGACGTGCAGTGAAACGGCAAGCTGGATTAATCTAACGCCCTGGGCTGAAGTCATGCCAATCGTTGTCCTTAGACGAGCCACGTGGCAGCTCCAGATCAGCCTTGCGCCTGGCTTCGAGCTGGACGCGCTCCGCTGCCTGGCGCTCCTGCTCGGCCTGGCGCTCCTGCTCCTGCTTGGCCGCACGGTCGGCCATGAACTTCGCCCGGAAGTCAGCGGCACCGCTGACCAGCTCCGTCTTGGCCTGCCCGACCAGCACCGTCGCCAGGTCGCGCTTCGCTGCCGCCAGGTCGCCGGACAGGTCGATGGTGCTCCTGTTCGCCTGGGCCAGCTCCAGCTCCTTGTCGCCCTCGGCCCTGGCACGTGCCAGGCGGTCGATCACCTCGTCCTCGATGCGCTTGCCGACTTCGGTCTTGACACCGCGCCGCTCCATCGCGGCCACGGCTGGCCCCATGTGGCTCGTCGGCTCCAG
>NZ_JBNYXY010000022.1:0-7480 GCF_051380895.1 Janthinobacterium breve | reverse complement strand
GCCGTCCTGGTCGCCGGTGGCTTCTGGGGTATCAAGATGATGAAAAAGGCCTTCTCCAAAGCTGGCTAAAATTCATCAGCATTATCAGGGCGGCTCCGGTCGCCTTTTTTTTCGGGTTTAAATATGAAAAACGTTATTTTTTGGTTGCTGTTTTTCGTTGTCAATAGTTCGTCTGCCGGTATTGTTTATCGAGGAAACGGTGGTGGTAATTGGAAGAGTTTAGAAGAGGCCTGGTCGCAATATGGTGCTCCTAATGGTATGCCTAATACAGGGGGAACCTGTCAGCCAATTGGGACTACCGGAAATTATTGGAGTTGTACTTTTAAAGCTTATAACGGTGGCGTTACTACTGTCACTTTTGAAAAATCAGGAAAATGTAATTTAGGCGATAGTCTCGGGTCGTATGAATATCCTATTGGATATGGCCGTCCTAGTAAGTCTGGAACGAGTATTGATTATGTTCAGAAAATTTCTGCCGACGGTAACCAGTTCCAGGATGTTTTCTGTATCAATTCCTGCAAGGCTGTAGTCGCCCGGGAATCTGATGTAGGTAAGCTGTATCAAAAGTCATCGCCAAAGCCGGGGATTTTTCTTTATGTCTTCGACGTAAAGTTAACGGAAAGTGCGCAAACTTGTAGTGTGGAGAAAGTTCCTAATACCGATGTTCCGCCATATAAAGGCGGGGATATTACTGATCCGACTAACCCTACTGATCCGACTAAGCCTACTGATCCGAGTAACCCTACTGATCCGACTAAGCCTACTGATCCCACTAAGCCTACTGATCCCACTAAGCCTACTGATCCCACTAAGCCTACTGACCCCGCCAATCCTACTGACCCTTCTAATCCTGGCGGCACCCCTGGCGGCACTCCTGGTGGCACTCCTGGTGGCACTCCTGGTGGTACCCCTGGCGGTACTCCTGGCGGCACTCCTGGCGGCACTCCTGGTGGCACCCCTGGCGGCACCCCTGGCGGCACTCCTGGCGGTACTCCTGGTGGTACTCCTGGGGGCACCCCTGGCGGTCCTGGCTCTGGTACGCCAGGTGATGGTAAGGGCAATGGGTGTGGTCTTCCTGGTCAGCCTGGATGCCGAATTGATGAAACTGGAATGCCTAAAATTGATGATGATTTGGGTGAACTCGGTTATCGCGCTGTCGAGTCTTCTAATAAGGACAATTTCGAAGAAATAGGAAAGATAAATAAAGAACGGCTCGGCATTGGTGATTGGTTCCCTGTTATTCCTACAGCTGTTTGCACTAATCCTAGTGTTAATAATCCTGTCACTGGTGCTAGTGTTCAAGTTGATATATGTTTTTACGTTAATATTTTTGCTAAGTTTATCAGCGGTGTTATTTGTTTCTTTGCTCTTGTTGGCGCGGTTAAACAAGTTCAATCAGCTATGAAAGCCTAATATGCCATTACTCGGTACTCTACTTATTAATCTCCTTGGTGTTTTGATTAACCTTTTTTCTCGATTTTTAATATTGGAGCACGCTTTTCGTCTTTCTGCGGTGATTCTAATGTTGGCGCTTGTTATACCGTTGATTGCACTCATGTCCTCTTGTGCGAAGGGTGTTTGTTCCCAGGGCATTGCAGGTATGTCCGCGTCGCATCCTAATTTTGCTGTTGGTCTTGGGATTGCTTTTAATTCGACAACGTTGTCAGCTGCCACTTGTTACGTCATGGTCTGGGTTGGTTGTTTGGTATACGTAGTTCAGAAAAAAGGTTTAAACCTTATTATTAAATAGGCGGTTGATATGGCTGTATATGCAATTACGGGAAAGCTTGGTAGTGGCAAGGGTAAGGCTGCTATCGATCAAATTCGGCGTTACCTGCGTGATGGCAAGCGTGTTGCCACAAACTGCGATGTGTTCCTGGAGCACTTGATGCCAGCTCGTGATCGGGGCATCGTCATCCGGGTGCCTGACAAGCCGTCTGCTGTGGATTTGTACATGATCGGTAGCGGCAATCGTTTCATCGATTTTGAGCCAATTTTGCAGCATGGCCGTGCAGGCATTACTGCCACTGCGCCGTCGCCTAAGTTGTTGCCGGGTTTTGATGAATCCCACAATGGCGCGCTTCTGCTCGATGAGTGCGGTTCGTGGCTGAACACTCGCAATTTTCAAGACAAGGGCCGCGCTGAAATGCTGGAATGGGCCATCCATGCGCGCAAGTATGGATGGGATGTTTTTTTCATCATGCAAAACATCAGCCAGGTCGATAAGCAGTTGCGTGACTCCCTGCTTGAGTATGTTGTCAGGCTGAATCGTTTGGATCGTATGCGGGTGCCTGTTTTAAGCCCCGCTATTGCGTTGATGACTGCCGGGGCGTCGAACGGTAGCATGCCGCGCTTGCATATCGGTGTGGTGCGATTGGGGGCCTCTCCTGATGCTTTGGTGGCGGATCGTTGGTATTTTCGTGGCGATGATCTGAACAAGGCTTACAACACGACGCAAGTTTTCTCGGATACCTATCCGCACGGTACTCACTCGCTGCTTTCGTCTTGGCATTTGTCTGCCGTTGCTGGTGTTCCTCCCGATTTCATCGGGCCATTGCAGGCTACGCCTGCCGCTTTGCCTATGTTGAGCTATCGCGCTCTTCCTCCTAAGCCACCCCACAAACATATGACTAAATTTCTCTTTGCCGCGCTGTGCCTTGGCGGCGCCCTGGGCGTGTTCGGCTATCACTTTGGTAAGCCATTCCTGGCGCCGACGATTGCTCAAAAAGAGCCTGAATTGGTTGTCTCAAAAAACATCACCGGTATTGGTTATATCGCGCGGGGAAGTGTCTACGTTGTCACATTGTCGGACGGCCGCAGTGTTACCGCTTTGCGTTTTCGCTTTATCGATGGCGGTTGGCTCGCGCTGGTCGATGCTGATACCTGGGTAAGGGGTGTGGCATGAAAAAACTGTTTATTCTGTTTATTTGGTTGCCGTGCGTTGCGTTTGGCGCAGGGCAGCCGGTGTCGATACAGCTTTCTTCTGTGTCGCTTGTCGCTTTCGCGCAGGCCACTTTCAAGAATATGCTTTCTCGTGATTTTGTCATATCGCCGGATGCATTGGCTCTTGATCGTAAGCTCACAGTGTCGGTGAGTTCCCTCGATGCTGATCGGTTACCGGCGTTTGTTGAGGGCATTTTGCGCGACCAGGGCATATCTTCCGAGTTGCGCGATGGTGTCTACTATCTCCGCGCTGCACAATTTTCGACTCCTGTTCCATCCGCTATCCATTTAGCGTCTGTTGATGTGTCGGGGGGCGCTTCCTCTTCGGCGTTTTCTGACAGGCCGATATCGCGCCCTGTGCGTGTCGATGTAGGCGATGGCGCTGTTGATCAGGTGTCCGTTGTCGCTGGCCGGCGTCGCGATGATGAGTATGAGGTGTATGTGCCGGCAAGTCGTGCTGCTGATTTCTTGGCAGGGGTCGTGGCGGCTGCGTTTGGTCCCCGTAGTGCGGTTGCGGCAGGCAATCAAATTGTTCTGACAGGTAGCACTTCGGAGTTAAACAAAATGCGCATCTTGCTCGGTGCGCTCGATCAGCTGCCGCGTATGGTTGACGTGTCCGCGTCATGGGTCGAGGTCACGGATAACGCCAGTTCGGGCCGCGGTATTTCCATCATGGCCAGCGTACTCGGTGCGAAGTTCGGTGCGTCCCTGGGGAGCGTCAATTCGGCGTCTGCGATCAGCTTGCGCGGGACAAATTTCCAGTTGGTGATCGATGCGCTCAATACCGATGGTCGTTTTAAGCAGGTATCGAATAGCCGCATTGTGGGTGATGACTATCAAAAGATGGTGCTGACGGTGGGCGATGAAACGCCAACGATTGCCAGCACGGGCAAAGACAATTCCGGGAACAGCGTGCAAAACATTGTGTATAGGCCTTCTGGCGTCATTGTCGACGTTTTGCCTAAGGTGCTTGGTAACGGCAAAATTAATCTCGCCATCGATGGGCAAATCTCCAGTTTTAAGCCTACGTCAAGTGGCGTGACAGGTTCGCCCACGCTCATTAAACGCCAGGTCAAAACAGCGGTGACGGTCAACGATGGTGAGGTGCTTTTGATTGGCGGCTTGAATGATGCGCAAACTGTAGATAGCTCCTCTGGCTTCTCCTTCCTGCCTTCCTCGTGGGCTGCCCGATCGGGGACGAAACTGCATACCGACTTGGTGCTTATCTTGAGTGCGCAAGTCCCTAAGGTCGCTGATAGGTAATGTTGCGCCGTGGATAGGCTGCGGCGTGCCGCGCAGCGGTGCGCTGCTGCCTATCCATAGCTATATGTGACTTGTAACGTTTATTTTCTTGTATTGTCGTGACTTGTAACATATACTGTTTTTTAAGCTTTTGTTGCTTGGTAAACGTTGGGGGCTATATGAAACAGAAAACTGATTTGAACACATTGGAGTTGCCGGGCGTCAGGCGTCCTCCTGGGCGTCCGCCGAAACCGGATGCAATGAGTGGTGCGCAGCGTCAGGCTGCTAGGCGTGCTCGGCTGCGTGCTAACGGCGTTGCTCAATTGAGCGTCGATGTTCCGTCCGATGTGCTTGATGCTTTGACTAAGTTTGTTGAGTTCAAGGATATGACAAAGGGCGAGGTCGTTGCTCGTGTGATGCGTGACCGGCTGTTGAGAAAGCGTTGATGTATTGGCGGCACAAGCGGCCCGAAGGGCAAAATCTTTATGGGCCTGTCGGAGTCGGCTTTTGTAGTTGTAGTAATAGTCTCAGAATGCCTGTGCGCATCGGAGCGTGGAGCGACAAGTTTATAAAGTTTTAGCGGGTAGTCCGTCCCCGTCGTTAAGGCCCAGGTGGCTCACGTCCACCATAGGCCCCATACACTGAAAAACGGTTTTGAATTTGAAAAGAAAAAGCCCGCGATGTTGACGCATCCGGGCCTTGATTGACATTTATCCTGGGCATGCCAATGACCGATAGTTTACCTGATTTTGATCTTGCGTCAATTGACCTCGCGCAGGTCGATTTTCTCGTCCCCCCGTCTAGTAACACGGGGGGAAACCTAGTTTCCCTCCCCCAAAAGCTGGAATTAAGAGAAAAAAGTAGCAGAAAATGCAAGCTGGACTACCTTTCTTTTACTTCTGTTCGGTCTATCGATGATTTGCGTGTCTTGATCGGCACTTTTACCCGTGATCTTTCGTTCCTCGATCAGGGGCGAGGCTGGATGGGGTACCCTTTTTCTGCGCAAATATTGTCTTGTGGCGAGAATATTGGTTTGATTGCCTGGGGTGCTCGCGACCATAATCGTAATTATGTGTCGTTTTCTGGTGCTGCTTGCCGACACTGGTGTGACTATCGGCTCGGTCTTGTGCTGGAAGTTTTGCGTATGGTTGTCGCACGTATCACGCGTATCGACTTGGCCCTTGATTTTTACCATGGCGAACTCTCGTATGATGATTGTGAGTCTGCTTTGAAGGCTGGTGAGTTTCAAATGAAGGCTGGGGGCCGTCGTGCTGCGGTTGATCGTCATGCTACTGAGGGGCAGTACGGTAATGCTGGGCGTACTTTGTATGTCGGTTCGCCGCGCTCGAGTAAACGTATCTGCATGTATGAAAAAGGGCTCGAACAGTTTGGCAAGCTTCCTGCGCACTGGCTTGAGCATCAGACGCCTGAGTCTGTCGCCTCGCATCGGCTTGATGGCTCTACTGGCATAGTTGGCGATGTTGGTGTTCTTGACTGGCTGCGCGTCGAGGTTCGCTATTCAAATGACGATAGGGATCTCGACGCGGATGATTATGCAATTATTCGAAACAGGGATGACTTTTTCGCAGGTTCCTACCCATTTTGTTCCCGCATCATTGGCCTTACTGACGGCCTTCGTCCGCCCACTCTGCTAACTGAAGTTGAGGCAGATGTTGAAAAGATGAAACTTAACCTGAAAAATTCTTACGGTGGTCTGGTGCATTCATTGCGCCGGATGGGGTATACAGATCAGCAAATAGTTGATGCCGCTGACGCTGGTTCGCATTGTAAGCGGCTGGTGAAAAGTGGGTTATTTCGGCATCTTGATGACACTGTGCCGTTTTGATTTGACCTTGCATCAATGCTCGCTCTCCGCCTTATAATTTACGTCACTTGTCACTATATCTAAGTACTCTTCTATCTTTTTTTGATGTAATAAATTTATTGATGCCAAGATAAGGGCTGTCGAAAGATCGCCCTTTTTTACGCTCATTTCAGCCGCAAGTAGGCTCATTTTCTTGTGCGCATCATCGCCAATTTTTATATTTTTCATACTTTAATTTCCTCTGCGCAAATCTATCAGAATGTAACAATCGCAAAATATTTCTATCTTGACGATGGGTAATTATTCCTGATAAGTTGCGCCTTGTAGCGGATTATCTTTTTATCTTTTTATCTTTTTATCCGCAAAACTATGGGGAACCTATGAAAATTTTTGCAGCTGGTGTTAAGCGCCAATACGGCATTGGCAAGACAAGTCAAAAGCCTTACGACATGATGAATTTGTTGGCTTTGGTGCCAATGGAAGCGGGCATGATGGGTGCCATGTCTGTCGATGCGAATGGCTATGAGTTGATGGAATTGCCTATCGATTCTATCGCTACATTCCAGCAGTTTTCTGCTGTCAAATTTCCATGCATTGTTGAAATTACGGTCGAGCCTACCCCTCGCATGGGCAAACTTGTCAGTACCGTTACAGCATTTCTCGGAACACCTCCCCTGGCTAAAGCAGCTTAATTAATCATGCCTTCTTGCGTTGATTCCACACATTTGACCGGGCCTGATGCTCCGTCTGGTGCCGTGCTGTACACGGTGTCCAGCGCTCCCACTGAGTTGTCTGCATGTGCCTATGTGGTCGAGTCGGGCGCTGAGTACGTGGCCGCTGTTGCGGCGCAGGATAAGGCTACGGATATATTTTTTGTGGCGGCGGTGGTGGTGCTGTTTGCGTTGGGCTGGATTGCAGGGGCGCAACGATGATGCTGCTCGGAAGTCTCTGGCCAATCCTTTTCTTGGCGGGCTTGTTCTTCTGTGCTGTGCATCTGGTGAGGTACATCATTTCCCGGTTTTTGGAGCACAAATAATGACCATTGCCGCTGCCGTTGGCTACGCCTTGAGTGCGTTCGGCATCGGGTATGCCGCTGGTGCGATACAGCGAGTTATCCGGCGCTCTATTGAAATTTTGGATTAGCAGTATTTTGACGTTTGGTCGTCGTCAATCTCATGTAGACCGTCATTTTTTAGGAATGTGGAAATGAACAAAAATATTCAGCGTGGTTTGGCTCTGGTGGGCGCGGTTGCTGTTTCGGGCGTTGCTGCGGCGGCTGATGATCCGGGTGTCGCGGCTATCACGGCGTTGTCCAGTCAGGCTACTACCTACATCACTGCGGCGTTCGCCGTCGCCGTCCTGGTCGCCGGTGGCTTCTGGGGTATCAAGATGATGAAAAAGGCCTTCTCCAAAGCTGGCTAAAATTCATCAGCATTATCAGGGCGGCTCCGGTCGCCTTTTTTTTCGGGT
>NZ_JBNYXY010000021.1:0-8440 GCF_051380895.1 Janthinobacterium breve | reverse complement strand
CTTTGCGCCGATGATAGTGCTGCAACCAGTGTGAAAGTAGGTTATCGTCAGGCTTGTTATTCGCAGTAGAGAAAAACCCCGCCAGCAATGGTGGGGTTTTTTTTCGTCTGGTGCTTTTGTTTGGGGCGGCCGAATCCGCCCTACAATGGCGGTATGCGCATTCTGATCATTGAAGACAACCCCGATATTCTCGCTAATCTCTACGCTTATCTGGAACCGAAGGGCCATGTACTTGATTCGGCCATGAATGGCTATGCGGGCCTGGCCTTGCTGGCCCAGCATGACTACGATGTGATCGTGCTCGATGTCATGCTGCCCGGCCTGACGGGCCTGGAACTGTGCCAGAAGCTGCGCGGTGAATTGAAAAATAGCACGCCGGTGCTGATGCTGACGGCGCGCGATACCCTGCAAGACAAGGTCGCCGGCTTTGACAGTGGCGCCGATGATTACCTGGTCAAGCCATTCTCGCTACTGGAACTGGAAATCCGCCTGAAAGCCTTGCTGCGCCGCGCGCGCGGGCAAACGACGGCCGCCGCCGTGCTGGCGGTGGGCGAGCTGCGTTTCGATACGGAAAAATTCGAAGTCCGGCGCGCCGGCCACGCATTGACCTTGACCAAGACCGGTTACATCATCCTGAAATGCCTGATGAGCGAAGCGCCCAAGCTGGTGCCGCGCGAGCTGCTCGAGCATGAAGTCTGGGGCGATGACCGGCCTGACAGCGATGCCCTGCGCACGCATATCCATGCGCTGCGGCAGGTGCTCGACAAACCATATGCCTTTCCAATGCTGCGCACCATTCCTGGCATCGGCTATAAATTACTGAGTAGCGATGCGCCCGTTTAAATCGCTGAAGCGGCGCATCATCGTCGCCTATCTACTGTTCGCCGTGGTGGCGAGCGTCTTTTTTGCCATTATCGCTGCCATCGCCGTCGAGGGCATCGAAGTGCGCCTGGTTGACGAGCGCCTGAAAGAAGTGGCGGCCTGGGCTTCACCCAGGCATGTGGCTGGCTTGTCTGTCGAGATGCCGGCAGGCTTGAGTTTTCATCACGCCGAGGATACCCCGTTGCCCTTGCGTGGCCTGGCGCCCGGCATGCACGAGAAAACCGTCGACGGCGTCGATCTGCACGTGCTGGTCGGCAGCGATGTGCATGGGGAATTCGTCGTCATCGATCACGCCACCGAGTATGAAAAGATCGAGCTGGTGGTGTACAGCATGTTTGCGCTTGGCTTCATCGGTTTCCTGATTTGTGCTTCGCTGCTGGGCGCCTTCATCGCCAATCGCTTGATCACGCCGATCATGTCACTGACGCAGGCCGTCAAGGCTGGCCAGGCGGCCTTGCCATTGCAGGACAGTGCCGATGAATTGGGGATACTGGCGCGTGCTTTTGCCGCACGTACGACGGAGTTGACCGAAGTTCTTGATCGAGAGCGTTTTTTTACGGGCGATGTCAGCCATGAGCTGCGCACGCCGCTGACCGTGATCACGGGTGCGGCGGAAATCTTGATGGAGCAAGGCGGCCACGATCCAGTGGTGCGTTCCGCCGCCGAACGCATCTACCGGGCTGCGCACGAAGCGAGCGATTCCGTGACGGTGCTGTTGCGTCTGGCGCGCGCCCCCGAATTGCTGGAATGCGCGTCACTCTCCGTGGCGGAACTGGTCCGGCAGGAATGCCTGCGCTGTCAATCGTATACGGCCGGCAAGCCGCTTACCTTCGTGTTTGCGGGCGGCGAGGATTTTCTGGTCAACGCCCCGCGTGAATTGCTGGTGGCTGCCATTGGCAACCTGGTACGCAACGCTTGCCAATACACCTTGCAGGGTGAAGTGATCGTGCGCCTGGCCGGACGTGCGCTGATCGTTGATGACACGGGGCCAGGTTTGCCGGAAGCGGCGCGTGCGCGCCTGCTGCATCAACCCGTACCGGCCACTCTGGGCGGCTCGTCCGGCACAGGCTTGGGGCTGGGCCTGGTTCAACGCATCTGCCTGTATCTGGGCGCGGATCTGGCGTTCCATGTCCGCCCCGCTGGCGGCACCATGCTGCGGATTGATTTCATTTAAGCCGGCTTTTTGCGAGCACTTAACGAAAACTTAACGCCCTGTTAACACGTAATTCATGCCGATACTTGTAAGGTGATTCTGGAAGCGCGTCTTGCCCCGTTCGCATTGTGCACGGCGGCAGCGTCATGTTCTCTTCATATTGACACTGTACGATGACTTCCATGGCTGCAATCCTGTGCAGCCTGTCCCTTTTATCTCATCAAGTAATGTGTGCATCCATGCTGGCCAAGCTTAAACTCGTCAAAACTCCCAAAGGCATCGATAGCGTCCTGATGCTATCGGCCATGCTGATTCTCTGGATCGGCAATTACAGCAACCTCGACCTCAAGATCGCCGACAGTATGTTCGACGGGGCACGTGGGCAATTTTCCGGTGCTGACAGCGCGCTGGCGGGCAGTTTCCAGTTTTGCATGACTTTGCTTGGTGCCGCCGTCATCGGCTTGGCCATCTGGGATACCTTGCGTCCGCTGGCCTGGCTTGCATCACGCCGCAGTGCCCTGCGCGTCATGGCCCTGTCGGTCGTCTTGGTGCCGCCAAGCATCTATTTGCTCTCGTCCTTCAGCGATGTGCCTTGCCCTACGGATTTGCTTCGCTATGGCGGACTGGAACCGTATGCGCGCATGCTGGAAACCTTACCCGCCAGTGCGTCTGCCATGGCTTGCCTGCCCGCTACCCAGGCGAACACTGCCTGGTGGCTGCTGGCCTTGCTATTGTTCTGCCTGCCAGCACGGCCACGCACGGCGCTTCTGCTGGCCGGTGTCATGCTGCTGTGCGGTTTGGCGGCAGGCTGGCAGCAACAGTTGCAAGGTACGCAATTTTTCACGCATACCTTGTGGTCTGCCTGGATCGCTGCTTTCCTGATATATCTGCTGCATCACTTGTTCCGGACGGAGGACGCGTTGGCCTGAAATACAAAAATACGTCACAATCTGCCTGTCAAGTTGTCGTTTCATACAAAAACAGGAGCACCATGAACGAGCAGATTGCGAGAGAAGTGGTATTGGTCCGGGCTATCGAAACGGCCGACCAGAAAAAAGAAGTCCTCAGCGAGGATGACCGTATGTATGCCAGCCGCAGCGCGCGTGAGCTTGCGCAGTGGCAAGCCTCGGGCAAGCAGGCCGAAGTCACGGGTGACGATTTCCTGCAGCAGCGCTCCGAGCTGATCCTCAAACGCATCACCGAGCGCACCCCCGCCTTCGCGGCGTTTGCGAAGCGTCGCAACGGCATGAAGACCCTGGCGCTGACCTTGCCATTGCTGGCCCTGCTGCTGGGTGCCGGCCTCGACCGCATCACCGATCCGCACCGCGTCGACCTGCTGTCGGCGCCCTTGCTGCTGATCATCGCCTGGAATGTGCTGGTCTATCTGGGTTTGCTGATCTGGCTATGCATCCCCTCGCACTCCCTCGGCTGGCCGAAAGCGGGGCTGGTGCGCCACTTGAGCGTGGGCCGCCTGGCCCTGCCGCGCAAGCTGCCGCACGCCTTGTCCTCGGGCTTGCTCAGTTTCATGGGGGAATGGGCGCACCTGAGCGCCAAGCTGACGGCCGCGCGCCTGAGCCGTACCATCCACCTGAGCGCCGCCATGTTTGCCATCGGCGCCGTCGCCTCGCTGTATGCGCGCGGCTTCCTGTCGCAATACGCGGCTGGCTGGGAAAGCACCTTTTTGAATGCCAGTCAGGTGCACAGCCTGCTTTCGCCCCTGTTTGCGCCAGCGATTGCCCTGTTTCATTTGCAAGGCTTTTCGCTGGCGGAAATCGAAGCGCTGCGTTTCCCGCAAACGACGACCGTCGAAGGCGGCGCGCGCTGGGTGCATTTGTATGCGGCAACGATTTTCCTGCTGGTCGTCGTCCCCCGCCTGATCCTGGCCCTGGTCAATAATTGGCGCGCCGCACGCCTGGCAAAGCACTTTCCACTGGATCTTGAGCAACCGTATTTCCGCAAGCTCAATGAAAGCATCGGCGTGGCTACGGGCGGCATGTTGCGCGTCTTGCCGTACAGTTTTACTGTCGATGAGGCGCGCCACAAAGGCTTGGGCCAGCTGTCCATCATGCTGTTTGGCGAGCAGGGGCGCATGATGTTGCGTCCATCGACGTCGTATGGCGAAGAGCCTCAGGAGGTCTTGCGCGGTACCGACTTGAATGATCCGCAAGTCAATATCACGGCCGTGCTGTTCAACCTGACGGCGACGCCGGAAAAGGAAAATCACGGCGCCTTTCTCGATTACCTGGTGCAATCGTCGACACGCGGCATTGCCGTCCTGATCGACGAGTCCAGCTACCTGGAGCGTGCTGGCGAGCAGGTGGATAATGCCGCCCGTTTGGCGGAAAGAGTCGCCTTGTGGCAACAGTTTTGCCTGTTCCATCAAACCCCGGCCACCCTGGTCAATTTGCTCAATCCTGCCTTGCACCCGCTCGATGCCGGTGTCGGCTTGAAAGTATCGGCAGCAGCATGAGTGTGAATGTGAATAAAAATGTCCAGGATGATGCGGTGCAGATTCAGTTTGCACTGATTTCGCATACGAATAATGGCAAGACCACCCTGGCGCGCACCCTGGTGGGCGTGGATATCGGCGAAGTGCGCGACGCCGCCCACGTCACCGTGTTTGCGGAATCGCATACCTTACTGGCGACGCCACAGGGTGATGCTCTGCAATTGTGGGACACGCCCGGCTTTGGCGACTCCGTGCGCCTGCTCAAGCGCCTGGGGCAGTCCGGCAATCCCATCGGCTGGTTCCTGCGCGAAGTGCTGGACCGTTATCGCGACCGTCCGTTCTGGCTCAGCCAGCAAGCGCTGCGTACGGCCAAGGACGCGGCCGACGTGGTGCTGTACCTGGTCAATTCCTCGGAACATCCCAGGGATGCGGGTTATTTGCCGGCGGAAATGAAAATCCTCGAATGGCTGGGCAAGCCCGTGGTGGTCTTGCTCAATCAGATGGGGCCGCCACGTCCGGGCAATGAGGAACACGGCGAGCAGGCGCGCTGGCGCGAACATTTGCAGCAATATCCCATCGTGCGCGACGTCCTGGCGCTTGATGCCTTTGCCCGTTGCTGGGTACATGAGCGTGTGTTTTACGAAGCCGTGGGCAAGTTGTTGCCGCAGTCGCAGCAAGCAGGCTACGCGCGTTTGTTTGCTACTTGGCAAGCGCAAAATACGGCGCGTTTCCAGCAGTCCATGCATTTGCTGGCCGCGCAGCTGGCCGCGGCTGGGCAGGATCGCGAAGCCATCGAGCCCGTCTCCAAGGGCTTGCTGAAATCGGCCTTGCAGGTCGTGGGCATCGGCAAGAATGCAGAGCAGCAACGCCAGGAAAAGGCCATGGCCAATCTGGTGGCGCGGCTCAATACGCACAGTGGTGTCATGACGCGTGAATTGTTGATCTTGCACAAACTCGATCCTACCGATGCGCATAAGATCAATAGCCGGATACGGGAAAATTTCGCCGTGCGCGCGCCGATCGACAAGGCGCAGGCGGGGCTATTGGGCGCCATGATTTCCGGTGCGGCGACGGGTTTGTCGGCCGACCTGATTTCCGGCGGCCTGACTCTGGGCACGGGCGCCTTGCTTGGCGGCGTGGTTGGTGCACTGACGTTTGCGGGTGCAGCCTGGGGTTTTAATTCCGGCACGGACCGTAACGAGCCCACCATGCAATTTACGGATGCCTTCTTGCGTACCCTGGTGGTGGCGGGCGTGCTGCGTTACTTGGCGGTGGCACACTTTGGCCGTGGCCGCGGTAACTTTGTGGAAGGCGAGGCGCCGGCATTCTGGCAAGATGAGGTCGAGCAAGCGGTCGCGCGCCATGACGCTGCTTTGCTTGAGTTGTGGAAAGAGGTGCGCCGGGAAAAATCACCTGACCAAGCCGCCGAGCGCGTCGCACCCGTGATTGCCGCCATCACCTCCGATACCTTGGCGCGTCTGTATCCGGATGTGGCGCGCCTGGTGTAGCTAATCAGGCGCGGGCCTGTAGCCACTGCTGCAGAAATTGCACGCAGGCCCTGACTTTGGCCGAGTTCGACAGGCGCGAGGTGGTCACCGCCCACACATCGGCGGCTTGTTGATACGCGGGTAAAATGCGCACCAGCTTGCCTTGCGCCAAGCTGTTTTCCACATCCCATGCCGAGCGCAAGATGATGCCGTGGCCGTCCAGCGCCCATTGATGCACGATCTCGCCATTGTTGGCCGACAGCGGCCCATCTACCTTCACCGTTTCCAGCCCGTGCGGCCCTTGCAGTTTCCAGCGTCGCCCATCCTGGTCGCGCTCGCGGATGACGATGCAGGCGTGCT
Source organism: Janthinobacterium breve (assembly GCF_051380895.1). Lineage (NCBI taxonomy): Bacteria > Pseudomonadati > Pseudomonadota > Betaproteobacteria > Burkholderiales > Oxalobacteraceae > Janthinobacterium > Janthinobacterium breve. Next base: position 2,109 of record NZ_JBNYXY010000021.1, on the reverse strand, counting down.
CACGCAATTGTGCCAGGGTGGCGGGTGTGCCATGTTGTGCCAGGTAGGTGGGCGCGGCGCACAGCACACGCTGATTGCTGGCAATGCGGTGGGCGATCAGGTCTGGCTCGTGCACCACGCCGACGCGAATGTCGAGATCGAAACCTTCGCCCAGCAGGTCGACGGGGCGGTCAAGCAATTCCAGCTGTATTTTCAGGTCTGGATATTGCCGCGCCAGCTGAGATAGTGCGGGACCGAGGCGGTTACGCCCGAAACCAGAGCTGGAGCAAATGCGCAGCACGCCCTGCGGCTGCAATTTCGACTGCGCGACCGCTTCACGCATTTGCTCGACATCTTCCAGGATGCGCTGCGCCCATTGCCGCACGATCTCGCCGTGATCGGTGATGCTGACCCGGCGCGTGGTCCGGTGCAGCAAACGGACTTGCAGCGCCGCTTCCAGCATGCCGATGCGCTTGCTGACGACCGCCTTGGACACGCCCAGTTCCAGCGCCGTGGCGGCGAAACTGGTTTTGTGGGCGACCTGGCAAAACAGGCGTAAATCTTCCAGCAGTGGCGTATTTTTCATCGATTAATCACGAAATGTAAATACTGGGATTATGAATTCCCTGATTGTATTCTGATGCGGCGCCAGTATCATCAACGCATCCATCTAGCATCCATCTATAACCAGGAGAACCTCATGCCCGCACACAGAATCGCAGTCATCGCCGGCGACGGCATAGGCAACGAAGTCATGCCGGAAGGGCTGCGTGTTGTCGAGGCCGCCGCGCGCCGCTTCAATATCGACCTGCAGTTCACGACGATGGCATGGGCGAATTGCGACTATTACCTCGAGCATGGCCAGATGATGCCCTCGGACTGGTTTGCCCAGCTCAAGGAGTTCGACGCCATCTATTTTGGTGCCGTCGGTTGGCCGGACAAGGTGCCCGACCATATCTCGCTGTGGGGTTCGTTACTAAAATTCCGGCGCGAGTTCGACGAATACGTCAACTTGCGTCCCGTGCGGCTGATGCCGGGCGTGCCGTGTCCGCTGGCGAACAAGAAGCCGGGCGATATCGATTTCTACGTGGTGCGTGAAAACACGGAAGGAGAATATTCGTCCGTGGGTGGGCGCATGTTCGAGGGGACGGAGCGCGAAACGGTGCTGCAGGAATCCGTGTTTACGCGCAAGGGCGTCGACCGCATCCTGAAGTATGCGTTTGAGCTGGCGCAAAGTCGGCCTAAAAAACACCTGACATCGGCGACCAAGTCGAATGGCATCGCGATCAGCATGCCATTCTGGGATGAACGGGTGGAAGCGATGGGCCCTGACTTTCCCGATGTGCACTGGGACAAATACCACATCGACATCCTGGCGGCCCGTTTCGTGCTCAGCCCGGAGCGTTTCGATGTAGTGGTGGCGTCGAATCTGTTTGGCGACATCCTGTCCGACCTGGGCCCCGCCTGCACGGGGACGATTGCCATCGCGCCGTCGGCCAATATCAATCCGGAGCGCACTTTTCCCTCCGTGTTTGAGCCGGTGCACGGTTCCGCCCCCGATATATATGGCCAGAATATCGCCAATCCGATCGGCATGATCTGGTCGGGCGCCATGATGCTGGATTTTCTCGGCAATGGCGACGCCCGGTACACGGCGGCGCATGACGCGATTATGCGCGCCATCGAGCAGGTGCTCGAGCACGGCCCGCGTACGCCGGACATGGGCGGGCACGCCAGTACGACCGAGGTGGGCATGGCGGTTGCCGAATTGCTGAAATAAAGCTTGCCGCCCGTGGGCGGCTTTGCTATAGTTCGCCTTCCCGATGAGACGCACTAGTTTGCGGCACAAAAGGGACAGCCTTCAGAGGCTGGGTAGTAAAAAAGAAGGTTGACGAAATGCTGAAAAAGCTTCATACTCTTCCTTCTTCGCAGCTGACAAACACAACGCTTTGTCGATAGCGCGAAAGTAGCACCGAATACAGTTCTTTAACAATTAACAGTCGATAAGTGTGGGCATTTGATGTAAGTGCAGCGTCAATCTTCGGATTGGCGTCTAACTTAAAATATCAAATGTTCACAAGAAATAATGAAATAGGATACTTCTTCGGAAGTAGCCTGTCAGTTTTTTGA
>NZ_JBNYXY010000020.1:0-17401 GCF_051380895.1 Janthinobacterium breve | reverse complement strand
TTGACGCTGCACTTACATCAAATGCTCACACTTATCGACTGTTAATTGTTAAAGAACGGTATTCGGTGCTACTTTCGCGCTATCGACAAAGCGTTGTGTTTGTCAGCTGCGAAGAAGAAAGAGTATGAAGCATTTCACTACATCCGTCAACTCCTTCTTTCCCCTACCTTACTCAGCATTTGCATGCGTCGTTCAGCGAGGGGGCGAATTATAGCCCCACCACGCACGCCCTGCAAGGGCTATTTTTCCGCCCCGTGAAACAGTCCTGGCACCGCACTTGCTTATACAGCCATATGCATTGTCCACTGATGAGAGCAACTCTGGGCCTGGCAGCAACACTGGGGATAGCCCGGTTCGCTTTGTTTTGCTCCCATCTGTGACAGGTGCTACATTATGGAACACTCTCGATATTCAAAAGAGCGCCGCAGTACAGGGCCCAACGGAGGCAACGAGATCATGTATCAACCGTCAGCTACTTATCGTAGCGCACCGTTTTCGTCCATAGCGGATGGGAACGCCATGCCGACAGGACAGGACATCGTCCCCGTCATCATTGAAACGTCCCATCAGCGCTCAGTCGCCTTTGGCCTGTCGCCCACGGCCACGCCCGACTTTACGCCGGCCGGCAAATCTGATCTGTCATTGTTGATCGAGCAAAATCGCATGCTGCACACGCACGCGCTGCCCGCGATGGAAACCTTGTACCAGCAAATCGTCAACACGCACAATATGGTGATCTTGACGGATGCCAACGGCGTCATCGTGCATTCGCTGGGCGACGATGATTTTCTGGAGAAAGCCAACCGGGTGGCCTTGCAGCCGGGCGTGGCATGGTCGGAACAAAGCCGCGGCACGAATGCCATCGGCACGGCCATCACGGAAAAAGTACCAACTTTGGTCCATGCGGACCAGCATTACCTGGCCGCCAATCACTTCCTGACGTGCTCTGCGGCACCGATCACCGACCACCGCGGCAATGTCATCGGCGTGCTGGACGTATCCAGCGACCAGCGCAGTTTCCATAAGCATACGATGGCGCTGGTGCGCATGTCGGCGCTGATGATCGAAAATCAGCTGTTTTCTGCCACCTTCGAAGATGCCATCACCGTGCACTTCCACGCACGCCCCGAATTCATCGGTACCTTAATGGAGGGCATCGCCTCGTTCACTCCGGGCGGACGGTTTTTATCCGCCAATAAAAACGGCTTGTTCCAGCTGGGCCTGTCATTTGCCGCGCTGCAATCACATACTTTCAGCTCCCTGTTCGGCTTGCCCGTTTCCGCCCTGTACGACCATTACCGCACGGCAGCACCCGGCTTGCTGAACCTGTGCATGCACAGCGGCGTGCGCGTGTACGGGCGCGCGCAGTTGCGCTTGGCCAATAGTGTCTTCCAGCATGGTTTTACCTCCAGCACCGATCACAGCGATATCAACGCCGTGCCCGCCCAGGTTCCCGCGCCAGCCAGCCATGCTGCCAATGCGGCGCGGCGCCTGTCCGGCCTTCGCTACCTGCGCACGGGCGATCCACAACTGGAACTGGTGATCGAAAAGGTCAACAAGGTATTGGGGCGCGACATTCCCATTCTCGTCATGGGTGAAACGGGGACCGGCAAGGAATTGCTGGCACAAGCCATCCACAACGATTCACCGCGCGCCATGGGACCGTTTATCGCCGTCAATTGCGCCTCGATCCCGGAAACCCTGATCGAGTCTGAACTGTTCGGCTATGAAGACGGGGCCTTTACTGGCGCGCGCAAGAAAGGGGCGATAGGCAAGATCCTGCAAGCCAATGGCGGCACCCTGTTTCTCGATGAAATCGGCGACATGCCCTTTGGCTTGCAGGCACGCCTGTTGCGCGTGCTGCAGGAGCGCATGGTCACGCCTCTTGGCAGCAGCAAGTCAATTACCGTCAACGTCGAACTCATTTGCGCCACGAATCACAACTTGCGCGAACGCATGGCCAAGGGTTTGTTTCGCGAAGACTTGTATTACCGGCTGAATGGCCTGGTGGTCAAACTGCCGCCGCTGCGCGAGCGCACGGACCTGGACACGGTCGTGAAAAAGATCCTCGCGACGGAAGCGCCCGACACGCGCTATACGGTGGCACCGGACATCCTGCGCATGTTCCACCAGCACAAATGGCCAGGCAATTTCCGTCAGTTGACCAATCTGTTGCGCACGGCCATCGTCATGGCAGGCGACGAACATGAAATCTGTTTGCGCCACATGCCTGATGATTTCCTCGACGATATTGAGATGACGCAAGCCAGCGCCGCCAGCGCCAGCACGGACCGCATGATCGCCGCCGGCGCCAATCTGGAAGAGATGGAACAAAGCGCGATTCTCAAATCGCTGGACGCGCATGGCGGCAATGTCTCGGCCACGGCGCGGGCCCTGGGCGTATCGCGCAACACGATCTATCGCAAGGTGCCGCATCTGAAATAGCCTAGAGTAGACGGGCAAAGCCGGGAGACATTTTGCGCTGCCCCGACTTGTCGATGGTCATCAGGTCAACGCCCTGCATGTGCGCGGCCATCGCATGCGCACGCGCGGCCCCCGTCACCATGAAGGTCGTCGACAAGCCATCGGCCAGCAAGCCCGTGGGTGCCAGCACGGTCACGCTGGCCAGTTCGCCCGGCGAATCGCCCTTCGATGGGTCGAAGATGTGGTGATGCACGAAGTCGGGCGTGAACGTGCATTCGTAGTCGCCCGACGTGGCCACGCTGCGCCCCTCCACTTTCAGGGTGGCCGCCAGGATTTCCCCGTCGCGCGGGTCCTGGATACCCAAGGTCCACGGACGCCGTACGGAACGCTGTCCGCGTGCAATGAACTCGCCCGTATCGAGCAGCGCGTGCCGTATGCCGCGTGCCTGCACGGCCGCCAGCGCCATGTCCGCCGCGTATCCTTGCGCCAGGCCATTCAAGGTCAGTGCCATGCCAGGCTGAAGAAAACGCACTTCGCGCCTGTCCCACGCCAGTTGCCGCCATCCTACCCGCGCTTGCGTGGCACGGCGCAATGTGGCTGTCGGCAAGCTTGCCTGGTCTGCCGCCGCGCGAAACAGCTGCCATAACGGTTGCACGGTAATATCAAACGCGCCATCGCTCCATTGCGACAAGGCTTGCGCCTGCGCCAGCACGGCCAGCAGATGGGCGTGCGGCCGGGCCAGGCGGCCATCACGGTTCAGCTGGAAGACTTGGCTGGCCGGACTGTAAATGCTCATCAGCCGGTCGATATTCTTGGCCGCATGCAAGGCGTCTTCAATGGCCAGTTCGGCCTGGTGCTGATCGTGGTGCAATACGATGACGGCGATCGTCGTGCCAAAGGCCAGCGCGGCACCTTGATAAGGGCGCACGCCGGACGCCGTGGCCGTGCCGCGCGCCATGCTGCCAGGCAAAGACAAGCCCGCCATGCCGGCCACGCTGCCGATCGCTGCGGAAATAAACGTTCTACGCTGCATTGCTGCTCTCCTCTGCCGTGGCGCGGACTATGGGTATGGTGCGGGCACGCTTGATTTCCAGCATCAAGGGCGCACATTTTTCATCGCTGGCGTAAATCACCACGCAATCCATGCACTGGAAACACTCGCCGTAATCGACTTTCCCGCTCGGTGCGATGGCGTGATACTCGCAACGGTGGCGGCAAGTCTGGCAAGGCGTGCCGCATTCCTTGCGGCGGGGAATCCAGTCAAACAAACGAAAGCGCCCCAGCAGCGCCAGCGCCCCGCCAAACGGGCACAGATAGCGGCAAAAGAATTTATAAGAAACACTGCTGAGCAGCAGCAAGCCCACGGCATACGCCACGAAGGGCCAGGCGCGCACGAAGTTCAGGGTAATTGCCGTCTTGAACGGCTCCAGCTCCACCAGCTTGTCCGTGATCTGGCTGGAAAACATGCTGCTGCTAAGAATGACCGCCAGCAAGCCATACTTGATCCATTTCAAGCGCCCGTCGAGGCGTGGCTTGATCTTCCACTGCGGCAAGCGCAACCACTGGCCCAGCTTGCCCGTCAATTCCTGCAGGGCGCCAAACGGACACAGCCAGCCACAAAACGTGCCGCGCCCCCAGATAAACAGACTGAGCAGTACGAAAGCCCACAGGATCACCGTCATCGGATCGAACAGGAAAAAGCCCAGGCTGCGCCCCGCCAGCAGCGCCTGGAGTGCACCCGTAATGTTGACGATCGATAACTGCCCCTGCGCGTAGTAGCCGATGAAAGCGATGGTAAACAACAGGAACAGGCGGCGGAACCAGGTAAATTGCCGCCCCTCGCGCACCAGGCGCTTTTGCCACGCCAATGCGCCGGCCAGCAGCGCCAGCCCGGCGACCAATAGCAGCAGCTCAGCCTTGCGGTTCTTCCATGTGCCGCGCCAGGTGGCATCGTCGCCTTGCGGCGCCGTATAAAACTCGGCCGGCAAGCGGTAGCTGAAATCCACGTTGCGGGCGATGCGTTCCGGATACACGATGCCCTTGTTGCGCGTGATGGGGAGAGAAAATGCCAGCGGACTGGCCGCATCGAGCCCCGCCTGGCTGATGATGCGAAACACGGCGACATTTTCCGTCGGCAACGCTGCCCCCTCCGACAAACTCAATTCCAGGTCTAGGTCGCGCATGTCGATGGGCAAGCCATCCTGCTTCAGCAACAGCCGGTCCGGGACCGTGCCGCGCACGAAATCGTCGCCCAGCACGCTGTAGCGCCCGCGCGACATGACGAGAATGGCGTGATCGCCCTCGTCGAGCCGGTTGCGCAATTTGTTCCAGCTGCGTTCCGTCAACAGATTGCGTCCCACCGTGGGCACGGACACATACGCCAGGTACAGATCGATGAACACGCCGTCCGGCTCGCGTGTGGCCTGCGCATCGAGCCCCGCGCCGGCACTGCCGGCAAACAGGAGCTCCACGTCCTTGTTGCTCAGGCGCACATGCTGAATCAAGCCCTGTTTGAGCATCTGCGCAGCGCCGAGTTTTTCAAACACATCCATGCGGATGCGGGCGATCTGGTCGGGGTCGCGGCCTTGCGCGAAGCCGAGCTTCTTGCGCGACACTTTCAAGGCCGACGCCAGCACGCTCTGGTTGATGATGCGCACGGAGGCCGTGGCCTTCGACACGCCGTCGATATCGGCGTGGGTGGCGTCTGGCGCGCGTTTCTTCCTGGCATCGATGGCGATATTCTGTTTCAGCGACAAGCCCTGGTACTGTTTGACGAACTGAAACAAGGGTGCTTCGCCCAAGCCATCGAGAAACACGGGTTCGTGCTGCGACAGGACGGACACGTCCAAAAAACTGCCCTGCGGATCGATAGCGATCAATAAATTGACGGGCACGCCGGAAAAGCCGGGAATGGGCGCCAGGTCCACCGATTCAAAAACGTAGCCGACCAGTTCGGTGGCCGTGGCGTTTTGCCGGAACAAGGGCCAGACGGGCAAGTCGGCCTCCTTGTCGCCCACGATGATGGGAGCAGGAAAGCGTCGTGCCAGCTCGGCCTTGGTGAGCACGCCCGCCCACGCCTGTCCCAGGATAAACAGGAATAACCAGCATCCGATGAATAACCGCATTGTCCGCATGCACTACGCTCCGTGCGGCGCCCTATGACAAGGCGCCGCGTTGGTGAGTTAGAAGAAAATAATGCCGCCCAGCGACACGCCATTCATCTTCGCTTCGCCACCGGCAAAGCCTTTCGAGCGCGTCTGGCCCAGCTCGCCGACCAGGGTGATCGCGCTGTTGAGCGAGTAATACGCACCGAGGGTCAGGTTGGCGTTCGACTTCAAGCCGCCCGTGCCGGCCGTGTTGTCGTCGTTCTTGCTGATACCGTAGGACAAGCCCAGCTTCAGCTTGTCTGTCGTCTTGTAGGTGCCTTGCAGCAGCCAGTTCTTCGACTTGGTATCGCCCTGGTCCGCATCGGACAAGATGCCCAGCCCTTTGCCGCCCTGGAAGTTGAGCAACACGCCAGCCGGGCCCATCTGGTACGAGCCGCCCACTTCCACGCCGCGCATGGTCAGGTCATCGATACCTGGCGTTTTCGAGGTGAATTTTTGTGACTTCACGCCGAGCCAGGCTTTCAAGCCTTCCTGCGCATACGTCAGCTGCGCCTGCACTTGCGGACTCGACTTCGAAGAATAGGTCGAGCCTGCCACGATGGGCGTATCGGAGACGGGGCTGACCAGCGCCACATCGACGCCAACGCCGCCCGACTTCGGCGAGCTGTACATGATCTGGCCATAGTTGCCCAGATAGGTGTAGCCGGCGCCGATATGGCCCAGGGTCACCCGGCCCCGCTGTGTCGCTTGCACCGGTGCGCCCGAGCCCAGCAACGTCATGTCGGACAGGATCGCGTTCGCGCCGAAGATACCGTAGTCGCGGCCCAGCTTGAAAGTACCCATCTGCTCATTGCCAAACGTAAAGAATGCCTGGCGCACATCGACCACGCTGTTCTGGCTGATGGCGCTGTCGGTGGCCGTCGAGTTGTAGATGCCGATCAAGGCTTTCACGTCATACTCGCCCAGGCGCGACGAGGCGGAGGTGATCAAGCCATTCGGCAACAAGCCGTTGCCGATGGTGGTGCGGTCTTTTTCGCCGCCGCAACCGAGCGCCTGGCCGCCCAGCGCCAGCCCGCCCACCGCATCACCCGAACACGACACTTGCGTGTAGTAGGCGTTGACGATGCCGCCCACCGACACCGTCCAGTCGCCCGCCTTGATATCGACGGCTTGTGCCTGCCCCATCGCTGCGATTGTCATGACACCCAGGCTCCCCAACTTGATCAATGTGTTCATTGCTTCTCCTCTTTCTTCTCTGTTTTTAGTGTGCACACCAGTGATTGATGTACCTCAAGCTTTGGCAATAAGCGTGCCCAGCGCGGCTCAGAGGGAGAAAGAGAAAAAGCGTACTTAACGTGTGCAACAGCGGATCAATCGCCACTGATAGTGTTCATTTTTTGACCGCAAGTTTGCATGTCGGGCATACAAGTAAACAAAAAACTGACGGCCTGGGCCGTCAGAAAAAAGAAAGCGCCCGGCAGACAGGGAGACACCCATCCGAGTGGCCCGGGCGTTTCACCCCCTTACTTCGATGCCAGCTTGAAGACCCACACGGAACCGCCCTGTTCCAGGAAGTTGACCTTCTTGGCCACTTCGCCACCCCACAGCGGCACCGCGCCACCCCAGCCGGAAACGACGGCCACATATTGCGTGTCGCCATCCTGCCAGGTGACGGGTGGCGCCACGACGCCGGAGCCCGTCTGGAATTTCCACAGCTCCTTGCCCGTCTTCGCGTCGACGGCTTTCAGGAAGCCTTCCGGCGTACCGTAGAACACCAGATTGCCGGCCGTACTCATCACGCCACCCCACAGCGGCGCATTGTTCTTGATTTCCCAGACGATCTTGCCTGTCTTCGGATCGATGGCGCGCATGGCGCCGATGTAATCGTCAAACAAAGGCCTGATGGTGAAACCGGCGCCGAGGAAAGCGCCACCCTTCTTGTAGCTGATCGGCTCGTTCCAGATGTCCATGCCCCATTCATTCGCGGGAACGTAGAACAACTTGGTCTGCGGCGAGTACGCCATCGGCATCTGGTTTTTTGCACCCAGGAAGGCTGGTGCTGCAAACACGGTCGTGCCCTTCTTGCCTTCCTCTCCCTTGGTCGGATCGCCAGGGCGGCCGGCGGCGATGTAGTTCGGCCGCCCCGTCTTCAGGTCGATACTGCTGGCCCAAGTGATTTTCTTCACAAACGGAAAGGCGTTCTGCAGCTTGCCGTTCGTTGCATCGATGACATAGAAGAAACCGTTGCGGTCGGCCTTGCCGCCGTAGCGCTTGCCATCCATGTCGAAGGTGACGAACTCGTTGGCGCCATCGAAATCCCAGGCATCGTTGGGCGTGTTCTGATATGCCCACTTGATCTGGCCCGTTTTCACGTCCAGCGCGACGGTGGACGAGGAATACAGATTGTCGCCGGGACGCAAATGGCTGTTCCACGGTGCCGGGTTGCCCGTGCCAAAGTAGGCCAACTTGGTTTGCGGATCGTAGGTGCCGCCCATCCACGTCGAGGCGCCGCCCGTTTTCCACAGGTCGCCCGGCCAGGTCTTGTTCACCGTTCCCGAGATGCCGTTGTCGATGGCCTTGCCATCCTTGTCGTAGCGGTGGCCCATATGGCCTTCCACGGTGGGACGGCTCCACACCAGCTCGCCCGTCATGGGGTTGCGCGCCTCGACCCGGCCCACGATGCCGAATTCGCCGCCCGACACGCCCGTCAGCAGCAAGCCTTCGGCAATCAGCGGCGCGGCCGTCATCGAGTAACCGGCTGCATAATCGTCGACCTTTTCCTTCCAGACGATCTTGCCCGTGTTCTGGTCCAGCGCCACTAGGTAGGCGTCGAGCGTGCCGAAAATCACCAGGTTGCCGTACAGGGCGGCACCGCGGTTGACCACGTCGCAGCACGGCATGATGCCGTCCGGCAAGCGATGTTCATACTTCCACAACTTAGCACCCGTTTTCAAATCGACGGCAAAGATGCGCGAATACGATGCCGTGACGAACATCTTGCCGTTGTGAATCAGCGGCTGCGATTCCTGCCCCCGCTGCTTTTCACCGCCAAACGAGAACGACCAGGCCGGCACCAGTTTGGCCACGGTCTTGTCATTGATCTGCGTCAACGGCGAGTAGCGCTGGCCCTGCGTACCCATGCCGAACGACAGGACACTGGCCGGATTCTTCGCCGTGTTGTCGAGCATGGCGCTGGTGACATTGCCCGCGTCCGCTGCGTGAACGAACGAGGCCAGCGATACCAGGCTCAAACTGACGACTACCCCCATGATTTTTTTCTGCACAATCATCTCCCTCTGTTTTATTAGTATGTGTGTGTATCAGGTCTTGCGGTGCTCATGCGGCTGGGCATGCAACAGCGCGCACTCTTCATCGGTGAACAGGCGCGAGCGCGTCAAAAAGCGCTTGCCCGTGCCGTTGTCGAGTGAAAACATGCCGCCATTGCCGTCGACCACATCGATAATCAACTGGGTATGCTCCCAGTACTCGAATTGCTCGAGTCCCATGTAAAACGGTGTGCCATTCAAGTTGCCGAGATAGATATCGGTATCGCTGACATCGAACTCGCCCAGCGCATAACACATGGGCGCACTGCCGTCGCAGCAACCGCCCGACTGGAAAAACATCAGCGGGCCGTGACGCTGGCGCAACTTGTCCATCATTTCCAGCGCCGCATCGGTGGCGACCACCCGGGCAATTGCTGCACTCATGGCATCCCTTTCTGCGCGCCGCCCCGGACTAAGGGCGCGGCGCCTGTTGCCGGTTTAGAAGAAGCCCAGGGCTTTCGGGCTATAGCTCACCAGCAAGTTCTTCGTTTGCTGGTAGTGATCGAGCATCATCTTGTGGTTTTCACGACCGATACCCGATTGCTTGTAGCCGCCGAACGCGGCGTGGGCTGGATACAGGTGGTAGCAATTGGTCCACACGCGGCCCGCCTGGATGGCGCGTCCCATGCGGAAGGCGCGCGAACCGTCGCGTGTCCACAAGCCGGCACCCAGGCCATACAAGGTATCGTTGGCAATCGCCAGCGCTTCGGCCTCATCCTTGAAGGTGGTCACGGACACGACGGGCCCGAAAATCTCTTCCTGGAAGATGCGCATCTTGTTATTGCCCTTGAAGACGGTCGGACGCACGTAGTAGCCGCCTTCCAGGTCGCCCGCCTGCGTATTGCGCTCGCCGCCAGCCAGCACTTCGGCGCCTTCCTGGCGGCCGATGTCGAGGTAGGACAGGATTTTTTCCAGCTGTTCCTGCGAAGCCTGGGCGCCTATCATGGTGCTGGCATCGAGCGGGTTTCCCTGCTTGATGGCGGCCACGCGCTTCAAGGCCCGTTCGATGAATTTTTCGTAGATCGATTCCTGGATCAGCACGCGCGATGGGCAGGTGCACACCTCGCCTTGATTCAGCGCAAACATGGTGAAGCCTTCCAGGCACTTGTCGAAATAATCATCATCGGCATCCATCACGTCTTCAAAGAAGATGTTCGGCGACTTGCCGCCCAGCTCCAGGGTGACGGGAATCAGGTTTTGCGCGGCATAACCCATGATCAAACGGCCCGTGCCCGTTTCACCCGTAAAGGCGATCTTGGCGATGCGCTTGCTCGACGCCAGCGGCTTGCCCGCTTCCAGGCCGAAACCGTTGATGATGTTCAACACGCCCGGTGGCAGCAAGTCGCCGATCAGCTCGATCAACACCATGATGGAAGCGGGCGTTTGCTCGGCCGGTTTGAGCACCACGCAATTGCCAGCGGCCAGGGCCGGTGCCAGTTTCCACACGGCCATCAGAATCGGGAAATTCCACGGGATGATCTGGCCCACGACGCCCAGCGGCTCATGGTAGTGATAGGCATAGGTTTCCGCATCGATTTGCGCGACGGAACCTTCCTGCGCGCGGATGCAACCGGCGAAGTAACGGAAATGGTCGATGGCCAGCGGAATGTCGGCATTCATCGTTTCGCGGATCGGCTTGCCGTTGTCGATGGTTTCCGCCGTGGCGATCAGGCTCAGGTTCTGTTCGATGCGGTCGGCGATGCGGTTCAGGATATTGGCGCGCTCGGCAGGTGAAGTCTTGCCCCAGGCATCCTTGGCCGCATGCGCGGCGTCCAGCGCCAGCTCGACGTCTTCCGCCGTGGAACGGGCGATTTCGCAAAACGGCAAGCCGGTGATCGGTGTGATGTTAGGAAAGTATTCACCTTTTACTGGGGCAACGAATTTGCCACCGATGTAATTGTCATAGCGTTGTTTGAAGGGATTGGCTACGCCCAGTTTGCTGATGTCTGCGAGATTCATGTCGTCCTCTATCGGGTTAATTAGAATGGAATTGCTGTGATTAAAATCAAACGTTCTGGTACAGATGGGGTGAGTACACGGAGTCTTCCGCAAATGCCGTGCCAGCTCGCCGCCCCACTACAAACTTAGCGGGTTTTATCCTTGTTACAAGGGCGTGGGGTCAATACCGGCGCGCTTTTCATCGCATGCCCGGGGCATGAAAGGAGGGCGTGGATCTGTTTGCGTTCTGAACAAGGTGGCGGCGTCCTGTTCCAATCCGGGCCAGCTCTGCTGCTGCGCCCTTTCGCCGCTGCACAATGGAACAGGTGTACCAGACTGGAACACCTGTTCCTGTACCACTAACGAATCACCACGCCCCATGGCAATTCGCCCACGGCAATATCGGCCACCTTGCGCGCGCTGGCCGTGTCGATGACGGAAACGCTGTTCGAGCGGCCATTGGCCACATACAGCTTGCTGCCATCGGGCGTGATGGCCATGTTCCACGGGCGTTTGCCGACGGGAATGGTGGCCGTGACCTGGTGGCTGACCGTGTCGATCACCATCACCGTGCCATCGATGCCGTTCGAGACGTACACCTGCTTGCCACTGGGATGGATGGCGATACCGTTGGCATTCTTGCCCGCTGGAATAGTGGCAATCGCCTTGCGCGCGGCCATGTCGATCACATACACGGCGTTGACCAGTTCGCACGCCACGTAGGCGCGGCCAGAGTCCGGACTGAAACCGATGCCGCGCGGACGCAGGCCCACGGCAATGGAGGCTACCTGGCGGCGTTGCGCCACATCGATGACATCGACTTGCTCGGCCTCTTCCGCACTGACCAGCAGCCAGCGCCCATCCGGGCTGAACACGGCATGTTCCGGGTTGCGTCCCTGCACCTTGATGTCGGCGAGCAATGTGCCCTTCTGGCCATCGAGCAATGCCACGCTATTGTTTTCTTCGACGGCCACGGCCACATATCGACCGTCCTGGGAAGCGCTGACACCCTCGGGCGAATTGCCCAGCGCCACCGTGCGCACGGGCGTGCCGGCAGCGTTATCGATCAGCAGCAAGGCGCTGCTGGCCGCATCCGTGACAAACAATTGGCGTCCGGTCGGGTCGGCGGCGATGCCGCGTGGACGCTTGCCTGCCGCGATCTGGCGCACCACCTGGTCATTCGCCGTGTCGATCACGCTCAGGGTGCCCGATTTTTCATTGGGCACATAGGCGAACGGAGCGGCCTGGATGGCGCTGCTGGCAAGCGCAGGCAGCAGCCAGCAAACCAGGCGCAAGCGCGAGAAGAAGTTGGGCATAATCACCTTTTGAATGGCAAAACGAGGGGAAAGCGCACGGCATCGGCGCCTCTGACCATTGCTGCATGCAAACGCCGTGCCACGGGCACGCGTATAATTTCAGCCCACCAATGGAGACATGGCAGGCATATTGCTTGATAAGACTAGGCAGACCTGCGCCGCTCACGCGCTCAAGCAGGCTTTTATTCACATTGGAGAACCCGCATGCAGCATCGTTTCCGCCTGAACACCATTGCCAGCCTGTTTGTCGCCGGCAGCGCCACCCTGGCCCCACACGTTTTCGCCGCCGAGTCCGCTGACCTGGCCACCGGGCAACTCATGGATACGGTGGTCGTCAGCGGCAGCCGCATCGCCCACCCCAGCCAGGAAGTGCCGGCGTCCATCGACGTCGTCGACAGCGCCCGCATCCAGGATGGCCAAATCCGCGTCAATGCGTCGGAAGCGCTGGCCGCCGTGCCGGGCCTGGTCGTGCAAAACCGCCAGAACTATGCGCAAGACTTGCAAATCTCGTCACGCGGCTTCGGCGCCCGCTCGGCCTTCGGCGTGCGCGGCGTCAAACTGATCAGCGATGGCATTCCTGCCAGCATGCCCGATGGCCAAGGCCAGGCCGCTACCTTCAACCTCGATACGGCCGAGCGCATCGAAGTGCTGCGCGGACCGTTTTCTGCCATCTACGGCAACCATTCGGGCGGCGTGATCCAGCTGTTTTCCAAGGATGGGCAAAATCCCCCGTCCGTCGAATTGAACGTGACAGGCGGCAGCTTCGGCACCAGCAAGGTGGACCTTTCGGCGCAAGGCCAGGCAGGCGGCATCGGCTACGTGCTCGACGGTTCGCGCTTCCGCACCGACGGCTTCCGCGACCACAGCGCCGCCACGCGCGAACAGGCGTTCGGCAAGATCACCGTCAAGCCCAATGCGGACAGCAAGCTGACCATCGTCGCCAACAGCCTGCACCAGGGCAATACGCAAGATCCGCTGGGTGTCACCTGGCCCACGTTTGCCCGCGACCCGCGCGTCGGCGACATCGACCCCAAAGATGACCAGAATCCGAAGCGCAGCTTTGCCGAACGCTACAACACGCGCAAGAGCATTGATCACCAGCAAATCGGCGCTGCCTATGAACAGCGATTCGGCGAGGACCGCCTGCATGTGATGGTGTATGGAGGAAACCGCGATGTAATTCAATATCAGTCAATTCCACAGGCTGCTCAAACCTCATCGCCAAAAAATTCAGGTGGCGTGATCGATTTCCAGCGCAACTTCTACGGCATCGATACCAACTGGCTGCATGTCAACCAATTAGCGGGTGGCAAGTTGAGCACCACCATCGGCATCGATTACGCCCGCTCCAGCGATGACCGCACCGGCTATGAAAATTACATCGGCAATACCTTTGGCGTGAAGGGCAAGCTGCGCCGCGACGAGCAGGATGTCGTCTCCAGCCTCGATCCGTATATCCAGGCGGAATGGCAAAGCGGGCCGTGGCTGCTCAGCGTAGGTTTGCGCTACAGCAAGATGAAGATATCGGTCAACGACCATTTCTTCAGCAATGGCAACGATAGTGGCAGCCTGGAATACAGCCACACGACACCGGTGCTGGGCTTGCTGTATAAACTGACGCCGAACGTCAACGTTTACGCCAGCGCCGCGCGCGGCTTCGAAGCGCCCACCCTGAACGAACTGTTTTACTCGGGCACGGCTGGCGGCTTCAATTTCAACTTAAAACCAGCCACCAGCACCAACCTGGAAGCGGGCGTCAAGGCCAGGATCAGCAACAACACGCACCTGAACGCAGCTGTGTTCCAGATCAAGACGAATGACGAGCTGGTGGTCGACAGTTCCAGCGGCGGACGCACCAGCTACCGTAATGCGGGCAAGACCTTGCGCCAGGGTATGGAAGTGTCGTTGGATTCGAACCTGCCATATGGCTTCACGACAAAAGTGGCGCTGACCAGCCTGCACGCCGTGTATGACCAGGCGTTTGGCAGCGTGCGCGAAGGCAGCCGCTTGCCGGGCGTGCCCAGCGCCAACCTGTTCGCGGAACTGGCCTGGAAAGACACGCTCGACCGTTTTGGCGCAGCGCTGGAAAGCGTGGCCAGCAAGCAGGTGTATGCGGAAGACAGCAACAGCGAAAAGCCGGCGCCCGGCTACACGGTGTTCAATGCGCGGTTCAACGCCAAGCAAAACGTAGGCAATTGGCGCTTCAAGGAATTTGCCCGTCTGAACAATCTTTTTGACAAGACTTACGTGGGCTCCGTCATCGTCGGCGACAGCAACAAGCGCTACTATGAAGCGGCGCCGGGACGCAATTGGTTGCTAGGCGTCAGCGCCCAGTATTCCTTCTAAGGACACCTGAGAAAAAGTCCATGGCCGCGTTGCATTGCCTGGTCGTACTATTCGTACTGCCTGCGGCAATGCGCCTTGCCCTGAACATTTTTCAGGCGTTCCCATGACAAAAAGCCCGCGCCTCTTCCGATGCGCGGGCTTTTAAACTAGAGCAAGCTACTTCAGGGCCGCGCTTCCTTCACGCCATACTTCTCAAAAATGGTTTTCAACTCGCCGCTGGCCGCCATCTCGTTCATGGCCGCCTGCAGCAATTTCGCCACGTCGAGCTGCTGGCGGCTGACGGCCAAGCCCACGGCCCAGCCGGCACGCGGCAAGCGGGCGAACGCCACTTCGCTCAAGGGAAAAGCGGGATCGCTTTTCAGCACCGACTCGATTTCCGAGCGGTTGGCCAGCACGGCGTCGAGCTGGCCCGCCTGCAATTGCTGCAAGGCTTCGGCGGCCGTGTCGAAGATACGCACGTCGTCGCGGTACTTGCCATTGTCTTCACCCAGCATCAGCATGGCGGCGATCGACACCTTTTCCACGCCGATGCGCTTGCCGGCCAGCGAAGCGACGCCATCGAATTGCGGCACGGCTTGCGCGCTGCGCGCCAGGCGCACGGTTTCCACGTAATACGGCGCAAAGATCTCGACCTTGTCGTTATCCGCCATCAACTTCTTGTCGACCGGTACATGCAACATCACATCGGCGGGACCATAACCGAGGTAATGGCCCTTCCACACCATATTGCGCAAGTCATCGTTGAGGTTTTCGCCGGCAGGAAAGGGTAGCAAGCTCAGTTTTAAACCCAGCTTTTTCGCCAGCGCTTCGGCGATATCGATATCGATGCCCGCCCCCTTGTCGGAAAACGGCGCGAACTCGTTATACACAGCCACTTTCAGGCTGCCCGACTGCTGCACTTTCTGCCAGCCGGCGCGCGCCGGCGCGGCTGCGCACAGCGCCAGGCAGGCAAGCGAGATCATCGCGCGCGTACCCGGGAGTTGAAATGAACGCATGGGACTCCTTCGTTATCAGTTCTACTCACAACACCTAACAAAACCGTAGCGAGCGGAAGGGAGTTGTGGCTGAGAAGCGCAACTGTACGAAGGTACAGTGAGCATCGCAGGCCGCAAATACCGACGCGCAGTAGGTTTTGATAGGTGTTCTTAGTTGGATTCGCGGCGGGTTTCTAGATAGGTCTTGATGGCCCACATGGCTTCCTGGTTGAAGACGCCTTCGAACGGCGGCATGTACACGGCGCCATTGCGTACTTTACCGTGACGGATGGTCGCCAGGAAATAATTGTCCGTTTCCTTGTAGCAAGCCTGTTTCTTTGTCTCATTCTTGATACCGAAGCAATCGCGGTCGAGCTGGCGCAAGTCCGGCGCGATGCCGCCCGAGATAGCTTCGATGCCGTGGCAGCGTGCGCAATTCTGGTTGTAGGCCGAAGTGCCGACCGTCAAGGCCAGCTTGTTGCCCCGATACGGGTTTTGCTCGAGCCATTTGTCGCCCACCTTGGGCAAGCCCGTGGTATCGACGCTTTGCGGCGTGACATTGCCGTGCGCATAGGCATGCGGCAAGGTCAGCAGGGAGGTGAGGGCAACGGCGCCGGCGGCCGCCACGCCGAGCAGGGTACGGATAGAATAGGTCATGCTGGTCTCCTTGGTTTTTTAGTGAATATCCAAGAAGAGCAAATGCCATGCCATGCGTACATGCCCCACATCCGGCCGCCCATGTATCAATTTGGAACAACTGCAACACGTAGTTGTATCACCGCGCGCGTTAGGCGGCGGCCACCGTGCAGATGCTGTTCCGCTCCTGCTGCTCGAAAGTGATATGCACGGGCAAAAATCGGGCAATCACCTCCGCATTCGTTAACGCATGCTGCGGTACCGTGCTGCAACTGAAGGTACCGCCGCCCGCCAGCGCCATGGGCAGCAAGAGCTGGTCGGCCAGGTGCTCGCCCACGGCCGCGTCCGTCGTCAGATAGGTGCGCACCTCGTTCAACAGGCGCTTGGCCGCCGGCAATCCCGGCAGCTACGCATTGATTGACCGCGATCTGTCGCGCTACGACCAGATCGCCCACCGTTTTACGCGCGAACAGGCCGAGGGCGCGGCCTTCCTGAAGTCCGGCATCGCCACGCACAATGCGAAGTTCAACGGCATGATCGAGGAAATCGAGCGCGTCGCCATCAAATCGAAAGCACCCATGCTGTTGATGGGGCCGACCGGCGCCGGCAAATCCTTTCTTGCGCGCCGCGTCACCGAGACGGGCGAACGCGTACGCTTCAACAAGGAGGCACGCGAGCGCTTCATGCGTTTCGCCACCTTGTCCACCTCGGTATGGAACGGCAATTTCCGCGAGCTGTCTGCCGCTGTCACGCGTCTGGCCATCTTATCGGAAGCGGGTCGCATCACGGATGGCTTGGTCGACGAAGAAATCAAGCGCCTACAGCGGATGTGGCAGCATTACGGCGACCATCGCGGTGGCACGGAAGTGGACCTGTCCGATATTATGGGAGCCGAAGCCGCCGCGCAACTCGACCTGTTCGATGCGCTGCAGTTGCAGGCTGTGATCCAGGTGTGCCGGCAATCGAACAGCCTGTCCGATGCGGGCCGCACGCTGTATGCCATCTCGCGTGCGGCGAAAGCCAAGCCGAATGACGCCGACAGGCTGAAAAAATACCTGACGAAGTTTGGCGTGAGCTGGGAAGACGTGAGTCGATAAAACCCGACGCCTGTACAGCCGGGGTCAGCCCCCCCTCGCACGTTAGCGATGACTTTTGCGTTGGCGGTATTGAGGGTCTGACCCCAGCACCTTGCGGTTGGGGTGCAAGCATGCCAAAGCACCAGACGAAAAAAAACCCCACCATTGCTGGCGGGGTTTTTCTCTACTGCGAATAACAAGCCTGACGATAACCTACTTTCACACTGGTTGCAGCACTATCATCGGCGCAAAGTTGTT